>QQNF01000128.1 GCA_003402705.1 Verrucomicrobiota bacterium | reverse complement strand
CGCCGCAGGCCTCTGCCTCGCAGGCCTCATGAACCCGCTCCTCGCCGCCATCCTCATGCCCCTCTCCGGCGTCTTCACCCTCGCCGTCGTCGCCGCCCACTTCGCCACCCCCATCCGCCGCTGATCCACCACCACCGCGCCATTCCACTCAAGCTCATCGCCGGAAATTGACGCCCCTGTCCTTCCCGCCTACAATCCACCCCATGAGCACCCGCACGATCCCCGTCAGCGAGTTCACCGCCCATCCGGACGCGGACCTCGCCCTCGTGGAGCATGGCGATCTCACCATCGAACTCACCCGCGATGGCAAAGTCATCGCCATCATCACCCCCCCAGAACCAGAACCGACCGGCACCATCGCCGACTGGATCGGTAGCGGCGCGGGCACCATGACGCTCGCTCCCGGTTGCACCCTCGAAGACCCAGCCTTCGAACCAGAAGACTGGGAAGAATTTCCCGGATCCGACGACCTTCTCAGCCCGAGAGAGGCTGCCGGTGCCGGTGACCCTGCTTAACAGGACGCCTTAGGGGCTGGATCGGGAAAGGTTCGGAATTCAGTTCACCAACTGAAAAATACACGCTCGATTATCAGATAACGAATCATCTCCCCAGCTTCATCGCTCCAGAGCACCTCATGGCGGCCGGACTCCGGATCATTTGTGACGGCCCATCGGTCAGACGAAGAGAACTGCACGAACCTTATCCCGAAGCCGTGCGATTTCCTTGGCGTTATGGCCCAGCATCGAATGCCCCCACATCTTATCCGTGCCGAATTCGCAGTCCTCAGCGAGGAGGCGGCCGATTTCTTCGAACTTGCATCCCGTGGCTCTCGCAAGTCCTTCAGGTTCGTCTGCGCATCCGATGACAAAAACCCTTGCACGCAAATCCTCCGGGATGGCACCCGTGAACAACGCCCTTCGACGATTGATCCGAGATGCGGCGTCACAGATGGAAGGCTCCGCATCGTCCGAGTCGAAATCAATCACCATCAGCATGTGACGGTGCGGGAATTTTCTCAGTAGCGCGATGTGGTGGGTCTTGAAGTCCTCCAGTACCTTGAGCCAGCCGCCTGCGAGTTTACTCATCTGAATCCGCCTGCTCGCGAGACCCGGATGCTCGCTGAACCCGTTGAAGATCTGCCGATTGGCGTCGTCTTCAATCAGCAGCAAGAGATGCGGTTGGTAGACGTTCGCAGCCATAGTCTACGGAACTTCCGTCGTCAGCTCCCCACGCGCCAGCGCTCCTGCCAGATCCGTGTATTCAAACGAGGACAGCGGCCTCACCTGCGTGGGCTCAAGGTGACTTCGGCGGTGCAGGACGAACGTGTTGTTATCGGAAAACCGGTGGATGGCTTCAACATTGTGCGACGTAGCTACGAATTGACCGCCACGCTCAAACGCCCGGCGGAGATCGCCCGTGAAGTCCCCAATCTCCGACAGCGCAAGGTGGCAATCAATCTCGTCCCAGAAACAGAAAAGCGGTCCATACGCCTCGTTGGCCGCCATGACCATGGCCCACGCGACGAGGCACTTCTCGCCGTCAGAAAGAAGCTCGAACGGAATGGGTTGCGGACGTGAAGCATCACCAAATTGCACGATCAAACTGCGGGACTCTTTGGCCACGAGGGGGTTCTTGATGTCCAGCAAATCCGGCATCACCTGTCGCAACGCCTTATCAATCTTCGCGTACGCCGCCGGGCTGTGATTGAGGATTCCCGACCACCAGTCCCCCAAGTTGCTGAGGTCCCGCTCCGGAAACAGGCTTTCGTCACCGGAATCCCCTGAGATCATGGCGGGAACCGGCTGCAAAATCACCATTCGCCCGAGCCACTGCTGGAAAACATGCACGGGGTCCCTGTCGGATCGTGCTTGCACAAGTGGCAGGCCCACCAAGTGCCAGTCCACAGGCATCGTTGCCTCCTGCCCGCTCCCGTTGCGAGGAAAGCGTAGTTCAGCCACCTGCCGACTGAATTTCACGTCGCCCGAGATCGTGAGGCTCTCTTCCAAAACCCGCATCTCCCGAAAATGCGGCGGCAACTCAAGCGCCAGCGTGTATTCAAAATGCCATTCTCCAAGCTTGACGGAAAGCTCGAACCGAACGGGCACATCGGTCCGACCGAACGACACATCCCGCTCACCGACAAGCTTACCGACACGGTTCACGCCCCGACCGATCTGTTGAAGGACCTGAAGGGCACGGCCCACCGTCGATTTCCCCGCACCATTCTTTCCCAGCAGCAACGCCGAGGACAATCCTTCGATAGGGAGTTCGAAATTGTCGAGGCACCGGTAGTTGTTCACATAAAATCGGTGAATCATGAGGCAGAAACTCTCCCACCCTATTAGATGCGGTCTGTGCGTCAAGCGCGCCGTACCCACAGCCCGAGCCAAAGCCGACTTCTACTTCCTCGGCCGCAGTCTCAAATTCCTCACCACCCTCCTCGATACCGCCAGACTCCGCGCCAAAGCCATCCACCGCGTCGCCGCCTTCGCCGTCACCTACAACATCGCCGCCGCAGGCCTCTGCCTCGCCGGCCTCATGAACCCTCT
>QQNF01000127.1 GCA_003402705.1 Verrucomicrobiota bacterium | reverse complement strand
TCCAAGCGAAAAGCAAAAGAGTTGTACGCCATGCCTCATCCCGACCGCTGGTCTGCGCATTTCTCAGCCCTCACAGATCTCGCTTTCGATTCCCTCACGTGGGGAAACATCGTCCTCCGCTTCTTGGATGCGCAGAACGATCCCGTCAAACTGAGGGCCTTCAATAACGAAATCCTCGGCATCCCCGAGCCGACCGTCCGCACCAACGACACCACCTTCGACCACCTCCGCCGCCTCATCCCCGCCGCCGGCTCCAACGATCCCCCGCCGTGGAATTACAAAGACGAGCACGGAGAAGTCACCGGCCTCATCCCCATCCTTTCCACCCAAGTCGCCTACATCGGCATGACCGTCGACAACCAAAAAGACACCCTCAAGTACCGCGTCCGCGCCGTTGGGAAAGACGGTCGCTCCTACCTCCTCGACTACGGCATTCTCCCCGCCACTCCACACTTCCCAGAACTCCGCGCATACCTCGACACACAGCGATTCACCACCGTCGACGGGATCAGCTCCGCCATCTTTCGATGCTACATGGACATTCAGGGTACCCGCTGGTTTGACTCCATCGATTACTGCCTCGCCGATTACCCGCGCACTCAAGGCGTCGCCGGATCAAAAGAAAACGTGCAGACCACCGACCGAGTCTGGCCCGTGAAGGTCAATAGCAAATCCGGACAGGGCATCTACATTCTGTATTTCGATTCGAACTTCTGGGAAGGCCGCCTCTACAGGGATGTCATCCAGCACTACGACCCCAAACGCCACCGAGCCTACGCCCCCGCCATGTACCTCCCCCGCGACGTCGGCGACGACTACCTGCAGGAGCTGATGCAGATGCGGGAAGTCTGGAAGCACCGCCGCATGATCTGGGAAAAAGTCAGCACCACCGCCGTCAATGACTACGGCGACTGCGAGAAGATCGGCCTCATCATGGATTGGTGCGTGAGGCAGGCCAAGGAGCAGGCGGCATAGAACCACAATACGCTGACAAATTAAAAAAAACGACGCGATGAGCAAAACACCAGAAGACCACAACCCGGATAAGGAAGGCGGGGATTGCCCTGCCGCGCCTTGTTCGCCTTTTGATTGGTGCAAGATTTGGATAAGGATGGCCAATCGAGTAGATCATGTGATGGGCGGAATTAGGGAGTCAGAGCACACTGAATTGATTGGGATATATGACAAACTGATTGAGGTCCATGCCTACTGCCTCGAAAAAGCCAACAGCCAGCAGCTACCATTAGACGAGTGGGCGAGGGCGTGCAAAGAGGCGAACACACCAACCAGACAAACCGCCGCCGCCGCCTACACCCGAGCAGTCGCCCGCGCCAGAAAAGCCATCGAACAAGTGGACGCAAAGATCCACGACTGCCCCGCTCCCGAGGGGGAAACCGAGATCGACTGGTCCCACGTAGGCGACATGGTCCGCATCGCCGCCCTCCTCGAGGAGATCCTGAAGTAAACGGCGCGGCAGAAATGGCGCCCATCTTGACGCCGCGGAGAGGGCATGGAATACGCCCAATGCGTCGAAGATGCCCTCCTCGTCACCCCGCCCGCCGGCACCGCGCCGAAAAAGGTCCACGATCTCTACGCCGCCCTTAAATCCAGACTGCACGAATACGAGCTGAGTGTCGTCGCCTCCCAATCCATGGAAGGCATTAGCCACACCAAAAGCAGCCCCGAAGAAGCGGGCCGCAAGGTCTGCATCTGGCTGAATGCCTACCGCCGCGCCCTCGCCGATTCCGGCGCTGGCACCGATCCCATCCTCAGCAGCCGCCCCATGGGGCACGGGTTCAAATTTAGTAGCCGCCCCGTCCCCGCCTGATCCCGTCTTGACCGCCCGCCAGAGGGCGTGAGCATCATCCTTACTGACCGATCCGGCCGCACCGTCGCCCCGGAATATCACTCCACCTCCCTCGGCGGATCCACCGGCAGCGGTGCCGGCATCGCCGCCGCGCAGCAATCTCCCTCGCGCGGGTATGTCCCGGCCACTAACCGGCGACAAAAGTTTGTCCTCACCGGTGAGCCTCGGCGCGTCGTCGTCGATAAAATGAGGTGGCTGGAGCACAACTCCTACGGCACCATCGCCGCTCGCGTCGCCTCGTGGGTCGGCCCCGTCCGTCCCGACCCCAAAACCGGGGACAAAGAGTTAGACAAGGAATACCGCCAGTGGTGGCAGGAAACCGCCGTCGATTCCCTCAGCTACGACGCATCGGGGAAATTCAATGCCCCCAGCTATCAGGAAATGGCCGAGGTCATCAGTCTCGTGCAGGGAGACGGCCTCACCGTTTTCACCACAGATGCCGACGGATTCCCCATCTGCCGATTCTTCGACTCCCTCGCCGTCGACAATCCCTGGGGCATGACCAATGGGAAAGACGGCTGGTGGGACGGAGTCCTTGTCGACGCGGGCCACCGGCACCTAGCCTATCGCCTCCTCCGAGATGATATCCCGGAACAGGCGAATTTCTGGCAGACATACCACGGCATGGGTTATGTCGTCCCCGCATCCTCGGCATTCATGCACGGTTACTGGAAACATCCCGCCAGCGTCCGCGGCGTCTCCGCCTTCCTCGCCGCCATCAATCCCATGAT
>QQNF01000126.1 GCA_003402705.1 Verrucomicrobiota bacterium | reverse complement strand
GACAACGATAACGACGGCGTTGTCGACGGCATCTTCCTCGACTTTGGATTCCCGCCGATCATGGTTGGTGGCGACGCGATTCAACTTGCCGCCTCCGTCCTCATCGTTGACCTTGACTCACGGTTCAACGTCAACGCCCACGGGTCCCTGGCGCGCTCGCTTTATCTGACGACTCCCGATCATTCCGGCTGGTCGTCAGCCCAAGCCTTCTCTGACGTACCAATGGGCTCGGGCTACGGGCCAGCTGAGGTTAACGCCGACGCGATGTTCCCGCAGGCGGGCGGCACCTCGAGTTACTCGTCTTCAAGGCTCCAGCCCCAGGAGGCGCCGCTTCGGTGGACGATGTTCGGCGTCACAGGAACAGCCCAGTCCGGAAGACGTCCCTCTGGAAGCCGATTTTCCTTGAATACACCAACGCCCCGACTTCGATCGCTCCAAGGGCGGTATGGAGAAGCGGAAGGATGGGCTACGGTCGCGTCCGGCACTACGACACTCCCAAGGGCCCCAGCAGCTACGCAACCTGGATCGCCACTTCCCGGGCAGGCTGGCGTCGACGACCCGATCAGCAGAGTAAACGACATGCGGACTCCGCCGGCGGGCGGCGCCACCACTTTCGCTGTCAACGAAGCCGCTGGCCAAGGAATACCGGCTCTATGGTGGGACGGCACGCCCAACTTCAACTGGGCTGCGGCAGGCGTCGGCGGCGCAAAACCAAGAACCACGTACAACTCCCCGCCGGACCTTCACGGAAGAATGAAGACGACAACCGTCGGGCCCGCTGGGCGGGGCGTTGTCCCTCAGTTGCTCTTCTCAAAGCCTGAGTGGGGCTCTGGCGAAACCACCGACGACCCATACGAGCTTCGGCTCGACCGCCGGGCCCCCAGAAACGGATGGATGGGGGATCCTAACACGAATGGATTCATGCCAGTCTTCGACAACATTTTTTCCGTGTCGGAGCTTGAGGCCGTGCTGCGCCCATACGACATTGACTCGTCAAAGTTGCCGATGCGGCTCGCGGCGATCCTCGGCTCAGTGGCTGAGGAATCACGACTTCGCCTGACCACCGATAGTTGGGATACCACCATGATCACTGGGTCCGCTGCCAAAGCTCTTTCCGACTGGCTCAAGTCTCTCTCGGACGCTGGGGTGCAGTTACTTGGCACTTCGGCCGTTACGGGAGCCATAGGTGGCGAAGCGGCGCGAGGGGAGCGGTTCGACCTAAATCGGCCTCTCACGGCGGTGAAACCGACAAACTACAACCCGACCCACCCGTACTACGTGCAACGACAGGCCTATTTCAAAGACTTGTACACTCTGGCGGTGGCCCTTTCGTCCACTGGATCGCCGCCCGCGCTCAGTGTGACGATCGGTGGAACCACGGTAACGGGTACGGCGGCAACTGGGCATCTGGCTCAGTGGGCGGCGAACGTGGTGGAGTTCCGAGATGCGGACTCGACGATGACGCCATTCGAGTACGACGTGAATCCCTCTGACGGATGGCAAGTCAACGGCGACGT
The DNA here is from genome assembly GCA_003402705.1 of Verrucomicrobiota bacterium. Lineage (GTDB taxonomy): Bacteria > Verrucomicrobiota > Verrucomicrobiia > Verrucomicrobiales > V1-33 > V1-33. The sequence continues at coordinate 1,216 of QQNF01000126.1, read as the reverse complement.
TAGGGACTCTGGTAACCCCGAAGGGCCGGATCGCGCAGTCGTTTGGGGGGCGGAGCGGCCCGAGGCGTTAATCGCAGCGACGAGCGCTTGGGAGAATGAGTCGACGGGTGAACTCTTCGTCTTGCTCCACCGTCCATGGAATGCTGTCGCTTTCTCGTCGGACGCGTCCGGGCCGGCGGAGCCGATTGACCCAGAGTTTGATGCAAGCGCCACGAACCCAAGGAACCTTCTCGATCTCGGCGCTAAGTCGGGAACTACGGCCACCGCCACGACGTTTCCCGTCTGGCGGTTACGAGTCCAGAGTGGCACCAACCCCCCTGCCATCGTCCGCCTCGACGCGACGAGCGGCACGTCCGCGATGAGCAGCGATCTGAGTTCATCTGCCATTACCGGAACTGCTGCGACGCCAAAGCTTTCCGTTGACTCGTGGGTCTGCATACGGGGCAACAACACCATCAATGCAGTCATCACAAGTGCAAGCACTGTCGTCATCGACCGGGGAGGTCCGTTGCGAGTTCCGGGTCCACTTCCATCGATGGCCGGGCAACCGCGGCTTGCGACGGTCTATCTCGAACGGCTGAGCGATCCCTCGATCGAGGTCTCGTCTACGTCGATCTGGACCGCTCCGACTGGAACAGCGGCGACGTCGGGAACGAACATCACCGTTCCTACGTATCATATCGTTGACAAGGCGCCGATCGAGGTTGTGAATCGGGTGAAGTCCCCGAATCCGATCAGCGGCACGATTCCGCCGGCTGGCACCGCCACCACGCTCAATCGCACTGCCGGTCAGAATACTTCGCTTTGGCGGTGCTTGACATACCGAACGGGAATCTCTGGTTCTGCTGCAACCGTTGACTCGGGGCCAACGATCGCTCCACTTACCCGGTCTGCTCCGCCTGACAACGCCGTTTGGTTTACGTGGCCCAATCGACCGTTCATCAGCGCCGCGGAGTTGCTGTTTGTCCCGTCCGGCGACGCGATCACTGTGCTTAACGAGTACACAAAGCCAAGCGTTGCTAGCACAACGCTGCCAACCCCATTCCTGCTGGACGCGGTCCACGTTCCATCGCGTTTCGCTGGGATAAACCAGACGGTAACGGGGGCGGCGGCATCGACCGCAGGAGTTTTGGCCACGAAGGCAGGGATTTATTCCGATGTTACACCCGTCAATCAGCTCTCTTCGTTCCGCGAACCGGGCCGTGTGAATCTCAAT
>QQNF01000125.1 GCA_003402705.1 Verrucomicrobiota bacterium | reverse complement strand
GGAGCACCCCCTCTCCTGACAAATCTCAGTTCTCCTTGACCCGCGGAAACCGCACCGCGCCATCGTACCCGATCTGCACCATCCGCTGCTCCATGCTCGCCGGATCAGGCTTTCCCGTCTTCGCGTCCACCGCACACCGCAACAGCATCACCCATGCGAATAATCAAGGTGCACCGCCACCCCGCGCAGCTCCACCAGCGCCTTCCTCGGCACACAAAAAACCACCACCAGCCGGAAACTGTCACGGAATCTCAATAGCAATCGCCGTTTCAATCCATCTCCAGTCTGCTCATCGAGGAGGTGCCGCGTCTGGCGGCTATCGTCCCCTGGCCTGACGGAAGCCGACAATGTTGCTCCTGAACGAAGGAACACTCCCCGCGCGGTACGTCACGCGCGCTTCTCGGGCACTGAAGACCTCCCAGGCACCGCCCCGAAGAATCCGGGACGAGCCCGAAAACACGCCCCGGGGATCATTGACTGCTGCCGACGAATAGTTGCCAAACCAATCCCAGCACCACTCCCACACATTGCCCGTCATGTCGTAAAGACCATAGCTATTGGGAGTGAAACTCCCCACCGGCGAAGTATAGGGTTTGCTTCCTGAGGCATACAACGGATGATAGCCTCGGGTGGAGCTCGTGTCGTAGGAGTAGGTGGTGCTGCTCCAGTAATTCGCCTGCAAATGCGTAATCACATCACCCCAGGGATAGCGTTTGCCCTCCAAGCCTCCCCGGGCCGCCATCTCCCATTCCGCTTCGGTCGGCAGGCGGTACCCATTCGCCGTCCAGAGAACCCGGTCGTTGGTAATATCCACTTCACCGCTGCGGTAGACTGCCGCGAAGGAAGCATCGACATAGTAGCAGGGTAATCTTCCTTCCTTCTCGCTGCGGGCGTTGCACCACTTGACGACATCGTACCACGTCACGTCGTAAATCGGGTGGTTCGCGGCCTTGGCCGCGCCCTGGCCACCAAAGGCGTAACCACTCGCCAGCCCCCACGCATGCACCTCGTCCCATTCCTCTTTGGTGGTCTCCCGCGCCTGCAGATAGAATGACCTCACCGTCACAGAATGCACAGGGCGTTCAACAGGATGTCCCTCACTGAACGAATCCCCCATCCGGAAAGTGCCTGCCGGAATGAATGCGAAGCCCTCGGGACCGAGCGTCGCCACCACCCGGTAGAAACACGGAGCCGGACGGGGCTGGAACCTCACCATCCGTTCACCCGCTCCGCCGACTGGCATCTCCACAAGTCCCAGTCCCTCCCGATACCACTCGCCCTTCCCCGGTGCCGACGACCACTCCATTTTGTACGCCATCGCACGCGCGATGCCCTGAAATGTCAACTCACCAGCCGGATCGAGCTTCGTAATCTGAAACTCTTGCGCGCAGACAAGTCCGCGGACTGCCGCTCCGAGTACAAGGGCACAAACGAAGAACTGCGGGAACCCCGGTTTCATATGGATCTATGTCATAGCAGAAACTCCGCAGGGATCAAGGCAGGCCTCGCACGGAACAAGCGGCCCCGCTTCCACTTCGCCCACTGCTGCGTCATGGCTGGGCTACTCAATGCTAGCGCCCCAAGGCCGGACGGAACCCGAGACGGCTGACCTTGACCGTCGGGATGAACCCGGCGCGCACCGCCACACGGCTTAAATAGGCATTGTTGTCCCACGAACCGCCGCGGAGGACCCGAAGCGAGCCCGAAGTCGGGCCCCGCGGATCACCAGCCACCGTCAAACCATAGTACTGCCCATCATGCCGGTCCCAGCACCATTCCCACACGTTGCCGGCCATGTCGTAGACGCCATACCCATTCGGAACGAAGCTCCCTGCCGCGGAAGTATAGGGATTAGCTCCGATCGCATAAAGCGGGTGCATCCCCCGGGTGGGGCTCGTGTCATAGGGGTACGTGGAAGCGCTCCAATAGTTCGCCTGCCAATGCGTCATCGTGTCACCCAGCGGAAATCGTTTTCCTTCCAGGCCACCCCGGGCCGCCTTCTCCCATTCCGCTTCGGTCGGAAGCCGGTACCCGTTCGCCGTCCAGAGAACGTGGTTATTGGTCAAATCGATTTCACCAGTTCGGTAAACCGTGGCATAAGCTGCAGTGGTATAGTAACAAGGAACTCTGCCCTCCATCTCACTGCGGGCGTTGCACCACTTGACGACGTCGAACCAGCTCACCGAATGCGCCGGATGATTCGTCGCCTTGGCGTTGGCCCAGTCATTAAAAAAGTAACCATTGCCCACCGCCCATGTCAGCACGTCATCCCACTGCGCCTTTGTGGCTTCCCGCGCCTGAAGATAGAATGCAGACACCGTTACGGAATGCACCGGAAATTCATCAGGAGATCCTTCCCTGAACGAATCCCCCATCTGGAAGGTTCCGCCAGGGATGAACACAAAGCCCTCCGGCCCAAGCGTCGCCACCACGCGGTAAAAGCATGGCGCCGATCGCGGCGAGAATTTCACGGTCCGTTCTCCCGCTCCACCGACGGGAAACTCCGTCACCCCAAGCCCCTCCTGCCTCCACGGTCCTCTGCCAGGTTCGGCTGACCACTCCAAACGATACTCCGTCGCCCGCGGTATGCCCCGGAACGTCAGCTCACCCGCCGGATCCAGCCGCGTGATCCGAAAATCATCGGCGAAACCAACCGGAGGATGAAAAATCAAACCGAATGAAAACCAGACCAGCCATAGCCTACTCATGATTGGAGGATAACACAAGCTTCCGCCCGCGAAACCTCAAAGTCATCACGAGCACGGAAATCCCTATCCAGGACGGGCTGCCGCCGGTCGCTCCCGAAACTGATTTGCCGATCAATCCGTTGTTCGGAGCACCCCCTCTCCTGACAAATCTCAGTTCTCCTTGACCCGCGGAAACCGCACCGCGCCATCGTACCCGATCTGCACCATCCGCTGCTCCATGCTCGCCGGATCAGGCTTTCCCGTC
>QQNF01000124.1 GCA_003402705.1 Verrucomicrobiota bacterium | reverse complement strand
GGCGGGGAGGATGCGCGGGGCGGCGGGGAGAGGGGGGAGTTCGCGCCAGTGGGGGGATTCGCCGTGGAAGCGGGCGGTGAAGACGCGGTTGGAGGCGGATTGTTCGCCTGGGGATTCCGAGCCGCAGGCGACGAAGGCATTCTGGTCGGGGTCGACGGCACCTGCGGCGAGGGCGAGCGGGATGGGGAGCGGGCCTGGGTTGACGTCGGAGCGGACGAGTTTTCCGTCGCGCCATGAGAAGGCGAGGACGGAGGCGTGGTGGCGTGAGGAATCGCTGCCGCCGATGGCGAGGAAGAGACCGTTGACGGAGAGACTAACGCCGTAGGCGAGTGGGGCGGGCAGATTGCCTGCGGGTTGCCATGTGGCGGTGGGGGAGGCGAGGGACCAGATGGCGGAGTGCCAGACCTTCTTGCCTCCGAGCCATGGCGGGGTGTCGGGGAAGTTAGCGCCGCCGGCGACGATGAGCGTGCCGTTGGAGACGGCGGCGAAGGGAGCGGCGACGCCGAGAGGGTTAGGGATGGGCGGGAGGGTTTGCCATGCCGGGGAGTCGGCGGCGTTTGCAGCGGCGGAGAGGAGAGAGGCCGCGAGAGCGGCGAGGGCGATGGGGGAGGGGAGGAGGGGCACGCGAGGAGACAGGTTAGTCACGGGGCGACCTGAGCGAGCCAGACGTTGAGATTGTAGTACATGGTGATGCGGGAGATGAGCCCGTCGCGGAGCTGGAAGAACGCGCCGGCGGGGAGTTGATAGGATTGGCCGCGGGCCGGGGGGAGGCCGTCGTCGGCGACGAGGTAGGTGCCGTGGACGGTGAATTCTGCGGCGGCGCGGGTGCCGGAAGTGTCGGTCATGAGGACGAGGTCGTGGAGGTGCTCCGAGTAGCACTGGTCCATGCGCGTCATGAACGTGCGGAAGGCGTCGCGGCCGGATTCGGAGTGGCCCTGATTGATGTCGTGGATGACGTCCTCGGTGAGGAGGGCGAGCATGGATTCGCGATCGCCGGCGTTGAAGGCGGCGTAGTAGCGCTGGAGGGTTTCGAGGGCGGAAGGGTGCATGGGTGGGGCGGGTGAGTCAGGCGTTAGTGAAGACCGGGGATTTCCAGATGGGGAGGGAGGATTTGATGAGGCGGAGGTATTCGGAGACGAGGGAGAAGGCGGCTGGGCTATGGCGGGAGGCGCAGGCGATGAGGAGGGAAGGTTCGCCGTTAGGGACGAGGCCCGTGCGGTGGTGGATGACGACGCGGTGGGGGCCGAGGGAGGAGGTGACGGCGAGGTGGATGCGTTGGAGTTCCGGGAGGGCCATGGCGTCGTAGCAGGAGTAGGAGATGCCGGAGATGGGCTGGTGGTTTTCGGAGTGGCGGACCCGGCCGAGGAAGATGAGTTCAGCGCCGGTGGTGCCGTCGTTCCAGCCGTCGGGGAGGGAGACGGGGAGCGGGGAGATGGAAAGCTGGGCGTCCGGGTTCATGAGTGGAGGCCATCGGCCTGGGTGGAGAAGGCGGGGTCGGCGAGGCCGAGGTGGTGATAGTGGGGGATGAGGCGGATGTAGCGATCGGCCCACGAGCGGAGGTTGGCTTGTTCGTCGGGGGAGAGTTGGCGGACGACCTTGGCGGGTGTTCCCATGACCATGGAGCCTGGGGGGATGATTTTGTTCTGGGTGACGACAGCGCCTGCGCCGATGATGGAGCGGGCTCCGATTTGAGCGCCGTCGAGGATGATGGCGCCCATGCCGATGAGGCATTCGTCGCCGATGGAGCAGGCGTGGAGCATGGCCATGTGGCCGACGGTGACGTAGTTGCCGATGTGGCAGCCGTGGTCGGCGGAGAGGTGGAGGACGGTGCCGTCCTGGACATTGGAGCCGTGGCCGATGGTGATGGCGTTGATGTCGCCGCGGAGGACGGCGTTGTACCAGACGCTGGCATTTTCTGCGATGGAGACGTCGCCGAGGACGACGGCGCCTTTGGCGATGAAGGCTGAGGGGTGGACGGAGGGTGAGCGGAGGAGATGGGCTGGGGGGTTCATGGAAGTTTGTAAAAAACCGACGTCCGGCGCCGATGATTTTAATAGCAATTTTTTAATAGCAACGGATTGACAGGATTTGACTGAATCCATAAGTGAGGGGCGTGCGCCCGGGTTTTTTTTCCTCGTCCGCGGTAGCCGTCAATCCTCAAAACCAACCAACGATCATGAACAAAGCAGAACTGATTGAAGCCGTGCAGAAGTCGCTCGGCAAAGAAACCAGCAAGAAGGCCGCGGCGGAGGCAGTGGCAGCGGTCCTTGAGTCAATTGTGAAGGGTGTGAAGAAGGACAAGGCCGTGCAGTTGATCGGGTTCGGGACCTTCAAGCTGGTGGCGCGGAAGGCGCGGAAGGGCCGGAATCCGAAGACTGGTGCGAGCATGAACATCAAGGCGAGCAAGACCGTGCGTTTTGTGGCGTCTTCGAATGTGAAGAAGGCGATGTGAGGTTTGGAGAGTGAAGATCGATCGCCCGGCCGTGGTTGAAGAGACTGCGGCCGGGCGGTTTTTTTTGGTGGGGGAGATGGGATGGGTGGGATTGCGCTGGGAGGAGAGTGGGGTATGGGAGTGGGTATGGCGAGAGACGTTCCCCGACAGACGCGGTATGATGCGGTGATTATTGGCAGTGGGCCGAACGGGCTGGCGGCGGCGTTGACGCTGGCGAGGGAGGGATTGGGGGTGCTGGTGGTGGAGGCGTACGGGGTGGCTGGCGGGGGGATGAGGACGGCGGAGCTGACGTTGCCTGGGTATCTGCATGACGTGTGCAGTGCGGTGCATCCGATGGCGCTGGTGTCGCCATTTTTCAGGGGGATGAGGCTGGAGGAGGAGGGATTGGAGTGGGTGCATCCGGAGGTGGTGCTGGCGCATCCGCTGGATGGGGGGCGTGCGGCGGTGATGCATCGCGGGGTGGAGGAGACGGCGGCGGGGATGGGTGAGGATGGGAAGGCGTGGCTGGGGGTGTTCGGGCCGTTGAGGGAATCGCTGCCGGGGATGTGGGGGGATCTGCTGGGGCCGCTGCCGGTATTGCCGAGGCATCCGATTGGGATGATGCGGTTTGGGAGGCATGCGGTGCGGAGTGCGGCTGGGCTGGTGGGGTCGGCGTTTCG
>QQNF01000123.1 GCA_003402705.1 Verrucomicrobiota bacterium | reverse complement strand
GTCCGCCAGATCGTAGCGCCATGCGGTGCTGCTCACCCTCCGGCATCCGGTGGTGCCCGTGCCGGAAAGACCATCACTCCTCGCCACCGCCACCCCACCCGGAAACCAGCACTCCAACGGCCCTCCATCCACCAAACCCGTGGCCTCCTCAACTTCCGGAACCACCTCTCGTGAAGCACCACGCAAAGCATCCTCCGACTCCCGCTCGACCGTCTCCGCCTTCCCACCCCTCTCGCTCACCACCACCCGCCCCATCACCACAACCGCCCGCGCCTCACCACCCATCACGGCAGCAAGAACCACAAACAGCATCAGCACCCAGCGCATGGACAGAGCATGCAGACGGGAGGCTCGCTTGTCACGCGGAAGGTGGCGGTGCATCGCCAGACGTGCGGAAGTTTACCGCGCGGCCAAGGCACGCCATGCGGAACGCTGGAATGGCCGCAGCACCCGCAACTGGTCCCCTGTGCGCTCCACCACCCTCAACCCAGTCTCCCAGCGCTCCCTCGAACCCATCGCCAAACGCGCCGCGTGATCAAACCGCATGATAAACTGGACAACTACCTTGATTTCTATCGACGCGGTGCTGACCCCGCTGCGTCGAACTCCGCAAGCAGGAGTTCGCGCTGCTCGCGACTGATCCATACCCGTCCTTTTACATCACGCCGCAGAAGCTGCGGTCGTTCACTGCGCGTAGCCAGAGTCAAAGATGCCATAGTCCGACACCTTTGCCATCTATGCATCACGGTGGCTAGTGGTGCCCCGGGTGACGCTTACGCTGCAGCGCCAAGGTCTGGCAGCGGGCCACAGCACTCCGGGAAGCACGCCAGACGCTCCCCCGATACCAGACCGACAAGCTCAGGCACGCGGGGTTGGCGGCGGCGAGTCGGGAGTTGGCGATTGGCGATCACCCAAGTTCAGACAGAATGTTTATTCCGTTTCGAAAAACGTCAAAACTACCTTCGCATGGCCATATCGCAACGCAGGGCATGCCTTCGCCATCAGTAGAAAAGCTGCAGTCAAAAACAGGCGAGCCCCCCTTTACTACAACTGTCACGCTACTTCCCATGTCCAAAGTGAACTCAATTCCTTCGGGTTCAATTATCAGGCACATCGGACAGCCGTGCTTATTTGTGATGTTGAAAGTGGTCATTTTAATCAAGCAATTTTGAGAGCTGTTCCAATTGCTCAGCCCGCACCGGGGCACTTTTGTTTGGTGTGATCTCGCCAAGTTTCCGGTATCCCTCAGCAACACTTCTGAGTTTGTCGGCGCTCAGCCCGGCAGCCTCCAATCCTTCACGGGTGAAGGACGACAAAGGCTTGTCAATAGTTTTGCTTCCCCATCCGAAAAAGTCCCTCACAGCCTCATTGTTTCCAAGACCAAGAGACTCAAGTCGTCCATTAAGATTGATCTGCTTCACTAAGGCGCCTGTCGTCTCTGCGGCCCCAACAGTCCCAGCCCCGGGAAGCTCCAGCGGGTTTGCTTCAGCAGCATTGTAAGCTCTCGGCAGAGTACCACCGCCCCCCATATCAAAATCCGGCGTTTTGTTATGCACCAGAACACCGCTTTCCCCCACAAGGTACGTGCGCTCGAGCGACACTCCGAGGTTGTAGACTGTGGCCGACCGATAGTCACGTATGATTCCCGTGATGGCCTGTGGCCCGTTGCTTGTCCACGTCACATCTCCGAGCCGAAGGTCGGCAGCATCCACCCATCGCGCTCCCGAGGGGCCTACCAATGAAGCGTCAGACCCAGCGTCCACCGAATTCGGACGGGACGCCAATCCCTCCCCGGCCAGAACCCGGAACGGATGGTTTTTAGTGCTCGTGACACACTCTCCCCCGCTTAGTGTGATTGTCACGAATTCGCCCGTGTATTCGTGGACGAAAACCCGCGTAACTTCGCACGCGACCGGTTTGCCGCTTTTCTGCGATCTGGTCAAGATTACATCACCCGGCCTAATCGATTCAATGCATACCGATCCATCAGACGTCCACACTGGAGTACCGGCTGGAAAGCACTGAGAACCGCTGAACGACCTCGATTTTGGGCTCGGCAGCGCGAACGGAAGTTGCCCGGTCGCCTCCAAGAATGTCGTCGTAGCGATCGTCGTTGCTGTAGCTAGCGGGTATCTACTAGCCGCCCAGGCGACAGCGGCTTCGGGCGCGGCAGCCACAGCCGGAGCGGTCATTGCGGCCCCAACAATCAGAGGGGCTACGACCGGCGGCGCCACCATGGCGGCCTTCGTACCAGCAACCCGCAGCTGATTCATTCTCATCACGTCCCGGCCTACGCGGTAGCCACGGGCGTTCAACATGGCGTAATGGTGTGCTGAAAAGAACCTCATGATTCCAGTAGGCGCAGGGGCATTGTGATCGACAGTCCCCCACAACCCCTCCGGATCAAACGCCGTCCACGGATTCTGCCGCACATAGCAATACACATTCGGCCCGTCCACCAAACCAAGCGGATCACGGCTGATGAACGTCCCCGTCTCGATGTCCCGGTAGCGGAACCCTTCATTGAGCAGGCCGGTCGGGTCTTCTTCCTTTGAACGCCCGGCCGCGAAGGCGGCTTGAAACACCAGGCCGGAGGCTGCATCCCGCGTAGCCTTGGGAAGGCAATTGGCGCGATGCCGCTCGACATTCGTTCCCGCTTCCGCGGTGCGGCGACCATCCGCTTGATAGGAAGCCGCCCATGTAGTCGCACCGTCGATGTTAGACTGCGCCACCACGTCTCCACGCCCATTGTAGCGGTTAAACGTCGGCAGCCATGTCGACTGCTCGTTAGGTTGGAGCGAACGTCGCAGTGAATAAAGCAATCCCTTCGTACCCCCTCCGAGGTCAGGGCCGCGCACGTGCTGCACGGTGGGCGCTAACGGAACCGTCCACGCCGATCCCGCCGCCGTTTCCGTGTATTCCGCCGCACTCGTTCCGCCCGAGAACACCGTGACCGTCCGCAGCCTTTCGCCACCGGAGCCCGGTTCATCACGCTGCACCCGCCGCGACCGGTGATCGTAGCCCCAGCGCCACACCACGCTGCCCTCCACCGCTTCCCCCACCAGCGACTCAAACGGCACCTGTGCAAGTTCCTCCTTCCATGGACCCCGCCACATCCCTGTGAGCCGGTTCTCCCCGTCCCACTCCAGCGCCTCGTCTGTGTCCGTCACCGTAGGTACAGGCCATGCACCGCTCCCGCTTGTCCTTGCCTGGTTCCAGAGCC
>QQNF01000122.1 GCA_003402705.1 Verrucomicrobiota bacterium | reverse complement strand
TTACTCCTGGCCCATTGCCACTGCCTCGGGCGGGATCACGGGCTTCAATGCGAGTAACTTTTTCATCAACACCGCTGCAGTGAACGGCACCAACGGATTCACCAACGACTTTACGGGTGGGACGTTCTCGATGAGCCAAACAGGCAACAACCTCTACCTCAATTACCTTGGGCCCACTCCGGTTCCTGAGCCCGGCAGCGCTTTCACGGTGCTGGCGCTCTTCTCCGGTGCCGTGCTGAACCGCCGGAAGCGTGTGGTGAAGCATTGAGACTGGCTGGGTGGCTGGTTGGTTGGTCTGTGCGGGAACTGAGGGTTTTCGAGGCAGACCAGCCAACCGGCGCCGGAGGTTGGGAGGGGGAAATAGTAAATGGTGAATAGAAAATAGTAAAAGGGAGCGAGTCGGGAGGTGGCTTGTGCGGAAGAGGGCGGGTAGGCGTGCTCCGCACGCAGAGGGAGCTGTGATGCTCACAGCAGTCCAGAGCCTGCGGCTCCGCCGGTGTCATCACCTGGTGCCACCTGAAGCGCACGTCGTGAGCGGTCGATTGGTTTTATTGTTTCCCGGGAGGGGCGGTCGCTTGACCGCATCTGCTATTATCCTTCACCGGGGCGCACGGACTTGCCGCTTGAAACACATTCCGTCCGGGTGCAGGCAAAGGTGTGAATACGCTCTTGGTCGAATACCCGGAATGTCTGCCTGACAGCGCGCGGCTGTCCCGGCAGGAATTCGAGCATGCCATGCGCTTCGCCCTCGCCTCGAAGTTGTTCGAGCTCGGCCGTATTTCGTCCGGCCAGGCGGCGGCACTGGTTCCGACCGACCGGTACTCCTTTCTCAAGTCCCTCCACCAAGTCGGAGTCCCCGCCGTGGACTGGGATGACGACGAATTCGCTGAGGAGATCTCCAATGCCTGAAATCGTTATCAACACCGGGCCGATCATTGCCCTGGTGGCGGCCACTGGTTCTTTGGAATGGCTTTCCCGACTTTACACAAGGGTTTGGATTCCCCAAGAGGTCCAGGCGGAGATCGCCGCTGGTGGGCCGGGCGTTCCGGAACTCGAAGCTCTGCATCATGCGGGAGACGCCATTCGAATCCAACCGGCTTCTCCCACGCTTCCACAGGTGCTGATCCGTGAACTCGACCTTGGCGAGGCCAGCGTGATCCATACCGCACTAGAGGGGAAGATCGGCACGGTTGCCATTGACGAAAAGGCCGGTCGGCGCATCGCGAGGCTGCATGGTCTCAAGGTCACCGGCTCCATCGGGATCCTCGTCAAAGCCAGGCAACAGGGGCAGGTTGCCAGCCTTGAGGAGTGCCTCCGGCAGATGCGGAAAAAGGGAATTTGGATTTCCGATGGGCTAATCCGCCAAGCGCTCGCCGCCGTGGATGAATCGGCAGATGATTTCCTCTCTTCCTAAGGAGCGACGACATGATTGTCCTCTCGTACCCTTGCACGGCCTGACGAGGGTACAATAAGGGCCACATTCCTTACGTGCCCTCGGTTTCCGGAACGGCGGGGACGCTTGCTACGTGGGCTTGAACGGAGAGGGCGGGTAGGGAGATGGCGGGTAGGCGCACTCCGTGCGCAGAGAGAGCTGTGATGCTCCCAGCAGTATAGGGCCTGCGGCGCGCGAGTACGGAGAGGGGCGGGTAGGCGCACTCCGTGCGCAGAGAGAGCTGTGATGCTCACAGCAGTCCAGAGCCTGCGGCTGGCTGGTTCGGAGAGGGGCGGGTAGGCGTGCTCCGCACGCAGAGAGAGCTGTGATTGCTCACAGCAGTCCAGGGCCTGCGGCTGGCTGGTTCGGAGGGAGGCTTGTTCTGAGGGCGGCCGAGCTGGGGCTCAGCGCTCCCAGGGGGCGTGTGCGGAGAGGGGCTTGTATGCGCACTCCGTGCGCAGAGAGAGCTGTGATTGCTCACAGCAGTCCAGAGCCTGCGGCTGGCTGGTTCGGAGGGAGGCTTGTTCTGAGGGCGGCCGAGCTGGGGCTCAGCGCTCCCAGGGGGCGTGTGCGGAGAGGGGCGGGCAGGCGCACTCCGTGCGCAGAGAGAGCTGTGATTGCTCACAGCAGTACAGGGCCTGCGGCTGGCTGGTACGGAGGGGGCTTGTGGGGTCACAGGCGGGACGCCCGTGCCACTTTTGGGGCGTGTGCGGAGAGGGCCGGGTAGGCGCACTCCGTGCGCAGAGAGAGCTGTGATGCTCACAGCAGTCCAGAGCCTGCGGCGCGCGAGTACGGAGAGGGCGTGGTTGGAGAGAAGGGCGGGAGGGCCTTACTACGTGGGCGTGTGCGGAGGGGGGGTTAGGCTATTCCCATTTGATGTCGCTGACTTTGACGGGGAGGCCGCCGGCGGCGGCGGATTGGTCGGCGGCGAAGATGACCTGGTGGGAGCGGAGGGCGTCGTGGAGACTGGTGAGGGGCATGTCCTCGTTTTTGGCGAGGGCGGTGAAGAAGGAGTCGAACTGAGTTTGATAGGGGTGATCGGCGACATCGCCGCTGTCGATGGGGTGGATGGAGAGTTCGCTCCATTTTGCCTTGTTGAGGGAGGCGAGTTTATTGGTGTGGAATTTGCCGTCGAGGAGACTGCCTTCGCTGCCCACGAGGTGGGTGTGGAAGTAGTAGGGCTGGAAGCAGTCGATGACGCTGGCGCATTTGCCGGCGCGGCCGTCGGCGAATTTGAGGAGGGTGGTGGTGGTGGTGGGGTATTCGTAGACGGCGAAGTAGGGGTGGCTGCTCTGGGTATTGAGGGAGATGACGGTATCGACATCGCCTTCCATGCAGAGGAGGAGAGCGTCCATGGCGTGGCAGCCTGCGCTGAGGAGACTGGAGCCGCCGCCGCTTTTCTTCTGATTCCAGCGGTACTGGCCGTACCATGGGCCGACGCCGTGGTAGTAGTCGACTTCGCCGTAGTGGACGCGGCCGAGGAGGCCGGTGTCGATGGCGCTTTTGACGGTGGAGAACTGGCCGCTGTGGCGGACTTCGAAGCAGACGCAGGTTTTGACGTGGGCCTTTTTGACGGCGCGGTCGATCTGCATGCATTCTTCCCAATTGAGGGCGATGGGTTTTTCGAGGATGAAGTGTTTACCGGCTTCTGCGGCGGCGACGGCGAATCTGGTGTGGTCCCATGGGTAGCCGGTGATGTCGACGACTTCGAGGTCGGCCTGGGCGAAGAAGGCGGCGGGGTCGGTGAAGGTGCGGATGGGGGTGCCGTATTTGGCGCTGAGTTCGGCGTCGTCGAGTGGGCGCTGGGAGAGGATGGAGGTGACGCGGGCTTTGCCGGTGGCCTGGAGGGCGGGGATGTGAGCCGTGGCGGCCCAGCCGTAGCCGATGATGCCTGTATTGAAGACTTTGGACATGGGAGTGTGGGGGTTTGGGAAAGTGGGAGTTTGAGAAAAGAAGGCGGAGGGTAAGCGGGGAAGGGGGAGCGGGCAAACACAAGTCCGGCG
>QQNF01000121.1 GCA_003402705.1 Verrucomicrobiota bacterium | reverse complement strand
TGCAGTCGAGTGTGCATCCGGGGGACCCGGAGGTGAAGCTGGTGTTCGAGTGCGGGGGGGTGCGGCGGGAGCTGGAGAAGCGGTTCGGGGGGTGTGCGAAGGGATCGACGCAGCTGAGGGGGGAGGGCGGGGTGGCGTTGAAGGATGCGGAGGCGGAGACGAAGCTGAGTGAGATGCTGGGAGCGGAGACGGCGGGCGGCGGCGGGGCGGCCGGGCAGTTGCCGAATTTGTGGTCGCACCTGTGGGTTTGGCAGGGACGATCCGGGGAGGCTGCGTCGGAGCACACGGGGCCGCATCGGGACCGATTGGTGCGGCATCTTCAGGAGAGTGGCGCGGGAGCGGTTTTGCAGTCGACTAACGATCAGCGCGTGGCGGGATTGGTGGCGGAGGCGTATGATGAAGTGTATACGGGGATGGGGCGGATGAAGGCTGGGTCGAAGCCGGAGTTGGAGCGATTGAAGGTGGAGGAAGCGGCGGCGGTGGTGGTGAGGGCGCGGGAGGCGTCGGAGCGGTTAGCAGTTGCGGTGGATGACTATGCGCGGGCGGAGCGGGAGATGGTGGAGATTGGGGTGCGGTTGCCGAAGTTGCGGGAGGAACGGGCGACGGTGGTGGTGCGATTGGGCGATGCGGAGCGGTTCCGTGGGGAGGCGGCGGGTTTGGAGCGGGCGGTGAAGGAGGCGGGGGAGGTGCGAGCGGGGCATGAGGCGAAGGACCGGGGGATCCGCGAGGGGTTGGAACGATTAGGAATGCTGGCGGCGGAGCTGGCTCCTGCGGAAGCGCGATTGGTGGCGCTGGTGGCGGCGGAGGCGGCGGCGCGCGGGGTGGCGCAGGCGGGGGAGGTGGCGCATCGGGAGGCGGGTGAAGCGGTGCGGCGAGCGCGGCAGAGCCATGACTTGGCGAGTGCGGCGGTGGTGGTTTTTGAGAAGGAGGAAGTGCTGAGTGTGGTGGCGGCGCGGGCGGCGGAGGCGGCGGCGCTGCACGGGCAGCTGGAGGGATTGCGGCTGGAGCTGGCGCAATTGCCGGTGGTGGCGGCGAGTGACTTGGTGCGGCTGCGGCGGCTGGAGGCGGAGAGTGGTCAGGCGGTGGCGGCGCTGGAGGCGATGGCGACGGGGGTGGAGGTGGTGGAGGCAGTGGAGGTGGTTAGGGTGGATGGCGTGGTGCTTGGCGTTGGGGAGACGCGGATTCTGACAGAGACCGGGGAATTGGTGGTTGGGGGTGGGACACGTGTGCGGATTCGGCCGGGAGGTGGGAATTCGCTGGCGGAGTCGCGGGATCGTGCGGAGGCGTCGCGACTGGGGCTGCTGAGGGCGTTGGAGGCGTTAGCGTTGCGGGATGTGGAGCATGCGGGGGCGGTGGTTGAGCGGCGGCAGTTGCTGGGGCATCGGATGGAGGGATTGGAGGCCCGGTGGAAGACGCTGGGCGGGGAGAAGGTGGCGGGCGAGCTGGGTCGGGCGACGGTGGAGCGGGATGCGGCTCTTGGTGAGTGGCGTCGGCGTGTGGAGCTGGCGGGGGAAAGTGGTGGGAGCGTGGTGGAGGATCTGGCGGCGGCGCGGGCGATGGTGGAGAAGGCGCGGGAGGTGCTAGGGGCGGCTGAGGGTGCGGAGGCGAGTGCGTTGCGTCAGAGTGAGCGATTGCGTGGGCAATGGGATGCGGCGGTCGCGGCGTTGAGCGGGCACCGGGATGCGACGGCGGCGGCGCGGCAGAATCATCGGGATCTGGAGACATCGATCCGGACGCTGGAGGAGGCGCATGGGGATGCAGGGGTGCGTGTGGCTTTGATTGAGGCGGCGCGGGCGAACGAGGGGGAGGCGGCGGGGAGACTGGAGAAAGTCAGGGAAGCGCTAGGGGGTTTGCAGCCGGAATTGCTGCGGGCGGATGCGGAGCGGCTGGAGCGTGCGATCGGGGCGCAGGAAGCGAAGCTGCGGGAGGCGGAGAATCTGAGACTGGTGGCGGGCGACCGATTGAAGCTGGATGGCGGGACGGATCCTGAAGCGGAGTTGCGGTCGGCGGAGGCGCGGCATGCGGCGGCGAGCGAGGTGCTGGCGTCGGAGGTGAGACGGGCGGATGCGGTAAAGCTGCTGCATGAATTGTTCAGTTCGACGCGCGAGGCGATTGACCGGGCGCTGGTGCAGCCTCTGGCGGAGCGGATCGGGGGTTATCTGCGGTGTGTTTTCGGGGCGGAGACGGAGGTTCGGGTGGCGCTGACGGAGGGCGGGATCGAGCAGCTAGAATTAGTGAGGGTGGGTGAGACGGCGGTGCCGTTTGTGGGGCTGAGCGGGGGTGCGCGCGAGCAGACGGCGGCGGCGGTGCGGCTGGCGCTGGCGGAGATTCTGGCGGCGGACTATGACGGGTGCCTGCCGGTGGTTTTCGATGATGCCTTTGCGTATGCGGATCCTGAGCGGATTGAGTCGCTGCAGCGGATGCTGGATCTGGGGGCGGTGCGCGGGTTGCAGGTGATCGTGCTGACGTGCACGCCTGCGGATTATGCCGGGTTCGGGGCGCGGGAGGTGCGGTTGGGTGGGATGGGGTGAGGGGGTGGTCAGGGAAGGCCGAGGATCCAGCCTTCGGTGAGGGCGAGGGAGCGGATTGATTCGTTGAGATTGGGAGAGAAGTGGTTCGGGAGATGGTTGGCTGCGTCGGTTTCCTGCATCCAGCGGGCGACGGAGTAGGCGTCGTGCTGGTGGGCGTTGCGGGCTTCGGTGGGGAAGGTGCGGTTCCAGAGGGCGGGGTAGATTTCGGCGATGACGGAGCGGTTGGGAGGAGGTTCCCAGCCGTCGAAGGGCCAGAAATGGAGTTGGGAGCCGAGTTGCTGGCGGAGGTAGCGCAGCCATGTGAGGCCGGAGTGGGTTGATTTGGCGACGCTGCCCTGGACGTCGAAGTGGAAGACGGACTTGGCGGCGCGGCTGCGTTCTTCTGTGAGTCGGCGCCAGCGGGAGTTGCCGGTGCGGTTGGTGCCGTGACCGAAGGTGCCGGTGCGGATGGAGTCGACGGAGATGTGGTCGTGATCTGTTGGCCAGTGGTGCTGGAAGTCGTCGAGGAAGGACGGCCAGTGGTGGGGCAGACGGTGGGTATCGAAGTAGCGGATGGGGAAAGAGAAGGCGTGGTCGATGCCGACGAGGGTCGGGGGGCCATTGAGAAGTTCGGTGGCGAGCCAATGGGCGAGGCCGCGTCGGGTCCAGTATTTTCGTGGGCTTGGGGGTGGCGGGATTTCGATTGGGGGAGAGGAGGGAGTTGCGGAGTAGAGCCGCAATCCGGGGAGGCTGCTAGTTGGGGTTTGAGCGCCGGAGTAGTCGATGCCGAGGTAGCGGGAGAATTGCGGCATGGTGGGTGGGGGCGATGCCAGCGGCAGCAGGGCGCTGGGGGACTCTTAATTGCTAGTTCATCTCAATCCGCCGGTGATTTTCAAGTATGTGCTGATCTCCCTCGAGTTTGAGGACGCGCTGGTGGAGAAGTTGGCGGAATTGCCTGCGGGCTGGAAACTGGTTATTATCTCCCCCGGGATGAGGTGGAGATCAGAGCGAAGCTGCGAAGGATTCGAGGGAATCGGATACGATGGCGGCGCGGAGGAGGGCGCGGAGTTTTTCGGGATCGGCGATGGCGTTGAGGGAATCGCGGAGGCCGTCGGGGATTGGGCCGAACCGGAGATCGAGGGCTTCGAGGACGGATTGGCGGCTGGCGGCGAGGGTGCCTTTTCGTTCACCTTCCTGAAGGCCTTTGAGTTCGCCTTCCTGAATTCCTTCCTGGCGGCCTTCCTGGCGGAGATGCTGGGCGAGAGTCATGGCGCTGGTGCGGTGGGCTTGGTTGCGGACGCCTTCAATTCTGCGGAAGACGAGGGGCCTGTCAAATGGGTCGGTGCGATCGAAGACGTAGGGGATGAAGCGGTCGAAGAGGCGGCGGGAGACATGGGAGAGGAGGTTGTTGTCCCAGACGGCGTTGCCGAGGAGGAGACCGATGGGTTCGGCTTTGAGGGCGCGGAGGACGAAGATGCCGTCGGGGGTGCCGCGGATGGCGTGGAAGGGGATGGCGGCGAGCTGGATGAGGCCGAAGGCGAAGTCTGGGATGAAGGGCCGGAGGAAGTCGAGTGAGGCGGCGTTGCCGAAGAGGGCGGAGAACTGGGTGCTGAGGTTCCAGATTCGGCGGTCCTGGGCGAGGACGACGGGGACGATGACTGGGAGGGGTTTGGAGTTGCCGTAGAGGCGGATCCATTCTTCCCAGATGCGGACCATGTAGCGAAGGAGGCGGAGGGCGATGAAGGGGTCGCGGGTGGATTGGTGTTCGAAGAGGAGGTGGACGCAGGCGGAGGATTTGGGGGCTGCGGCG
>QQNF01000120.1 GCA_003402705.1 Verrucomicrobiota bacterium | reverse complement strand
TCAATCCACGTTATCGAACCAGGAGGGATCTCCCTCCAGAGGCGCTTGTAACGGTCATCCAGCAGAGAGTCTCCTTGCCAATACGCATAGCGATTATGCCACTGCCACGCGCCGATCGTTTCGCAATCAACCATAATCCGTTCAATTAATGGCGACCAGTCATTTGGGGCTTTCGCCTTTGCTCCGACTGTGCAGCTGAGCTTCACTGGGCCGCTTGCAGGGGCCCGAGGAATCCAAAAATCCAATTCACAACTGCGGCTTCCGCTCCCTGAACACACCATAAACCCCTTGAGTTTTCTGGCTTCGATTAGTGATCCGACCTCTTCACCATTCAGCCTCAGATTAGACTCAGATTGAACGTCAGGATCGTGCCCCCACATTTGGCTCACTTCAAAGACTCTTGGCAGCACCTTCTGTTCACGAAGAAAGGACGCCAGATGCCGCCAGATTGCAGCCACCGAGTCAGGAAGGCAACGCAATCCGATTGAAAAATGCAATCGATCCGAAAAGAGAAACATCATTGCGCTAAATCACAGGTGGCAATTCCATGCCGCTCAAGCCAAGAGTCCGTTCCTATACACATTTTCATAGAACAATCACAAAGGAATTTCAAATCACATGAAGTTCGGTCGCATCGAAGTTCGTCCACTTTTCCTTCATGGCTAGAAACGTGACGCGGTGGTCGCAGTAGAGCCACACAAAGCTTTGTTCCATTCCAGGTAGGCTTCTCGAGCAAAACAGAGGACTGCCGTTCCAAGTGTCATATTTGGGGAAATATTGAGTTTTCTTCCTTGCCATTTCATTGGTGAATGGCACCTCCACCTCTACCGGTTCAATGTCGATGCCGACCTCAGCTTCAATGGCATAGTATTTTGGTGGAGCAATCTTCCGAAGCGCCGGACTGCGGATTTCGGCAATGGGAAACTCAATTGCCCGACGGAAAGGGATGTCCTCATCGATCATCGCCTGCACCACCCGTTCGGAAACAAAACTCCGGAGTGATCTACTAGGAGCACCCATCCAATCAGGCCATTTATTAGCAGGCACAGGTTCACCGACATCGATAATGAATCCCACCATCTTCTCATACAGACCAAGATCTATCTTTCGCCCCGAATTGAAAAGCGTTTCCGGAGATTCGGCGTGCGGTTTAGAATCCAGCCAGACAAGCCCCCCTGATTCAGCCCATGTGCTGTCCCAGTCACCTCCATCTACAATAGTGTATAGTTTGGTTTTCCTCATAGCATTAAAGCTTTACTCGGATGGAAAGGGCCACTTTTGCTTCAATCAAACGGCGAAATCAATATCAATCAGAGAATGCCGCACGGGCCAAACTCATCTGATTACTATCGCAACCAGGCGCATTTGGCAAACCCCGTCCCGCATCACCCGAAAAACAAACGGCGAACGACGATCAGCCCGAGCCGAACCCCCGCAGCCGACAACGCCGCCAGCGCCGCACTCTCAAACCTCCGCCACCACCCGTCTTCCCGACCGCCCCCGCCGCACCCTCTGGCCTCATCACCGTACCGCAGCACTCAGCGCTTGCCCCCGGGCATTCCGCGTTGCACCCCGCCGCCCCCTTCATTACCCATCCCCATGAGCCTCTCCTCCAAGCTGTTCGCCGCGGCCAAACAAGTCATCCCCGGCGGGGTCAACAGCCCCGTCCGCGCCTTCCGCAATGTCGGCGGCGAACCGTTCTTCGTCCGCCGCGCCAAAGGAGCCGTCATCGAAGACGTCGACGGCCGCCTGCTCATCGATTACGTCGGCACATGGGGCCCCGCCATCCTCGGCCACGCCCCCGACGTCCTCGTCAATGTCGTCCACGAAACCGCCAAACTCGGGCTCAGCTTCGGCATCCCCAATCCATGGGAAGTCGAAATGGCACGCACCATCGTCGACTGGGTCCCCTCCGTTCAGAAGGTCCGCATGTGCAACAGCGGCACCGAAGCCACCATGTCCTGTCTCCGCCTCGCCCGCGGCTTCACCGGGCGCGACCGCATCGTCAAATTCCATGGCTGCTACCACGGCCACGTCGACAGTCTCCTCGTCTCCGCCGGCAGCGGTGCCCTCACTCACGGCCAGCCCGACAGCGCCGGCGTCCCCGCCGCCCTCGCCGCCCTCACCACCGTCCTCCCCTACAACGACCCCGAAGCCATCGAAACCTTCTTCGCCGCCTCCGGTCACGAGGTCGCCGCCGTCATCGTCGAAGCCATCCCTGCCAACGCAGGCCTCTTCCTCCCCAAACCCGGCTACCTCGAACTCATCCGTTCCCTAACCACCGCCCACGGCGCGCTCCTCATCTTCGACGAGGTCATGACCGGCTTCCGCGTCGCCCGCGGCGGCTACCAGGAAATCTGCGGCATCACCCCGGACCTCACCGCCATGGGCAAGGTCATCGGCGGCGGTCTCCCCGTCGGCGCCTTCGGCGGCCGCGCCGACATCATGGACCTCCTCGCACCAGACGGCCCAGTCTACCAGGCCGGCACACTCTCCGGCAACCCGCTCGCCATGGCCGTCGGCCTCACCCAGCTCCGCGAACTCGAAAAAGCCCACGGCTGGCAGCGTCTCGAAGAAACCGGTGCCCGCTTCGAAGCCGGTATCCGCGACATCTGCAACGAAATCGGCCGCCCCCTGACCTTCAACCGCATCGGCAGCATGTTCTGCCTCTACTTCAACGAAGCCCCCGTCTGGAACCTCGACGACGCCAAAAAAGGCGACGCCGACGCCTTCCGCCGCTTCTTTCACAAGGCCCTCGAACTCGGGGTCTACTTCGCACCCAGCCCCTACGAGGCCGGCTTCATCTCCCTCGCCCACGGCCCGCTCCAGATCGACGACTCCCTCGATATCTGCCGCACCGCCATCCGTCACGCCCTCGGCTGACTGCCAGTCCAAATCCTGACATTCTCCTCGCTCACTGCAGCGCCGCCATCAGGTGCCCCAGTTCCTCATCCACCTGCTCCGGCATCACCAAGGTCGCCGCCAGCTCCGCGCGCACCACGCCCCGAAACCTCGCCCGCAACCGGTGAATCGCAACCTTCACCGCCGTCTCCGTCATCCCTAACGCCTCGGCAGCCTCCACCTGCCGCCGCCCCGCATCCCCCGTCAGCCACAGCTTCAGCACCGCAAACTGCTCCGCTCGCCCGTCCTCCCCCATCTGCCGCTCCAGCTCCCCCAGCGCCCGCGCCAGCAACGCCAGCGCCCACCCCCGATCAAACGCCGCATCCGGCGGCAACCCCGGTTCCTCCACCACTTCCGCAGCCTCCATCTCCTCCATCACCACACCCCCACCGCGCTTCAACGCCCGCTCCCGCTCGCTCACCCGACCCAGAAAATGCTTCACCGCCCCTAGCAGAAACGACCTGAACTTCCCCCTCCCCGGATCCGCTCCCGCCAATCCCCTCCGGCCCAGAATTTCCTCAAAAAACTCGTGCGTCAGATCATCCACCCGGTCATCTCCGCGACGCCACACCCGGATGAACCCGCGCACCGGTTCATAACAAGCCGCACACAACTCCGACAACGCCACCTTCGCCTCCGGCGTCGTCCCCTGCGCCCGCACCACCACCGTCCAGCGCGTCGCCGCAAATGCCCGCTCGTCCCCCGCACTCATGCCGTCAGCAGCAGCAGAACCACAAACATCCCCCCGCTCAACCACGCACACCACCGCCCCGTCGGCTCACTCCTCGACAGCACCCCGCAGATCAATCCCGCCACGTGCACCCCCAGACTCAACGGAACAAAATCCGGCCGCCACCTCCCTATCAACACCACCAGCAGCAGCGACCCGCCCAGAATCGTCAGCACCAGCGCCGCCGTCGCCATTCCGCTCCGCTCCACCGGCACCGCCGCCACCGGCTCCCATCCCTTCGCGCCCCGGTACATGCTCCGCAGCATCAGAAACGACAGCACCATCCCCACCACCAAACCCAGCAATACCCACACGTTCTCCGGCCTCCGCGCGGTCTGCCCCAGCGCAATCCCCAGCAGCGCCATCAGCGTCCCACATGCCCCGCAGATCACCAGCGACGGCAGCAATCCCGCCGCCACCGTCGCCATCGCCGCCCCTCCCAATCTTCCGCGCTCCCTCCGGATGTCCCTCAGCGCCATATACCCCAGCACCAGCCCCGTCAGGATCAGCACCACCGTGAGCCCCAGCAGCATCATGCCCCAATTCGCCACATTCACTCCTCCCGACACCGCCGGCCCGGAAACATTAATCGTTGGTTGCATCGCAATTATGAATTGTTAGTTATTCTTCGTTTCCCCGGGCACCGCTGGCCGCACGTCCGGCACCGGCACCGCCGGAGGCAGCACGCCTCCCGCCCCTCCAGACATCCCCCGCATCATTTCACGCTGCTGCTCCATGGCCGCCTGCGTCGCCTCCATCATCGCCCGCTGCTGCTCTGCTACATCACGCTGCATCATCCGGGACCGACTCTCCTCCATCTGCACCCGCCGCGTCAGAAACGTCCCCCCCAGCAATAGCAGCACCCCACTCACCGTACACACCATCCCCCACACCGCCTTCTGCGACACCCGCTCCTCCTTCACCCTCCCACCCCCTGACACCTCCCC
>QQNF01000119.1 GCA_003402705.1 Verrucomicrobiota bacterium | reverse complement strand
CCTCCTGAGTAACTGTTTTGCAAGTTACGCGGCATCAACGAGTTGGAAGCCCATGGCGGCGGCTTGTTTTTCAAGGTTGCGGCGGCGGGCAAGGTTCTGTGGGGTGATGTGGAGGGCTTCGGCTTCGTCGTAGGGCTTCTGACTTTGGGTCATGCCATAGAGGATGCGGATGAGTTTGTGGGCGGTGGCGACGAGGCCTTCGGCTTTGCAGGGCCTTCGCTTCCCAGGGCCTTCGCTTTGCTTCGTCCCTGGGCTAGGCTCTTGGGGCCCGTTGGGCCGTTGGGATTAGCGGGTCTTGGGGCCCGTTGGGCCGGAAGGGGTGGGGGTGTGGGGAGACGGGGGCGGGGTGATTGCTAGGGAGGCATGCGCTGGTGGCAGGGGTTTCTCAAACACTGCCTGGAAGTGAGGGTTCAGGGGAGTGGGCGGGCGGGTGTTCGCCGGCGACGGGATGCGGCGGCGAGGGCTGCGGTTGCGGTCAGGAGGGCGGTGCCGGGTTCGGGGATGGCGTAGCCGTATTGGACGTGGTCCACGAACAACCGCTCGTTGAAATTGGATTGGATGGCCCTGATGCCTTGCGGGGCATAGACTCCGACAAACTGAAACTCACCCCACTCCAAAATGTAACGATAGTCAGCCAGAAGGTTTCCTGACGGATCGTAGGCGGCGAATCTCGCATCCGATTGATTCGAGGTATCCATGACCCATCCCGCATAAGTTGGATACCGGCCCTCAGTATCCGCGGTGAACTCCGCCCGCACGGCTCCGCCCGTGTTGAATCCGCCGTAGTAGACACGACCCAGATCACCATCATTCCCCAGGATTCCGTCGTCCTCGTCCACACTGAAGCCGCTCCCCATGATGCCAAGGGCCATGGATAGGCCTGTCGTGTTGACGAAACCGTCTTCGAAGTCCTCGACCAAGATGCTGCCCTGCCGGATGCCGGCGGCCCAGGGACTGTCGCTGCGTTGGGCGTAGGGGAGCTTGAATGTGAGGTATTGAAAAAACGGTTCAGTGGTAATGCGCTTGGACCCGCTGAAAGGCGCGAAAATCATAACACCCGGTGCGGTTTCGCATTCTCCAAACCCGTTGCGATAGTCACTTGGGACGTTCCACATGGTACACGCGGCCTGCGTGCGGACGGTGCCTCCCACGGTGAAGGCGATGAGGGCGGCGAGAAGGGTCTTCATGGTGCGGGCGGGTAGAGGTTCTGGTCGCGGAGGAAGTTGAGCATGTGAGCCTGGCGCTGGGTGAGGAAGGTGTCTCTCGTGCGGGCGATGTTGGCATTCCAGCCTGACTGCGGGGTTGTGGAACCTGGCGGGGTGAAGGTGTCGGCGCGGTAGGCCATGGGGGCGGTGCAGTCGCCCCAGCGGGCGCTCTCGCATTCCACGACGGGCGCGAAACGTGCTGCAACGTCATTGTAGCGGATCTGCGCGTTAGTTGCTGCCAGCACGCCGTTGTTGAGAAGACGGAGGTTGATGAGCGCGGTCCAGCGGTCCCGATAGGGTTGGTAGTCCTTCAGTCCGAGATGCGGGTTCCAGACCGGTCCGCCGATATTGTCATTCAGCGAACCCTGACCGGTGGCGTATTCGAGGAATGGGTTGGCGGTCTCTGTTCCCTTCTTGAGGGCAATCTCGGCGTCCCAGACGTAGAATTTGAAACGCCCGTCCTGAGTCGGGAGATTGGTCGTGACGCGCTTCCTTGCGGCGCGGAAGTTTTTGTGCGGCCAGTCGTAGTTGTGGACAAAGCAGTTGAGTAGCAGGTAGTCGATGTAGTTGTCCACATCCAATTGCGCTTCGATGGCCGAGTAGGCGGCGGCCTGCTGGGCGGCGGGCAGACCGGGGAAGGCAGCGCAGGCGGCGAGCAGGGCATTCCATGCCGTGGTATCGCCCTCGGAAGCCACCGGCGCACCACCCGAGACGCCTTCCTTGATGAGGTCATACTGACCAGCGCCCACATAGTAGTCCAGCCAATCGTCGTCGATTCGCTCGGTCAACTGATAGACGCCCCAGTAGAGGCCATTGAGATATAGGTGGACCCAGCGCCAGTGGGCGATGGGGTAGCCCATGGCTTCATGCGTGCGGCGCACCCAGGTGTCGGCCACATAGGTGGCCTCCGGTGCTGGCAGCGGGTAGGCCGGACTGGCCCAGGAATCATTGGTGGGGCTCTTCAGGATGAGTCGGGAAAACTCGGTCTCAGGCGATTTCCCGTTGATATCAGCGAACCCCTGCCCGCCGCGGAAGGCCCTGAGGTTTTCCAGCTTGCTCTTGGCTGCGCCGCTGTAGCGTGGCCGGAAATCAACCCTCAGCCCGTGCTTCGGCGTGATGGTGTGCCCGAGAGAGGCATCGCCGCTCATTTCAATCGCGCAGCCGCTCCGGCGGTTTCTCGAAGGATTTGGAGGATCATAGTACTCGAAGCCGCCATCCCGGACCCACTGGCAGGCGAGGGGGTCGCCTGCGGGATTGGTAGTGGACTCAGAGCGGGCGTAGAGTCCGCCTGAGGAGGCATTGAAGAACTCGGGGACGGCTGCGGTGATGAAGACACTGGGGATGGCGGTGAGAGTTGAGTGCGGATGCTGGTGGAGCGCCCGGTGGAGTCTGGTGGCGGGCTGGATGTGCCGTAGAGTGCGGTGATGGCAGGGTCCATGTTGTAGTCCAACTGACTGGTCCAGAAGAGCCATGGCTGGGCGGGGGAGTAGGCCGGCAGAATGCTCTGGGGATAAGTGAGCGGACGCGTCTGGGGCGGAAGACTCTGGCTGATGGTCCCGGCCACTTCATCAATCCAGACAAACGTGCGGCTGAGAGGAGGGAGTGTGGGAATGGAATCCGGTACGAAGGCGGCGGCACGGAGCACAGTGCGGCTGGTGATGGTGAGGGGACCTGTGAACTCCGTACTTGAGGCGTGCGGCATGCTCCCATCGAGCGTGTAGCGAATCTTCAGGCCCGGCTTTAAGGACTCCGGTGCAAGGGTCAGGCTGAGTGACTGGCCGCTGTCGAGGACCGATTGATTGCCCACTTCGTCTAGCTGGCCCGGCGCACTGACTGTCAGGTTTACCCCGGGGCTGAAGCCGCCAAAGCTGGCCGTGTCATTCAGACCATCCTTGTAGGAATAGAGCATGCCGAGCAGGTCCAGACCGGGTCGGTCGGGCACGGCGAGGCTCAGACTGGTTAACCAATGTCGATAGGCCCGTGGCGTCGGTTGCGTGAAGTAGCGCCAGCGAAGAGACGGATCGACGGGATTCCTCCCGATGGAGATGTCGGCACGCTGGGGGACCTCTTTGTATGGGTCTGTGCTCAACCATACCAAGCTATCCACAGGCCCGGTCGTTGACCAATTTGTGTTCGAGGGTGGTGATACGGGTGGCAGCAAGAAAAGTGAATTTCCGTCGTCCCCCAGCGTAAAAGGCGCGTGGAGTTCGCGCTGGGCTGTGGCGACTGAGGTGCCATCGCAATAGATGAGGAGGTAAGAGCCTTTGGGGGCGACCATGCCGGCGGGGAAAGTGAAGGTAGTGGAGCCGGAGGAAGTGGATTTCTGGAGCCGCCAACCGCCGATGGGGAAATTGGCACTGCCATTGGGCCCGCCGCAGGGAATGAAGAGTTCAATCCAGTCATGGGCTGTTTGTCCGTCGACGTCCTGGTACGAGCGGATGCCGCAGTCATTGGTGAAAAGGACTTCATTGATGAGCGGATGCGCCTTGGCATGGCCGTAGGGCATGTCGTGCTGCTCGTAAGCGTCGAGGACGTCGTCGTTGTCGGAGTCCTGGGAGACGAGGGGATCGGAGTGAGTGTAGGCGAGTTCCGCGAAGTCCGGGATGCCGTCGCCGTCCGTGTCCTCGGGAGTGAAAGGGTCGGTGTGGGTAGTGGCCACCTCGTCATGGTTGGAAATGCCGTCCCCGTCGATGTCACCATTCGCGCCGGCGGTTATATTGGTGGCGATTGAGTAGCGGAGTCGGAGGTAGGTGCGGCCTGTTGAGCAAGAGAACCCGTTGAAAAGGTTGACACCCGAGCCGAGTTGCACGTCAGGCAAATATGTCCAAGTCTGGAGGTCTGTGGAGCACTCGATGAAGTAGAGTCGACCGGCCACGCCCGGCCATGTGAGCTGGAAGCTGTTGGGCGTCGGGAGCGCAGTGATCTGGGGATTGGCCTGGGACTGCGCCATGATTCGGTGTGCGGGAAGCAAACCGATTGAGAGCACAGCAGTGATTAGCGGGAGCTTAAGGCGGTTCATCGCAGAGGGTGGGCTTGGGGTCACTCGGCGGATGGGGCAGCGGGAGCGGTCTCGCGGCTGGTTTCGGGCGGGGGTGTGATGTGCCAGAAGCGGATTTCGGCGGGGCGGGGCTGCTGGGGATTCTCGCGGTCCCATTTTGCGACGGCCTGCTGACGGGCGAGCTGTGCGGCGTGCGTGGCGGCGAGTTGTGCGGATTCCTTCTGATAGATCACGGAGAGGGCGCGCAGTGGCTCTGTGGCGGCAGCGTTGGCGGGATCGCCTTTGGTGATGAGGTATCCTGCGTGGAGGTCAGCGGGAGGAGGCGGCTTCCGTTCGAGGGCGCGGCCTGCGGCGGGTTGGGCTAGGCCGATCACCGTGTACTGAGTGCGGCCGACTTCGAAATCACCGACGATGTTGATGGTGGTGAGGTCGTGCGGCAGCCATGCTTCGTAATCCTGATAGCCGCTGGCGGTATCGCCGGTGCTCCACGTGACCAT
>QQNF01000118.1 GCA_003402705.1 Verrucomicrobiota bacterium | reverse complement strand
CGCCGGTGGAGGTGGTGGCGATGCGGTTGGCCATGGCTCCCGGGATGCTGGCGGCACCGAAGGCCGGACCGAATTCCACTGCGCCGCCGGCATTGACCGTGACATTGCGCGCGGTGCCGTTGATGGAGGCCGGAGATTCGAACCGGGTGACTCCGCCGTTGAGGATCATTCCGCCGGTGGCAGCGGAGTTGGTGCCGGAGAGAACGAGGGTGCCTCCGCCTGGTGCCACGGTGGTGTCGCCGGTGTAGCTGCTATTTCCGACGAGGGTGACTCTGCCGGGGCCTGCTTTTGTCAGGCGACGGCCGGTGGCGTCCTGGCTCAGGGGAGGGACGACTGTGGCTGAGATTCCGGCGGCGGCGTTCAGCACTGAAAAGCCGCTGAGGCGGAGGGCGGAGCCGCCGGTGATGGTGACTTCGCCTTCCTCGAAGTTGAGGCCGGTGATGTCGCGGGTGCCGTCCATCGTGACCGTGTAGGTGCCGGTGGCGTCTGTTCCGGCGGCGAAAGTGGCCATGCGGCCATTGATCCAGGGAAAGCCTGATCCCGTGCCCTCGAAGCTGGGATTCCAGTTGGGGGAGAGTGCGTCCCAGTTTCCAGAGGGGGCGCCGGCGCCGCCGGCACCGGGAACGGCGCCGTCGAGATCCCATGCCAGGGTTGGCACCGCGACGCCGAAGGATGCGGAGAGGTTGGACACGGCGTTGGTGCTGGCATAGGTGAACGTGGAGGTGGCACTGGCAAGTCCCTGGATGAACTGGTATCCGGACCCGCCGGCGCACCAGAAGTTCGCGGGTGTCTTGCGCCAGCTGAGAACGGAAGTCTGCGGGGCCGCGGCGGTGGGCTGGGTCGCGGTGTTGCCGACGCCGTTCACGGTGGCGGCGATGACGATATTGAATTCGGTGCTGGTGTTGACGCTAACGGAGGAGCTGGTGGAAGGGATGATGGTCTGGGAGAAGTTGGTATTGCCGACGCCCGGGGCGGTGCCCACGAGGGACATGGCTGACGCGGCGAAGCTGTTCCAGCTTCCGTTATTCGTGAAGACAACGTCGCCCGATTCGCCGAACTGACTCGGGTTGTCGAGGTAGTAGATGCCGACGACGCCTTCGCGGTAGGCGGTCTGGCCGTTTTCCAGCTTGATGGCGGGCGTGAGGGGTTGGCCGGCGAAGGTCACGTTGGTGATGAGGCCCAGCCCATTGGGGAAACCGTGTTCCCCGGAGATTGTTATCACCAGCTTGTCCACGTCGGTGACAGGGTAAGCGCTGAACACGGTGAAGGTGTTTCCGCTGACGCTGTTGAGGTTGAAGGTGGCGGTGTTGGCGACCCGAATTGGGCCGTTGCGGGCGACGGTGAGCGTGTAGGTCTTCGTCGCGGTGGTGTCTGCGGAAACGACTGTCGTGGAGATGATGTTGTTGCCGAAGTTCAGGCTGATCGGACCGGAGGGCGTGCCGGAGGGGACCGCGATGCCGTTCACTGTGATGGTTGCGCCGGCCTCCGTCGCGGTGGGCGTGACGGTCACGGTGTCGCTGCCGGGCGGCGCGGTGGCGGTGTAGGTTTCATTATCGCTGGTGAAAGCGGGCGACAGCGGACCGGTGCTGGAGATCAGGCCGGAGAGCGTCGCGTTGCTCTGCGCATAGGATACTGCGACCGTGGCGAAGAGCGACAGGATCGCTATGAAAGCGGTGGCGAAGGGCCGTCTGGTTCTTTTGGGGATGTTCATGGTTTCAGGATGACGAGAGCGATGATGAAAGTGAAGCAATTTCCTGGGGCGGACTCGGGGTCGTCACGGTCGGCGGACGGCGCGGATGAATCTCGCGCGAACGCCGGTTTCGACCGCGAGCGGTGGGAACAGCAGAGGCCCGGCCTCGTTCACCGAAATGGATTCACCGACGGGCACCCAGTTCGCAAGGTCCGTGCTGGCCTCGAGGAAATAGGAGAAGCGCGGCCATGCCTGCGGCAGGAGCGGGCCTGCCGGGCTGAGTTCCAGTCTGCCGATGGCTGCCGCTGGGCCGTTTGTCGCTCCGGGTGTGACGTCGGAGAGCAGGTCGTGGTCGAGCGGACCCGGGCCCGTGCGGCCGCTCGTGAATCCGCGTGGCTGAGGGCCGAAGGAGACGCCGTCGATCCGGGTGCCGTCGGGCGCGTGGAGCACGAGGCTTTCGCCGCGGGAATTGAGAGCGAAGGACGCGTGGACATCGCGGCGCCGCGCGAAGTCCGTCTGGTCTGGTTCGCCGTCGGCCCAGACGAGCAGAAAGCCGCCGGCGGGAATGATTGTCCCGGGCGGAAAGGTGAAGCGGGCGGGCTGTGCCGGATCATCGCTCAGGGTCCAGCCTGAGAGATCCGTGGCGGTGGCGGCGGGATTGTGCAGTTCAAGCCAGTCCTCGAACTGTCCGTCGGCGGGGTCGGCCATGCCGCCGCTGCCGTTGTCGGCCGCCCATTCGCTGACGCGGACCGCCGGCCAGTTGGAAGCGCCGGTGAATGTCAGGGTCAGGGTGGATTGGGCGAGCAGGGTGTCATCTGTGCGCAGTGCCTGCATGGTCAGGGTCTGTGTGCCGGGGCGGAGTACGAACGGCAGCGACCACGCCTGCAGCCCGGACCAGTCAGGTTCGACGGCGCGGCCGTTGATGATAAGTGTTGCCATGTCGACCGGCGCGGTACCCCGCAATGTGACCTGCGCGTTGCCGGTGCTGGTGCCGTCCGTCGGCGATGTGACCGCGAAGACGCCGCCTGACGCGCCGCGCGCCGTGAGTTCGGTCAGGATGAAGGCGCGGCGCTCGTCGATCCATTGCGTCACCGACTTCGCGTAAGCACCTGACGCTACGAACGGCGAGGTGACCCCGATGCCGGCTGCGACGTAGGCATTGTGCCGCTCCGTGAGTCTCGGGGTGACGGCGGCACCGCTGAAGAACGACCCGGTGGCCTCGCGGAGCGCGCGGTAGTAGTCGCGGAGGAACGCCGGTGTCTGGTTCATGCGCTCCACTGCGTCGTCGTCCACCTCGAATAGCGGTGCGTTGACAGGATCGCCGGTCACTCCGAGGCCGACATCGCAATCCCATGTGAAGATTGTCCACCGGCCGCCGTTAGGGCGAGCGAAGAAGCTATTCTTGTAATTCCGGTTTCCGAACGAGTCCCAGAACGATCCGAGGTCGCAGAATGCAAAGGTGCGCATCCAGTTCTCTGTGTCCACGATGCGGCGCAGGCCTTGCACGTAGGCTGTGGCGTCGCCTTGCGAGGCCGCGCAGGCGTCGACGAGCCCGAGCAGCGAGGTCCAATCATTGAGCGTCGAGGTGCCGCGGGCGCGAGGTCGGAACACCCAGCGGTAGCGCGGCACATGGAGGTGACCGTCCTTCTCGAATCGCTGCAGCTGACTGCGGCGGAACGGTTGGATGCGCACGCCGGCATCGTTGCACTCGTCGTCGTTCGTCAATTTGTAGAGCTCGCCGCCTTCCGGAAAATGACTCTCCATGAGGGAGTCGTCCGGGCGTTCCGCATCATGATAGATGACACCGCGGCGGCTTCCGTTGATGAAGAAGTGGACGTCGCGCCGGTGCAGCGACGGCAGATTCATCTGGTCGAGGAACCAGTATTGGAGTTGTTCCCGCTGGTTGGTGACGTCGCGTACCGGGTGGTCGAGCGAGATGGTGTTCGTGCCCAGCGCCTCGTCTCCCGGCGGCAGCTGGAAGCCGAATCCGACAAGGCTGCCGACTGGCGAGTCCTGGGAGTCCTTGTTCCCCCGGTAGAAGGCCCTGACATCGTAGATCGGGCGCGATCCGAGAATGACCGTGGCGGGGAAGGTGCGGTTGGCGCGGAAAGGCGTCGCTGTCCATGCGGCGATGGTGCTTTGTGTCAGGAGCAGGCGGACGCTGTCGAACGGACCCGATGTCGCCGGTTCTCCGATCCTCACAAGGGCCTCGCCGGTCGGGAACTGCGAAGCGGCCGATGCGGTGTCGCGGGCGAGGATGCGGAAGGCGGCGAGGTTGCCGGCCGGGAATCCCCCTAGCCTTGCCGAGAAGATGCCGTCGCCTGCGAGGAGGTCGCCGTTGGTGCCGTCGTCGGTCATCGCCTTCTCGGTCCATGTCGCGGATGGGTCCAGCCGCCACGCGCAGCGGACGGAAGCGACGCCGTCAGGATCGTCTACTCTGGCGAAAATGCGGAACGGGACACCGGCCTGCGGCAGCAGCGGAAAGTGCCTGACGTCGCGGATGCGGGGTGGTGTCGCGCTGGCCAGGCGGCTGTTGGGAGCGCCGGGCGTGCCCATGGTGCGGGGGATTGGCAGGCGGGCGACCGTTTCCACCGAGCCTCCCTGGAGCCGCAGGCAGAACTCGGGATGCCCGGCCTGCCACCGGGCCCGCGCGCGGAGCGTTATCATTGTGCTGGCGGTGGTCGGTACTGCGGTGCTCAGTGGCGTGCGCAGGCGGTTGGGATTGCCGTCGCCCTGGCCATGCGCAACGAGCTGCAGGAGGCCGTTGCGCCATGTGCTGTCGAAGTGAGTGCCCTCGGCTGACCATCCTGACAGGTTCGAGGTGAACGAAGGATTGGTCACGAGATTCGCCCCGCCGTTGAGGCGTGCTTCGACGTCGTCGACCTCGCAGCGGCCGGCGTTGAGCAGAAAGAGCTGGGCCTAGGGGGCGGGATTCTGAGGCTGGTTTTCTCGTAACGTGATCAGTGTGGTGGTGCGGCGTCTGGCGGTGGATCAGAGGGAAGCGGCGAAGGATTCGAGGGATTCGGAGACGATGGCGGCGCGGTGGAGGGCGCGGAGTTTTTCGGGATCGGCGATGGCTTCGATGGAGTCGCGGAGGCCGTCGGGGATGGGGCCGAAGCGGAGATCGAGGGCTTCGAGGACGGATTGG
>QQNF01000117.1 GCA_003402705.1 Verrucomicrobiota bacterium | reverse complement strand
CTTGCCGACGTCGCGGAGGAAGTCGAGGAAGCTGACGGGGCCAAGCCAGTCGGCGTTGTCGACGAGGCGTGCGGGGGTGGCGGTGGCGTCGAAGTCGAGGAGTCGGGCGAGCTGGGGTCTGATGGCGGCGACGTTGGCGGCGATCTGGTCTTTGGTGAGGAGCTGGCGTTCCTGGGTTTTGCCGCTGGGGTCGCCGATGCTGCCGGTGGCGCCGCCGGCGACGGCGATGGGGTGGTGGCCTGCGAGTTGGAAGCGGCGGAGGGCGATGAGCGGGACGAGGCTACCGGCGTGGAGGCTGTCGGCGGTGGGGTCGAAACCGCAGTAGAGCGTGACTGGGTTGTCGATGAGGCGCTGGGGGAGACCGCGGGTACCGTCACCGGATTCGGAGCGGCCGGTGTAGTCGTCGATGAGGCCGCGCCATTGAAGTTCTGCGAAGATGTCCATGAGGGTCAGAGGGGAAAGGAGTGGCGGGCGGTAGCGCGATGAGGGGCGGAGTGCAACCTGCCTGTGCGGTGGAGAAATCACAGTGGACAGGAGGCGGTGGTTGGAGACGATGGGAGGAATGAGAGCCCTTACCCTTGTTGGCAGCAGTGAGTTTGTGTTTGGAGATGTACCGGAGCCGGAGGTGCGTGAGGACGAAGTGCTGGTGCGGGTGGCGGCGTGCGGGATTTGCGGGAGTGACGTGCATGGGATGGATGGGAGCACAGGGCGGAGGATTCCGCCGGTGATCATGGGGCATGAGGCGGCCGGGGTGGTGGTGAGGGCTGGGGCGAAGGCTGGGTCGTGGGTGGAAGGGGAGCGGGTGACATTCGACAGCACGCTGTATTGCGGGGAGTGCGAGTATTGCCGGGATGGTTCGGTGAATCTGTGCCGGAACCGGAGGATTCTGGGGGTGTCGTGCGGGGATTACCGACAGAATGGGGCGTTTGCGGAATATGTGAGTGTGCCAGGGCGGGTGGTGTGCCGGTTGCCGGAGAAGGTGACGTTTGAGCAGGCGGTGTTTGTGGAGCCGGCGGCGGTGGCGTTGCATGCGGTGCGGCGGGCGCAGGCTGGGCCCGGGCAGAGCGGGTTGGTGGTGGGGGCGGGGATCATCGGGTTGCTGACGGTGCAGGCGCTGAAGGCGGCGGGGTGCGCGAAGGTTTACGCGACGGATTTGAGTGAGAGTCGGTTAGCAGTCGCGAAGGAACTGGGAGCGGACGAAGTGTTTCCGGCGAGGGCTGGGGGACTGAAGGAAGCGATGCTGGAGCGGACTGGTGGGGAGGGAGTGGATGTGGTGATGGAGTGTGTGGGGGTGAGTGCGACGGTGCAGACGGCGATCGAGTGTGTGCGGAAGGGAGGTGCGGTGGGATTGGTAGGGAATCTGGCGCAGCGGATAGAGTTTCCGCTGCAGGCGGTGGTGACGCGGGAGTTGTCGTTGTTCGGGTCGTGTGCGAGTGCGGGGGAGTATCCGGCGGCGCTGGAGGCGATTGCGGCGGGGAAGATCCGGGTGGAGCCGCTAACGAGTGCGATCCGGCCGCTGGAGGAAGGAGCGGAGTGGTTTCACAAGCTGCATGCGTCGGCGGATGATCTGATCAAGGTGATTCTGAGGCCTTGAGCGGGCGGGGGAGTTGGTGTAGCTGAAGGTATGAAGCTGATTAGCAGAAAGGCGCGGCATTGGGTGGCCATGGTGCTGGCGGTGGCGTGGACGGTTGTGGCGGTGATGGCGTTTGCGGATTTTTCCGGGCGGCCTGCGCCGCGATGGCGGGAAATGAGTTTGAAGTTGTTACCGGCGGTGGCGCTGGCGGTGATGGGATTGAATCGATGGCTGGACGGGCGGGATCTGCGGGCCGGGTAAGTGGGGTAGAAAGTGGCCTGGATGGGGGCGGTGATGATTAGGCTTGGCTGCGGGCGGCTTTTGGGATTTAGTGGGAGGAGGACCGGAATGGCACGGGATCGTGTCGCCGGTCGAGAATGTGCTAACAATTAAAGAATCGGAAAATATGATGAAATCCACACTGATGCTGATGGTCTCGATGGCGATGGTTCCGATGGCGATGCGGGTGGCTGGAGCGGATGGGGGAGAAGTGATTGAGCGGCGTGACGGGAAGGCGGCGGATGTGGCGAGGCCGGTGCAGGTGTTCATTTTGATGGGGCAGTCGAACATGGTGGGGCTGGGGAAGGTGAAGGGGCCGGATGGTTCGCTGGAGTTTGCGGTGCGGGAGAAGGGGAAGTATCCGTACCTGGTTGATGATGCGAAGGTGTGGGTAGAGCGGAAGGATGTGCGTTATGTGCAGTTCATGCAGCGGAAGGGGATGCTGAAGAACGATTGGCTGACGGTGGCGGGGAACACGATGGGGCCGGAGTACGGGATCGGGCATATGGTGGGCAACGGGGTGGAAGCGCCGGTGCTGGTATTGAAGAGTTGCATCGGGAACCGGAGTCTGGGGTGGGATCTGCTGCCGCCGGGGAGCGAGCGATATGTTTTTGAGGGGAAAGTGTATCCGGCGTACAAGGAGCGGCCTGATGCGTGGGCGGTGGATGCGGCGAAGGGATTGGCGACGGAAGCGCCGCCATGGCTGGACAAGCAGGGCAAGCCGATCGATTGGTATGCCGGGAAGCAGTACGACGACGACACGGCGGATGCGAAGAAGGCGTTAGGAGAGCTGGCGAAGTACTATCCTGAGGCGACGAAGTATGAAGTGGCGGGATTTTTCTTCTGGCAGGGTGAGAAGGATGGCGGCAATGCGGCGCACGCGGCGAAGTACGAGGAGAATCTGGTGCGGTTCATCGGGCAGCTGAGGAAGGATTTCGGGGCGCCGAAGGCCAAGTTTGTGCTGGCGACGCTAGGGGAAGCGGAGAAGGGGAGCAGCGGGAACGGCGGGAAGATTCTGGAAGCGCAGCTGGCGGTGGACGGGGAATCGGGCAAGCACCCGGAATTCAAAGGCAACGTGGCGACGGTGTACTCGCATCCGCTTTCGCTGGGCGGGAGCGGGAACAGTCATTACAACGGTAATGCGGAGACGTACATGAATGTCGGAGAGGCGATGGGGCGGGCGATGGTGCGACTGTTAAAGTCCGAGTGAGGGGAGATGTGCGCGGAACGAATGGGGTTTCGGCTGACGCTGCGAGCAGATGGCTTTTCGACGGATGCTGGTGCCATGCCGCCGAAGGCGAAGCCGAAAGCGCCCTATCGGAACTGCTATGATGGACGCGGGGAACGAGCACGACGAAGGCGGCTGGCTCGTCCCCACGTGGACACCAGAGGGCAAGCCGGGCACCTCCCGGCTCGACGCCATCCGCCGCGTGCTCCGACCAGACGCCGCCGCTGCAAGATAATCATCCCATTGAAAACCACACTCACACTCATCGCCCTGCTGCTCGCGCCGCTCGCTCGACTTCATGCAGCCGACGCATCGAAGCCTGCCGACGAACCCGCCGCGAAGCTGTTGTCCGGCAAGTATTTCATCAGGCAAACGTGGTCGCAGGAGCAGGATTTGCCGCGCCCTTACCACGTGAACGTTCCAAGGAATCCGGACAACCGGAAGCTGCCCGTCCTGATCTTTCTGCATGGCAACGGTGGAAACGCCAAGGGCGCGATGAGCGGATTCCTGAACCAGCATCCGACGATGGCGACGCGCTATGTGATGGTGTTTCCGGACGGCTATCTGAAAAGCTGGAACATCTCGGCCGAGCGGTCGAAGGCGGATGATCGCAAGTTCATCGAAGCAATCGTCGAAAAGCTAGCCGCTTGTGACAACGTCCAGCCGGATCATTTCACCATCATGGGCAACTCGAATGGCGCGGCGCTGGCGAATCAACTGGCTATCGAGAGTCGCTTGCCGAACATCCGCAACTACGTGACCGCCGTCAGTCCGCTCAACGAGCTGCAACACGATGGGCGGAACTTCAAAGCCAAGGGCGACGACAACAGCTATCAGGCCGTCGTGACACCCCGGACCGGGGCGCGACTCATGAGCATCTCGGGAACCGAGGATCACCTGATTCCGTATCAGGGTGGGCCCTCCCCGATTCCCGCGAAGAACGGCAAGCTCGGCTTCGTCGCCGCGGAGGAGTCCGTTTTCCTCTGGGCCAAGGCCATGGGATACCAAGGCGGGAAGTTGATGAAACCCAGCAGAACCGTCGGCAAGCTCGAGGTCTTCAGTTACCTCGATGGCTCGATCATTCACTACAAGGTCCTTGGCGAAGGGCACGGCGCGGCTGGGGCAATCGATGAAGCGACCTTGATGCGGTTTCTGGATAGCAAGCAATGAAACGAACTGCGAAGCCTTCAGAGCGCACTGAATTTTGTGAATCGCGTTGAGTAATCAACTGCATCGAGCCGCGCTGCCGAGGGCTGGATTCTTTCAATTTCCGCACACCATTTTCGATGAAGTTACCTATCACCACACTCCTGACCGCTCTGCTGGTCGCGCCGCTGGCAGCGCTGGATGCTGCGGATGCACCGAAGCAGCAGCCGAACGTCGTGATTATTCTTGCCGACGATATGGGCTATTCGGACATCGGCTGCTACGGCTCGGAGATCGCCACGCCGAGTCTGGACTCGCTGGCGAAAAACGGCGTCCGCTTCACGCAGTTCTACAACGCGGCGCGGTGTTGTCCCACGCGCGCTGCGTTGCTCACGGGCTTGTATTCCCATCAGGCCGGAATCGGCTTGATGGAGGGCGACTCGGGCTTCGACGGTTATCGGGGTGAGTTGAGCCGGCAAGCGGTCACGGTGGCCGAGGTGTTGCGGCCCGCAGGTTATCGCACCTACATGACTGGCAAGTGGCATGTTACTTCGGCCAAGGATCTGAAATCAGATCACTCCAACTGGCCAGTCCAGCGCGGCTTCGATCGGTTCTACGGCACGATCACCGGTGCGGGGAGTTTTTACGATCCGGCCACCCTTTGCCGAGACAACAATTTTGTTACCCCGCTCAACGATCCGGAATACCAGCCGAAGCAGTTTTATTACACGGATGCCATCAGCGACCACGCGGTGAAGTTCATGGAGGATCACGCCAGGGAACATGCGCAGAAACCGCTCTTCCTCTATGTCGCCTACACGAGCGCCCACTGGCCCATGCACGCGCTGCCGGAGGACATCGCCCGCTGCAAGGGCCGCTACGACGCCGGCTACGACGCCATCCGGCAGGCGCGGCTCAAACGGGCGCGGGAACTCGGCGTGCTTGATCCCCGCTGGGAAATGTCTCCCACCGTGGGCAAGTGGGACACCGTCAAGGACCGCGAGTGGGAAATCCAATGCATGGAGGTCTATGCCGCGATGGTCGAGTCCATGGATCGGGGCATCGGG
>QQNF01000116.1 GCA_003402705.1 Verrucomicrobiota bacterium | reverse complement strand
GGGCGGCGCGGGCGTCATTGGCGGCGGGGGTGGCGCGGGCGTGGTTTGCGATGACGGAGGCGGCGGAGCAGGTGGGGGTGGCGGAGTTGGCGTTGAAGGCGACGGACGACACGCAACTGGCGCTGGAAGAGCGGTTTCGGAGCGGGCAGGCTGGGGATCAGGGGAGCCTTGGGGCGCAGTTGCGGCTGGCGAGGTCGGATGTGGCGGCGGCGAAGGCGGCGCTGGAGCAGCGTCGGGAGGCGCTGGCGAAGACGAGTCGGGCGCTGGAGTTGCTGTTGGGTCGGTATCCTGAGGGGAAGGCGACGGGAGAGGTGAAGTTGCCGGATCTACCGGGGCGGCCGCCGACGGGATTGCCGTCGGAGTTGCTGCAGCGACGGCCGGATATTCTGGCGGCGGAGCGTCGGTTTGCGGCGCAGGGGATGAGGCAGAGGGAGGCGAAACGCGCGGTGTTTCCGAGACTGGCGCTAACGGGAAGCAACGGGACGAATACGGATGCGTTGAAGAACCTGCTGGCGAGTGATTACGGCGTGTGGAGTCTGGGGGCTGGAGTGACGCAGACGATTTTCACGGGTGGGCAGGTGCTGGCGGAGATCCGGCGGCGTGGAGCGGAGCAGAACGAGGCGCAGGCGGCGCTGCAGAAGACGGTGCTGCAGGCGTTCGGGGAAGTGGAGGAGGCGCTGCAGCTGGAAGGGATTCTGGGTCGGCGCGAGGATGCATTAGCGGAATCGCTGCGGCTGGCGGCGGAAGCGGACACGGAGGCGCGTGCGAATTACCGGCAGGGGATCGGGGACATTCTGACGGTGCTGGCGACGCAGAATCGGGCGTTGCAGGCGAAGGCGCAGCTGGTGCTGGTGAGGCGGTTGCGATTGGACAACCGGATTGCGCTGCACTTGGCGCTAGGCGGGGATTTCCGGGTGTGAGGGATTGTCAGGAAGAAGTGGAAGTCGTGGAGGCCTTGCGCGGTCGGGTGGCGGCGAAGATGAGGAAGGCGATGCCGACGAGGATCATGAAGAGCGAGTAGAACTGGCCTTCGGTGAAGCCATGGATGAGGGCGTCGGGTTCGCGGAATTGTTCGCCGATGATCCGGAAGACGGCGTAGAGGATGAAGAAGAGACCGGTGAGGAGCCCGTGCGGGGCGTTAGGGAATTTCTCGCGGACGGTGAAGAGGATGGCGAAGAGGAGGAGGCCTTCGAGGGCGGCTTCGTAGAGCTGGGAAGGATGGCGCGGGGTGAGGAGCGGGCGGAGGGCTTCGGCGAAGGCGTCGTCGGTGCGGGAGAGGGAGAGGATGAGACTGTGTTCGTCGGCGGCGGGCGGGACGTTGAAGGGGCTGAGGAGGGAGACGAGCTGGGCGTATTTGTCGGTGGCGTCGGGATCGGAGGCCCAGCGGGTGGCTTCGTCGGGGAAGCGGACGGCCCATGGGACGGAGGTGGCGCGGCCGTAGAGTTCACCGTTGATGAAGTTGGCGATTCTTCCGAAGAAGAGTCCAGCGGGGGCGGCGACGACGAGGTTGTCGCCAAGACCGGTCCATGAGCAGCGGTGGCGTTTGGCCCACCAGAGGGTGAAGAAGAAGAGCCCGGCGATGCCGCCGTGGCTGGCCATGCCGCCGCCGGCGACGTTGAGGATAGAGAGGGGGTTGGCGAAGAATTCGGCGCGGTTGTAGAGGAGCATGTAGCCGAGACGGCCGCCGAGGAGGACACCGAAGAGGGCGGCATAGGTGATGAAGTCGGCGGTGGCTTCCGGGCGGAGTTCGCCGCGGCCGCGTTTGGCCCAGCGCTGGAGGATGAGGTAGCCGACGAAGAAGCCGAGCACGTAGGCGATGCCGTACCAGCGCAACTGAATGCTGTCGGTGAAGCGCAGCAGGACAGGGTTGAGGCGGTTCAGGTAGTCGGCAAAGAGCATCGTCAGTGCTGTCACGGGGGGGATGTGGGGGCAACCCGAAAGGGAGGTGGGGTGGGGGTGGGTGGATGGGGACGAATAGGACGAATATGGCGGATGGGCGGATGGGACTGACCGGACGGATCTTGGGCTCGTTCGGGAGAACGGGCTGAGCGCGGCCCATTGATGGCTTGCTGGCTTCGAGCCATGTCGTAGGCCCCCGGCTCCCTTGTCTCCGGGCGACGGGCCTGCGGGGCTCGCAACTCACGAGTTTTTGCCGATCCCTTCCCCGCGACAGTAAGGTGAAGCCACGTAGTCAGGAGCGTCTTTATGCCGGTAAAGCGGTCCGAGCTAGCAACCTGCTGTCCCCGCCGCCTGGTCTGGCGTGCGTCCCCGCGCTGAACCCACCCTGTGAACATCCGAATCGTCCGTCGCACTGGCAAGCATTTGTCGGAGACGGCCCGGAGTGCCTCGTTGATTATCGGCAATGCCGTCTGGTGTCGTTGCGAATCCAGTTGGTTCGGATATTGCGGGTTGAGGTCAATCATCTCCGTTGAATTTCAGGCGATTGCGAGATTCTTTGACTCGCCGGCAGGCCTCGATTGCAAATGGATATTTAGCCGGATATGGTGAGCTGACAATCTGTTATGGAAAGACATGAACCCTAAAACTGAAATCTCCTTTCATGCTGAAAGCGTGGAAATCATCGACAACGAATTCACTCCAGACTTCACCGTGATTGGATTTCATTTCGGCCAAGGCGATCCAGAAAAAGGCGGCCAGCATTGGAACTTTACCCAGAGTATTCCGCCTGAGGACGGGATCTTCGATGGTGTCTGCACTGTTAAGGAGATTCAGCAAGTGACCGTTTACGGTGGGATTCGGCGATTTGAGTTGTGGTCTGATCATCTCGTTTGTGAATTTGATGAGCGGACCGCACCGAAGACAGGGACAGAGAAGCTCTGCATTTCCTACGCCATCCCAACTGAACAGTGGGAGAAACTGGCAGCCATGGCGGGACGGGTTTTTGAAGGCCGATCTTGCTTCGAAGTCCGATCCTCGAACGGGCCATAGCAAAATGGATGCAGGCAACGGCTCGAAGGCTTTCTGTCGTGTCAGCAACGTCTTGCGCTCGTCGTCGCCTGATCCGAAGCGTTCGCCCAACAATACGCCATCCGACATGGAACGAAGCACACGACCACCAAACGCCAAAGAACAGGCCGACCTTGATTCGTGGCTGGAGATGGGCATGGACATCATGGGGCACTACGGGGTAGATGCCGCAGCCACCGTCTATAACAATCTTGATGACGTGTATGAGGCGTGGGTTGACGATGCCAGCACCGACAAGCCATCTCAGGATCTGATTCTCCTTGGCTTAGGCACGGTTTTTGGCGATCGGCTCGGCCACAAGCATTCGGCGCCTTGGTACATGGTTGCCGACGAGCACGGCACCGATTATGCCATCTCAATCAGGGGTTGCGAGATTTATCCGATGGATTTCGTAGCCAAGCGAATCGCCACGTTAACCACACCTGAGCCCGAGTTTGGCTTCTTCACGGGCATGGCGGAAGTTTCGGAGACATGGCAATGAGATCGACACCCGGACAACGAAGGGTGAACTAGGCGCGGGTGGGCGGGATTAGAGTTTGCGGCGGGTTGGAGCGATGTTGGCGGATGGGACGATGGGACGGAGTGAGCGGGGCGGAGGGTGGTGGGACAGAGGTGACCTGATTGACCTGATTGACGGAGGGGGCTGATCGGGCGGAGGGTGTGGCGGGGGCGGTGAAAACAGCCTTGCTGGGGCGGGGGCGGTGCGGCAGGGTTTGGGTGCTATGCTGGAGAATGTAAAGATCTGCGGAAAACCTGATCAGATTGAGGAGCGGGTTCGCCTAGGTGGTGGGGACGTGTGGCGGTTTATTGAGGAAGGGATTGGCGTTGGGGGTCTGAGGGCGGTAGTGGGAGAGGGGCGGTTGGCGATCTGTGTTGCGGGGGAGGGGACTCTTGGGTTTTCGTGGTCCACGGCAAATTGATTCCACCGAACCGGGCATGCGACTTTTAGGTAGCTTTTCAGTAACGGATGCTCCTTTCAGTGGTGCTGTGAGGACGTTGCAGAATGAA
Source organism: Verrucomicrobiota bacterium (assembly GCA_003402705.1). Taxonomy (GTDB): domain Bacteria; phylum Verrucomicrobiota; class Verrucomicrobiia; order Verrucomicrobiales; family V1-33; genus V1-33. Next base: position 1,301 of record QQNF01000116.1, on the reverse strand, counting down.
ATTCTTCATGTTCATCCATCCACAATGAAATCAATCCTTGCTGTCTTGGGACCGCAGGCTGGACCGTCACAAATAACGGGAGGATCGCCTGAGGTCAAAGAGCTTGTGTTCAGAAACCACCTCTACGAGCTTGGTGACCCTCGCATCATTGAAGTGATGCAAATGGTGCTGAAAATGGAACACATGCGTCCCAAGCCTTGGGGCCTCACCATCACAGAGTGTTCGGAGCGATACTATTTCCAAAGCCTAAGGCGGGAGTACTCGAGTAGGGATCTGGATAAAGCGCCCTATTTGATCCTCCGTGGGTACGGTAATCGGTGGATCGCAAAAATGGCGCTCCGGGAAGATTTTGGGAATATCAAAGTCGTGGCGAACAAGAAGTTGGATGACCCAATGCCGTACGGGGATCTTTATTATCCAGTTTATGCAATGAACACATGGCTAACGGAAGAGCTTGAGCGCCGGAAGCTGAAGGGATTCACCGTGAGAGAGATTGAGATTCAAGATCGTCGCCCCGGGCATCAGAGTATCTGGCAGCCGTGGAGCACAATCATGATGCCTCGATGCTGCCTGCCTGTGGTTTCTTCCTGGGGTGAGCCGTGCGAATCTTTTGGAATCGAGTCAACCAATCACCGCGGGTGGCACTACGAATGCGGCCCGTATCAGCCCGATGAACTGGTGTTCTTGCGGGCTGAAGTAGCTCTGCTCGGAGATTTCGACATTGCTGTCTGCCAAGAGTATCTCGGCGCCGGCTACGTGCGATTCCCGATGATTGTGGTCTCGCAGCGGTTTCGTCAGGTGCTCAAGGAACTCAAGGTTCCTGGAGTGGCCTATGCTCCGGTGTGGCTTAAGGAGCCCGGTGAACCGCTGTGGACGAATCCTTGGGAGGAGTTTCTGGGCCCGTATCCCGAGCGAGTGCCGCTGGCGCGCAGCTTTGAGAAGGCATGAGATTGATGCTGTTGGCGAGGGGTGATGGGTCTTGGTGGACAAGGTAGTCTTCGAGGCTCGAGGGGAAGGGGCACGTGCTGGTTGGTGAGGTGGTGGACGGGATGGACGGGATGGACGGAGATGGACGGAGATGGACGGAGATGGACGGAATGGACTTGGTGGACGAGGTGGGACGGAGGGGACGTCATTGACCTTATTGACCTTATTGACCTTATTGACGGAGGGTGCGGAGGGAACTGGTGGTGGGGGAACCGGGTACGCGGAGTGGCGGGGGGGGGGGTCATGCGGGGAGGGGAGGGAGGGAATTTCGAGAAAACATATGAGATCAATTCAGCGACGGCTGGTGGTGCGGG
>QQNF01000115.1 GCA_003402705.1 Verrucomicrobiota bacterium | reverse complement strand
CTGGGTGCTGATGCTGTTCGTGATCCTTGCTGCCGTGATGGGTGGTGAGGCGCGGGCGGTCGTGGTGATGGGGCGGGTGGTGGTGAGCGAGAGGGTTGGGAAGGAACCGGCGGTGGAGAGGAGGGTGGCGGATTTGCGCCGTGCTTCACGGGGGGTGGCTCCGGAAGTTGAGGAGGCGGCTGGATTGGAGGATGGTGGGCCGTTGGTGTGCTGGTTCCCGGGTGGGTTGGCGGTGGCGAGGAGTGACGGTCTTTCCGGCACGGGCACTACCGGATGCCGGAGGGTGAGCAGCACCGCATGGCGCTACGATCTGGCGGACAATCGGGTGGCTCGGACGGAAACGGAGGAACGCCGCGTCGCGAATTCCACTTCGTGGGTGCGCACCGCTGTTGCCGACCAGCGTTGTCTCTACCGGAATGCGGCGGGCACTGGTCCGAATGGACGCAATCAGCTCAGTCAGAGCTGGGAAACGCGCACGAGGTGGGATGCGGAGAGTGGCGCACCGCTGGAACTCAGCGAGCAGACGGTGAGCTACCGTTACGACCCGCGGGGCAACCGCACGCGTCGGACGACGAGGCTCTGGAACCAGGCAAGGACAAGCGGGAGCGGTGCATGGCCTGTACCTACGGTGACGGACACAGACGAGGCGCTGGAGTGGGACGGGGAGAACCGGCTCACGGGGATGTGGCGGGGTCCATGGAAGGAGGAACTTGCACAGGTGCCGTTTGCGTCGCTGGTGGGGCAAGCTGTGGAGGGCAGCACAGTGTGGCGCTGGGGCTACGATCACCGGTCGCGGCGGGTGCAGCGGGATGAACCGGGCTCCGGCGGCGAAAGGCTGCGGACGGTCACAGTGTTCTCGGGCGGAACGAGTGCGGCGGAATACACGGAAACGGCGGCGGCGGGATCGGCGTGGACGGTTCCGCCAGCAGCCACTGTGCAGCACGTGCGTGGCCCTGACCTCGGAGGGGGTACGAAGGGCCTGCTTTATTCGCTTCGTAACGGGCTGCCGAGGTTCAACCGATACAATGGTAGGGGAGATGTGGTGGCGCAGTCGGACATCGACGGCACGACGACATGGGCGGCTTCCTATCAGGCGGATGGTCGCCGCACTGCGGAAGCGGGAACGAACATCGAGCGGCATCGGGCCAACACAAAAGAGGAAGACCCGACGGGCCTGCTCAATGAGGGGTTCCGCTATCGGGACATGGAGACGGGAACGTTCATCAGCCGGGATCCGCTTGGTTTGATCGACGGCCCCAATGTGTACTGTTACGTCAGGCAGAATCCGTGGACGATGTGGGATCCGGAGGGGTTGGAGTCGTACAGTTGGTACAAGGGCGGATGGCTCCGCCAGAACTTGGTGGATCCGATATACAACACCGTCAGAAACGTTCGTACGGACACCAAAACAACGCTGACTGGTCTCGGAACCGGCATGATTGACGGCGCGATCGACCTAGCTTACATTTCACAACTTGGAAGATTCCCAATGCCCGCGGTGGTGTCTCGAGCTCAAGAGATGGCGCTGGGTTCAATCAAGAATCTTGTCGATACGACAGCAGCCGATTTGATGGGGGTAGACCCCGACTCATCGACCTTCAGGGATGCCAACACGGCGGGCGCGATCTTGTTGCCGATGCCGGGTGGGGCTGCGTCCACTTCAGCTGTGCGGGGTGCCAAGGCCTTGGGTGGAATCGGAGCATTGGCGAAGGCGATTGCCACAGCCCCTCTCAAGGAGACGGCTCAATTGGCTGCGAAGCCTATTGTGCGCGAATTAGCCGAAAAGGCGACCGCAAATAGTGCAGACGACGTGTTCCGACTGGCGAAGCATGGCGATATGCCCAGCCCCAGACCGGGGCAGCAATCCCATCACGGCGCGATGTCGGCGTGGATGAAGAAGCACTTCGACGGTTACGATCCGAACAAGGCACCAGCTATCCTGATGCCTGAAGCGAACCATCAAGCGACATTCGGCGTCTACAATACGTGGCGAGCGGCGACGCGCCGAAGCATGGGCGGAACCTTCGATTGGAAGAACGTTTCGGAACCTCAGATGCGAAATCTCTCTGAGCGAATGTTCGACGCCGCCCAAGTTCCGTCGGCTATGCGTCAGGACTATTGGAGGTGGTTTGATCGGATGAAATCGGCTCTCGGAAACTAATCTCACTCAGAAAGTATGTCCAAAATTGATCCATTGAGAGGTGAATATCGGGAGTTTATTTCAGCGAGTCCGACCGTGGACTTTGACACGAACCATGTGCCAGAAGACCTGCGAGCATTGATTCCTTATGCCAGTTTTTGGGGGCTCAGCGATGACCTAGAACGCGAGCGATTAGTAGACTGCGCTCCAGACCATTTGAAGGAATCGCTGCAATTACTGATCGCAGAGAACGATGATGCACTTGATGAGTGGCTGGCTGGTCCTCAGGCAACAAATCCGAACCCATCAGCCGCATATATTGCCTTTTCCGCAATGCGAATGGCGGCTGATTACATGTGACGACCGCGACAACCCCGATTCGCCGCCTTCAGCCCCGCGTGGCTGAGCTAATAGGTCTGGTATCGGGGGGAGCGTCTAGCGTGCTTCTCGGAGTCCTGTGGCCCGCTACCATACCTTGGTGCTCCAGCCAACTGCCCCCGCGTTTCCTCAGGTCCCGCCTTACGGGAACCTCGCCTTTCGGGCAGCGTGACGGCTGGCTATCTCGCTCCGCTCGGCTGGCTCGGTGGCGTCTGTTCAGCGACGCTGAAGCCAGCGTTGGATTCGGGTCTCAACGTGGGCACGGGAGGTTGCGAAGCGCTCGCGGCTGCGGGCGATGATGCGATGGGGGCGGGTGTTGCAGGGTTTCGGGGGCGAGGCGAGGCGGGCTTTGAAGGTGGCTTGGGGTTCGTTGTTCTCCTGAACTTTGGCGAGCGCGTGGAAGCGGGGGAGGTCAACGAAGGCATCGGTGCGAACTTCGTTGCCGAACTCGCTGGCGAGGATTGCGGCGTCGGTATGGCCGACTCGGAAGGCGATGAGGTTTCCAACGTTGCCGAATACTGCGGAGCGGATTGAAGGGGTCAGCTGATCGATGTACTGGTGAGACAGGGTGAGGGTGAGTCGATACTTGCGGGCCTCGGCGAGGATGGAGGTGAAGGCTTCGGTGGCGAAGTTCTGGAACTCATCCACCACGAGCAGGAAGGGCACGCGTTCGTCTTCGGGGCGGCTGCTGCGCGCCATCGCGGCGAGTTGGAATTGAGAGACGAGCAGGGAGCCGAACAAATTGGACTTGTCGTGTCCCATGCGGCCTTTGGAAAGGTTGGCGATGAAGATCCGGCGGTTGTCCATCGTGAAGGGGATGGAGACGCGGTTTCTGATCTGCCCGAGAATGTTGCGGAGCATCGGAGATTGGAGCAATGCTCCGACCTTATTCTGGATCGGCGCAATGGCCTCCCTCATGAAACGCGGGTCGTAATTCTCGAACTCCTGTTCCCAAAACTGCTTCACAAACGGGTCACGCACCTGTCGCACGACCCAGCGCCGGTAGTCGGCATCGACGAGCATCCGGTTCACTCCGAGCAGGGAGGTGTTGTCGCAGTCGAGGAGGGCTGCGATGCTCGTGTCTGGCCATGCCTGTGGAGTTGTAGCCCCCGCGTTGCGTCGGGTCCCGCCTTACGGGACCATCGCCCTTCGGACAGCGTGGCGGCTGGCTATCTCGCTCCGATCGGTTGGTTTGTTCCCGTCTTCTCTGCCGGTGGGAGTCTGTCGCCTCGCAAAGTCAGGCGTGGGCGCATCGAATCGCGACCTTCCGCGTGACAAGCAACCGCTCCGTCTACATGCTCTGTCCATGCGCTGGGTGCTGATGCTGTTCGTGATCCTTGCTGCCGTGATGGGTGGTGAGGCGCGGGCGGTTGTGGTGATGGGGCGGGTGGTGGTGAGCGAGAGGGTTGGGGAGGTGGAGAAGGTGGAGAGGGAGCCGGAGGCTTTGCCGAGTGTTTTGCTGGGGGCGGTTCCGGAAGTTGAGGAGACGTCGGGTTTCGTGGACGGGGGGCCGTTGGAGTGCTGGTTTCCGGGTGGATTGGCGGTGGCGCGGAGTGATTGTGGTGGTGGTCAGGGCTGGGCGCGGCCGATTGAAGAGGTGGGGCTGGGCGACCGGGTGCTGACCGCGGAGGCGGGCGGGGCGCAGGAGAGCGGGACCGCGGTGATGGATCCGGCGTCATGGAGGGCCTATTCGCTGCGGTTGACCCGAGCTGACAGAACGGTGACGCGGGTGGACCTGCTGCGGCCGGCTGGGTGGGAACAGGTGATGGCACAGGGGCCTGACGGGCGGCGCACGATTCACCTCGAGCTGCCCGAGATGGGAGTTTCGGGCGAGGCCGAAGTGCTGGCGGTGTCGCCATGTCCGCCGGTGGAGCCGGGAGTCGGGAGAGTGGTGACGGGGGCCTTCCGTAATGAGCGGAATCGTGGCCTGCGGGCGCTGCATGTGAGTGTGGCGGGGGAGGTCAGTTGCCTGCGGGTGACGGGCGGGCATCCGGTGTGGTCGGTGACGCGCGGGGCGTGGATCGGAGCCGGGGAGCTGGTGCCGGGCGAGGCGCTGGCGGCATGGCGCGGGGAACCGGTGGCGGTGCTGGCGAATCTGCCCGAGGCCGACACGGCGACATGGAATCTCGAAGTGGAGAACGAGGACGTGTACCGTGTCGGTCCTGCGGGGATCCTGGTGCACAACACTTCCCCGACGCCGAAGGAGTTGTTCGAGGGGGGCGGGGGCGCAAAGACGACACCCAAGGTAAAAGCCAAGCACCGAAGATCTCAGCAGCAGGCGGAAGCGAAGGAGAAAAAGCATGGAGATGCTGATTACGAGGAACCGGCATCTGAGGACTACGCAAAATGGAAGGCGAAAGAACTCGAAAAGGCTGAGGGCAAGGACGCGAGACGCGCCGCACACGACAAGAAGCGTGATGGAATAGATAGGACAAAACGTCAACTGGATGAGGATTATGATGAATGACAATTCGCCAGAGATAGAAGAACTAGTTGAGCGCGGGCTATTTCGCGAGGCATTGGCATCGATAGATAAACTGATCCGTGAGGCCGAGCCCCGTGCTAAATTTTGGGCAGACAAAGGTTGGATCCTCTACAGGATGGAGAACTATGCGTCTGCTGCAGAGTCTTTTACGCAGGCGCTAGCGCTACATCCAAGAGCGGCGACAGCTCTTTTTTTCCGGGCGCAATGTAGGGAGAAATTGGGAGACTTAGTGGGGGCACTGAAAGATTACCATGCTAGTTTCGAGATCAAACCTCAACCTGACGCGATGCTGAACATCGGATTGATCTTCAAATACAGACAAGAGCATGATGCAGCTCGTTCTGCATTTTGCACTGCGCTTCAACTCGATCCAGCTTGTGAAGTGGCACGGGAACTGATGCGAGAACTCGATTCGGGGCGTCATCCAACCCCGCGTGGCTGAGCTGAATGGTCTGGTATTGGGAGCGTCTGGCGTGGTTTTCGGAGTCCAGTGGCCCGGTACCAGACCTAGGCACTGCGGCACAACGCCCACCGCTTTGCCTCAAGAACATTCTTCCGGGAACGTCGCCCTGAGGACAGCGTGGCAGTTAGCGATCCCGCTCCGATCGGTTGGCTTGGTCACGTCTGTCGTGCCGTCGGGAGGCTCTGGCGGTGAGATTCTCGTGAGGAGAGTGACTGCTGCGGGGTACGGCGCGGCGGTTTGTGCTATCTTAGAGCGATGTGGTGAAGGCTTCGAGGGAATCGGAGACGATGGCGGCGCGGTGGAGGGCGCGGAGTTTTTCGGGATCGGCGATGGCGTTGAGGGAGTCGCGGAGACCGTCGGGGATGGGGCCGAAGCGGAGATCGAGGGCTTCGAGGACGGATTGGCGGCTGGCGGCGAGGGTGCCTTCCTGGCGGCCTTCTTGGCGGAGATGCTG
>QQNF01000114.1 GCA_003402705.1 Verrucomicrobiota bacterium | reverse complement strand
GGTCCATGAAGGGGAATCTGTGAACATCAGCAAGCGGGGCAAGATCATTGCCCGGCTTGTGCCGGCGAGCGGAGGGGCGGAGGCCCGGCCACGACGTGCCAAAGTGGACATCATGGCCCGATTACGGGAGACATGGGGCGGTCGGGTCTTCACGCCGGAGCAAGTGGCGGCGATGCGTGCTGATGAATTGGCTCAGGACTTGGGTTGATGAAAGCGTATCCTGACACGTCATTTCTCTGCGCGTTGTATCGGCTACAGGCAAACTCTCCTGATGCTGCGGCGTATTTTGGGGCCATGCCCGAACCGCTGGAGGTCACGAGCCTGTTGCTTTACGAGTTCCGACAGGCGGTTCGGTTCCAGATCAGGCTTCACCGGAACGACCCGTCCAAGGGCTATTCGCGTGACGAGGGAGCAAAGATGCTTGCTGACCTCAAGGCAGATTTGGTGAGTGGAGACGTCGTTACCGTACCGGCTCCATGGCATCAGGTTCACCTTGCTGCTGAACGTCTCAGCGAATGGCACACCGATGCCTGTGGCCATCGGTCGATGGATATCCTTCATGTGGCGACCGCTATCGAGTTGGGCGCGACGCATTTCCTTACCTTTGATGCGAATCAGAAGAAGCTAGCCGAGGCGGAAGGGCTGACTGTGCCAATCTGATGCCGGGAATCTCCGCTTCGATGGCCGCTGGACGATGACGTGGGACGGGGAGAACCGCCTCGTGAAACTGGAGCGTCCGGCATGGACCCAGCCGACAGGCGGTTTCATGGCTCCGGCAAATCCCGAGGAGCCGGTTGGAAAACCGGGACCGGCAGCGGAGTGAAAACTTTGTTTCTGAAACTAGCCACTTCTCAGGAAGAGAGCGAGATAGCTTTCACCGGAGCTGGCTGTTTTTGTGGCATGAGATGCGGCTCCGCCGGGCGTTGTTGAAGGAGTCCCCTCCGGGCGGCGGCCCTTTTTCTCCACGGCTGCGTTGCTCCTCAGTCGAAGGTCCCGACCTTCTCCATCGTTGCGCCTTGCCGTGGGGAAAAATGCCTCGCCGCGCTCCCAGTCCGGGTTTTCCAACAGGCTCCCCTGGCATTCCGCCCAATGAGCTTCCGGCGGCGACGATTGAGTTCAAGTACGACGGCCTCTCCCGGTCAGGAGCCTGCTGAAAAACCGGGACCGTCAGCGGAAGAAGAGAGGTTGGGGTGGAAGCATGCGGCTGCGCCGGTTGGCTTTGAGGGAGTCCCCTGCGGGCGGCGGCCCTTTTCCCGCAGGGCTGCGTTGCTCCTCAGTCGAAGGTGCTAACCTTCTCCCTCGTCGCGCCTTGCCGTGAGGGAAAATGGCCTGCCGCGCTAACGGTCCGGGTTTTCCAGCAGGCTCCCAGTCGAACGGAAGGTGACACGCGGGATTGACGCGCCCGAGGTTGAGGGGTATCAGTGGGACGGCTGGAAGCTCATCATGATCGCGAAGCTCAATACCAATGGCACATTCCACAGCCGGAAATGGTCGTGCGTGTGGCGTCCTGACGTGGGGAGCAGTCTGTATGCCCGGAGCGACTGGATGCGTGCCGGTGGAGTGGGTGGTGTGGCATGGCTGCAGACGGGGGCGGTGCAGAGCTATTCGTACGGCACCGGTGGCGCGGAAGTGCATGTGCCGCTTGCCGACCACATGGGGAATGTGCGGCATTACTATCAGTTTAAGTCAACTAAAGGCAATGTGACGGGCCAGCTGGTGGCGAGTTTTGAATACGATGCCTTCGGGCGCGAGGTGCGGGCATGGGGCCTGAACACGCCGACCGAGAACCAGCCGCCGGGACTTCCTGCGAGCCGTCCGTGGGCGGATCTCCTGCCGTTCCACTACAGCTCGAAGCTGCGTGATGTGGACAGTGGGTTCAACTACTACGGTTATCGGTTCTACGACCCGGGCGCGGGGCGGTGGCTGAATAGGGATCCGATTGAGGAAGACGGAGGGGTGAATCTGTACGGGTACGTTAGCAACGATCCTGTGGACGGATGGGACGTGCTTGGCATGGCTGGTGAAGGCAAAGCGATTAGAGTTGGTATGCTCGGTTTGAACTTATCTCATTGGTTAAGGCCCGGCAATCAAGCTGGGGAGGATTCAGGATTTTATGACGGGCACACAATAATGGGTAGCCCTGACTTTCTGCTTGAATCAACCGACGTTTCGGAAGCAGTAGATTCAATCATTAAGGGCCTTGACAGAGATAGAGATGGAAAGCTCGACAGCAATGATTGCCCTCCATTTGACATCAGAATCGTTGGATACAGTTGGGGTGGGTGGAGTGCTCTCCAAGTTGTTCACAGATTGACTTCATCCAGTAAGGTCAAGAATGTTTCCGATCTGAAGATACGAATTGGCACTCTTGATCCAGTTCCAACAGGCAGGTCTCCAAGGCCAGGTGGTCCGTTTCAGTCCTATAAGGAGGGGCGATTGACTCCGCACCCGCGTGGCCCAACATATGCTTCGATACCGAAGAAGGGAGTCGTCAAGGCCATAAACTACTACCAAACCTATGGTCTTGAAGGGGCCAAGCTTCCGGTGAGATGGATGTTCCGTGGAGTCTCAGTTTCTGGGGCGACAAACCATAATGTTACATCATGGGTCCTTGGGCACATACACATAGCTGAGGTTTACGGTCCAATTTTAGTAAAGGAGATTTTCGAACAATGAATAAGCGTTTCCAACTTGCAATAGTGTTCGGTTTGGCGGGAGCAATTTTACTTTCACTTAATTCTTGCGCCTTTATCGTCGGGTCATGGCTATCAACCCCGTCAATGCAGGTTAGTCTTTCGGCATCCGCTCCAATCCTGACCACGGCACAAGCGGTGAAAGGAGGAAATTCGGTTCAAGGACATGTGATCCATCTCTACGGAACGATTACTCAACTGGGAAAACATCCTCGCCTGGACGATTCAGTCGATCTCATCCCTATGTCGAGGGATGCTTTTAAAGATGCAAGAGTCGGACAAGTGACTGTAGTCAGAGGCTTTTTCAAATCAGATCGACGTCATGGAGTGGAGATATTTAAACTGACCTCGGCACTGTGGTACCCGGGTATTGATAAGATGTACGAAGCGAAGTTGGCTAAATTGCGTGGTGAGCGCTGATATTCGCATCGCAGAGCGGCCTTCAATGCGATTGCCAACCGCGCCCATACCAGAGCTTAGCATTGTGCGGCGGACGTTCTGCCATTCGACGATTGCTTGATTCGATAATGGTGCCCAAGCGGCACATCTGGTTGCATATATCTCACTCTTCGTAGAGCGCATTGCTTTCCAGCTATGGCGTCTATGATGCGGGAGATCTCCTCAAGCGTGGATGTGACGCTTACAATGCGTTGCCATCGTTGCTGCCAGCCTCGGTTCAATCCCAAACCATTCCTTCGCCGTCTCCTCCGTGGTCAGTTCCCGGTAGTGCCGGAAGATGATGGCGGGGGAATTGCCGGCTCAGGAGCCTGATGAAAAACCGGGACCGGGAGCGGACGTGGGTTTGATGGGGTGGAGGGATTTGGATGTGCTGGGTGTTGTTGTCGCGGGTGTTCCCTTGCGGGCGGCGGTCCTTTTTCCCCATGGCTTCGTTGCGCCTCAGTCGAAGGTCCCGACCTTCTCCGTCGTTGCGCCTCGTCTTGAGAAAAAATGACTCGCCGCGCTCCCAGTCCGGGTTTTTCAACAGACTCGCGGAGGGCGACCTGGTCGGCGCTTTTTACGATGGCGATGCGGTAGGAAATGAACGAGTGGCGCAGGACGTTCCGCGGCCACGGGATGCCGAGGGACTTCGCGAGGGCGGTGATTTCGCGGTGCTGGCGGCAGGACGGAATGACTCGGCCGCGGCGGCGGAGAGGGGCCAGCCACGCGGCGAGATTGTCGCTGATGGGGATGACGCGGCGGGAGGCCGTCTTCGCCTGACCCGCCCGCACTTCGATGATGCGGCGGTCGAGGTCCACGGCGGACCAGTCGAGCCGAGCGATTTCTGCGCTCCGGATCCCGGCGAAGGCGCTGATCGCAAGTAGGGGGATGAGGTGCTCTGGAGCGGCGCGGATGATCTGGGAGAACTCGTCTGGTGTGAAGATCCCGATGTCGGAATCAGGCACCTTCACCTTGCGGAGCTGGCTTGCGGCGGTGGGATTTGTTGTGGGTTGGGGGCGGCAATCCGGTGGTGTCGCGTTGCTCAACCACCGGCGACAAGCCGGCATCCCTGCCGGGGTGCGATTTCTTTGGGTGTGGTTTCCGGTGGTGTCGCTCGTGGACTCGCTCAACCAACGGCTAGGGGCCGTCATCCCTGCGGGATGAGGAGGCGGGGGTTGGGAGAGGGGCGGGGCAGGCGGAGGCGACGAGTTGGACGCGATAGGACGGATCGAGTGGGATTTGGCGGAATAGGGTAAGATAGTGGGAGGAGGCGATCGCGAGTACGGAGCCTCGCGGACATTGGTGCTGGTTGGGAGGTGGCTGGTTCGTCACCGGGCTGGGTGAGGCATGGAATCTGTGAGGAGGTTCCCGGCGATAGCCATGCGTTCAACTTGGTGCGCAGGAATGCCGAGGATTTCCGGTGACAGCGGGCGGCGGCGGGCTACTGGAAATGATGGAGGAGAATGAGAAGCATTTCCGGAGCATGTTCCACGGGATGATCCCGGAGATGCCCGTATGTGCCGCCGCTTCAAGTCCATGAGCAAGAAGATCATCATCATCGCGGGGCCGAATGGCGCGGGCAAGACGACCTTCGCGCGGTCGTTTCTGCCTGAGGAGGCGCAGTGTCCGCGCTTCATCAATGCGGATCTGATTGCGGCCGGGCTTTCTCCGTTTGCGCCGGAAGCTGCCGCACTCAAGGCTGGACGGCTGATGCTGAAGGAGATGGCGGAATGTGTGCGAAAGGGGGAAAGCTTTGCCTTTGAGACGACACTTTCCGGTTTGAGTTATTTGTCCCACATCCGGGAATGGCAGGAGCGGGGCTATCATGTGAGCTTGTTCTTCCTGAGCCTGCCCGATGCGGAGACGGCTATTGCACGGGTAGCGGAGCGCGTGCGGCAGGGCGGGCACAACATTCCCGAGAGCGTGATCCGCCGCCGCTTCACCGCCGGGCTGAGGAATCTGGAACAGTCGTACAAGTTCGCGGTGGATGCGTGGGCCAAGTATGATAACGAAGCGGAGAGCCCGGTTCTGCTGGAATGGGGGGAGCACCAACGACCATGAAAAATATCGAAGAAGCCAAAGATCCTGATCTGCGGGCCTCGTTCGCGGCGATGAAGCGCGCGGCAGAAGCTGCCCGCAGGACGGCGATTCAGACGGGCACGGATCTCATCGTGGTGAAAGACGGTAAAATCACCCGCATCCCCGCAAAGGACCTGCGGCAAAAAGCCCCGGATACCGAGGGATAGAACCGCGTGGCCGAACCTAATGCAATGGGTTCCGGTTTGGGCGTGGCAATCCTGGGAACCGGGGAGCCAGCTGCAAAACCGGGACCGGGAGCGGAAAGGGATGGGGTGGGTTGGAAGCATGCGGCTGCGCCGGTTGGGTTGGAGGGAGCCCCCTGCGGGCGGGGGCCTTTTCCCACAGGGCTTCGTTGCTCTTCAGTCGAAGGTGCTAACCTTCTCCTTTGTCGCGCCTTGCCGTGAGGGAAAATGGCTCGCCGCGCTCCCGCTCCGGGTTTTGCAGCGGGCTCCCTGTTTGTCACCAATTTGTCACCACGGGCAGTTGTTAGAGTGAAAAATGGCGCGTTTCAGGCCGGTTTTCTGCTGCATAACCCGTTGAGGGGGAGATGGTTATGCGATGGTGCGCGGAGAGGGATTCGAACCCCCGACCAACTGTGTGTAAGACAGCCGCTCTACCGCTGAGCTATCCACGCGGGTGAAGTGAGGTGGCGATATTCCATGGGGTGGCGGGGTGGACAAGGGGAATTCGCGCTGGGTGGGTCAGTGGGAGGGGTCAGTGGGAGGGGTGTGG
>QQNF01000113.1 GCA_003402705.1 Verrucomicrobiota bacterium | reverse complement strand
GAGTGGCCGTCCGTGGAAGCGTATTACCGCGACCTGATGGAGATAGGCACAACTTTGTTCGATAGCGAAAAGACGCCATCCGGTGCCCCGACCAGTACCAGTATCGTCACGTTGAAGATCCCGCCATCTCCATTGGTCGGGGATAGTGAACACTATTCCAATTTACATGACGTCGTGCCTCAGTTGCCGTCCATTCCCGAGAAGACGAAGGGCGTAGAACTTGTGACGGAACGCCTCCTGCCCGTGGAGTTAAAGGTAACGGACTTCGCAACAAAGACCGATGCCGTGCCTTATGTCGCGACGATAAATGCCACACCGCCAAAGAACTCCGAGCTGTGCTTGAAGGCCGACAAGACCAACGAGAAGGCGAAAATCGAAATTGAACTCCCAAGCATCACGGACGCCACATTGCTCTCGAAGATGAAGTGGAAGGTAGTCCAGAAGCCAGCTGACACGCTGGTGCAGGAAGCCGTTTTCACAACTACTCCAGCATCAGTTGAGTTGTCTCTCGGAAGCGGCACATCCGTGGAAGATGAAGTCCTTTTTGAAGTTCAAGTCGGCGCTGATGGCAGTTCATTCACGCCCGCAGTGAAAATGAATGTCAGAGTGGTGCGTGACCGCCTTAATTGGTGGTTCGAGCCGTTCTCGACAGACCTCGCTTGGCGAACAGCAAAACCAGAACCCCGAGCCGATACCGGAGATTATCCGGCGCACAAAGCAACTCCCTACAAGCGTGAGAGCCTGCAATCCGTTTATGAGTTCTTCAAAGTCAACACGCCGGGAATACCACCGAATTTCGGATCCCTTGCATCCGACGCTGGTCAGGCAAAGACCCGAAGCTGGATTAAGCCAGAAATTACCTGCTTTGCTGAGTTCCATGATAAACTCAAGCCGCTCAGCGGTAATAATCCGTTGATTGATCTGAATTGCTTATCGCCGCTGAAGCTCAATCAGACACTTGATCTTGAAGGGTCGTCAGGACCATCAAATTTACAAAAGGTCCTAAAGCACCTTGTCGAAAAGCAAACCAAAGTCACAGTTTCCTCGTCCCCCTTGTTGAACTACACAAATCAGAAAGGAACGTGGGCTAAAAATGCAGCAACTCAGCTCGGTGATGCCCGACTTGCCTATTATGATCTGCTCGCGTTTTGGCAAAAAGAAGGCTCCCTGGAAGTCAGATCCTCTCCGGAACAGACTGGCGCTCTCCCTGCAATTGGGGCACCGGCCCCGGCTACTGCGGATGAAGCTAAAGTGATTTTTATCGCACTAGTATTCTGGCAAAATTTTGGCATGGATTCCCTGAACCCGCATTTGGGGGCAGGAGCCGACAATCGTCCGGACCTTGGTAATAATCTTGGACATGCAATAACGCATATACAAGGACAAGTGGATCGGCTGTTGGGTGCCGGTGAAGGGGCTGCCTACTTCGCAACGCTCACCGCAAGTGCTGTCCCAGCTACGCTGGGCACATACAACGTTTCTTTCGGCGAATCATTTTACACTTTTACGCTCAGATTGCTCGGCAAGATGGTTTTGACAGATTATTGGCGCCCACAAGGAGTTGTGGCGACATATTGCAACTACAACATGGGCGCGGGGAATTTCAATCAGATGATAGCTTCCCTTTCATCGGCGACTTATCCTGAGCGCGCACGGCTTGGCCTTGAAGACTGGGGATGGCACTACGAGGTGCGAGTTGGTGAATGGGCAAATCCCCCTGCCGACTGGCCAGCGAACAAACCGGGGATTAGGCCCAACGCCACACGCTTCTGGTATTTCCGCGAAATATTCAAAAATTTCACAACCCCATGAAGACATCTATTCGATACATTGTGCTGATTGTGGCACTAGGGCTTGGTGCTGGCCTGTTTTTCTGGGAGCGGCCGCAACCGGTTGCCACGTCTGACGCGAGCGACAACACAGAGCTACGTCCTAGGGTCAGCGGCAAGAAGAATGAACAAATCCCAAACGGCACCCAAAAAGTCTTTGCCCCAAAGGGCTCCGGCTTGGTCCATCAATTCAACGAATGGACAGAGGCCAAGCAAATCTCGGTAGATTTTCTGAACCCTCCGGAAATCGACAAGGACGGGCTTTTTTGTGTGATTAATCCTGAATACCAATTTACGAACAGAAAAGTTCGAGAGAACGTGGAAGATGGGATTTGGTATAGCAAAGCTCTGTCCGGAGCTCGCGGAGCGATTCTTATAGGAAAAGGAAATGGACGCCCCCCTTGGAGTTACAAGATAGGTGAACTGTTTATTGAGAATGATGAGCTTCAACTTCGTCATAGAATTTCCTTTGGAGGAAATAAGGGAGTGAGGACAAGACTGCTTCTCGATCTGCATGAGCTATCTCAATTAACCAAAATCGGAATAGCTTGTGATGAAATAGTGCCCGGATCGCCATGGGGCTATCCTCCTGTCAATTTTGATGATGCAGTTATTACACCTGACGAAGTGGAGCGGATACCTCTGGCTGCCGTTAAATCAAACTGGGTGCACGTGGATATTAATTTCAGCCCTGTCGAGGCCTTCCATGAGCCAGTGAGAGTGATATGGCTTCAGTTTCAAGATGAAGGCAAAAGCATCGTTAGAATTGACAACTGATTGTGTTTCAACGCTGCTTCCCACCCCCGGCCCGTGCCTGAGCTTGGCACTATGCGGCTGGGCTTTGGGTGGTTGGGGAGTCCGGTCGCTTCGGTGGTGCGGGTTGGTGTGCGGGAGCGTAGCGTGATCCGCGCCGCATAGTGAGGCGCTGCAGGCAACACGGCCCGCGTTCGGCTCTGGAGCGTCTGGACTGCTGTTGGTCGTCTGGGGTTCGTCTCACAAGTCAGGCTCGTCCCTCGCGCTCCGCACCGCCTCATTTTGAGATGTAAGCGTCACGCCCAAGTTTGATGCGAGGGATCTGATTGTGAAGCGGGACGCGGGAGGCCGCGGCTTCGTGCTGGCTCTGCGGCGGATTGAGGTGGTGCAGGGGTTTGAGCGGTGCGGGGTGTGCGTACCGAAGTCCGAGGGCATGGCGCGCGTTTGGTATCATGCCTTCGTGGTGCGGCGGCGCGAAGGCGGCGGATCCGGTGTGGGGAGGTGTTTGTGCCGGGGGAGTTGGGTGGGAATTGGTTGTGGCGGAGGTGGTTGGTGAAATGTGAGGGTGGTGGTGTCGGGGACGCAACCCCGGGTGGGGTTGGGGGTGTATTGGTGTGGTGGACCCAGGGTAGGCCTACGTGGTGCCGGCCAACCCTGGGCTCTGGGACGCAATCCCGTTGGGATTGGGGGGCGGACAGGGGTGGAGGCGAGGCCGGGTGGAAGTGATAGTGAGGTGTGCGCTGATCAGAGGCGCGGTGGATGTTGCTTCGCCGCGGCGGCGACAAGGCCGGGACGGCCTTGCTACGCTTGGCTGGAGGGGGCTGGAATCCGGTGGTGTCGCGTTGCTCAACCACCGGTTACAGGCCGGCACCCCTGCCGGGGTGCGAATTGGGTGGGGTGTGGTTTCCGGCGGTGTCGCTCGTGCCGAGCTCAATCGCTTGGGGTGTGTTCTCGCGCCCCGTTGGGACGCGGGGATATATGATCGTGGCATCCCAGGGCCTTCGCGTTGCTTCGTCCCTGGGCTAGGGTCTTGGGGCCCGTTGGGCCGGAAAGGGGGCGTGTGGGGAGACGAGGGGATTTGGTCCTGGAGGCGACTCTGGTTGGGGTTAGGGGATTGTTTTGAGGGAGACCCGGGGTAGGCATCCCAGGGCCTTCGCTTTGCTTCGTCCCTGGGCTAGGGGCTGTCATCCCTGCGGGACGAGGAGGCGTGGATTTGAAGAGGTAGGGCGGATGGAGTGGGGCGGGGATCCGGTGGTGTCGCGCTGCTCAACCG
Organism: Verrucomicrobiota bacterium; assembly: GCA_003402705.1. GTDB lineage: Bacteria > Verrucomicrobiota > Verrucomicrobiia > Verrucomicrobiales > V1-33 > V1-33. The sequence continues at coordinate 2,253 of QQNF01000113.1, read as the reverse complement.
CCGGTTACAGGCCGGCACTCCTTGCGGGGTGCGAATTTGTGGGGTGTGGTTACCGGTGGTGTCGCTCGTGCCGAGTTCAACCGCCGGCTAGGGGCTGTCATCCCTGCGGGATGAGGAGGGGGTGGTGGTGGCGATGAGTTGGAAGAGATAGGGCGGATGGGGCGGATAGGGCGGATAGGGTGGATGGGGTGGGATGGCGAGGGATGGCTGGGCGGGGTGAAAAGCGGCGGGACACCGCTTCCACTTTGGCTGGAGCGGTGAGGTGTGGTTACGCGGGATTGGAGGGGTTGGGGTGGTGAGGGGAGCGGGGTTGGCCGCGGTAGAGGGTGGCGAAGGCGGTGGTGAGGAGGGTGGCGGCGGCGGCGAGGTAGGACCAGAAGCGGGGCCAGTTGGTGGCGCCGTCCGGGAGGAGACAGTGGCGGTGCCAGAGTTCGATGGCGAGGTAGCCGGAGAGGTTGCCGATGCCGTTGTTCATGATGGAGAGGAGGGCCTGGCTCTGGGCGCGGATGGCTGGGTCGATGCGGAGTTCCAGGTAGATCTGGCTAGTCATGTAGAAGAGGACGAAGAGCGGGCCGTGGAGGGCGACGCTGGCGATCATGGCTGGGCGGTAGTCGGTGGCGAGGAGGAGGTAGCGGAGGATGCCGAGGGAGAGGCCTGCGATGAGGAGCCATTTGATGCGGAAGCGGAGGAGGAGGCCGGAGATGCCGAGCATGGCGATGCCTTCGCAGAGTTGGGCGAGGGACATGGTGGCTGCGGGTGTGGGGTCGCCGCCTGCGGAGAGGTGGGGGACGGTGTGGACGTAGAGGGTGGACATGACCGCGGAGAAAGCGGCGCTGGTTAGGAAGATGAGACGGTGGTCCGGGTGGCGGAGGAGAGGGAGGGCGTCCCAGCCCATGACATCGCGCCAGCGGCGGGGGGCGCGGCCGGGAGGAGGGTGGGTGGGTTTGAGGGAGAGGCAGAAGAGGGATTCTGCGAGGAAGATGGCTGCGCCGATGTAGCCTGCGATGGGGGACTGGTCGAGGTGGAGGCAGCGGCTGACGATGAAGGAGGCGGCCATCCAGCCCCATGTGGCCCAGACGCGGATGGGGGCGAATTCGCGGCGTGCGTCGGAGAGGCGTGAGAGGACGATGCTGGTGACGAGGGAGAAGCCCGGGGCGTTGGAGAGGGCGTAGGCCATCATGAGGCCGAGGAACCATTGGGGGCCCCAGTGGAAGTGGACGGAGGCGTGGACGAGAGCGAGGAGGGAGCCGGAGAGGAAAGTGAGGGCGGCGAGGAGACGTTCCGGGGCGATGCGGCGGTCTGCGAGGGAGGCCGCGAACATGGGGGAGATGAAGGAGGCGATGCTGCCTGTGCTGACGGCGAGGAAGGCCCAGTCGGAGAGCCCGTGGGATTTGAGGACGTTGGGGAAGGGGACGGCGTAGGCCGCCATGGCGGCGGCGTGCATGCAGAAGAGCACGCACAGGGAGGTGCGACCCTTGACGGCGCTGAGGTCGGCTTTCAATGCGTCAGGGTTTTCCAGCGCAGAGGGTCGACGCGGAAGAACTGTTTGAGTCGGAGGTAGAGACCGGCGTCCTGCTGCTGGAGGAGGGACGGGTAGGAGAAGAAGGCTTCGGTGGCGGCGGCGTAGAAGGCGGCGATGTCGCCGTTGGCGTGGTAGGTGTGGAGGTAGTCGCCGCTGATTTTGAAGCCGAAGGAGTTGTGGAGATCGCTGCTGAGGACGCGGCCCCAAGGGGTGAGGCGGAGGTCCGGGCCTGAGGGGGTGATGGGAGGGTTCGCGCCGAGGCGATTGAGGATGGAGAGGACGAGGTTGGAGGAGGAGTTGTGAGGGTCGAGGCAGGCGCGGAGGGATTGGTCCCAGAGGAGGGCTGGGTGGCTAGGGGTGGCGGATTCGAGGGCTTTTTCCGGTGGAGTGTCAGCGAAGAGGTGGACGCCGAGGATGGCTCCGTGGCAGCCGGAGGCGTCGCGGTTCATGAGCGGGAGGCAGGCGTGGGCGGCGATGATGACGCGTTGTTCGTCGGTGACTTCGTCGAGGGATCCGCCTGGGCGGAAGTGTTTGCCGTCGATGAAGGAGAGCATTTTATCCTGGAAATCGGAGCGGAGTTCCCATGGGAGACGGTGGTAGAGCGGGACGGAGGCGTGGAGGTATTTGAGCCAGCGGCGTGGGAAGGCGTAGTAGCGCAAGCGCCAGATGCCGAGGGACTTGCGGAGCCGCATGAGGGCCCACCATCCGAGGAGAAGGGAGGCGGTGGCGAT
>QQNF01000112.1 GCA_003402705.1 Verrucomicrobiota bacterium | reverse complement strand
CACCACGATTTCTACAAGGCCGCCGTCGCCGACTGCGGCTGCCACGACAACCGCATGGACAAAATCTGGTGGAACGAACAATGGATGAGCTGGCCCATCGACGCCTCCTACGACGAATCCTCTAACTCCGTCCAAGCCCATCGCCTCGAAGGCAAACTCATGCTCGTCGTCGGCGAAATCGACCAGAACGTCGACCCAGCCTCCACCATGCAGGTCGTCGATGCCCTCGTCAAAGCCAACAAGGACTTCGACCTCCTCATCATGCCAGGCACCAACCACGGCGCTGCAGAAACCCCCTACTCCTCACGCCGCCGCGCCGACTTCCTCGTCCGCCACCTCATGGGCACAGAACCACGCAGCCGCTGAACCCATCCAACATCTTTCCAACCACACCCCAAAACTAACATTATGAGCAACTCCCCTTACTGGTCCGGCGTCTTCCCAGCCATCACCACCCAGATGCACGAAGACGGCACCCTCAATCTCGAGGCCACCGCCACCCACGTCGAAGCCCTCATCGCCTCCGGCATCAAGGGCCTCATCTTCCTCGGCTCCCTCGGCGAAAACCAACCCATGACCGCCGACGAAAAACGCCTCGTCATCTCGGAAATGGTCAAAACCGTCAAAGGCCGCATCCCCGTCCTCTCCGGCGTCGCCGAAACCAGCACCCCGGAAGCCCAGCGCTACGTCCGCGACCTCGAAAAAATCGGAGCCGACGGCTTCATGCTCATGCCCGCCATGCTCTACAAAGGTGCCCCGGACGAAACCCTCGCCCACTTCCGCTCCGTCGCCCGCAGCACCTCGCTGCCCATCATGATCTATAACAACCCGATCAGCTACGCCAACGACATCACCCCGGAAATGCTCCTCCAGCTCTCCGACGAGAAAAACCTCGTCGCCCTCAAGGAAAGCGCCGGCGACACCCGCCGCATCACCGACATTCATAACATCGTCGGCGACCGCTACGCGCTCTTCACCGGCGTCGATAACCTCATGCTCGAAAGCGCCATCCTCGGCCTCGACGGCTGGGTCGCCGGCTCCGGCATCGCCTTCCCCATGGAAAACCAGTACCTCTGGGAACTCTCCCGCGTCGGCAAATGGGCCGAAGCCCTCGCCATCTACCGCTGGTTCACCCCACTCCTCCACCTCGACGTCAGCACCAAATTCGTCCAGTACATCAAACTCGCCGTTCAGGAAGTCGGCCTCGGCAAGGAATGGACTCGCGCCCCGCGTCTCGCCCTCACCGGCGCAGAACGCGAGCGTGTCCTCAAAATCATCCACGACGGCATCGCCGCTCGCCCCAAACTCCCTTCCGACTGGTCCCCAGGCGCTCTCGCCTGACCCTCCCATGATCGGGCTCTTCCTCACGACTTCGGCGGCCGCAGCCGTCTCCTCACTAGCACTCCTCTGCCTCAAATGCTCCGGTACCCTCCGGGCTGACTGGCTGGGCGTCGCCGTCTGGATCCTGCTGCTCGCCGCCGTGTCGTGGGGTTCCCTCTCAACCGCTCACCACATCTCCGCCTCAGGCTGAATCCCCCCCATGCACCGCGTCCAGATCATCGACAGCCACACCGGCGGCGAACCCACCCGCATCGTCATCTCCGGCGCTCCCGATCTCGGCTCGGGCTCCATCGCCGACCAGCTCGAGGTCTTCCGCTCCCAGCACGACCACTTCCGCTCCGCCGTCGTCAACGAACCCCGCGGCTCGGATGTCCTCGTCGGCGCTCTCCTGACAAAACCCTCGGACCCTTCCTGCTCCTGCGGGGTCATCTTCTTCAATAACGTCGGCACCCTCGGCATGTGCGGACACGGCACCATCGGCCTCATCGCCACCCTCGCCCACATGGGCCGCATCGGGCCAGGCGATCACCGCATCGACACCTCCGTCGGCGTCGTCACCGCCACTCTCCACACCGACGGCTCCGTCTCGGTCCGCAATGTCCCGTCCTACCGCAAAGCCAAGGACGTCACCATCGATGTCCCCGGCCTCGGCCCCATCACCGGCGATGTCGCATGGTCCGGCAACTGGTTCTTCCTCGTCGCCAATCACGGGCTCGACCTCACCCTAGCCAACGTCGACGCCCTCACCGACGCCTCATGGCGCATCCGCAACGCCATCAACTCCCAGGGCTTCCCCGAGGTCGACCACGTCGAACTCTTCGGCCCACCAGCCGACCCCGCCAACCACAGCCGCAACTTCGTCCTCTGCCCAGGCAAGGCCTACGACCGCTCTCCCTGCGGCACCGGCACCAGCGCCAAACTCGCCTGTCTCCACGCCGACGGCAAACTCTCCCAAGGCCAGATCTGGCGTCAGGAAAGCATCATCGGCAGTGTCTTCTCTGGCTCCGTCGAACAGGACGGCGACTCCCTCATCCCCACCATCACCGGCCGCGCATGGGTCAACGCCGAAGCCACGCTCCTCCTCGACGACTCCGACCCGTTCCGCGACGGCATCCGCTCGGCTTCCTGACTTCGCCTCCTAACTTCCCCTTCTCTTTCCCCTTCCCCCTCCTCCCATGCCCCCCAGACACACGCTCATCATCGGCAGCGGCGTCATCGGCCTCAGCACCGCTCACTACTGCCAGCAGCGCGGCCACGCCGTCACCATCATCGACCGGCTCCCCGCCCAGCGCGACGGCTGCTCGTTCGGCAACGCCGGCATGATCGTCCCCAGCCACTTCATCCCGCTCGCCGCCCCAGGCATGGTCAAACTCGGCCTCAAATGGATGTGGAACCCGGAATCACCCTTCTACATCAAACCCCGCCTCTCATGGGACCTCATCACATGGGGCTTCCGCTTCTGGCAGGCCGCTAACAAACAACACGTCGCCCGCTGCGCCCCGCTCCTCCGCGACCTCAACTTCGCCAGCCGCGCCTGCTACGAATCCCTCGCCGCAGAAGGCCACGAATTCAGTCTCGTCCAGAAGGGCCTCGCCATGCTCTGCAAAACAGACCACGCCCTCCACGAGGAAGCCGCCACCGCCGCGCGCGCTAACGAACTCGGCATCCCCGCCGAGGTCCTCGACGCCCGCGCCATGGCCGCGCTCGACCCCACCGTCTCCATGGACATCAACGGCGCAGTCTATTTCTCCAGGGACTGCCACCTCTCCCCCGCCCGCTTCATGGCCAGTCTCGAAGCCAGTCTCGTCGCCGGCGGTGCCACCTTCATCCGCGATACCGAGGTCTCCGCCTTCGCCTCCGACGGCTCCCGCATCACCGCCGTCCAGACCTACAACGGCGACTTCTCCGCCGACGAAATCGTCGTCGCCGGCGGTTCATGGTCCCCCACACTCGCCGCCGCCCTCGGGCTCCGGCTCCCCATGCAGGCCGGGAAAGGCTACAGCCTAACCGTCACCAATCCCCGCGAACTCCCCCAACTCTGCTCCATCTTCACCGAAGCCCGCGTCGCCGTCACCCCCATGGACGGTGCCCTCCGCTTCGGCGGCACCATGGAAATCGCAGGTCTCAACGAAAACATCACGCCCCGCCGCGTCAACGGGATCATCAAAGCCGCTCCCAAGTACTTCCCTGCCTTCCGCGAATCCGACTTCGACGGCATCCTCCCATGGCGCGGGCTCCGTCCCTGCTCGCCAGACGGCATGCCCTACATGGGCCGCACTTCCCGCTGGAAAAATGTCACCATCGCCACAGGCCACTCCATGATGGGCCTCAGTCTCGGCCCAGGCACCGGCAAACTCATCGCCGAAGTCGTCGACGGCGCCAAACCCTCCATCGACCTCTCCCTCCTCTCGCCCGACCGCTACGCCTGACTTCCCTAACACTAGCTTACCCTATCACGGCCGCCCGCTCCGCACCCGCTCCACCGCATCCCGCTCCGCCGCCGGCAATTGCTCCACCCCCGGAGCCCGCAACAGCACCCACCCGGTCAGCAGCACCCACGCCGAGACTAGCACCACCGCCGCCGCAATCCCGCGCCCGTTCACCGCTCGGTGCCGCACCTCCGCACGCGTCGTCCGGTCCCACAGGGTATCCCCATGCTTCAGATACACATGGAACCCCATCGCCCATTGCGCCACCGGCAGCAGAAACCCCGCCGGCAGCCCGAACCCAGCCCCCGCCGCCCACACCAGCACCGCCCGCTTCAGCGCCACCAAAAATCCTAACCGCTCCCCATCCGCTCCCGTCACCCGCAATCCTAGCGCCGCCTTCCCCGGCGTCACCCCCAGCCACGCCAGCAGCGCCGCCTCCACCACCACCCAGATCGCCGGCCCCGCCAGCACCACCATCAACCCCGGAAACACAAACTGCCACACATCCACCCGCCCCATCCCCACCAAGACCGCCGTCACCGCCGCCCGCGCCACCAGCAGATCAATCTGCCGCGCAAAAAACCGCCGCCATCCCAGCGTCCGCCGCGCCCGCAACACCATCACTTCCGGCCCGCGCTCATCCATCGGCACCACGTCCTTCACACTCTCCGCCACCCGCATCGCCTCCACATAACCCTCAGGCAATGGCGGCGGCCCAGCCACCACAGGCCCCAATCGCAGCGAGGTGTTCAGCGACTCCTCCTCACCCAGCGGCCGCCACGCCCCCATCCCCGCATGCCACACCGGAGTCTCCGCACTCAATTCCCCCTCATCAAGCATCTCCTGAAGCCGGAAAACCGGAAACGGTCCGCTCCTCACGCCTTCCTTCAGCACATATACTTCCATCCTCCAAGCCAACGGACTCCTCCGCCCTCACGCAACGGAAAATCATCCTGCATTCCGCGCTCGCCTCCCTCCCTCTCCAGCATTCCATTCCACTCCTCATGCAGCTCGACGACCTCTCTCTCTTCGACCGGATCACCGAACGCCGCGCCACCGGCAGCCTCAAATGGGCCCGCTACGAAAACCGCGACATCCTCCCCATGTGGGTCGCCGACATGGACTTCCCCTCCCCGGCTCCCATCCTCGACGCCATCCGCCAGCGACTCGACCACGGCGTCCTCGGCTACAGCGTCGCCACCCCAGACGTAGCCGACGCCGTCCTCAACTACCTCCTCGAAAAACACAGCGTCCGCGCCGACGCCTCATGGCTCACATGGCTCCCCGGCATGGTCCCCGCCCTCGCCCTCTGCGCCGCCATCTCCGGCGACCCTGGCGACGCCGTCATGACCTGCACGCCCGTCTACCCACCATTCCTCAAAGCCCACCGCGACGCCGGCCGCGAACTCATCACCGTCCCGCTCGCCATCGACGACGCCGGCCGCCACTCGTTCGACTTCGACGCCATGGAACGCGCCGTCACCCCGCGCACAAGGCTCCTCATCCTCTGCAGCCCTCACAATCCAGTCGGCAGGGTCTGGTCCCGCTCGGAACTCGAAGGCATCGCCGCCTTCTGCGAACGCCACGATCTCCTCCTCTGCTCGGACGAAATCCACTGCGACCTCCTCCTCGAACCCGACACCGCCCCCCACACCACCGCCCTGCGACTCCCGGACGCCCTCCACCGGCGTCTCATCGTCCTCATGGCCGCCAGTAAAACCTACAACGTCGCCGGCCTCGGCCTCGCCTTCGCCATCATCCCCGACGCCTCCCTCCGCCGTCGCTTCCAGGCCGCCAAAAACACCTTCGTCGCCGAAACCAACCCGCTCAGCTTCGCCGCCACCGCCGCCGCCTACAACCACTGCGAACCATGGCGCCTCGCCCTCACCCGCTACCTCCGCGGCAATCGCGACCGCCTCGCCGCCTTCCTCGCTGAACGCTGCCCGCTCGTCCGCATACCCCACATCGAAGCCACCTACCTCGCATGGCTCGATGTCCGCTCCCTCGGCCTCGAACACCCAGCCGCCCACTTCGAAGCCCACGGCCTCGCCCTCAACAACGGTGCAGACTTCGGCGCCCCAGGCTTCGTCCGCCTCAACTTCGGCTGCCCTCGCCTCACCCTCGAAGAAGGCCTCTCCCGCTTCGCCGCCGCCCTCCCCTAAAAGCAAAGGAGGGGGGACATTCCTGTCCCCCACCACCCTATCAAGTCCACTTCACCCTTGTCTCCCCACAAGCCCGGGAACGCCGAGGTCCCCCTCGGCCCCCTCCGAACAAGCCACCGCAACAAGCCCACGTAGCAAGGCCGTCCCGGCCTTGTCTCTGCCCCCGCAAAACAGCATCCGCCCCCCCCCCCGCCCCGCCCGCCCCATCATGCCCGCCCCTCAAAACCACAACCCACCCGCCGCGCGCAGTCACCCCCTAACCTTCACCGTCGACTCCGTCCGGTTCCATCACGCATGGATCCGCACGCGCTTCCCCTTCCGCTACGGCATCGCCAGCATGACGCAGGCACCCCACGTCCTCGCCGAAGTCTCCGTCACCTGCGCCAACCGCT
>QQNF01000111.1 GCA_003402705.1 Verrucomicrobiota bacterium | reverse complement strand
GGGGGGGGGGGGGGGGGGGGGGGGGGGGGGGGGGGGGGGGGGGGGGGGGGGGGGGGGGGGGGGGGGGGGGGGGGGGGGGGGGGGGGGGGGGGGGGGGGGGGGGGGGGGGGGGGGGGAATGGGGTGAATGACGGACGGGAGCTGACGGAAGCGGAGTGGCTGCGGTTGCTGCCGGGGCGGGCGTATCGATTTGCGATGGGGATGAGGCGAGGGGAGGGGGTGGGGTTTTTTGGTCGTGGGCCGGAGGCTGGGGCGGTGTTGGCGGAGCGGCGGCGGTTGGTGGCGGAGGCGTGGGAGGAGTATGTGCTGGTGCCGGAGGGAGGGAGTGTGGGGGTTGGGGAGGCGCTGGGGTTGATGAGGGGGTGGACTGGGCTGGGGTTGGCGGGGGTGCGGGAGGCGGCGGAGGAAGTGGAGACGGATTGGATGGTGCTGGAGCGGGATGGGTGTGGGGAGTTCCGGGTGAGGGCTGGGGCGGTGTGTTTTGCGTCGGGGTGGTCGCTGCGGGAGAAGGCTGGGCAGACGGTGGCGGAGGTGCATGGGCCGGTGCCGGGGTTGGAGGAGGGATTGGGGAAGAGTATTGCGGTGTTTCTGGATCGGCTGGGGCCTGGGTCGGTTTGGTGTCGGGACAATTGGGGATTGAGTGCGGATCCGGGTCGGGATCATCATCCGCGGCGGGCGGTGGCGAGGTTGGAGGCGGGGGCGGTGCTGGATGGGGCGTGGCTGCGGCTGGAGGAGCAGTTGTTTGCGGGGTTAGGGAGTGGGGGCGTGCTGTTTGCGATTCGGGTGACGTCGCACCGATTGGATGAGGTGGCGCGGGTGGGCGGGGCGGCGGCGGGATTGGCGGAGGCGTTGCGGACGATGACGGAGCCGGTGGCGGAGTATAAGGGAGTGGCGGCGGCGCGGGAGGGACTGGCGGGGCTGCTGGAGCGGGCGGCGGCGGGTTGAGGTCAGGAAAAAGGCAGCAAAAAGCCCGGCGACAGACTGGTGCGTGGGAGCACCATGGCTGAGGCCGGGCTGGGAGAGTTTGTCGTTAGACTGGAAGTGTCAGGAGACTGGGGTCAGCCTTCCTTGTGTTCTTCTTTTTCGCCGCCCTTGTGTTCTTCCTTGTGGTCGTCCTTGTGGTCGTCGTCTTTGTGATGGTCGGCCTTAGGTTCTTGCTTGTGTTCTTCCTTGTGATGGTCGGCCTTAGGTTCTTCCTTGTGTTCTTCCTTGTGGTCGTCGTTTTTGTGAGAGTCGGCTTCTGGTTTCCTGGGGGCGTCGTGTTTGGGGGCGTCTTTGGATTCGGGTTTTTTCCTGGACTTGCGTTGTTCTTTGACGTCGGGGCTTTCTTTGCGGAGTTCCTTGAGTTTTTTGGGTTTGGCGGGGCTGGCGAAGCGGTTTGCGAGGAGATCGCGGACGGCGGCTTTGATTTGTTCTTTGATGCTGCCGTCTTTGTCGGCGAGCGGGCCGTGAGGATTTTCGGGACGAGCTTTGGCGATGCGTTTGAGGGTTTCGGGGGAGTGGGGAGGGGCGGCGTGTGGGGCGGTTTGGTGGCGGAGGGCATTGAGCTCATTGCGGAGGGCCATGAGCTGGTGCTGGAGGGATTCGAGCTTCTGGTGGACGTCGGCGTTAGGCCGGGTGGGGGCGGTCATGCCGTGGGCGTTAGGGACGGTGGGGGAAGGTTGGGGCTGCTGCGGGCGGAGGTTGGGGCGCGGGCCTTGGTGGGAGCGGAGGGAGCCGATGAGCTGGCGGAGTTCCATGGCTTCATCGGGATGGCCTTCGGCTTCCTTGGTGCGGGCGATTTGTTCGATGCTGGCGATGGCGCGCGGGGAGATGGCTGGGGTGGGTTGTGGGGCGTTGGGGCGGCGGCGTTGCTGGGGGCGGTCGGGTTGGTGTGGGGCGCGTTCGCCAGGGCTGGGGAGTTGCGGAGGGTGAGGTGGCTGGGAGGGGTCCTGGGCGAGGAGGGAGGTGGCGGAGAGGAGGGAGGCGAGGAGAGGGAGGAGGGAGGGTTTCATGGGTGGGATGGTTGGGTTGGGCGGGTTGGCCCGCGTGATGGGTGTGACCATGGGAGGAGCGTCGGCGTTTCGGGCGCTTGGTCCCGTGTTTGCGTAGGCGGGGAGGTCGGGGGGCATGAAAAAGCCTCCGGGAAGCGAGTTCCCGGAGGCTTTTGAGAGAGAAGCATCAGGCGGCGCGGCGGCGGCGGAGGGCGACGAGCGAGCCTGTGATGAAGACGAGGAAGGCGCTGGTGGGTTCCGGGACGACGGCGAGGGCGCGTTGAGCGATGAAGTTGTGGACGCGGGTGGTGGGGTGGACGCCGTCCCAGAAGACGTACTGGGCGGCATTGGCGGCGTTGCCGGTGAGGAGAGCGGCTTCGGTGGTGTTGGTGAAGCCGTAGGTGGCGGGGTTGTTTTTGATGTCTTTGGAGAGGCTATAGACATCGAGGTCGTAGATGGTGACACCGAGGGAGGATTCGAGGGAATTCATGCCTGAGAGGAGGACGGTATTGAAGGCGACGCTGAAGGCGGAGGAGCCTGCGATGACGAGCGGGTCGCCGGTGGCGATGGATTCCGGGGTGTCGCCGAGGTCCGGGAGGTTGGGGACGAGGAAGTTTCTGGCACCGGCTCCTGCGAGGGTGGAGATGATGCTGGAGATGTTGCCGGCTGGGATGGCGGGATTGGTCTGGCCGGAGAAGAAGTCATTGGCGCCGCCCCAGACGACGACGAGGTCGGTGGGGAGGAAGGAACCGCCGCTGCCGAGGAAGCCGCCGACCTGCTGGGAGATGGTGGGGACGAGACCGCCGGTGGAGGTGTTGGCTCCGCCGAAGGCGAAGTTTCTGCCGCCGAGGAGGCTTGGGAACGTGCCGGTGAGGCCGAGGCCGGCGGTGAGGGACTCGACCCAGACGGGGCCATTGGAGAAGTGGCCGTTGAAGTAGGCTGCGCCTGGGACGGTGCCGCCGGAGGCGAGACTGGTGTTGCCGGAGTCTGAGAGACTATCGCCGAAGGTAAAGATGCCTGTGAAGGCGGCGGCACTGGCTTGGTGGGCCGGGGCGAAGAGGACGGAGGCTGCGAGGAGCCCGAGGAAGGGGTTGAGTGATTTCATGCTGGGGTTATTGGTGAAGAAGGTAGGGGCTGGGCTCTGGAAACGGAGCCTGCTTTAGAATACTAGCGCGTGGGAGCGCTGACTGCGAGCGCTGATTGCGGGAGAAATTTGTGGGTTTAGGGCTGGTGGCGAGGCGAAGGCGGATGGCGAGCGGAGGTGCCGGGGTGATGATTCGTGGCGGAGGGCGTTGATGGGGCTTGTGGGGAGAGTCACAGGCTGGAAGCCCGTGCCACTTTGCGTGCGAGGAGGCTTTTGCATTGAAGGTCACAGGCAGGATGCCCGTGCCACTTTGCGTGCGAGGAGGAGGCTAGAAGCCCTTGCGAGGGGTTGGGTTGATGAAGGGGTCGGCTTCGGGGGTGCCGGGGGCTTTCATGGCTGGGCCGTCCCAGTCGATGTTTTTCTGGAGACGGAGGGCGACGATGCCGGCGAGGCCGATTTCGGTGAGATGGCCGCCGTGGTCGAAGTCGGAGAAGACCTTGGGGCCGCCGAGGATGGCGTCGATCCATTCCTCGATCTGGCCTTTGGAGCGCGGGATGGATTCGGGGATGGCTTTGGCTGCGGCGTGGGCGCCGAACCATGAGAAGCGGGCGTCGTCGTTCATGCGGACGGCGCCGTCGGAGTTCCAGAGACCGCACTGGAGCTGGCCTTTGGTGCCGATCATGAGACATCCGGTGGAGGGGAGAGAGCCGGTGGATTCGCGGAGGCGGGCGGTGACGGATTCCGGGGGGAGATCGCCGCCGGTGTAGAAGTGGAGATTGACGGGGCCGCGGGTGCCGCGAGCGGGGAAGTGATAGTGAACGGTGCAGGCTTTGGCGAAGGATTCGAGGCCGAGGCCGGAGCCGGAGATTTCGATGCGTGTGGGGTAGTCGAGATTGAGGGCGCGGACGGGGAGATTGAAGCCGTGGCAGCAGAAGTCGCCTAGCGAGCCGTTGCCGAAGTCGTACCAGCCGCGCCACTGGGCGGGATGGTAGATGGAGGATTTGTAAGGGCGTGCGGGGGCGGGGCCGAGCCAGCGGTCCCAGTCGAGGCCTGCGGGGATGGGGTCTGAGCCGTCGGGTCGTGCGGTGCCGCTGGGCCAGCCGTGGGGTGGGTGCCAGACGTGGATTTCGGAGATGGGGCCGAAGAAGTCAGCGGCGATGAGTTCCATGGAGCGGCGGAGATTGGCGGAGGAACTGCCCTGGTTGCCGGTCTGGGTGATGACCCTGGAGGATTTGGCGAGATCGCGGAGCTGGCGGGCTTCGGCGATGGAGTGGGTGAGGGGTTTTTCGCAGTAGACGTGTTTGCCAGCGGCGATGGCGGCTTTGCAGACGGGGGCGTGCCAGTGGTCCGGGGTGGCGACGACGACGGCGTCGATGTCTGGGGAGGCGAGGAGTTTTTGGAAGTCGGAGAAGGCGGTGGCGTTAGCGGCTGCGGCGTGGCGTTTGCGGGAGTTTTCGATCTGGGAGGCGTCGACGTCGCAGAAGGCGGCGGCTTCGTGGCCGAGTTCGAGGATGCGGGAGACGTGGCCTTGGATCTGGCCGCCCATGCCGATGAAGCCGACGCGGAGTTTTCTGGCGGGAGTGGATTGGGCGAAGGCTGGGCGGGCGGCGAGGGAGGCGGCGGCGGCGGATTTGAGGATCGAGCGGCGGGAGAGGAGAGAGGGCATGGTGAGAGTGGGGAAAGGATTGTCGGGGAGGGAACGTGCGGGTGGGGGCGGCATTTCGCCGGAAGCGCGGGTGGTGGTGGGGGGAGGGCTGGCGAAAGGCGGGGAGGCCGGGGAGCGTTTGAGCGGGAGCCATGCATCCGTTTCTCGACCGCCGCCGCTTTTTGTCGCAGACCGTTTCGGGGTTGGGCGGGATAGCGCTGACGCAACTGCTGGCGCGGGAGCGAGGGATGGCGGCGGTGCCGATCCGGCCGGAGATCAATCCTGCGAATCCGAATGCGGCGCGGAAGTCGCATTTTGAGCCGCGGGCGAAGAACGTGCTGATGATTTTCTGTTCCGGGGCGGTGAGTCAGATAGACAGCTTTGATTACAAGCCGGAGCTGATCAAGTATCACGGGCAGCCGATGCCTGGCGGGGAGAAACTGATCACGTTTCAGGGGGAGCAGGGGATGCTGACGAAGAGCCCGTGGGAGTTCCGGCCGTATGGGAAGAGCGGGAAGATGGTATCGGATCTGGTGCCGCATCTGGGGTCGATGGTGGACGACATGTGTTTTATTCATTCGCTGACGGGGAAGACGAACACGCACGGGCCGGGGGAGAACTTCATGTCGACGGGGAACACGCTGGATGCGTATCCGAGCATGGGGTCGTGGATGACGTATGCGTTAGGAACGGAGAACGACACATTGCCGGCGTACGTGGCGATTCCTGATCCGCGGGGGGCACCGCAGTCGGCGGGGAATTTCTGGGGATCCGGGTATCTGCCGGCGGCGTTTCAGGGGACGGATTTCAACACGGCGCGGCCGGTGAGGAACATTGCGCGGCCGGCGATGGCGAGTGAGGCGAATGACCGGGCGACGCGGGAATTTCTAACGAGACTGAACCGGCATCACCTTGAGAAATATCCGGGGGATTCGGAGCTGGCGGCGCGGATTTCGAGTTATGAGCTGGCGGCGCGGATGCAGTTGTCGGTTCCTGAGGTGGCGGATATTTCGAGCGAACCGGCGCATATTCTGAAGATGTACGGGGCGGATGCGGCGGGGAATCCGGTGGAGGATCTGAAGGCGGCGTATGCGAAGAACTGCATTCTGGCGCGGCGGCTAGTGGAGAAGGGCGTGAGATTTGTGCAATTGTTCAACGGGGCGTATCAGACGGGAGGGGAGGGTGTTAGTAACTGGGACGGGCACAAAGTGCTGGCGGAGCAGTATGCGAAGCACGGGGTGGTGATGGATCAGCCGACGGCGGCGTTGCTAGCGGATTTGAAGCAGCGCGGGCTGCTGAAGGACACCCTTGTGGTGTGGTGTACGGAGTTCGGGCGGATGCCGACGTTCCAGAAGGGGGCGAGCGGGCGGGATCACAATCCGGGAGGGTTCACGGCGTGGATGGCTGGGGCGGGGGTGAAGGCGGGGACGAGTTACGGGGCGACGGATGAGTTCGGGTACAAGGCGGTGGACCGGGTGGCGACGGTGTATGATTTCCATGCGACGATCCTTGATATACTGGGGTTGGATCACGAGCGGCTGACGTACTATCACAACGGGCTGGAGCGGCGGCTGACGGATGTGCACGGGCATGTGATCCGGGACATTCTGGTGTGAGGCGGGAGGGTGATGGGTGGTGATGGATGCGGTGGACAGCGGCGCGGTGCGGGTTGAATGGGCGGGATGAAGCTGGAGAGGATTCTGAGAGTGACGGCGGCGCGGGTGGCGCGGTTTCCGTGGTGGTGTGCCGTGGTGGTGACGGGTTTGTGTCTGGTGCTGGGCGAGTGGTTTCCGTTTTCGAATTTTCCGATGTACAGCCGGAATCCTGACGAGACGAGTGTGCTGTTTGTGACTGGTGAGGATGGGGTGGTGTTGCCGACGGGGCATGTGTTCGGGGTGACGTCGTCGCCATTGAAGAAAGTGTACACGAGGGTGGTGGCGGACCTGAAGGCGGCGGGGGAGTTGCGGCACAGCAGCGAGCTGACGGCGAGTCAGCGGCAGATGATTGCGGAGGAAGTGCTGGTGTTTCTGAGGCGGGGGAAGGCGAATGGAGTGGTGCGGCCGGTTTATGAAGGGAAGCTGCGGCTGCACCGGAGGAGTTATTGGCTGGAGGGCGGGGAGATTCGCGAGAGCACTGAACTGCTGGGGGAAGGATGAAGGCGATGGCGGGAGATCGGCGATGGTTCGGGTGGGTGAGGCGGCTGATTGATTATGAGCCGATCCGGCACGGGCGACTGGAGATGGGATTGCTGCGTGCGGCGTTTGCGTGGGTGCTGGCGGCGGGGGTGCATGTGCATGCGTCGGGATTGCGAGGGCAGCCGCGGCCGCATGGGTTCGGGCGGTGGATGGACTTTACGTTTGCGGGCGATCCTGCGTGGTTTGAGCCGATGCTGGCGGGGTGTTTTGTGGCGATCGGGTTGTTTGCGTGCGGATTGGTGCCGCTGGTGGCGCTAGGATCTGTTTTAGTTTTTCAGACATCGGTGTCGACCTTGAATCTGTCGCAGGGATCGCAGGGGCATTCCGGTCAGGTGGTGATGCTGGCGGTGCTGGGGTGGTGGGTGGGTGAGTTCGTGGCGTGGGTGCGAGGCGGGGGTGGGTGGCGCGGGGTGGTGAGGTCCGGGGTG
>QQNF01000110.1 GCA_003402705.1 Verrucomicrobiota bacterium | reverse complement strand
GATCCCCGCTGGGAAATGTCTCCCACCGTGGGCAAGTGGGACACCGTCAAGGACCGCGAGTGGGAAATCCAATGCATGGAGGTCTATGCCGCGATGGTCGAGTCCATGGATCGGGGCATCGGGCGCATCGCCGCGGAGTTGAAACGGCAGGGCCGACTGGAGAACACGCTGTTCGTTTATCTTCAGGACAACGGCGGTTGCGCTGAGGGTTATGGCCGCAAGTCCAACGCAGACGAGATCAAGGACAAGGTCCTCAAGTCCATGGGGCCGGACGACCTCCAAACCAAAATCTGGCCGCCGATGCAGACGCGCGATGGCCGCCCGGTGTTGACGGGTCCGGGCGTCGCTCCCGGGGCCGGGGATACATACGTCGCCTACGGCGGCAACTGGGCCAATGTGTCGAACACCCCGTTTCGCGGTTACAAGCATGATGGACTGGAAGGCGGCATCAGCACGCCGTTCATCGTCCACTGGCCGGACGGCATTCCAGCGGCTCGGCGCAACGCCTTGGTCAACTCGCCAGCGCATCTCATCGACCTGATGGCGACCTGCGTGGACGTGTCCCGAGCGTCGTATCCAAAGGAATTCAAAGACGAAAACATCCAACCCATGGAAGGCGTCAGCCTTGTGCCCGCATTCCTCGGCCATGACTTGCTGCGCACCGCACCACTCGCATGGGAGCACCACGGCAACAGCGCCCTGCGCGACGGCAAATGGAAGATCGTCAGCGAATACCGGGACAACCAACCCACCAAGTGGGAACTGTACGACATGGGAGCCGACCGCACCGAACTCCACGACCTCGCTGCCACGCAGCCGGAGAAGCTCAAGGAGCTGGCGGACAAATGGCAGGCGTGGGCCGACCGCGTC
This sequence comes from Verrucomicrobiota bacterium, assembly GCA_003402705.1. GTDB lineage: Bacteria > Verrucomicrobiota > Verrucomicrobiia > Verrucomicrobiales > V1-33 > V1-33. Next base: position 6,691 of record QQNF01000110.1, on the reverse strand, counting down.
GGCGTGCAGCCTTGGCCTCTGAAACGCCTCGCCAGATAGAAGACATCCGGGCAATCTTCCGCTAATCAACCACGGTCGCCTAATGAAAACAAAGGTCATATCAATCACCATCCTTTCCCTGCTGGCCGTCTGCGGCGCGGCGTTCGCCGCGGAAGCTGCCCCGGAAGGCGATCTCAAACCATTCCTGGGTGAGCCAAAGATGGAAAGGCAGCAAGTGTATCAAAGCGACCGTTTTCCCACCGTGGCCGTCGCCAGGGATGGCTCGGTGCTGGCGGTCTGGAACGGCGTGAAAGTGCGGCGCAGCGAGGATGGCGGCGCGACGTGGGGGCCTGAAATTCCGATCGGACCCGGATTCATGGGCGGCGGCGTCACTGTGAACGAGGCCAACGGGGACATTTTCGCGTTTGTCAGTGAGGCCCACCCGCCGAGCACGGAGAAAATTTACCGCAGCCAGGATCATGGCAGGACATGGTCGGTTATGGACGCGGTGATCAAGCCGGACAGCAAGGGTAACAAGCCCGAGATGCACATGAACGATCACGGCATCACCCTGATGCGCGGCCCCCACAAAGGCCGGATGATCCGCCCCTCCCGCTTTTATGCCAAGGCCAACCATCATAGCGAATGGCCCAACCATTACACCAACGCCATCTACAGCGAAGATGGCGGCAAGACCTGGCTCACCAGCGAACCCTTTCCCGCCAACGGAACAGGCGAAGCCACGATTGCCGAGCTGTCCGACGGACGAATCTATTACAACACCCGCCGACACTGGGTGCCGGAAGGCGAGGACAACTCCACCCGCTGGACCGCTATGAGCGACGATGGCGGGGTCACCTGGAAGGATCTGGTCATATGCAAGGACCTGCCCGACGGCCCGCGCGATACCGGTTATGGCTTGATGGGCGGCCTCGTGCGATTGCCCGTCAAGGACAAGGACATCCTCATCTTCAGCAACGTCGAGAGCCCCGGAGGCCGCCGCCATGGGACGGTCTGGGCCAGTTTCGACGGCGGCAAGTCCTGGCCGCTGAAGCGCCTCGTCACTGAAGGCGCCTTTGCCTATTCTTCCCTCAACGCGGGTCGTCCCGGCACGAAGAGTGAAGGCTGGATTTACCTGTTCTCCGAGGGTGCAGGAGGGGAAATGTGGCGCTTCAACCTGAGCTGGCTCCTCGCCGGAGTCAGGACTGGCAACGGAGAAGTGCCAAAGTGGATCGGAGAGATTCACGCCGCCGATCCCGCCACAGAAGCCAGGCCCGCTGCGGAAGCCAAGCCTGCCACAGAAGCAAAGCACCAAGCCGTAACGCCCGCTCCCCGGATTGAGAAGTGGTGGTTTGCCCTCCACGCGGAGAAGGTCGGCGATATGGCAGAGAAGGACATCGACCTGCTGATGATCGGGGACTCGATCACCCACGGTTTTGACTCAGTGGGTGCCAAATTCTGGAAGGAGGTTTTTGAGCCAAGGAAAGCGATCAACCTCGGGTTCGGTGGCGACCGCACGCAGCATGTCCTCTGGCGGCTGGAGAATTTGCCAAAGCCGAAGAAGGACCCGAAAGGCGCCGTGCTTCTCATCGGCACCAATAACATCGGCTGGGGCAGTGACACCCCGAAACAGGCCGCCGATGGGATTCAGGCCATCGTTCACAAACTGCAGCAGCTCTATCCCACGACCAGAATTCTCGTCCTGGCCGTCTTTCCCAGAAGAGTTAATCCGGACCATCCACACCGCAAGCAAATCAACGAGATCAACTCCCTGCTCCCCGACCTGCTCAAGGATTTGAAAAACGTCAGCGTACTCGACCTTAGCCCGAAGTTTCTCGATGAAAATGGCGTCCTGTCGAAAGAGATCGCGCCGGACACGACCCATCTGAGCGAGAAAGGATTCGAAATCTGGGCCAAGGCAATCGAACCGGAGCTGAAGAAACTGCTGGGGGAACAGTAATGCCCGCAAAGCGCCTCGCGGCCGGATTCCTGAGTCTCCTGTGCTTTAGCGCGCCCGCACTGCACGGAGCGCCGCCCGCACCAGCCAGGCCGAACGTACTCTTCATAGCGAATTAGGATCCTTTAGCTGGCTTTGCCCATGTGCCAACCTCCCAGACTCCGACTGCTCCTGATAGGAGCGCTGGTCCTCAAGGCCGCGCTCTGTGCCCGTGCGGCGGAATCCTTTGACCCGGCACGGCTGGAGCGCGAGGTGCTGGCGGCGGGCTTTCATGATCCGTTGCAAATGGACGCGCTGCCGAATGGCGATGTGCTCATCGCGGAAATGCACGGCACGCTCAAACGGTGGCGCGCGGCGACGCGGGATGTGATCGAGGTGGGGCGTGTGCCGGTGACGGTATCCGTGGAGCTGGGGCTCATCGGCGTGGCGGCGGCGGGCGACTTTGCGCAGAGCGGAAATGTGTTCTTGTTTTTCTGCCCGGCGGCAAAGCGCGACTCGCTGCGGTTGGCAAGGTTCACCATCGGCGGGGATGGACGGCTAGATCTCGGATCGGAAAAGGTGCTGCTCGAATACCCGATCGAATTCAACGGCGCGATCCACATGGGCGGCGGGCTGGTCTTTGACAAGGCGAAGGGGCATCTCATCCTTGGCACGGGCGACAATGCGCCGCCGTTCGACGGCGCGGCGGTGGATATTTCCCCGGGCGGCTTGATGCGCGATGCGTTGCGGTCGAGCGGCAACTCGCAGGACTTGCGTGGAAAGATCCTGCGCATTCGTCCGCGCGCCGATGGCGGCTACGACATCCCGCCTGGCAATCTTTTCGCCGAACCCGCGCAGGGTCGACCGGAGATTTTTGCGATGGGTGTGCGCAACGGCTTTCATGCGTCGGTCGATCCGAAGACGGGTTGGATCGCGTGGGGCGACGTGGGGCCTAACACCAATGCCGGGACCGGTTCGGTGGGCTACGATGAATTCAACCTCGCGACGAAGCCGGGGAATTTCGGCCACCCGATGTTCACCGGGCCTAACGAGGCGTATCGCTCGCTCGGTGCAGATGGAAAGCCCGGCGCACTCTTCGACGCCGAGCGACCGCTCAACCACTCGCCGCGCAACACCGGCGTGAAAGCACTGCCGCCCGCGCAGCCGGCGCTGCTGTGGTATCCGACGACCGCGTCGAAGGAATTTCCCGAACTTGGCAGCGGCGCGCGCTCCGCGATGGCCGGGCCGTTCCATCATTTCGACGCGGCGGTGAAGTCCGAAATCAAGCTGCCGCAGCATTTCGACGGCGCGCTATTCATTTACGAATGGACGCGCAACTGGATCAAAGTGGTGCGGCTCACGGCGGAGGGAAAACTTGCGGGCATTGAGCCGTTCGCGTCGCAGTTCGTCTTCCGCAAGCCGATGGACATCAAGTTCGCTCCGGACCACACGATGTTCGTCCTCGAGTATGGCGACAAATGGCACGACAACACCGACGGGCAGTTGCTGCGCCTGAGCTACCGGCGCGGGAATCGTCCGCCCGTGGCCGCGCTCGCCGCGTTGCCGCTCGCGGGCAAACAGCCGCTGGAGGTGCGCTTCGACGCCGGTGCCTCGCGCGACGCCGACGGCGATGCACTCAAGTTCGCGTGGGATTTTGGTGGCGGCAAATCGTCGTCTGAAACCGCACCGCGCTTCACTTTCACCGAGCCCGGTCAGCACACCGTCGCGTTGAAAGTCACCGATGCAGCGGGCGCGGTGAGCGAAACGCGGACCGTCATCACTGTGGGCAACGCCGCGCCGGTGGTGGAAATTCTCGACCCGCCGAACGGTGGATTTTTCGACGCCGGCCAGACGGTGAATTTCCAAGTGCGCGTGACCGATGCCGAGGACGGCAACCTCGCTCCCGAGCGTGTGACCGTGCAGGGCGCCTATCGTGCGGCGCGCAGTGGCGATGCTGTCCATCCCGGCCTCGCAATGATGCAGCGCACGACGTGTTTCGCCTGCCACACCGTGCGGGAGAAATCGGCTGGGCCGTCGTATTTGGAGATCGCCCGCAAGTATCAAAACGACGCGCCCGCCCGCGAAAAGCTCGCGGCGAAAATCATCTCCGGCGGAGTCGGCGTGTGGGGGCAGTTGATCGCCATGCCGCCGCATCCGCAGCACACGCTCGGCGAAACGCAGCTCATGGCGGACTGGGTCCTCGGCCTCGAGCGTTCGCCCGGAGCGGACGCAGTGACTGGCCTGACCGGCACGCTCAAGACCAGTGCAGGCGGCGAGCGGCAGGACGGCGGCGTCTTTGCTATTACCGCCGCCTGTCAGGACAACGGTGCCGCAGGACTGCCGCCCCTGCGCGGCAGCGCCGAGCACATCCTGCACGCGCGCAGACGCAAAGCCGCCCTGCACGATGCATCGCAGGGAGTCGAAGTCGTGGATTTCATGGAAGGCGGCCACGGCCTCGTGGCACGGCTGACGCACGGCGGATGGCTGAAGTTTTCCACGGTCAATCTCGCCGGTATTGAAAGCCTCACGCTCAATCTCCAACCGTTTGCTGCCGTTGTGCTCGAAGCGCGCGCCGGTTCGCCGCAAGGCCCGCTCGTGGCGCAGACCGACCGGCTCGATGCGGCGGGCGGATTCCTCGAAGTCACCGTCCCCGTGAGCAACCCCGGCGGTGTGAACGATCTTGTCTTCCTCGCGCGCACCGAGCCGGCGCAAAAGGGCAGCGTCCTCGATTTGAACTGGGTGCATTTTGCTAAGAAGGAAGCGCCGGCCGCCGACAGATCCTAACTACAAACGGATTCCAAACCATGAAAAGATACGCCCTCGCCATTCCACTAGCCATCGCTCTCGCCGCCGTCATTTACAGCGCGCTGGCGGAACAGCCGCCCGTCACCCCGCCGCCACCAGCCGCCGCGCCCGTGGACATCACCAAACCCTGGCCCAGCCCGGAAGTAGTGCAGACCATCAAGATGCCCCCGCCGCGCTCGAAGAAGGAAGTTGATCTGGTGCTCGCCGCCCTTCCGCCGATGACCGACGCGGAAAAGCAACGCCCTTTTCACATCATCCTTTGCGCCGCAGAAAAGGACCCGGGGCACAATGGACCGGGCTTCCACGACTATCCCATCTGGCGCGAGCGCTGGACAAAAATCCTCGCCGGGGTGCCCGCCGTCACCGCCGAGCCCGCGGACAAATGGCCGACCGAAGAGCAGTTCAAGAGGGCGGATGCCATCGCGTTTTTCCACCACAATCCGGAGTGGACCGCGGCCAGGGGGCCGGAGCTGGATGCCTTCCTCGCGCGAGGCGGCGGCCTGGTCTTTCTGCATTTCTCCATCAACGGAAACGAAGAACCCCAGCCGCTCGCCGACCGCATCGGCCGCGCGTGGACGGGCAACAAATGGCTGCGCGGCGACATGAACCTGAAATTCAGCGCGCACGAAATCACCAAGGGACTTCCCGAGTCCGACATCCGCCCCGAGGAGCCATACTGGAATCTGCTCGGTGAAGGCGCAGGCACCACGACCATCGCCGCTATGGACGCCGACGGCGCTGCGCAGCCACAAGCATGGAGCGCGGAGCGCGGCGGTGGGCGCATTTTCGTCTATCTCCCGTGCCACTTCACCTGGACCCACGACGACCCGCTCTTCCGCGTGCTCGCCTACCGCGGCCTCTGCTGGACGGCCAAACGCCCGCTCAACCGACTCGACGCGGCGATCTTCACCGGGACGAGGGTTAGCGAGCCGTAGTTCCGGCTGACGTTGCGGTAATCAGAAATCACCAACGCAATTCTCCAGTAACCAATGCCTGCCAATCGCCTAACCGCCGCCTTTCTCATTTTCCTCTGCGCGAGCCCGCTCGCATTGCACGCCGCGCGGCCCGCACCTGTCAGGCCGAATGTCCTGTTCATCGCCATCGATGATCTCAACGACTACATCTCACCGCTGGCCAATCATCCCGGCGTCCGCACCCCGAACCTCGACCGGCTCGCGAAACGCTCCGTCACCTTTGCCAACGCCCACTGCGCCGCGCCTGCCTGCCATCCCTCGCGCGTCGCAGTGATGACTGGCGTGCATCCTGCGAAGTCCGGGATTTACGTCAATCTCTTCGGCGCCCACGGACCGCGCTGGCGCGAAGAGTCGCCCGTGCTCAAGGATGCGGTCGTCCTATCTCAACACTTTCGCGATCACGGCTACCGGGCCGTGGGTGGCGGGAAGATTTTCCACACCTTGCAGTGGACACCCGGCGACTCGCAAAACGATCCCGCTGCGTGGGACGCGTACCGCGGCGACCCGCTGGACCCGATTTCGAAAGACTGGGTGCGCGCGAAGTTCGAGTCCGACGCGGAAATGGGAATAGGCCCGGACCGGCCACTCGGTCCCACGAAACTCTTCGGTGCCGCCCCCTTGAGCGTGCCCGATGAAAAGACAGGCGACCACATGGTGGTGGATTGGGCCATTGGGGAAATGCGCGCACCGCAGCCCAAGCCACTCTTTCTGGCGGTCGGCCTTTTCCGTCCGCACATCCCCTTCGAAGTGCCGCAGAAGTGGTTCGACCTTCACCCACTGGCCGAGGTGAAACTGCCCGTCATCCAGGCCGACGATCTCGCCGACGCACACGCGGCTGATCGCCGCAGTTGGCACAAGTGGGTCGTCGAAAACAAACAATGGGAGAAGCTCCTGCAGGGTTACCTGGCGAGCATCAGCTATGTGGACCACCAGGTCGGCCGGCTGCTCGACGCGCTCGATGCGTCGCCGACGAAAGACAACACAATCATCGTGCTGT
>QQNF01000109.1 GCA_003402705.1 Verrucomicrobiota bacterium | reverse complement strand
TGGGGCGAGGCTGGGGTCTGTGGTGGGGATGAATTTGGGTTCGGGGCCGTTGTGCATGACATCGACGAGGAGGGTGGGGCCGTCTGGGAGGCGGACCTCGTTCCATGCGTGGGCGCCGGAGAGGGGGTCTGAGTCTGGGACGTGGTAGTTGCCGCGGACGAGGGCGGTGGGGAGACTGGCGGCGTCGCCGAGGATTTTGAGGAGGAGGGAGCGGTGGCGGCAGACCCCGCTTTCGCAGTGGTCGAGGAGAGCGCCTAGCATGAGAGGTTTACCGGCGAATTCTTCGGTGACGTCATCGACGTAGGCGGCGAGCCATTTATCGGATGAGTCCGGGGTATTGAGGTCGTGGACGTAGGCGACGAGTTTCTGGAGACGTTTGCGGGCGTCGGGTTCGGATTGGGCGAGATTCGTGGCCCACGTGATATAGGAATTGAGGACTGGGTCGGCCTTGCGGTCGACGAGGATGATTTCGCGGCCTGAGGAAGCGGTGCCGTTTTTGGAGAGTTTCATTCTGCGGCCGCCGTCGATGTAGCCGTCGGGGATGGGGACATCGAAGTCGATGCGATGGGATTCGCGGAACGTGCGGACGACGGATTCCGCGTCGTCGGTTAGAGTGACGGAGTCGGCGTGGGGCGGGAGGACGGTTAGGGAGAGATCGAAGAAGAGATCGCTGCTGGCGGGATCTGACTGGTGGACCTCGACGGCGAGCGTGTTGGTGGCACCGGGTTTGAGGGCGGTTGTTGGGAGCGGGATGCGGAGGTAGTAGCCCTCGTTGGAGTCGGCCAGGGAGCGGAGGGCGGTGGTGTCGGGTTTGAGGGGGCCTATGGGGAGGTTAGGTCTGGCGATTTCGGTGCCATTGAGGTAGATGGCGGCGCCGTCGTCCATGGCGAGGAGAGCGTAGACGCGTTCACCGGGTTTGAGGTCGCGGAGTTGGAAGTCGCGGCGGAACCATGCGGTGAGGGGTTTCTGGTCGGCGTTGTCGCCGAAGGAGAGTTTGGTGGCGAGCTTGGGTTCGCCGTAGCCGAGCGGGGAGTTGCCGGATTTCCAGTCAGTGGAGGGGAAGCCGGGAGTGTTCCAGTTTTCTGCGGGGGCGGATGGGCCGTAGAGGTATTGCCATGAGGCGTTGCGGAAGAGGGATTCGGCGGGAGAGGGGAGCGGAGCGGCGAGCAGGCTCAGGCAGGGAACGACGAGACGGCGGGAGATCCACATGGCATTAAGATTAGGGGAGACGCGTGGGGATTGCAAGGTGAGGGGGGGCGGGGAGGGACACGGAAGCGGGATGGGCGGGGCTTGACGGTGGGCGGGTGAGTGGTGAATCTGGGATATGATGCGAGGATCCATGATGAAGACGCGACGCGAGTGGCTGAGGGCGGGCGGGCTTGGGGCGTTTGGATTGGGGTTGAGCGGGTTGCTGGGTGGACGGGTGGTGGCGTCGGGCGGGGTGGCGAAGGGGGCGACGTTCGGGCGGGCGAAGTCGTGCATTGTGTTGTTTCTGAGTGGCGGGCCGCCGCAGCATGAGACGTTTGATCCGAAGCCTGAGGCTCCGGCGGACGTCAGGGCGGGATTCCGGGCGATTCGGACGACGGTGCCGGGGATGCAGTTTTGCGAGACCCTGCCTGAGACGGCGAAGGTGGCGCATCATCTGGCGGTGATCCGGAGCATGTGCACGGACATTCATTCGCACTCGACGAGCGGGGCGTACATGCTGACGGGGTATGAACCGGCGAGCAAGGCGGAGAACGTGCCGCCGGGGCCTGAGGACTGGCCGAGTCTGGCGGCGGTGGTGGGGGCGATGAAGCCGAGCGAGCGGTCGCCGTTGTCGGCGGTGGCGCTGCCGGATGAGATTTACAATGACGGGCACATTGTGTGGCCTGGGCAGAATGGTGGGTTTATGGGATCGAAGTGGCATCCGACGCTGATGAAGTGTGCGCCGGAGCAGTTGCCGATGAGGATTGAGGGGCTGACGCTGGAGGAGAGTCTAACAACTTTGCGGCTGGAAGAGCGGTTTGATCTGCTGCGGCAGATGGACGGGCATTTTGCGGCTGGGGTGAGGAGCGGGGTGGTGACGGAGATGGGGGACATGCAGCAGCGGGCGTTTGATCTGCTGCATTCGGATGCGAGCCGTGCGGCGTTTGCGCTGGAGCGGGAGCCGGCGGTGTTGCGGGAGGCGTATGGCGGGCACAAGTTCGGGCAGAGCGTGCTATTGGCGCGGCGGTTGGTGGAGGCGGGGACGCGGCTGGTGCAGGTGAACTGGCCGAGGGAGGAGGAGGGGAAGGAAGTGAAGGGGAGTCCGTTGTGGGACACGCATGCGGACAATGCGGGGCGGGTGAGGAACGTGTTGTGTCCGCAGTTTGATAGGACGTTTGCGACGCTGGTGAATGATCTGCATCAGCGTGGGATGCTGGAGGAGACGCTGGTGGTGGCGATGGGTGAGTTCGGGCGGACACCGAAGCACAATGGGAATGGCGGGCGGGATCACTGGGGATCGGTGTTTTCGGTGGTGATGGCGGGTGCGGGGATCGGTGGCGGACAGGTGATCGGGGCGAGTGACCGGATCGGGGCGTTGCCGGAGGATCGTCCGGTGAGGCCTGCGGATCTGGCGGCGACGGTGTTTCATTTGCTGGGGGTTGATCCGGCGGGGGAGTTTCTGGACAGCCTGCAGCGGCCGCGGCGGGTGACGAATGGCGGGGTGGCGCTGAAGGAGCTGGTGGGGGTGTGAGGTGAAGGGGGGCTGCGATTTCTGACTGACTGATTTTACCTTATGAAGTTTCTGACGCTGATGCTAACGCCACTGGTGATGGCTGTTAGTCTGTTGCCTTGCGGGGCGGATGTGGTGGTTCCGGCGGAGGTGGGGGCGGTGATGGCGAAGTACTGTGTGGATTGTCATGAAGGTGACGATGCGGAGGCGGGCGTGAGGTTTGACGGGATGGAGACGATGGGGAAGGCGGCGATGCTGCATGTGGTGAACCGGGTGGAGGCGCAGTTGTTTTTCGGGATGATGCCGCCGGAGGGGAAGCGGCAGCCGTCGGGGGAGGAAAGGCGGACGTTGTTTGAGTGGGTGCAGGGGGAATTGCGCCGGGAGAATGCGTCAGGGCTGGATGCGAAGCGGCGCGCGCCGGAGGCGGGGAACTGGGTGGATCACGATATGTTATTCGGGGGTGGCGACAGTGGCGGGAAGGCGTTCACGGCGGGGCGGCGGTGGCTGGTGAATCCGCAGATTTTTCTGCAGCGGGTCTTTGATGTGTTTGATCTTGATGCGCGGGGACGGGATGGTGCGAAGAACGGATTCCGGGGGCTAACGATTCCGATGGCATTGCCCGAGCATTCCGGGGTGCGGGACTATGATCTGGCGGTGCTGAATGGCGGACATCTGGTGACGATGCTGACGAATGCGGAGTGGATATCGAGGAAGCAGATCCGGTCGGCGCGGGTGAAGGCCGGGGAGATGAAGGCGGATGAGTTTGAGAACAAGGCGGACCGGTTTTCGCCGATGACGGCGAAGGCGTTCGAGGTGATTGTGGTGAAGCAGACGGCACCGACGGTTGAGGAGATTCATGAGGCGATCCGGACACAGTTTGAGCGCGTGCTGCGGCGGGAACCGAAGGTGGATGAACTGGGGGCTTATACGGAGTTGACGAAGGGGGCGGTGGCGCTGGCGGGGAATGCGGAGGGATTGCGGCAGATGCTGCAGGCGGTGCTGCTGGAGTCCGAGTTTCTGTACCGCATGGAGTTTGGCGGAGGTGAGCAGGATGGAGACGGGCGGCGCATGCTGACGCCGCGGGAGATGGCGTTTGCGATTGCGTATGCGGTGGGGGACCGCGGGCCTGATGAGGTGCTGAATGCGGCGGTGCGGGAGGGGAGGCTAACGTCGAGGGAGGATTGCGATCGGGAAGTGCGGCGGATGCTGGCGGATAAAGTGTACAATAGGGGAGTGATTGATCCGGCGCTGAGCGGGGAGCATTGGGGGGAGTATTATGTGACGCCGCACCCGAAGGTGGTGAGGTTTTTCCGGGAGTTTTTCGGTTATCCGATGGCGGTGCGGGTCTTCAAGGACACGCAGCGGAGCGATGGGATCTACCGGGTGCCGGACCGGGGGACGTTTGGGACGCCGGGGTTTCTGGTGGTTGAGGCGGATCGGATGGTGGCGCGGGCGGTGGAGGCGGACAGCCGGGTGTTCGAGACCCTGCTGACGACGGATGAGTACTATCTCTATCACAATGTGGAGAACGAGAAGGGTGCGGCGATGATTGAGGGTTGGCAGAAGGTTTACGAGACGCTGAAGGGGACGGAGTGGCGGAGTGATCCTGACAAAGTGGCGGAGGAGCATCAGGAGCTGCTGAAGACGCATGTGGTTGCTGCCGGAGTCCGGGGGAAGGCGAAGGGCAGGGGCGTGCATGAGACGGACCTTGTGCGGCTGATGAATCTGTTTGAGGACACCTTCGGGCGCGGTGGGAGGCCGTTCACGACTTTTCCCTGGGCGCACGGGAACCGTTTCTGGCACTCGCCGATGTACAACCTGCCGCGGATGCCGGTGGAAGGGGAATATGGCAAGGAAGCGGTCTTTGATTACCATCCGGTGCAGCCGTTTCCGATGTTGAACCGGCGTGGGATCCTGACGCATCCGGCGTGGCTGATTGCGCATTCTGCGAACACGGCGACGGATCCGGTGCGGCGGGGGAAGTGGATTCGGGAGAAGCTGCTGGCCGGGAGCGTCCCGGACGTGCCGATCAATGTGGATGCGAAGATACCGGAGGATCCGCACAGGACGCTCGGGGAGAGGTTAGAGATGGTGACGGGGCGGGAGGCGTGCTGGAAGTGTCATGTGCGGATGAATCCGCTGGGGATCCCGTTTGAGATTTACGATGACTTCGGGCGGTTCCGGACGGTGGAGAGCCTTGAGCATCCTGACAACGTTGTGGGGAAGGCGAAGGGGAAGAATGGCGGTGATTTGTACCGGGCGGTGGCGTTTTCGAGTGCTGGGAGCATTGCGGGGACTGGAGAGGCGGGGGTGGACGGGGAGGTGAAGGATGCGCTTGAGCTGGTGGGCCGGCTGGGGAGATCGGCGCGGGTGCGGCAGTCGATGATCCGGCATGCGTTCCGGTTTTATCTGGGGCGGAATGAAGTGTTGAGTGATGCGCGGACGCTGCGGGAGGCGGACCGGGCGTATGTGGAGAGCGGCGGGAGTTTCAAGGAAGTGATTGTTTCGCTGGTCACATCGGATTCATTTCTGTATCGGAAGTGAAGGCCGCAATTCTAAGGATAACGAAGCAACGACGAATCGGAAAACTGCCATGATGACACGAAGACAATTATTCAGCCGAGCGGGGATGACGTTGGGTGGCATGAGCCTTGCGCCGTGGCTGCGGGCCGAGTTGGGAATGCCGGCGGGTGGGAAGCCGCCAATGCGATTCATTTTCATGCATAAAGGGAACGGGTTGTTTCCGGAGGTGATGGTTCCGCCGTCGTTGACGGGGGAGGATGCGGCGAAGGAGAAGGCGAAGCAGGCGTTTGCGGTGGAATTGAGCGGGCACGAGCTGCCGGAATGGATGCGTCCGGTGGCGGCGCACAAGGAGAGCCTGACAATTCTCCAGGGGCTATCGGGGATGATGTGCACGACGGGGCATCACACGTGGCAATCGTCGCTGGGGGTGTACCGGGCGAACGAGCGGCCGAGTTCGATCAAGTGGGCGACGGTGGATTTTGAGCTGGCGCGGTTGTTTCCGTCGCCGTTTGAGCACATTGAGCTGGCGTGTTTTCCGGACGGGGGCGGGAATGCGCGGGGGAACATTGAGGGGATTGATGTGGGGTTTTCGGCGCGCGGGGCGGGTCAGCCGAACTATGCGTTCGGGTCGCCGAAGGTGGCGATGCGGGAGTTGTTCAAGTCGGTGGCGGCGGACCGGGATGACCAGACGAAGTATGCGCTGGAGCGGCGGTTGCTGGAGTTCACGGCGGGGCGGGAGACTGCGCTGAGTGCGGGGATGAGCGGGAGCGAGCAGGAGAAGGTGGCGCAATATGCGGAGGCGGTTGGTGAGATTCGTCGTCGGCATGAGCGGGTGGATGGGATGGCTGAGGCAATCCGGAAGCACCTGCCGAAGCTGGATGCGAAGTACTTTGCGGATGGGTTGACGACGCTGGACCGGCAGCGCGGGCATGCGGAGATCCTGCTGTCGACGCTGATCACGGGGATGACGAATGTGGTGACGTTTACGGTGGATGAGTTGGGCACGCCTTACACGGGATTGCCAGGGCTAGAGGGGGCGGGGCCGGTGAATCTGCATGATGTCGGGCACGGGAAGTCGGTGGGGGCCGTGTCGGCGCTGGAGGTTAGGGCGGCGGTGCGGACGCAGCACATGACGCTGGTGGACACGATCATTGCGAGGCTGAAGGCGGTGCCGGAGGGGGATGGCAACATGTTCGACAACACGATGCTGTTTTATTTCCCTGACAATGGCGAGACGCATCACAGCAACGGGAGGGAGTGGCCGTTTCTGGTGTTTTCGGGCCGGAATGCGAAGCTGGACATTGCGGGACGGTACATCCGTCTGCCGGGTCATGGGGAACCGGGGCACAAGACTTTGGGCAACTGGTACACGACGATTCTGAATGCTTACGGCAATCCGATCCGACACTTTGGGGATCTGGACATGGGGCTGGAGAGCCGGAAGGTGCCGCAGGTGGGGGCGATCGGGGATTTTCTGGGGTGATGGGGGTGCGGGTGGGGATTTGGAAGGTTGGCGGTACCGCTTGACTTTGTGTCGCAAAGCGAGTAAGGAGGACTTGAGATGAGCTTTGCGAGAATGATACTGCTGTGGATTGGGGTGATTTTGAGAGTGAGTGGAGGTGCGGCGGAGGGATTGCCGCTGCCGACGGCGCATGTGATCCGGGAGATTGATGGCTGGACGGTGAGGGTGGACGAGCGATTGCTAAGGCGTGAGCATGCCGGGGTTGGGTTGAGGGCGCTGAGATTGCTGGAGTCGCGTTTGGTGGCGATTTCGTTTGTGGTGCCGGAGAAGGCGCTGGTGAAGCTGCGCGGGGTGGTGGTGCAGCTTGATTATGCACATGGGGAACTGGTACCGATGCAGTATCATCCGGATGCGGGATGGCTGCGGGAGAATGGTTACAGCGAGAGGTTGGCGAAGTGCGTGCACATTCCGAGTGTGGCGGATTTTCTGGATTTGCGGGGGATTCATGGTCAGCCGTGGGTGGTGCTGCATGAACTGGCGCATGCGTATCACGATCAGGTGCTGGGGTTTGAGGATGCGCGGGTGGCGGCGGCGTGGCGGAAGTTCCGGGATGGAGGTAAGTACAGGAATGTGCTGACGGTGAGCGGGCAGCGGGGCGAGCATTACGGGCTGACTGACGAGAAGGAGTTTTTCGCCGAGATGACGGAGGCGTACTTTGGATCCAATGATTTCTATCCGTTTGTGGCGGGTGAGCTGAGGGAGGCTGAGGCGGAGATCTACGGGTTGCTGGGGGAATTGTGGGGACCGTTGCCCGGGGAAGCGTTGGCGGTGGTTCCGGTGGAGGAAGACCTAGCGTTCTTCGAGAAGAAGTACGGGATGAAGATTGATGGGGTGAAGCCGAAGGAGGAGTATGAGGATCCCGATCAGTTTTATGCGTCGATTGCGGAGGTGCTGGGGATTCCGGAGAGGGCGCGGGAGGCGGCTGCGAAGGAGTTCGGGTGGAGGGAAACGGGTGGTAAGAAGATGATGGTAATGGTGAAGGGCGGGCCTGTGGCTGGCCAGAGTGAAGGCTGCTGGGATGTGATGCTGTTGCGTTATGCGGAAGACACGAAGACGGGAAAGCCTGATCCGGCGAGCATGGAGCAGCGGATGGTGCAGATCGGGTACGATGGCGCGGTGCGGTTTCCGCGGGTCAAGGAGAACTGAGATTTGTCAGGAGAGGGGGTGCTCC
>QQNF01000108.1 GCA_003402705.1 Verrucomicrobiota bacterium | reverse complement strand
GTGGGGGGGGGTGTGGGGGTGGTCGGGCCCGTTATCCTCGGGGGGGGGGGGCTGGGTCTGGAGGTGGCAGTGGGAGGCGAACCGGGGGAGGGGGGGGGAGGAGTTGAGGAAAGCGGAGAGGGAACGAGCGGGCAGTGAAGCGTCAGGGTGAATCCGGCTGGAAGAGGATCTGGATTTCTGCTTCGCTGGTGCCGAGGAGTTGCTGGGCGCGTTTGAGGGCGTTTCTGGTAGAGAGGTTAGGGTTGCGGGTGCTGCCCATGAAAATGTTATCGCGGCCGATGGTTTCGACGGTGCCGGAGCGGAAGAGGACGCGGTAGACGTCCTTGGTCAGGCCGCTGACGAGGAGGTGGCGTCCGTCGGAGTGGAGGAAGCGGACGAGGTCTTCGATGGCCATGACGCTGGTGGCGTCGAGGTGGCGTGCGTTGCGGAGGCGGAGGATGATGACGCGGAGGTTTTCGTCGCGTGCGGTTCGTTGGATCTGGGTGCGGAAGACCTCGGCGGCGCCGAAGAAGAGTTCGCCTTCGACGTGGACAATGGAGATGCGGGGGTGCTGGCGGTTGGTGCCGGCGGAGCGTTCGCGGAGGGTGCCTTCGTCATTGAATTCGTATTCGACGAGGACGGGTCTGGAGGCCTTGCGGAGATAGAGGGCGATGCTGGCGGCGACCCCGAGGAAGAGGGCGGTGTGGAGCGGGAGGAGGAGCGTGGCGAGGAGCGTGACGGAGAGGGTGATGGCATCGCTGCGGGTGGCGCGCCAGCAGATGTGGAGGTGGCGGAGGTTGAAGAGGGCTGGGGTGACGCAGATGACGAGAGCGGCTAGGGCGGGTCTGGGGATGGAGCTGGTGAGATTGCCGAGGAGGAGTGCTGCGGCGATGCAGGCGAGGCCGCAGAAGAGACTGCTGATGGGGGAGCGTGCGCCGCTGGCGAAGTTGAGGGTGGATCGTGTGAGACTGCCGCTGGCGGGCATGCCACCGGCGAAGGCGCTGGCGGCGTTGGCGAGACCGCAGGCGAGGAGGTCCTGGTGGGGGTTGGCGGCGGAACCGGCGCGGGAGGAGAGGGATTTGCCCATGACGGAGCTTTCGAGGGCGGCGATGAAGGCGATGGCGCAGGCTGGGCCTGTTAGGGTTCCGATCCATGAGGGGAGGAGGGCCCATGAGAAGCCGGACCATGAGGGCAGGAGGTCGTCGGGCTGGAAGCCTTCGAGGAAGCGGACGGAGTTGTTGAGGGACGGGAGGGCGGCGGTGGCGGCGGAGACGGAGGCGAGGGAGATGGCGAAGGCGGGCCAGCGGGGTTTCCAGCGGCGGATGGCGGCGTAAGTCAGGATGGCGGCGAGGGCGATGGCGGCGGCGTGGAGGTTGGCGGAGGGGAGGTCGGTGAGAACGTGGCCGAGGGTGGGGAAGAACGAGGCGGAGCGCGGGCCGGGAGGCATGCCGAGGGCGTCGCGGAGCTGGCCTGCGCCGATGAGGAGGGCGGCTCCGGAGACGTAGCCGACGACGACGCTGCGGCTGACGTACTGGATGAGGTCGGCGAGGCCGAGGAGGGCGGCGGCGGCGAGGATGATGCCGGCCATGAGAACGACGAGCGGGCCGGGGGCGGCGGCGGCACCGGTGGCGGCGATCGCGGCGAACAGCATGAGGGCTGTGGCGTTGGTGGGGCCGAGGATGGTGAATCGGGCGGAGCTGAAGAGGGCTCCCGTGATGGCGGCGACGCCGGAGCAGAGGATGCCGGAGGCGTGGTGGGGGAGCCCGGCGATCATGGCGAAGGCCATGCCTTGGGGGATGGCGAGGAGGGCGACGTTGAAGCCGGCGGCGGCGTCGCGTTTGACGGATCGGGCGTCGGCGGCGGCGAGGTGCTCCTTGAGGGGAAGCCAATTCCAGCGCGCGGCGCGGGCATTGGGATCGGGAGCAGGCATGGTGACGAGGACGAAAGGAGTGCCTTACATTTGGAGTGACTGCAAGTTGCATCGTGTCGGGAGCGGCCGGAGGGTTGAAGGCATGGTGGTGATCCTTAACGAGAAAGAATTGAGCGAGGTGGGGTACGGGCTGATGCCGGACGATGACGAGGTGGAGGAGGAAGAGGAAGACGGGGATGAGGTTGATCCGGAGGATCTGTGGGAACCGATGGGGCGAGCGGCCTGAGGGATGGGAGGAAATGGTGGTGGCAAAGCGGGAGTGGGGAGTTATGGGAGAGGGCAGTGACTGAGCGAGGGGATCATTTTTACGAAGAGGCGACGAATGCGCCGCGGAACGCGTTCGATGTGTCGCTGCGTCCGCCTGGGTTTGATGAATTCACGGGGCAGGCGAAAGTGGTGGAGCTGCTGACGATGCGGGTGGAGGCGGCGCGGCAGCGTGGGGATGTGCTGGATCACGTGTTGCTGTGCGGGCCGCCCGGGTTGGGGAAGACGAGTCTGGCGCACATCATTGCGGCGTCGGTGGGTTCGCACATTCACACGTGCAACGGGCCGCAGATCGAGAAGGCGGGGGATCTGGCGGCGATCCTGACAAAGCTGGAGCGCGGGGATGTGCTGTTCATTGACGAGATTCACCGCCTGCATCCGAAGCTGGAGGAATATCTGTATCCGGCGATGGAGGATTACAAACTGGACATCATCATTGATCAGGGGCCGAGTGCCAGGAGCATTCAGCTGCCGCTGCCGAGGTTCACGCTGGTGGGGGCGACGACGCGGAGCGGGATGCTGACGGCGCCGTTGCGGAGCCGGTTCGGGATGATCAGCCGGCTGGATTATTACAACGTGGCGCAACTGGCGGGGATTATCCTGAGGTCGGCGGGGCTGATCGGGATTCAGATTGAGGAGGAGGGGGCGGAGGAGATTGCGTCGCGGGCGCGGGGGACGCCGCGGGTGGCGAATATGTTATTGAGGTATGTGAGGGATTACGCGCAGGTGAGGGCGGACAATGTGATTACGGCGGCGGTGGCGGATGCAGCGCTGCAGTTGATAGAGATTGATGCGGACGGACTGGACGAGATGGACAAGCGGATTCTGGAGGCGATGGTGTACAAGTTTGATGGCGGGCCGGTGGGATTGAGCAGTGTGGCGGTGGTGGTGGGTGAGGACACGACGACGATTGAGGAAGTGAACGAGCCCTATCTGATCATGCGGGGGTTCATCAAGCGGACCCCGCGGGGGCGGGTGGCGATGCCTGCGGCGTATGAGAAGGTGGGGGCTCCGGTGCCGCCGCGGGCGGAGCATCTGGATTTGTTCGGGTGAGCGGGCATTGATGCGTAGGAGGGGAGTGGTTGCGCGGGGTGGTTGGGGAAGTGAGGGTAGAAGGATGAAAACGAGAATGCTGCAGGGATGCCGGTTGATGACGGGGGCGGGAGTATTGCTGTCGGGAATGGTGGCGGGAGCGGAGGAACGAGGGCAGCCGAAGAATCCTGACAATCTGGAGCTGGTGAAGCGGATCCGGGAGAAGATTGTGAAGCGGAGTGCTGAGAAGGGTGAGGGTGGGGAGATGGGGGTGGTGACGGTGAAGGTGCCGTTGTCTGGGAATGCGGAGTTCCGGATGGTGCCGATTCGGGCGGGGGAATTTGTGATGGGGAGCGGGCCGGGGGAGAAGGATCGTCGGGAGGATGAGGGGCCGGAGGTGAAGGTGAAGGTGGATGCGTTCTGGATGTCGGAGTTCGAGGCGACGTGGGATGCGTTTCTGCCTTGGGTGGAGAGTCCGGTGCCGCGCTACAAGGATGGTGCGGTGAAGGGGAATGTGGGAGGGTCGACGGATGTGGATGCGGTGAGCGGGCCGACATCGCCGTATACGGATCCGACGTACGGGATGGGGACGAAGGGTTATCCGGTGATTTCGATGACGGAGCATGCGGCGCTGAAGTATTGTCAGTGGCTGAGTGTGCAGACGGGGATGTTTTTCCGGCTGCCGACGGAGGCTGAGTGGGAATATGCGGCGCGCGCGGGGACGAAGACGGCGTGGCATTTCGGGGATGATGCGCGGCAATTAGGAGAGTACGCGTGGTATTTCGATAACAGTGAGACGGGGACGCATCCGGTGGGGAAAAAGAAGCCGAATCCGTGGGGGCTTTACGACATGCACGGGAATGTGGCGGAGTGGACGCTGGATCAGTATGATGCGGGCTGGTACGGGAAGGAGGCGGCGGGGGGAGTCAGGGAGAATCCGTTTCTGCGGCCGGTGACGCTGTATCCGAGGAGTGTGCGCGGGGGATCGTGGGATGACGATGCGAAGGATTGCCGGAGTGCGGCGCGGCGGATGAGCAGGCCGCAGTGGAAGCAGCAGGATCCGCAGCTTCCGAAGAGCCTGTGGTATCACACGGTGGCGGAGTTTCTGGGGTTCCGGGTGGTGAGCCCGGCGAAGCTGCCGTCAGCGGAGGAGATGCATGCGATCTGGAATCTGGGGGCGGTGGGGGCGGGGAAGTGAGGGGGGGCGTGGCGACTGAGGCGCGATGCTCAGGTTAGGGCGAGGGAGCGGGCGGTGTGGGCTGGGTTGGAGCGGGCGGAGGAGTCGAGGATGATGACGGGGAGGGAGGGTGGGAGGATTTTGCGCCATGCGGCGAGGCGGGAGCGGAGGCGGTCCTGGTATTCGGGGAGGGCGGCGTAGCGGGATTCGAAGGCGGCGGCGTCGAGGAGGGCGATGGCGCGGCCTGTTGTGGAAAGGGAGGTTAGGGCGGTGGTGGCGAGGGTTCCGTGGAGGTCCTGTTCCGGGGTGGCGGCGAGGGAGAAGACGAGGGCGAGGAGGGAGGGTGGATCTGTGAGGGAGGAGAAGGCGTCGTCTTCCGAGCCGTAGGCGACTGGTGGGTGGAAGTGGGCGAGGGTGGCTGGGCCCCAGAGGTGCTGGGCGATGACGCGGAGGGCGTCGCGGGAAGGGGAGTCGGGCTCGGCGTGGACGGGGAAGACGTGGAGGATGGCGGCGCGTGAGCCGCTGGAGTCGCGGCAGCGTTCGGCGATGCGGTGCCAGTGGTTGTCGAGGGAGTTGGTGGCGGCGCGTTGTTCGAGTCGCGCCATGTTCCAGAGGAGGAGTCGGGGGACGAGGATGAAGAGGGCGGCGGTGGCGGCCCAGAGGTGGATCCATGGGGCGGCGGAGCCGCGTGCGGGGTCGGGGACGGGGATGTTTGTGACGATGGAGGCGGGGCCGAGGGCGACTCGGGTGAGGGCGCGGACCTGGGGTTCCTGGAGGAACGTGCTTTCCCATGTGACGGTGTAGGCGCGGGCGAGGCCGCGGGTGTACATGCCGGTGATGATGCCTAGCGTTAGGGCGATGGCGGCGAGGTGGAAGGCTTGTCTGAGACTGGCTCTACGGATGGGAGCGGTGGTGGTGGCGGTGGCGGACTGGTAGAGGGCGGTGGTTTGGGTGAGGAGGTCCGGGGATGTGAGGGAAGGGGCGGCGGGAGTGTGGGGTTTGCCGGGTTTTTTCCAGTGGGACCAGATGCTCCATGCGGCGACGGCAGCATTCCATGCGATGAGGCCGAGGATGGGGAAGGAGAGGACGTTGATCTGGCGTGCGGTGCCGAGTTCGTTGGTGAACCAGCCGAGGAGGAAGGCGGCGGCGAGGGTGGCTGGGAGGGCCCAGCGTTGCCATGGGGGAGCCGGGGTGGCGAGGGCGGCGGATTTTTCCTGCCAGACGGAAGGCAGGGCGGCGAGGAGGCGGCGGGAGCGATCGCGGAGGAAGGCGGCTTCGGATGCGTGTGCTGCGGCGGATTGACTGGCGGCGGCGCGGATGTCGAGCGGGAGGAGCTGGGCGGCACCGTCGGCGGCTTCGAGACAATGCACGAAGGAGACGGAGGCCTTGTCCTCGGGGGAGAGGGAGGAGAAGCGGGCGTCGGCCATTGGGGCGATGGCGGAGGGCGGTCGGGACTGGCCCGCGGAGTCCCGTGAGGGGATCAGTTCCGGCCCTTGAGGAGGTAGGTGAAGGCGATGACTCCGAGGCCGAGGAAGACGATGGTGAAGACGACGCCGAGGGAAATATCAGGGATCATGGTATGGGGAGCATATGGCGGGTGGTGGAAATTGAAAATTGGAAATAGAAAATAGTAAATTGGGGACGGGGAACGGGAGACGGGCCTTGGTTGTCCGGAAAGCGACGGTGAACTGGGAGGGTCGGTGGATTGCTGGGGAGGCGTGACGGGTGGAGGATGAGGATCAGAGTGATGGAGGGAGGAGAGGGTCGCGTCACTTCACTGGAAGCAATGAAGACTGGCGCGACCATAGGAATTGTGAGCGATTCTTTCCGACCGGGGGTGGTCGACGGGGCGGCGGCGTACGGGCGAAGTCATGGGTTGCGGATTGAGCCCCGATGGGCGGGGCGAGCGGACCGGGTGCCGGAGGACCCGCGGTGTGACGGGTTGCTGGTGCAGGTTGGGGAGCAGGAGACTGTGCGGGAGCGGTTGCTTGGCCTGGGGTTGCCTGTGGTTTATCTTGAGACGCGGGCGGGAGGAGGGTGGGTGGGGAGCGATGAGTGGGCATGTGGTGGGGAGGCTGCGGCGGAGTTGGCGGCCGTGGGGATTCGGAGAGTGTGGAGGGCGGGGGGCGGGGGCAGTGCTGAGAGAGGGTTTGCGGAGGCGGCGGAGCGATTGGGGATGGTGTGTGAGTCGCTGCCGGAGGTGGTGAGGCGAGGGGACCCTGTGGTGGTGGCTGGGTCGCTGGCTGGGGAGCTGGCGGGGGTGCCGAAGCCATGCGGTTTTTTTTATCCGGAGGCGGCGGTGGCGGTGTCATTAACAAACGAGCTGGAGCGGATGGGGGTGCGGGTGCCGGAGGACGTGGCGGTGCTGCTGTCGGTTTGCCGGAGGGTATTGGAGATGCGGTTTCGGAGTGAGACTGGCGTGACGCTGCACCGTGCGCTGACGGACCGGCGGATGGCGTTGGCGCGTCGGTTGCTGGCGGGGACGCCGTTGAGGATGGGAGTGATTGCGGAGCGGTGCGGGTATTCGTCGGCTGCGTATTTCATGACGGCGTTTCACCGGGAGGCGGGTGTGACGCCGGCGGAGTGGCGGCGGCAGCAGCCGCGCGGATGATTGCGAGGTGGTGGCTGGGTCAGGCGGCGAACATCATGAGGACGCCGGCGAGAGCCGAGCCGATGCCTGTTTTGACGAGGGCTGGGGAAGGTTTGACCTTGTCCTTGTGGTCGGAGGAAGTGAAATGGCGTGCGGCTGTGGCGGCGAGGAGGATGATGGCGGATTCGGTGAGAGCGAAGCCGCAGAGGTAGGCGGTGAGGGGTGTGGGTTCCGAGCCGATGACGGATTCGCCGTAGGCGTAGCCGTGGAGGAGGCCGGCGGCGGCAAAGAAAGGAGGGATGGAGGATGACGAGCCTGCGGAGGCGGCGAGGAGGAGCCCGGCGATGGTGACGGTGGCGGCGGTGAGGCCATCGGACCATGGGAGGGAGAAGCCGTAGAGGTGGAGGGCCGAGCCGAGAGCGGACATGCCGACGAAGAGGGCGGTGGTGAGGAGACGTCTGGGGAGACGGGTGGAGGCCATGAGGAGGCCTGCGACGACGAGGAAGAGGAGGTGGTCCGGGCCGATGACAGGGTGGGCGATTCCGGAGAGGACGCCTTGTGCGGCGGTGGAGGGTGGGGCTCCATCCATGGCGTGGTGAGCGTGGGCCTGAGGGGTGGCGGCGAGGAGTGCGGCGAGGCCGGGCAGGAGACGGGAAGCGGCGAGAGATTTCATATTTGTGAGGGTCCTGAGGTTAGACGCGGGGGATCAGAGGGAGGAGTCTGCGACTGGAATGTCGGTTAGGGAGACGGCGACCGAGGAGGTGAGGCGGAGGATGGTTTCGTGATCGTGGTGGGCGTGGTGATCGTGGTCGTGATCGTGATGGTGGTCATGGTGGTGGTCATGGTGGTGGTCATGGTGGTGGTCATGGTCATGTTGGTGATCGTGATCATGGTGGTGGTGATCGTGGCCGTTGGGGAGGAAGGCGTTTTCGAGGGAGAGGGCGACCCCGTGGGGGGTATTGCGGATGGCCTTATCCCAGAGGGCCTGCTGCTGGGAGAGAGCTGGGCGGGAGGTGAAGCCGCGGGCGATGATGACGTGTTCAAGGGCGTCGGCCCAGTGGTTGAAGTAGGT
>QQNF01000107.1 GCA_003402705.1 Verrucomicrobiota bacterium | reverse complement strand
CTCATCCCCCCCCCCCCCCCCCCATCACCCCCGCTCCCATTCCCCACTTCCACCCCTTCCCTCCCGCCTCTCCCCACCCACACTCCATGCTCTGTCTCGCTCTCACCGGCGGCATCGCCACCGGCAAATCCTCCTTCGCCCGCCACTTCAGCTCCCTCGAACCACTCACCGCCTTCTTCGACTGCGACGCCTCAGTCGATACCTTGTTGACAACCCCTTCCGTCGCCACCATCATCTCCCAAGTCCTCGGATCCAATCTCCTCGACGCCAACGGCGCTCTCATCCGCTCACGCCTCAGGGAGAAAGTCTTTCAGAATCCGGACGCTCGGAAACTCCTCGAAGAGATCCTCCACCCCATGGTGCGGAACCTCTGCCAGCAGGCCCTCAACGCCGCCCGCGCCTCCAATCTGTCCCCATGGTTCCTCATGGACGTCCCGCTCCTCTACGAATCAGGCTTCCCCATCCCTCGTGACCTCGAATTAGTCGTCGCTTGTGGCTCAACCACTCAAAAAACACGTCTCATGGCCCGCAACGGCCACTCCTCAGACCTCGCAGACCGCATGCTTTCCGCCCAGCTTCCGATTGCGGACAAGATGAACCGTGCAGACGTTGTAATCTGGAATGGGGGAACACCGAATTCGCTGCTCCGCCAAACTGAACTTTTTATCCTATGGTTGAAGAACTTCCCCCGGCCGTGACGCCGGACCTCGCCCCCTCGTCCCCAGACGACACCTCCCACGCCCCCGGCTCTCTCCACGCCGACCACGACCCGGCACGCTCAAGCCGCACCAGCGAACCCCCCATCCCGGAATCCGCCTCGCTCAATGACTTCCTCCGCATGGCAGTCAACCAACTCTACGACATCGGTACCGCCCTCGGCCTCCGCATCGGAGGCGTCCGCTCAAAACACCACCTCGTCTTCGAAATCCTCAGCTACTACAGCCGCCGCGGCACCACCGTCGAAGCCTCAGGCATCCTCGAAATCACCCGCGAAGGGTACGGGGTCCTCCGCGACCCGCTCTTCAACTTCGCTCCCTTCCTCGACGACATCTTCATCCCAGCCAGTCTCATCCGGCGCTTCAATCTCCGCCCAGGCGTCGAAATGACCGTCCACGCCCGCGGCCCTCGCGACCCACGCGAAAAAACCCTCTGCTCCGAACGCATCATCACCATCGAAGGCGTCCCCGCAGAAGACTGGCAGCCTCCCGCACACTTCGACAAACTCACCGCGCTCTTCCCCTCGGAACGGATCATCCTCGAAAACCCCAAAACCAAATCCGTCGGCCCCCGCGTCGTCGATATCATCTCCCCTCTCGGCAAAGGCCAGCGCGGTCTCATCTGCGCTCCCCCTCGCGGCGGCAAAACCGTCCTCCTCAAGGACATCGCCTCCTCCATCCGCCAGAATCACCCGGAAATCGAACTCATCGTCCTCCTCATCAACGAACGCCCAGAAGAAGTCACCGACTTCCGCGAAACCGTCGCCTGCCAGGTCTTCAGCTCCACCTTCGACGAACCCTCCAGCCGCCACATCCAGGTCTCCGAACTCGTCCTCGAACGCAGTAAACGCCTCGTCGAACGCGGCCGCGATGTCGTCATCCTCCTCGACAGCCTCACCCGCCTCGCCCGCGGCTACAATACCACCCAGGGCGGCAAAGGCCCCTCAGGCTCCGGCGGCGTCGATCACAACGCCCTCCAAAAGGTCCGCAAATTCTTCGGCTCCGCCCGCAAAGTCGAAGAAGGCGGCTCCCTCACCATCCTCGCCACCGCCCTCATCGAAACCGATAGCCGCATGGACGAAGTCATCTTCGAAGAATTCAAAGGCACCGGTAACCTCGAAATCCAACTCGACCGCGAACTCGTCGAACGCAGAATCTACCCCGCCATCCACGTCCAGAAATCAGGCACTCGCAAAGACGACCTCCTCTACCACCCGGACGAATTCCGCCGCATCAGCGCCATCCGCCGCCAGATGGCCCAGATGCCCGCAGGCGAAGCCCTCGAAGTCCTCATCCGCAGCATCAAAGCCACCGGCAGCAACGCCGAAATGCTCCTCACAGGTCTCCGCCAGTGAATCGCTCCCCCTCCATCCCCTCTCCAGACTCGACCCCAGTGCCGGATTCCTCCCTCTCCGACCACTTCATCGATACCCCAGAGGCCCTCGACGCCTTCATCGCCAGCCTCCCCTCAGGCGAAGGCGTCCGCGTCGCCCTCGATACCGAGGCCGATTCCCTCCACTCCTACCGCGAAAAACTCTGTCTCATCCAAATGGGCGTCGGCGACCGCAAGGTCCTCATCGACCCCATCGGCATCAAAGACCTCTCCCCTCTCATCTCCTACCTCGACGGTACCGACATCTGGCTCCACGGCGCTGACCTCGACATGACCCTCATGCGCAGGACGTTCCAGCACATCCCCGTCAGAATCTTCGACACTCAGGTCGCCGCTCGCCTCTGCGGCGAACGCCAGTTCGGCCTCGCCCACCTCGTCGAATCCAACTTCGGCGTCGCCCTCTCCAAACAATCCCAACGCGCTGACTGGGGCCGCCGCCCCCTCACCGACCGAATGATCGAGTACGCCCTCAACGACGTCCACTTCATCATCCCGCTCGCCGACAAATTCCTCGCCAAACTCAACGAACTCGGCCGCACCGACTGGTTCCTCCAGTCCTGCGAAGACGCCAGACTCTCCGTCCTCCACCGCCCACCTCCAGACCCAGACGAACTCTGGCGCATCAACGGCAGCGGCAACCTCCGCCCCGCCGGCCTCAACTTCCTCCGCGCCCTCTGGCACTGGCGTAACCTCGAAGCCGAACGCCTCGACCGACCCACCTTCAAGGTCATCAGCAATCAGGAACTCCTCGCCTTCGCAGAAGGCCTCCAGGACGGCCGCGCAGCCCGCCTCCCAGACCGCTACCCTCCTCCCTTCCACCGCCGCTTCTACAACGCCCTCAAAAGCGCCGACGAACTCCCCGAAGCCGACTGGCCCCGCCGCCCAGCTCGCCGCCGCACCGAGCGCAACCCGGACGCCGAACGCCGCTTCGACGCCCTCAAAGCCCATCGCGACAAAATCGGCAACGACCTCGCTCTCGACCCCTCCCTCCTCGGCTCTCGCGCCATCCTCGAAGCCATCGCCGCAGACGAATCCGCCGCCAAAGACCTCCTCCTGCCATGGCAACTCGAGGTCCTTGGCCTCGCCAGTGTTTGAGATATCCCCTCAATCACCGATCACCCCCGCAACAAGGCCGCCCCGGCCTCGCCGCTGCCTCAGAGTAGCAGTACCAGAATTCGCACCCGACGAATCACAGGATGCCATCTGTCAGGCCGGCCGCACTAGCCTGACCCCGCCTGCTTCACGCCCCCAGCCCGGATCATCCCCAGCACTTCCTTCACGGAAAACCCACGCTGCCCGTGCTGCCCGAACCCCGCCAGTCGCTCCCGCCAGATTTTCTTCTCGGGGTCGGATGCCTTCCACGGCTTCCCATGCGGCACACCCATGCCCACTAGCATCGCCAGATACCCCTCCAGTCCAAACGAATTGTTCGGATCAAACAACACCGGCTCCGGCAGCACACTCGGCCCGTTCTCCTTGTAATACCGCACCATCGCCACCGCTCCCCCAAGATCCGTCTCCTCCCGGCACGCCCGCCAGAACGGGGTGTCCACCCGCGTGTTGAACGCATAGTGCACCGCTAGGAAATCGCGGATGTCATCCCACTGCCGCACATTGTACGTGTTGTACAGGTCCTTCAGCGTCTGCGTCGGCTCCTGCAGGCTGTCCACTAGCGTGTCCGCCAGCGTGCTGCACTCCACACAGATCACCTGAATCGCCGTCGCCTCCAAAGGCTCCACAAACCCCATCGAATTCCCCACCGCCACCACGTTGCCCACCCACGGCCGCGCATACCGCCCACTCCGGAACTTCACCACTCTCGGCTCATTCGCAATCTTCGGATTCTTCCGCCGGAACTCCGCCAGCGCCTCTTCATCACTGATGAACCGGGAACTGTACACATACCCACGGTTGATCCAGTTCTCGTGCTCAATCTGCCAGCACCACCCCGCATCCATCGTCTCCGCCACCGTGTACGGCTTGATCTCCTCATCCGTCCGCGGCCACCCCGCAATCACCGCCCGATCACAGAACAACGACTTCTCATATCCCAGAAACGGCTCGCCCAGCGCACGCCCCAGCAACTCAGACCGGAACCCCGACGCATCCACATACAAATCCGCCGTCACCCGTCTCCCCCCGGCAAGATGCAGCGCCTCCACCCCCTCCGCCCCCGTCTCCACTCGCTCCACCGTCCCCTCCGTCAGCCGCACCCCGTTGCGCTCGCACGTCGACTCCAGCCACCCCACCAGCTTCTTGTTCTCAATGTGAAACGCATGGTTGTTGTGCATGTGCAGGCTCCCATCCGGCTTCCTCGGGAACGCCTTCCCGTGCGCCATGCACGCCGACACAATCCCCAGCCACCGCGTCTCCGGCTCATAGTAAAACCCAGTGTTCCGCTTCAACTCAGGCCACCGGCTCTTAAACTCATTCTGAAACGTGTAATAATACCCCTGCGGATACGGCCCCCACACAAAGTGAATCCCCAGCTTCCACGTCGGCTCCGCCCCAGCATAAAACTCCCCCGGCGGCAGCTTCAGATACTCAAATAAATGCCGCGGAAACGCCGCCGTCGTCCCCTCCCCAACCCCAATCACCCCCATCTCCACACTCCGCACCACCTCCACCTCCAGCTGCGGCAACTTCCGCTTCAACGTCAGCGCCGCCAGCAACCCGGCCGTGCCCCCGCCCAGCACCAAGACTCTCGTGATCTTCGAAGCTTCCTTCATGATCCCTTCACATGAAGAGAAAATGAGAACCCGCAAGCATCTGCTCGCTCATTTTCACTAATTCACAATCTTTCCCTCCCCCCTCCCCACGTAGGCGGAATTCATGGACTTTATGCCCAATTCAGGTATGCCCACTGGCTCATTCCCTGCCTCTCACCGCCCCATCATGAATAAACTGTTCGCCAAAAAACCCCTCGCCGACGTGCTCGCAGAAGTCCACGCCGACCCCGGCGGATCCACCGTCGCCCTGAAACGCCAGCTCGGCCCCATCCACCTCATCCTCCTCGGCATCGGCGTCGTCATCGGAGCAGGCCTCTTCTCCCTCACCGGTAAAGTCGCCGCAGAAAGCGCCGGCCCAGCCGTCACCCTCTCCTACATCATCGGCGGCTTCGCCTGCGCCCTCGCAGGCCTCTGCTACGCGGAATTCGCCTCCATGGTCCCCGCCTCCGGCAGCGCCTACACCTACAGCTACGTCACCCTCGGCGAACTCTTCGCATGGATCATCGGCTGGGACCTCGTCCTCGAATACGCCGTCGGCGCAGCCACCGTCGCCACCTCATGGTCCGCCTACTTCATGAAGCTCTGCCAGCAGCTCGGCTTCAACTTCCCTCACGCCCTAGCCGCTTCCCCTTTCGATGACGTCCCCGGCATCCTGAACCTCCCCGCCGCCTTCATCATCCTCGCCATGTCCGCCCTCCTCATCAAGGGCACCAAAGAAAGCGCCATCTTCAACGCCATCATGGTCGTCCTCAAGGTCGTCATCGTCCTCACCGTCGTCGGCCTCGGCTGGGCCTACATCAACCCCGCCAACCACACCCCATTCATCCCCGCCAACACCGGCACCTTCGGCGAATTCGGCTGGAGCGGCATCATGCGCGGCGCAGGCCTCATCTTCTTCGCCTACATCGGCTTCGACGCCGTCTCCACCGCCGCCCAGGAAGCCCGCAACCCCCAGCGCGACATGCCCATCGGCATCCTCGGCTCGCTCCTCGTCTGCACCGTCCTCTACATCGCCTTCTCGTGGGTCCTCACCGGCCTCGCCCACTACTCCACGTTCAAGGGCGTCGAAAAACTCGCCCCCGTCGCCACCGCCATCAGCGCCATGCCCGAGAAATTCCACTGGCTCAACCAACTCATCGTCCCTGCCATCCTCTGCGGCTTCTCCTCCGTCATCATGGTCCTCCTCATGGGCCAGAGCCGCGTCTTCCTCAGCATGGCCCGCGACGGTCTCCTCCCTCGCTTCTTCTCGGAACTCCACCCGCGCCGTCAGACTCCGTGGAAAAGCAACGCCCTCATCGGCGGCATCGCCGCCCTCGCCGTCGCCATCCTGCCAGGTGAACTCTGGGGCGAAATGTGCTCCATCGGCACGCTCCTCGCCTTCGTCCTCGTCTGCATCGCCGTCGTCGTCCTCCGCATCAAGGAACCAAACGCCCCGCGCGTCTTCCGCTGCCCTTGGGTCCCCGTCGTCCCCATCCTCGGCGCGCTCGTCTGCATCTCCATGATGATCCCGCTCCCCGGCGACACATGGATCCGTCTCGTCGTCTGGATGGCCCTCGGCTTCATCATCTACTTCACCTACAGCCGTAAACACAGCCGTCTCACCAGCGGCAAATAAGCCGCCTGACGTTCCCCAAGGGCGCAGCTAGGATTCGCCTTCCCAAATCACTCCGCCGCGCCGCGCTGCATCGCCCCCAAAAGGCCTGCGCGCGCCGCGGCGGCTTCGTGTCGTCTCTCGCCCACCCGGGACCAACCACGCCCTCACGGCACCGGCACCACCCGCGCCCGGAAATACCGACGCTCACCACTCGCCGGAATCACCGCACTCCGCCGAATCAATCCGCCCACCATCGCCTCCGCATACCCCGTCAGCCCAGCTTCCGTCTGCCACACCCCCAGATCCCCGGAACTCTCAATCACCATCTGCCCCGCATCCCCTCCCGGCCGCACCTGCCACACCAGAGTCCGCCCCGCCGCAGCTTCCTCCGCCGTAAACATCGCCCCGTCCCCCATCACGTGCTCTAGCAAATTAATCAGCCCGTCCCCATCCTCGTCCCCCGCAGGATCAACCGGCACCGGCAGAGCATCACTCGCTCCAGGCGACCCGCCCTCCACCGCCGAACTCCGCCAGTTCCCTGCATCCCCGTGATGCACATCCCCCGCCACCGGATTCATATGCACAAGACTGTAGCCCTCCCCATCCGCCAGCAGCGGCCACGGCGCTCGATCCCCAAAACGGAACTCCACCACCGTGCTCCCCGTCGCATCATCCACCTTCAGAACCTCCCCGCCATTGTCCAGCGCCGTCCCCGCCGGAATCACCCCCGTGTTCCCCGCAAATCACCCGCTCAAATCCCCTCGCCCTCCGCATGCCCCCCACCCTCGAACTGCATGCTGTACAGCTTCCGGTACACCGGACTCGTCACCAGCAGCTCGTCATGCGTCCCCGCATCCACCACCGCACCGTCCTCCATCACCACAATTAGATCACTCTTGATCACCGTGCTCAAACGATGCGCAATCGCCAGCACCGTCTTCCCCTCCGACAAATCCCGGATCGCCTCCTGAATATAACGCTCCGACTCCGCATCCAGCGCCGACGTCGCCTCGTCCAGCAGCAGCACCGGCGTGTTCCGCAAGATCGCCCGCGCAATCGAGATCCGCTGCCGCTGCCCGCCACTCAGCAGCCGACCACTGTCCCCGATCACCGTCTCATAACCCTTCGCCTGCTCCACAATGAACTCATGCGCATGCGCACGCCTCGCCGCCTCGATGATCTCCTCCCGCGTCGCATCCAGCCTCCCATAACGGATGTTCTCGTAAATCGTATCGTGAAACAGAAACACTTCCTGACTCACCACCGAGATCTGCTCCCGCAGCGACTCCTGCGTCACCTCCCGGATGTCCCGCCCATCCAGCAGAATCCTCCCAGCATGCGGATCGTAAAACCTCAGCAGCAGCGAAAACAGCGTGCTCTTCCCCGCCCCTGACCGCCCCACCAGCGCCACCGTCTGCTGCGGCGCAATCTCCAGCCTCACATTCCTCACCGCAGGCACCCCCTTCTTGTAGAAAAAGGTCACGTCATCAAACGTGATCGCCCCCGCCGCCGCTCCCTTCAGCACCTCCGCACCAGCCGCATCCGCCACCCTCACCTCACGGTCCATGAGCTCAAAGATCTTGGTCGTCGCCGCTAGGGTCTTCTGCAGCAGCAGCGGGATCCGGCTCAACGCCTTCGCCGGAGGATACAGCATTAGCAATCCCCCATTCAACGCGATGAACTCCGACGCCGGCATCCCGTTCGACCACAC
Source organism: Verrucomicrobiota bacterium (assembly GCA_003402705.1). Lineage (GTDB taxonomy): Bacteria > Verrucomicrobiota > Verrucomicrobiia > Verrucomicrobiales > V1-33 > V1-33. The sequence goes on along the minus strand of QQNF01000107.1, from coordinate 137 downwards.
ATACACCAGCGCCCCGGCCACCCCCACCGACGCCACCACCTCCACCAGCGGCCCCACACTCTCCAGCGCCTTCCGCCACCGCATCATGCTCCGCAGCATCTTCTGATTCGATGCCGTAAACCGCGACGCCTCATACT
>QQNF01000106.1 GCA_003402705.1 Verrucomicrobiota bacterium | reverse complement strand
TCATGATTAGCTTCCAGCCGTCCCATTGATACCCCTCAACCTCAGGCGGGTCAATCCCGCGTGTCACCTTTCGTTCGACCAGACGAGAGAGGCCGTCGTACTTGAACTCAATCGTCGCCGCCGGAAGCGCGTTGGGTGGAATCCCCTGCGGATTTGCCGGAGCCGTGAAACTGTACCCCTCCGTGGTGCTTGTCGGCTGGGTCCATGCCGGGCGCTCCAGTTTTACGAGGCGGTTCTCCCCGTCCCATGTCATCGTCCAGCGGCCATCGAAGCGGAGATTCCCGTCGGCGTCGTAGACTGGCGTCTCATTCGGCAAGCCCAGCCATTGCAGAGCACCGGGTGGGGAAATCACGGTCGGCGTCGCACCTGGAGTCAAAGTCTGCGTCACACTGACAGGCTCCATGGTATCCGCTAGCTCCTCCTGTGTTGGATTTGTACCGGGAGTCGGTGAATTGGTGAGCTCGATGTGGTAGTAGAGGCCGTTTGATGTCGGCTGGTAACTGACACCATTTGCGTTAAATGGCGAGTTGACGGCGATGCTCGCCCCCGGCGATCGGCGACCGGTCACATCGAACGTCCTCTGACGCGCCACAGACGTGTACTGATTGAGGTTATTGGGCGTCCATGTCGTCATGCGGGCGAAGCCTGGGCCTTCTCCGAGGCTGGTGCGGTTCCCCATGTCATCGTAGCTGTAGCGGCTCTGTGTCCCGTTGAGCGTCACTGCGCTCCCTCCGTTCTGGACCGTCTTCCACGCGTCCCGGACCTGCCCTTTGCTGTCGTATGTGTAGTTCCACTTGGCATCTGGAGCTTCCGTGCGGGAAACCAGCCTGTCGCCGTTCCATCCGAACTGTGTCGTGCTGATGCTGAACGGGGACGGACTTCCCGCGACATTGATCGTCCCCCCGGCGGCATGACTCGAAGGCAGCCCCTGAGCATCGCGATAAACTGTCGAGTATACCGACGGTGGGTAGTACAACCCGGTGTTCGGACTGACACTGAAACTCTCCTGCGTCGCAGTGCGGGTCACCGCGCCAGTGAACCCGCCAGAGTAGATCGAGACGAGGCGGTCGGCAGCCCCGTAGCTAAACACAACCTGAGGCGAAAGCGTGCTGCTTCCGGCCGTGCTGGCTGTCCCCGGGAGCGTCTGTCCCCATGCGGCCTCCATCTTCCACAGCCGTCCCGACGAATCATAGGCCCGGCTCAGATGACGGCCGCCCGCCACCAGCACTGCTGTATCAGAGGCCGAATCCACGGTCGTTTCTGTCATTGGCGAACCATCGAACCGGTAGTCCATCCTTGTCACTCCCGTACCATCCGTGCGGTAGCGCACCCTGCCGGAACGGTCGTAGGAGAATGCGACATTCGGGGTGCCGTCATTGTACCCGATGCCAGTGAGCTGCCCCGCAAAGTTCCAACTGTAGGTGGTTGTCACCTTCGGACCAGTAGGCGAGACCGTGCGCGCCCATGTGCGCGTCTGCACCTGACCAGCAGCATTGTAGCTGTAGTCCGTCGAGGTACCATCCGGAAACATCTTACTGACGACGGCACCAAGCGCGGGATTGGTACTGTAGACCCACTGAGTGAGGTCGCCAATACCGCCATTCAACCAACAGGAACCAATCTTCGCCTCAACGTTGCCGAAGTTGTCTGGCACCAGTCCGGCGAATGCCGACGGCTCGGAGCGGAAAGTCTTCAATCCAGTGCGTCGGCCCCAAACATCGTATGAGTACAGCGTTGTCGCCGTGGCAGAGCCCCATGATGCAGTGACACGTCCGGCAGCATCATAATGAAAATAGGTGGTGCCTCGCGTGGAGTCTGTGAGGTAATCCCATGCGGCCTCTGATCTGAGGCGTCCGATCCGGATGTCGGAACTGGTCAGTCCGCCGGACCCCACGGTGTAGTACGTGTACACGGTAGTCGGAATGGAGCCTCCCGGGAGCTGGCGTGATGTCACTTGCCCTGTCGAAGGAGAAATCGCAAGTCTCGGCCAGTGCGGTATTGTGTCCCAGGACGGCTCGGCGAGTGCCTCCCGCCAACCATTGTATGGGAGGAGCACGTTTGCAGCATCAGGGCTCGAAAAAGCCATGTCCAGACCTCCCCTGGCAACAACCCTCCGGAACATGGCACCGGATCGCCTGGTCACTGTTTCCGAACTCAATGGTTCTTCTCCCGGTACACCGGCAATACTTCGGGCCGTGGTATAGTCAGTCCCGCCATCGTTGAGCCAGGAAACCGGCGCGGCACCTGCAGCATGGCCGTTCCATGCAAAACCACCCTTCGGTCGATCTGAAATGGCACGCCGACGGGTAGATGCCGGTGTAGTCTCCCAACCGCCCGCCTGCGCCGCATGGAACACGGCCTCGCACTCCCATACGAGGGCAACAGACTCGTTCCCGACAGCTAAATATCCGGCACTTGTATCAACCTCGGTCCACTTCACCACACGCCGCAGCGACTGATCTGTCGCTTCGTTCAGGACTGGATTAGGTGCTGCCGAAACCCCGCTGATGATCTCCACTTTTTTCGCTCCACCCGCAGGGTCTGTGGACCATGTGGTGCGCGTCACTTCAGATGCCGACGGAACCGTTCTGGAAACCAGTCCGCCATGCGCCGGATCGTAGGTGAAGGATGAGGTGAAGAACGTCGCTCCACCTGACTGAGTTGGTGAAACCGGTGCATAAGCTGTGACTGGCCGACCGAATGCATCTGTTGTAACCTCGGAAACCAACTGTCCCGACTGAAGGTGCACTACCTTGGTCCTGAATGGAGCGGGAACCGAGTACTGCCATAGTGAAACGATCTCGGCTGCTCCGCTCACCGATTTGCGGCGCTGATCGCGGAAGTAGACAGTCTCGGAGAGCAGAGTCGTCTCGGAAGCCGATGCCCCTGCGTAGATGCGCTCGAAGCGCTCCCCGTTTGTCATGCCATATTCGTAGAACCGCTCGCTGGAATCAGGAAGACGACGAAACACCAGACGACCGGCACCATCGTATTCTTCAACGGTGACTCGTGCCAGCGTGCTGGAAACCGGCTCGTGCTTGACGCTGGTGGTGACGATCCAGCCAGGCAACCCTCCCGCACGAGCCTCGTAGGTCCACGTGGTCACAGACGCCGGCTGCTCCGGCAGAGCTACACCGAACACACTCCCCGCCGCAGTACCTGCAACACGCTGCAATACCGGGCGGTCGTACGAATCGAACGTCGTTGTCGTGAACGTCCCGTCCGAAGATGTGCGGGTTTCGGAGCGAACCTGCGGCAAAGGCGGGCCGGATACTGGAGGCGCGGGCTGGACGAATAAGTACGACACAGTCTCGACAGGCACTCCATTGACCAGTTTGCCTGTATACCTGCCAGATGCCGATGCCTCGTACTGGTACTCAACCACCTCATAAGTAATCCCATCGAGCTTGCTAACCTCAGTCAGAGTGTTGCCTGATGCTGGGCTGGACGTTGTCACCGTTGAAAAAACCGGGGCCTGAGCACCCGCTGTCGGATCACCGGCTCCGTAGGCCTGACGATGCTCAGTGGTGGTGCGCACACCCGATGCAACCGAACTGAGGACCTCGACTCTGTCGACGAAGCCTATTTGGGATGGAGCAGCAGAGCCCAGGCCCGTCCAGGCGATGCGGCGTGCACCCGAATTGCCATCGGAATACCATCTGCCGTCGCTCCGAACACGGCTACCCGCCAGAGTCGCTCCATCATAAACCTGAATGTTCAAGCCCGCTCTGACTTCTTTGGCGACGAGCACACCCGCACGCCTGGTTAGCACAGTATCGACAAGGTTCGGATTGCTTAGCGTCGCCGAAGCGAACGTCGTTTCCACCGCCTCGAAATTCGGCCCAGAACCCTCGATCTGAAGGAGTCTAGCGATCAAGTTGTCGGCAGCTGCCGGAGTGGGATCCGAGGCGAGAACAGGGGGCGCGGAATTCGACAGCCACGGCCGCAGGACCACAGACCGAAGCCCATCACCACTGACGGCCGACATCTCCCACGAACCGTCAGGATAGACAACCTGCTGGAGCCTCTCATTATTCGGGTTGTCTGGATCGGACTGGTCCCACCAATATCGGTAGAGCGTCGTGAGTCCGGCTCCGGTCGTCGTGGTCACCAAAGTCGAACTGACGAGCATTTCTTCCGCTACATCCCACAATGCAGTAGCGTACTCATCGATCGTATGACTGACGAGTACCCCGTTGACCCGCTCGCGGTAAATCATCTGCCGGATTCCATCCTCGAGTTTTGAGGTCCATTCGCGCTCGACTTCTCCCTTTTTCACTGATGTGCGGTATTCGCCGGATGGTGCCGACGGAATGTCGATGGCACACCGCGTCGTCGTAGCCTCGTCCCCGGGATAGCTGACTGTGAAATCCCAGGCTTCATCATAGCCCAGAGGCACGTCCGCCGGTTCGAGTTTCGTGATGAGAATCGCCTTATGTGGAACAGTCTCACTAGCGGACGTTCGAAACGTGATCAGCAGTGATGCAGTTGACTGCTCGTACAGCTCTGTGACCTCTCCCCCGGGAGCGACAATACTCGATGGATTCGTTATCGGAGCCGCAGAACCGACGACTTCATAGGCGGCGCGCCGGTGCGGTCCGAGCAAGCTTCCGTGTATGGTTCTCAGGATTCCTGATGATCCGCGGCTCACCGTGGCTCCGTTTGTGAACGCTCCGATGTTCGCAGAATAGTGGATGCGAGGAGGCTCAATCTGCGGAAGACCTCCCGTTCTTCCCATCTGGCCTGGACTGATGCCGCCTGCACCATGCACCCGCGGTTCCCGGCTCGTTCCGACGCTGTCAAGATTGTCGGTGACCCTCGCCTGACCAACGTACTGCTCAGTACTCGGCGAGGCAAATTCAAGCGGCCCCGTGTACTGGGGCACTGACCCCGGAGTAATCACCGCCCCCGGAGGACAATTTTTCCGCAGCACTCCCGTTCCCTCGCCCTCGAAATCAAGCTTCACGCCAGGCTGAGGAGCGTGCGCTGCCGATGTTCCGCCAAGCTGGACATCTTGCATACCCGGAAAAGCAGTGAAGCCCAAGCCTCCGAGAGTGACTTCCCGCGCCTGCGAAAATGGATTGACGATACCTACATCGAGCGGTTCGTTGAGGGGTCCCATCATTCGGCTCAGCGGCTTTGCAGAACGGCCCACTTGTGCGGATCCGTCACAGCAACCCGCAGCGGCGTTGTGACAGCCGAAGGCAAGTCCGGCAACCAGCGAAAACGCACGAGCCGCGGCTGGACTGCACGTCATTTGAGCAATGGATCGGGGAAACAGCATAGGAATCAGGAATCAGGAGGCTGGAACCGGCGATGGAAGGACGCTAGCCCTGCCCGCACCGGAAGAATTTTCGGATGGCCTTGGCTCCTTCAGCGGGAAGCGGCGGCGCGTCTTGGTGAAGAAGCTGAGAATCGGTTGAAGACGGCGGCCCCGTCATTGGCAATTCTGACCGTGGCTGTGAGCGCCGATGGGTCCGTCCCCATGAGATACTCATCGAGGTTTGTGAAACCGTCACCGTCTGGGTCCATCGCTGCGTCGGCTGGAGCATCCGGATCAAGCGAGTGCGCCGTCTCCCACACGTCAGGGATGCCGTCAGCGTCCCGGTCGGCCGCCAGTGCATCCGGAAGCCCTCCCGGGGCCGGTCCGGAAGATCCCGGCCGAGGATCAGGCACCCCGTCACCATCGCCGTCAAAGCCGAGCGGATGGGTGGTTCCAAGCGTGATGTCGTCGGCGAGGAATGGGCGGGAGGCGTCGCTCAGGAGAAAGAAATCCGACCTGTCCGGTTCCAATGGAAACTGCAATCCTGACGAAACACCGATCAGCTCGCCGTCGGCCCAGAGATCCCAGTACCCGCCCTCAGGATGAATGCCCACGGTCAGCCTGACCCAGTTCTCCATCAGGTCGCCGAAGGGTTCGACCGGAACCACAATGCCCGTGTTCACCCAGTAGCCGCCTCCGTTGCCATCCCCGTTGAAGACGTGCCACTCGGCCTCATCCGAGGCGAGCCCCGTTCTGAAAAGCCCGATGCGGGCGCTGTCGAAGTCGAGACTTTCCTCGAAAACCATCCACGGGCACGCTCTGAGCCTGACCCATGCATCCGCATAGACCGGACCGCCATACGGACTCGCATCACGCCAGACCGACAGACGGGCCTGCGTGTATGGACTGGCAGGGTGAACCTCAAGGGCACCCGAGCCGCCGATCCCCATGAACGGGACAACGAGGGCCTCGCCCTGATCGACACTCCACCCCTGCTGGCCATGCACCGACCCCGGGATGAAATAAGGAGGATCGAACCGGTGAGTCTCTCCGACTGCGGGCTCGCCTTCACCCACCGCCAGCGATGGATGTGTCAGCGCGAGAGCCAGCGCGATGAACGCCTGACGATTCGGGAGACGCCCCTTCCACCCGCCTGCACCTCCCGTAAAACCATTCAATGACTGGGTGCATTTCGGGTTCACGATCTTCATTCAATTCGCAGTTCGGATTCCGGAGACGATTTAGCTAACCGTCATCGAAACGTCAAAGAAATTGTTGAGAATCTTTAAGCCAGGAACCCGACTTCGGCATCAGCCTCTCAAATCCTTCATGTTTAATGAATCCCACCCGTTTCTGCGGCGTGACATCGAATCGGGTGGTCACCGTTAGATTTTAATCTTTGAAAGGCAGCACCCGGGCGGACTCCTCACATAATGTGAATAACTATTCAGTTGAGATCCTTCAGCACAGCCATCCGAAACGCCTTCTGCCAGAACTGCACCCACTCGGAAAACAGGCTGTCGGCGGCCATGGCCTCGGCCGAAGGTCCCGGATGACCGCAGCCGGCACCGATCTGCTGCCGCCCGGGAATCATTTCGGCCAGCACCTGACTGCGGGCTGAAAGCATGAGCTGCGTGAGATCCGCCAGCGTCGTATTGCCCTGCTCCATCGCACTGGCGCTGACTGCTACTGCCAGGCGCGTCACCTTCTCGTTCATGGGAGCCAGTGCGGCCGCCATCAGCACCGCCGCATACGCCTTCATGCAGTCCCCTTCGGCGAGGGCGATTCAGAGACTCCCGACTGCACACCAGCCGCCACCGAGCCAGCCGAGCGGAGCGAGACAGCCAGCCGCGAGGCTGCTCGAAGGGCGATGGCCCCGTGAGGCGGGACCTGAGGCAACGCGGGGGGCGTTGGCTGCAGCGCCGTTGGTATGGCAGCGGCCCACGGCTACCGCCAAACACGCATGACACTCCACGCTACCATACCTACAAGCTCAGCCACGCGGGGCTTGCGGCGGCGAATCGGGAGTTTGGGGCGTTAGATCAAGTGAGGTGCTTCGGAAGAACGAGACGCAATTCCTTGGCGAACTTCAAAAGCTGGCGCTCAAACGGATGATTCGCGATGACTCCAGCAAAATACTTCTCATTGGCCTCACGTTCGGAATGGCTGATCAGAGCAGCATATCGGGCATTCAGATCGCTAAGTCTTGGTGTCTTTGCTCGGTCATCAATCGAGGCGAGGTCGTCGGCTCCATTCGTGAGGAGCATAATCGAAAAGTAATCATCTCCCGGTTCAAAGCTGACCGATAATGTGTGCCCTTTACCGACGAAATTGGCGTGGTAAGCCCGTCCGCTGATTTGGGTAGGCTGCTCAATAAAGCCCAACTCTCTCAAGAAAGGAGCAAACGCCTGACCGGCAATTCGAGTGAAGTCCTGCCCGTTCATGGTGTTGTGATGTTGAGGCTTCCGGGATGCAGCTTCTGGTAGTTCTTCAACATGTTCTGCTCCATCTGATAAAAAATACTCGGCGTTTGTCGTGCAGCATCAGTGCCAATGTCGATGATCGGCCTGCCACTGCGCATCTGATCAAGAATCCATCGCCGGTTATACTGCATCATCGAGCTGGTCACCTGATCGGCAGTTCCTCCCATCGCCCTGAAGTCGGGCATATCATTGAGAATCTTAGAACCGGGTATCTTTGAAGCCGCCGCTTCAACGCGGCTCATCGTCTCGCCTACTATTACAGGCCCCCGTCCTGCTGTATTTGCGGCCCCGCCCCCCTCCTTCGCCAGCACCGAAGACGCTTCCTCGATCGACTCCCGGACCCCGGTGGCCGTAGCAGTTGCGGCATCGTCGGCGTGGCTCAGTGCACCGACCGCCTCGTCGAGTTTCCCCGCATGACGCTTCACCGCGGCGATGCCCTTCCCCGCCGCCTTGAATACCCTCCCTCCGCCCGCCTCTATCGCGGCCTCCTTCACGGCTCCACTAAGGTCTCCTTGGAGCAGCTTGTCGGCTGCCCCGTCCATCGGGCTGAGCATCCCGAGCGCCTCCTGACTCCCGTGCATGATGCCTCCGGAAACCGTGCGCCCGGCTTCCACCGCCGACTCGAAGCCCCGGCTGCTGGAAAG
>QQNF01000105.1 GCA_003402705.1 Verrucomicrobiota bacterium | reverse complement strand
GAGGATTGTGATCAGAATGATGACTGGCCGAGGTTTGCCTGGCATGGGGATGCGGCGGTGGCGGAGCGGGCGGCGCGGGCGTACGGTGAGATGGGGCGGTTGCGGGAGCGGATCGGGGAATCGAGCCGTGCGGCGGTGCTGGCGGCGGAGCCGTGGCGGGAGATCGGGGTGACTGCGGCGGTGGCGAGTGGCGGGGTGCTGACGGTTAGGCATGGCGGGGAGGTGGTGGCGTCGGGGACGATGCCGGTGGGGGTGGGGTATACGGTTTCGCTGAGTGGGGTGGAGGGGATGACGGCGATCCGGATGCGGGTGAGGCCGGAGTCGGACGAGCCGAAGGACTGGCCGGAGCGCGGGTGCATGGTGACGGATTTCAAGGTGTCGGTGGTGGGTGCGGACGGGAAGAAGGAGTCGTTGGGTGTTAGGGAGGTGGTGGCGGATCAGTTGGCGGGGCCGTTTGACCCGCTGGCGCTGGCGCGTGGCGGGGAGCGTGCGGGATTTGGCGGGTATCCGGTGCTGGAGGGGCCGAGGTGGTGTGTGTTTGTGCTAGCGGGTCCGGTGCCGGCGGGTGCGACGGTGGAGGTGGTGATGAAGCACGGGGCTCCGGTGAATTCCGGGTTTCAGGGGACGCCGACGAGGCGGTTTTCGTTTGAGGGGACGACGGTGGTGGTGCCGGAGGGTGGACGAGGGGAACTGCTGGCGGCGTTAGAGAAGGAGCGAGGAGAGTACCGGAAGGCTGGGGGCACGTCGGTGCCGGTGCTGAGGGAGCGGGTGGATGCGCCGCGGGACACGAGACTTTACCTGCGGGGCAATCGACTGACGAAGGGGGAGAGGACCGAACCGGGGATACCGGGGGTTTTCGGGGGCGAGGCGAAGGGTGGGAGGCAGACGCGGCTGGATATGGCGAAGTGGTTGGTGAGCGAGGCGAATCCGCTGACGGCCAGGGTGATGGCGAACCGGTTGTGGGCGGCGTTGTTCGGGCGGGGGATTGTGGAGACTGAAGAGGATTTCGGGTCGAGCGGGTCGCTGCCGGTGGATCAGGCTTTGCTGGACCATCTGGCGGTGAGACTGGTGAAAGTGCATGGGTGGTCGCTGAAGCGGATGCTGCGGGAGATGGTGCTGAGCGGGACGTACGGGCAGACGTCGCGGGTGAGGGCGGAGGTGGTGGCGGGGGATCCGCGGAATGTGTTCTGGTCGCGGGGGCCGCGTCAGCGATTGACGGCGGAGATGGTGAGGGATCAGGCGCTGGCGTTGTCAGGGTTGCTGTCGGCGAAGCAGTATGGGCCGCCGGTTTATCCTCCGCAGCCGGACGGGGTGTGGAGCACGGTGTACAGTGGCGATGCGTGGAGGACGTCGGAGGGAGGGGACCGGTACCGGAGGGCGGTGTACACGTATGTGAAGCGGACGAGCGGTTATCCTGGGTTTCTGAGTTTTGATGCGCCATCGCGGGATTTGTGCACGGCTAGGCGGATGCCGACGAACACGCCGCTGCAGGCGCTGGTGACGCTGAATGATCCGGCGTATGTGGAGATGGCGGTGGCGCTGGCGAAGCGTGCGGGGAAGGAGGGCGGGACGGCGCGGGAGCGGGTGGCGAGGGCGTTGCGGCTAATCACGCTGGAGGTGCCGCGCGAGGAGACGGTGGAGACGCTAGGTAAGCTGTATGATGCGGCGGTGGTGGAGTATGGAGCGGATGCGGGGCAGGCGAAGCTGCTGGGTGGCGATGCGGAGACGGCGGCGCTGACGCTGGTGATGAACACGCTGCTGAACACTGATTTTGCGCTGAACCGATGAACACGCGAGATTTGCTATTCACACCGACCCGGCGGCATTTTCTGCGCGGGTGTTCTGTCGGGCTGGCGGGCATGTGGCTAGGAGAGCGGGCGGGCGGGGCGGTGGCGGCGAAGGATCCGGCGCGGCCGCTGCGGGGGGCGGCTCCTCATTTTCCGGCGCGGGCGAAGCGGGTGATTTATCTGCACATGGCGGGGAGTCCGAGCCAGCTGGAGCTCTTTGATTACAAGCCCGAGTTGAGCCGGTTGGACGGTCGGGATTGTCCGGCGTCGTTTCTGGCGGGGAAGCAGTTTGCGTTCATTCAGGGTGTTCCGAAGATGCTAGGCGGACAGTATCCATTCCGGCAGTATGGGCAGAGCGGGCAGTGGCTGAGCGACCGGCTGCCGCATCTGGCGACGGTGGCGGATGAGTTGTGCATTGTGAAGTCGATGCACACGGATCAATTCAATCACGGGCCGGCGCAGCTGGTGATGCATACGGGGACGGCGACGCCTGGGGCGGCGAGTTTCGGGGCGTGGTCGACGTATGGGCTGGGCTCGGAGAACGACAACCTGCCGGGGTTCATTGTGCTGACGAGCGGGGGCAAGAATCCGGATGCGGGGAAGAGCGTGTGGGGATCGGGGTATCTGCCGGGCGTTTATCAGGGCGTGCAGTGCCGGTCGTCGGGCGAGCCGGTGTTGTTTCTGAAGGACCCGCCGGGGATTGATCGAGGGATGAGGCGGCGGAGCCTTGATGCGCTAGCGGAGCTCAATGCGCGGACGGCTGATGAGACGGGGGATCCGGAGACCCTGACACGGATGGCGCAGTACGAGATGGCATTCCGGATGCAGGTGGCGGCGACGGATGCGTTTGATCTGAGCAAGGAGCCGCAAGCGGTGCATGAGCTGTACGGGACGCAGCCGGGGAGGGAGTCGTTTGCCAACAACTGCCTGCTGGCGCGGCGGCTGGCGGAGCGCGGGGTGCGGTTTATTCAGCTATTCGATTGGGGCTGGGACAGTCACGGAGCGGGGCAGGAGGAGGCGCTGAACCATGGATTCAAGAACAAGTGTCAGAGTGTTGACCAGGCGTGTGCGGCCTTGCTGACGGATCTGCGGCGGCTGGGGCTGCTGGAGGACACGCTGGTGATCTGGGGAGGGGAGTTCGGGCGGACGCCGATGCGCGAGAACCGGAACGGGCAGGAGATGGCGTTCGTCGGGAGGGATCACAACCCGAGTGCGTTCACGATCTGGATGGCCGGAGGAGGGGTTCGTGCGGGGACGTCGTACGGGGCGACGGACGAGTTAGGGTATGAGGCGCTGGTGGACAAGGTGAGCCCGCATGATTTCCATGCGACGGTGCTGGCGCTGATGGGATTTGACCACCTGCGGCTGACCTATCCGCTAGCGGGGGTGCCGCTGCGATTGAGCAACGTGACGAAGCCCGGCAGCAAAGTGGTGCGGGGACTGATGGCGTGAGCGGGCTGCGTGGCGTTCAGGGTTTGAGGGCGGCGGGGGCGGGGAGAGCGGCGATGGCTTTGAGGACCTCGTCGAGGTGGGTGGCGGCGTCGACTTTGGGTTGGTGCCAGACGATTTTGCCGTCTTTGACGAGGAAGGACTGGCGGGAGGGGAAGCCGATGCGCATGGCGGGGACGCCGAAGGCTTTGACGACCTTGCCTTCTGAGTCGGCGAGGAGCGTGAAGGGGAGTTTGTATTTGTCTTTGAAGGCCTTCTGGGAGGCGGGTTTGTCCATGCTGACGCCGAGGACGGTGACGCCTTTGGCTTGGACGTCGGCCCATTGGTCGCGGAGCGAGCAGGCTTGTTTGGTGCAGCCGGGGGTGTCGGCTTTGGGGTAGAAGTAGACGAGGACGAGGCCTTTTTTCCAGACGTCGGCGAGGTTGACGTCGGTGCCGTCCTGGTCCGGGCAGGAGAGGTTGGGGGCGTCGGTGCCGGGCTTGAGGGGATCGGCGTGGGTGGTGGTGAGGAGGAAGGCGGCGGCGATGCCGACGAGGACGAGGGCGGCGATGAGTGGCTTGTTCATGGGAGATTTTTGAGGAGATGGATGGATGGGGACGGGGTGATGGGCAAGCTGAGAGCCGTCGCGGGTTGGCGGTGGAAGTACGCGTGGCGGGACGATGGCGGCGTGGCAATGTCTCTCGTGCAGCCCGTCTTACAGATGGTATCTTCTGATTTTGTGTGAAGGAGGGAGGACTCAGCCACTCTGCGGAGGGAGGGGGACGGGTCTTTTTCCCGATTCCTGTGTTGCTCGTCGGTTGCGAATCCTGATTCGCGCCCTTCTCGCGCCGTGGACTCGAAAAAAATCCCTCGTCCATAAGACACCATCTGTAAGACGGACTACACTAGGGATCGGGGTTGCGGGGCGGGTGAAAACGCGCACCCTCGGTTGGATGAAGAGACTGTCGATGTTCGTTGCGAGTGTGATGATGGTGGCTGCTGCGGAGCCTGATGCGGCGGACAAGCGGGTGGTGCAGACGGTGCAGCGGTTGGCGTCGTTTGATTATGCGAAGGCGAATGTGAAGACGAAGGAAGCGATCGGGCGTTATCTGACGGCGACGGCGGGGAGCGAGGAGTATTTCCGGCTGGTGGAGAAGTTCCGGGTGAGTGAGCAGCGGGATGTGTTGCTGGGTTTGGCGGGTGGCGGGTCGGGTGGGGCGGCGGCGGGGCAGGCGGTGAAGCTGCTGTATCAGTTGGGTGAGGGGGCTGCGGTGACGGCGGCGGTGGCTGGGTTGTCGGGGGAGAAGGCGGCGGGGCTTGTGGAGGTGCTGGCGGGAGTGGGGAGCCGGGAGACGGCGGAGGCGGCGGTTGGGTTTCTGGCGAAGGCGGATGCGGCGGCGGCAGTGCAGGAGGCGGCGGTGAAGGGATTAGGGCGGCATGGGGAGGGGCAGAAACTGCTGCTGGAGTCGGCGAAGGGAGGGACGCTGCCTGCGGCGGTTAGGGACGCGGTGGCGGCGGTGCTGGCGACGGCGACGGACGAGGCGATTCGGGCGGAGGCGGCGACGGTGATTCCGATGGCGGCGGAGGTGAAGCTGGCACCGGTTAGTGAACTGGCGAAGCGCACGGGCGATGTGACGAAGGGTCAGGTGGTTTATATGACGTATTGTTTCACGTGTCACCAGGTGAACGGGGTGGGCGTGGATTTCGGGCCTGCGCTGAGCGAGATCGGGAGCAAGCTTGCGAAGGAGGCGATGTACGATGCGATTCTGAATCCGAGTGCGGGGATCAGTTTTGGATTTGAGGGTTGGGAAGTGACGATGAAGGACGGGACGGTCTGGACGGGGATGATTGCTAGTGAGACGGATGCGGAGGTGTCGCTGAAGGTGCCAGGGGGGATTCTGCAGAAGTGTGCGAAGGGGGAGATTACGGGGCGCAAGAAGCTGGCGGTGTCGCTGATGACGCCGAAGCTGGGGACGGTGATTCCGGAGGCGGATCTGGTGGATCTGGTGGAGTACCTTGGGTCATTGAAGAAGAAGCCATGAGTGTTGAGAATTGTGAGCGGGTGCCGACGGCGTTTGAGGCGCGGGTTTATGAAGCGCTGCGGCGGATTCCGCGCGGGCGGGTGACGACGTATGGGCGGTTGGCGGCGGCGGTGGGTTGTGGTTCGGCGCGCGCGGTTGGGCAGGCGTTGAGGAGGAACCCTTTTGCGCCGGAGGTTCCGTGTCACCGGGTGGTGGGGACCGATGGTCTGGTGGGTGGGTATTTTGGTGAAGTAGCTGGGGTGCGGGTGATGGAAAAGATTGAGAGGTTAGAGTCGGAGGGGGTACGGCTGGCGGAAGGGAGACTGGCGAAGGGGCAATCGATCTGGGAATTTCATGAAGACTGAGCGAGTGGAACCATTGTTGTTTGTGACGTGCGGGGGCACGATTGATAAGGTGTATTTTGACGCGAAGAGCGAGTTTGAGGTAGGGTCGCCGCAGGTGGCGGGATTGCTAGAAGAGGCGAATGTGAGTGTGCCGTGCCGGATTCTGCCGGTGCTGAGGAAGGATAGCCTGGAGATGACGGAGGCGGACAGGGAGGCGATTCGGGAGGCGATTGCCGCGCAGCCGGAGCGGTTGGTGGTGGTGACGCACGGGACGGACACGATGATTCAGACGGCGCGGGTGCTGAGCGGGCTTGAGGGGAGGACGATTGTGCTGACGGGATCGATGCAGCCGGCGCGGTTCCGTGTGAGCGATGCGGAGTTCAATCTGGGGACGGCGGTGGCGGCGGTGCAATTGCTGCCGAGCGGGGTGTATGTGGCGATGAACGGCCGGGTGTTTGATCCGGCGCGGGCGCGGAAGAATGTGGAGGCGAATCGGTTTGAGGAGGCGTGAGGGAGAGCTGGTTTTGCGGGGATTTGTGAGGGCTGGCGGGTATTGGGTTGTGAGGGATTTCTGGGGATTGATGCTGGGTGAAGGCTGCGTGAAACCGCACTCGCGGATGGGTGGCATGCAAGCTGCTTAGGAGTTGGGTATTATGGAATTCGGATTTCTACTCGACATGGACGGTGTGATTTACCGTGGGAACCAACTGATTCCTGGTGCGGATGAATTTGTGGCGCGGCTGAGGCGCGAGGAGATTCCGTTTCGTTTCCTGACGAATAATTCGCAGCGGACGCGGCGTGATGTGGCATTGAAGCTGTGCCGTCTGGGATTGGAGGCGACGGCGGATGATGTGTTCACGTGTGCGATGGCGACGGCGAGGTTCATTGCTGCGCAGAAGCCTGGAGCCACGGCGTTTGTGATAGGAGAGAATGGTCTGGCGGCGGCATTGCACCAGAACGGGATTACCGTGGTGGATGACGATGCGGATTATGTGGTGGTCGGTGAGGGGCGGTCGTTCAATTTCGAGATGATCGAGCGGGCGCTGCGGCTGGTGGAAAAGGGGGCGCGGCTGGTGGCGACGAATCTGGATGCGACGTGTCCGACGGATGCGGGGACCAGGCCGGGGTGCGGGGCGATTGTGGCGATGCTGGAGAAGGCGACGGGTTATGCGGCGTTTTCGGTGGGCAAGCCGAGCGGGGTGATGATGCGGATGGCGCAGAACGAACTGGGGTTGCGGTCCAGCCAGACGATCATGGTAGGGGATACGATGGATACGGATATTCTAGGCGGCGTGGGGATGGGGTACCGGACGGTGCTGGTTTTGAGCGGGCACACGACAGTCGAGCAGTTGCTGAGGTATGCGTACCGTCCGGATTATGTGATAGAGTCGGTGCGGCACATGCCTGAGGAACTGATGGGGCGTGCGGCGGCGCTGGCGGGAGTCAGATGAGGAGGGCTGGGCGGCGGCCCCAGAAGCCGGCGACGTGGTGGGCGAGGCGGAGTTTTTTTGCCACGGCCGTGGAGATGACGAATGGATAGAGACGTGGTTCGCCGAGGCTGAGGGAGACCTCGTTGAGGACGGTGGTGAGGCAGGCCCATCGCTGTAGGGCTGCTAGGAAGGGAAGGTCGTCGGAGGTGATAGCGCTGGTGAGCTGTGGTGGAAGGGATGCGGCGTCGGCGGGAATCGGGACGAGCGGGAGTGAGAGGTGGTGCGCATGGATGCCTGCGTGGCTGCAGGTTTCCATGGCTTCGGTGAGGTGAAGGTAGTGGGCCCATGTTTCGGCCCAGTCTTCGGAGGGATGTGACGAGGCGTAGGCGCTGATGAAGGAGGATTCCCAGCCATGCGGAGGGCCGCTAGAGTAGTGGCGGGCGAGGGCTGCAGGGTAGTTTGATGATTCGTCACCGAAGCGGGAGCGGAAGGCGGCGCGGATCGGGTGATCGGGTGGCCACGGGGCGAATGCGAGTTCCCAGACGTAGTGGCCGCATTCGTGATGGAAATGGCCTAGCAGAGTGCGGCTGCTTTCGCCGAGTTGCTGCTGGCTGATGCGGCGGTGGACGTCGTCTGCTTCTTCGAGATTGATGGTGATGACGCCCGCGAGGTAGCCGGTGGAGATGGCGGGGTCGGCGATGTGGCTGACGATGTCGAAGGCGAGACCGGCGTCGGGGTCTTCGGCGAGCGTGCGCAGGGGGAGGCCCATATTGACGAGGGAGCGGAGAGCGCGGCGCTTGGCGGCTTCGATGCGGCTCCAGAGGGGGAGATTGCCGGGGCGGGTGAGGTCAGGGATGGTGCGGTTGAGGCGGCAGGCGAGGCAGAGGTCGTCGGGGGAGTCGGGAGGAACGAGCCAATTACAGACGTTGTAGCGTGCGCCGTTGGAGCAGAGTCGGGCGTTGTCTGCAGGCAGGATGCGGTCGGTGAGGGGATCGAAACCGAGCGACGAACCGCAGGCGAGGCAGAGTGAGCTGTCGAAGTAGACAGGATTGCCGCAGGCGCATTGGTAGGAGAGCACAGGGTCGTATCGGGCTGATGAGGTGGGGGTACAAGGGCGGTGTGAGTTGGACGGGGATGGAAAGAATTTGTTGACACTGGCGATGCCGCATGTACAGAAAAGCCGCAGAAATTATGGCCAAGCCACGCGTCTACACTGAGCCGGAGACTGAAGCCGGGATTTACCACGTCTGTTCGCGGGTGGTGGACGGCAGGTACATCTTTGGGGAGCCCGAAAAGGAGGAATTTGTCCGCATGATGAGGTCGTTGGCGGCGTTTCACGGGGTCGAGATCCTGACGTATTGCGTGATGTGCAATCATTTC
>QQNF01000104.1 GCA_003402705.1 Verrucomicrobiota bacterium | reverse complement strand
TTTGAGGAGGGTGGGTGGCGGCCCGGCCGGGGGTTACTGGCGGGAGGAGTCGGAGGGGATGCCGGGGATGGCAGGGGCGGGTTCCGGGGCGGGGGCTGGAGCGGGAGCGGGTTCCGGCGCTGGGGCTGGTTCCGGAGCTGGAGATGGGGTGGCGTCAGCTGGGGCTGGTGTCGCGGGAGTTGCTGGGGATTCCGGGGTATTGACGTCGGATTCCGGTGCAGGCGGGACGGTTTTCGGGGTAGGTTTCCGTTTGAGGCTGGAGTGGACCTTGGGCGAGCGTCTCGGGCGGTTCTGGCTGTGGCCGATGGGGACGCCGTTTTTGGTGCCGATGACGGAGACGGGAGTGCCGAGGGGGACATTCTGGAAGAACCAGTCGGCCATTTTGGCGGGGAGGCGGATGCAGCCGTGGGAGGCAGGGTAGCCGGGGAGTTTACCGGCGTGGAAGCCCATGGCGGTGGAGGAACCGTTGTGGTGGAGGCGCATGAAGTATTTCATGAGCGCGCCTTCGAAGCGAGCGCCTGAGGGGGTGGGGTCGAAACCGGCCTGGACATCGCTCATGACGGTGCCGCCGCGGCGGCTTACGAAGTTGCCGTAGGTGGTGGAGCGGTGGTTGAGGTCTTTCTGGCCGATGGTGTAGTCGCCGGTTTCGGTGCGGTAGTATTTCTGGCCGCTGGAGATGGCGGAGTAGGCGGCGAGGCGGTTGCCCTGGAAGAGGTAGGCCTGTTGGGAGTCGAGGTCGACGATGAAGGCGGCGTTCTGGGCGGTGAGTGGGCCGTTGAGTTGGTCTGGGGCGAGGTGGAAGCCGCCGGTGCCGCCGTTTTTGTAGAAGGCGTCGACGGCGGCGCGGTCCTCGGCGCGGATGGCGGTCGGGTTGACGTTGGACCATTTGGCGGGAGCGCCTGTGGCGGCGGGATCGACCGGGCGGGTGCTGCGGCAGGCGGGCAGCAGGAGGACGAGGAAAGCGGCGGGGAGAGCGAGGAGGGAGCGCATGATGAGCGGAGACGGTGTCATGGTGAGAAAGTGGGGGCAACCGGAAGGTGGGGGGGAAAGTTGGGGGATTGGTGGAGAGGGGTAAGGAGCGGGATGAGAGGGGAGGGCCAAAACTCCGTTGCGGAGGCGTCGGCTGCGGCCTAGGCAGCGGGAGACCCGTATTTCTATTCAAGATGACTGCTGCTGAATCTGTAAAAGCCCTGAAGGAGAAGTTTCCTGCCGCTGTGACTGGAGAGACCGAGTTTCGGGGGGAGCAGACGGTGGTGGTTAGGGCGGAGAGTCTGGTGGCGGTGATGGGGTGGTTGCGGGACGAGCTGGCGTATGATCTGCTGCTTGATATCAGCAGTGTGGATCATCTGGGGGTGGAGCAGAGGTTTGAGATGGTGTATGAGTTGTATTCGATTGCTGCGAAGATGCATTTGAGGGTGAAGGTGGCGGTGCCGGAGGAGGAAGTGGCGACGGTTTCGCACATCTGGCCGACGGCGGACTGGCATGAGCGTGAGGTTTACGACATGATGGGGATTCGGTTTACCGGGCATCCTGATCTGAGGCGGATTCTGATGTGGGATGGTTATCCGCACTATCCGTTGAGGAAGGATTTTCCGCTGGCTGGGAAGTCGACGGATGTTCCGGACGTGGCGTTTACGGGAGTGGCTCCGCTGGCGGGCGGGCCGTTTGTGACGAGTTCCGGGGCGGCGGACCGGGTGGCGGCGGAGCCGCGGGCGAAGGGTGAGTCGGGAACAGGTGATCGGGGTTGAGGTGATGAACGGCCTCCTGAGCATCGACCGGGGGGTGGCAGCGGGGCTGTCGGGGGGGACATGAGCCGGGTCATGAAGTCAGGGTTTCTGGAGAAGCTGATCTCGCGGATTGATAGGCTGCCGCAGGAGGAGATGCAGGGGATACTGCTGCGGTTGCTGCGGGAGAAGGGGTTTTTCGAGCAGGTGTTCGAGGCAATGGAGGAAGGGGTGATTGTTTGTGATGCGGATGGGAGGGTATCGTTCATCAACCGGGCGGCGTGCGGGTTTTTCGGGTTGGATGCGGAGCAGACGTCGGGGAAGCTGCTGGAGGAAGTGATTCGAGGGTTCCGGTGGCCTGCGGCGGGGCGTCGCGGGGGGACGGTGTCGCGGGACATGGAGATATTCTATCCTGAGAACCGGTATCTGAATTTCTATCTGCGGCCGATTGATGACGGGGAGGCTGGAGGGCCGGAGTTAGGGAGTGTGATGCTGATTCGGGACATCACGCAGACGAGGAAGATGGCGGAGGAGCAGATTGAGAGTGAGCGGTTGAATGCGCTGACGATGATGGCGGCGGGGGTGGCGCATGAGATCGGGAATCCGTTGAATTCGCTGAACATTCATCTGCAGCTGATGGAGCGGAAGCTGAAGAAGGCGGATCCGGCGGTGTATGCGCAGGTGAAGACGCAGCTGGATGTGGCGCGGGGGGAGATTCAGCGATTGGATTTCATCATTGAGCAGTTTCTGCGGGCGATCCGGCCGACCAAGCCGGCGTTTGAGATGACGGATCTGAACAAAGTGATTGAGGGGGCGGTGAATTTTCTGGCTCCGGAATTGAAGGACCGAAGGATCAAGGTGCATCTGAGGCTGCATGCGGGGCTGCCGCTGCTGCGGATGGATCCTAACCAGATGAAGCAGGCGTTCTACAACCTGATCAAGAATGCGCTGCAGGCGATGGGGACCGGGGGATCGCTGACGATAGTGAGTGACCTGACGGAGTATGATGCGCTGATCAGTTTCGAGGATACGGGGAAGGGGATGTCGCCGGAGACGGTGGCGGCGATGCATGATCCGTGGTTTACGACGAAGAAGAGCGGGACGGGTCTGGGGATGCTGATTGTGCGGCGGATTGTGAGGGACCACGGGGGAGAGCTGACGATTGAGAGTGAGGAAGGGAAGGGGACGCGGGTGGCGATCACGCTGCCGCGGGGTCCGCGGCCAGGGAGGTATCTGGAGGCACCGGAGGATGTGCCGCGGCGGAAGCCGGTGCTGCCGGATGTGATTGACGTGTGAGGGTGGGAGAAGGAGGCACCCGCAGAGGGAGCGAGGGGCGTAGCTGGGGCAATGACAACAGAAGCAGAATCGAAGGTGTGGCTGATCACGGGAGCGTCGTCGGGGTTTGGGCTGGCGGTGGCGCGGCGGGTGCTGGCGGCGGGGCATTGTGCGGCGTTGACGGCGCGGGATCCGGGGGTGCTGGCGGGGTTGTGCGCGGAGTATCCTGATCAGGCGCGGGCGTTTGCGATGGAGCTGCGAGATGGGGCGTCGGTGGCGGCGGCGGTGGCTGGGGCTGAGGGGGAGTTCGGGAGAATTGATGTGTTATTGAACAATGCGGGGCGCGGGTTGCACGGTGCGCTCGAGGAAGTGAGCGAGGCGCAGATGGAGGAATGCATTGCGGTGAATCTGACGGGGGCGCTGCGGGTGATTCGTGCGGTGCTGCCGGGGTTCCGGTCGCGCGGGGGTGGGAGGATCCTGCAGGTGGGAGCGGCGGCGGCGGTGTCGAATTATCCTGGGTTTTCGGTGTATGGCGGGGCGAAGGCCGGGGTGGAGCTGGCTTGTGAGGCGCTGGCGGCGGAGGTGGGGCCGCTGGGGATTCGGGTGACCGTGGTGATTCCGGGGCCATTCCGGACGGATTTCATCCGGAGGTCGCTGGATCGGGCGGCGGAGCCGATGGAGGCGTATGCGCGGACATCCGGGAAGTTCGGGGCGTTGCTGAAGGGGATGGATGGGAAGCAGCCGGGGGACCCTGACAAGGCGGCGGCGGCGATGGTGCGGATCAGTGAGGAAGAGCGGCCGCCGTTCCGGCTGGTGCTGGGGACGTATGCGACGGGGAAGGTGAAGAAGCACCTTGAGGCGGTGCGTGGGGAATTGGAGGCGTGGGAAGCGGTGGGGAAGCCGACGGAGTTTTCGTGAGGGCGGGGCTGGGGGGGAAGTGAGAAGTGAGAAGGAGGAAGGAGGAAGGAGGAAGGAGGAACGGGGCGGTTGGGGATGCCTGGTTATGCGGCGTTCCTACAGAACGCCTGGCTCGGGCGGGGTGGTACCCAGAGCGATGCTCTGGGCTGGTATACGGTGTCCCGTTGGGACACGCACCGAAGCACGTTTGAAGTCCCACGATGCTCTGGGTTCTTGGGGCCCGTTGGGCCGGAAGAGGGGGCGTGTGGGGAGACGAGGGCGGGGCGGTGTTGTCAGGTTGGAATCCGGTAGTGGCGGGGATATCTCAAACACGGCCTAAGGTGGAGAGAAGGCCGGGACGGCCTTGCTACGGTTGGCCTGTTGGGTGAGGTCACAGGCGGGATGCCTGTGCCGCTTTGACGGCTAGGGTGTGGTCAGGCGGTGGCGAAGGAATGGAGGTCCCATTCCGGCTGGCCGCATTCCTGGGCGATGGTGTTGAATTCGGCGATTTCTGCGGCGGAGAAGAGGAGACCGCCGGCTTTGGCGGTGGCGGCGGCGGCGCGGGCTTCGGGTTGGCCGGGGAGCGTGCAGTTTTCGTTGCCGTGGCCGAAGACATCGGCGAGGACGGCTTTGAGGTTCTGCTGCTGGGTGCGGTGCTGGGCGAAGAGACCGCTGGAGAGGGCGTCCGGGTGGATGACCTGGAAGTAGAAGCAGCAGGTGCGTTTTTCGCCGTCGGGGATGGGGCGGCTGCGGAGCGTGGGGAGGGAACCGCCGATGAGGGCGGCGACGAGTTCGTTGATGAGGGAGAGCCCGAAGCCCTTGTGGGCGCCGAAGGGGACGAGGGCGGCGACCTGGTTAGGATCGGTGGTGGGTTGACCTGCGGCGTCGACGGCGGCGTCGGGCGGGAGTGGTTTGCCTTCGCGTTTGAGTTGCTGGACGCGGCCCATGGCGACGGTGCTGGTGGCCCAGTCGATGACGATGGGGTAGCCGAGGGCGTCGGTGGTGGGGAAGCCCCAGCTGTGGGGGTTGGTGCCGAGGGTGGGGAAGCGGCCGCCGAAGGGGACGACCTCGGCTAGGGCGGCGGTGCAGTTGGTGTAGGCGATGTAGCCGCGGCGTGCGGCTTCCATGACGTAGCCGCCGCCCCAGAGGTAGTGGAAGGCGTTGTCGACGCTGACCTGGCCGATGCCGTAGTGGTCGGCGAGGCGGATGGCTTCGTCCATGGCGGCGAAGGCGGTGCTTTGGCCGAGTTTGCGGTTGGCGTTCCAGATGGCGGAGCCGCCGAAGCGTGAGGGAAGGGCTTCGATGACGGCTCCGGGGACGCAGCCGCCGGCTTTGCTGCCGAAGTGTTCGTCGAGGTGGAGGGCTTTGATGCCGTTGTGGGTGCGGATGCCGTGAGTGGAGGCCATGTCGCAGAAGCGGGCGGCGTCATCGCTCTCCTGAGCGGTGTAGCCGCGGTGGAGGTAGGCGGCCTTGATGAGCGCGTGGTGCTGATGGGCTGGGACGACAAACCATGAAGTGGACATGAGAGTTTCCATGGACGGGGACGGCGGGGAATCAAGCCGATGTGGTGGGGGTGTTGGCGATGAAGGAGATGACGGCGTCGGTGGGGAGGTCGGCGAGATTGGTGTGGGGAGCGACGAGCGTGCGGGCGTTGTGAGGGGCCCAGATGGCGGGGTTGGTGGGGCCGAAGAGGAGGGAGCAGGGGAGACCGGTGGCGGCGGCGAGGTGACTGACGCCGGAGTCGTGGCCGGCGAAGGCGGCGCAGACGGAGAGACGGTCGGCGAGGGCGGGGAGCGCGAGATTGCTAGCGGTTGCGGCGTCGATGCCGGAGCTGCGGAGGAGATTGGCTAGGTCTGCGGCGGGAGTGTCGAGTTCGCATTCGCCGGTGACGATGAGGAACGAGGAGAAGCGGCGGGAGGCGGCGAGTTGGAGGATGGTGTGGTGCCAGTTGGCGAGCGGCCAGATTTTGGAGCGGCCGCCGCTGCCGGGGTGGATGGCGAGGGTGTTGGAGGAGGGTGAGTGGGGGCGCTGGAAAGGCGTGGCGAGGAGACCGTCGGGGAGGGCAGCGGCGAGTTGCTGCCATGCGGGAAGGTCAGATGTCAGGGAGTGCGGGCCCTGGCGGAAGTTGCGGATGCCCCATGACCGGCAGCGTTGCTGGAACGTGAGGTCGTGGTCGGGGAGCCATGAGACGACGAGGTCGCAGTCGGCGATGTAGGATTGCCATGCGGGGTCGGGCGGGAGGGCGTTGGAGAAGAGGAAGGAGGAGGTTGAGGAGTTAGGGTCGCGCGAGGAATCGGCGAGGTGCCATGCGGAGGCGAGGGCGGCGTGGGCGGGGCTGGCGAGGAGCCGGATTTCGGCGTCGGGCCATGTGTGGCGGAGGGCGGCGAGGGAGGGGAAGGAGAGGATGAAATCGCCGAGGGCACCGCCGCGGGCGGCGAGGATGCGGCGGGGCGGGGTCATGGTTCCAGTTCCGGCCGTCCTTACACCAGCGTGAAAGCGGGCGTGTTGAGGGCGGGAGGGGAGTTGAGGGCGTTGAGGACGGATTGGGCGAGGGCGGAGACGACGGGGACGGCGACGGAGTTGCCGAACTGGCGGTAGGCCTGGGAGTCGGAGACGGTGATTTGGTAGGAATCCGGGTAGCCCATGAGGCGTGCGCATTCGCGCGGGGTGAGGCGGCGCGGGTTGCGGGAGGGGCCCTGGGAGATGAGGATTTCGCTGCCGTCTTTGTGATAGCGAGCGGAGAGCGTGCGGGCGACCCCGTCGGGGCCGAAGACACTGCAGCCGAAGCCATTGCCCTTGGCTTTGTGTTTGGCGGCGTAGTTCTGGAGGTAGGTCCAGAGCTTGTCGGAGAGCGTGTATTTTGCGGGCGGGGCCGGGTCGAGGATGGAGGCGAGGGTAGGGTGGTGGTCGGGCGGGTGGGGGAATTGATAGGGATGGAGCTGGCGGAAGCCGACGAGGAAGATGCGTTCGCGGTGCTGGGGGAGCCAGTGGCGGGCGTCGATGATGCGGGAGTGGACGTGATAGCCGAGGTCTTCGGTGAGCGTGCGGTGGATGATGGCGAAGGTGCGGCCCTTGTCGTGGCTGGTGAGGTTTTTGACGTTTTCGAGGATGAAGGCGGCGGGCTGGTGGTGCTGGATGATGCGGGCGATTTCGAAGAAGAGATTGCCCTGGCGGACGTCGTCGAAGCCGTGGGAGCGGCCGAGGGAATTTTTCTTGCTGACGCCGGCGAGACTGAAGGGTTGGCAGGGGAAGCCGCCGCAGAGGATGTCGTGCGGGGGGATGTCGGAGGAGGGGACGAGGTGGATGTCGCCGGCTGGTTCCTCGCCGAAGTTAGCGGAGTAGGTGACGCGGGCCCAGCGGTCCCAGTCGGAGGAGAAGACGCAATGGCCGCCGAGTTGTTCGAAGGCGAGACGGAAGCCGCCGATGCCGCAGAACAGGTCGATGAAGCGAGGGCGGGTCATTTCTCGGATTTGTCAGGGACGGGCTGGTGCGGAGGGTCGATTTCGTCGTGGAAGAAGGCGGTGATATCGGGGTTGACGGAGGTGTCGACGATCTGCCAGCGGCCTTCGGAGAGATAGGCGTAAAGCCGCCAGCGGACGGGGCGTTTGCGGAAATTGACGGCGTAGACGATTTCGCGGACGGTGCGGCCGGCGGAATTGACGGAGAGGAGTTCGGTGCTGTCGAGTTTGCCGCAGGCTTCGAGGATATCGTCGGTGACGTCGGTGAGCTGCTGGAGGAGTTCCTTGTCTTCCTCGCCGACGAAGGAGCCTTCGAAGAGTTTCTGATAGGCGGCGGAGGTGCGTTCTTCGCGGAGGAGGGAGAAGAAGGATTCGATGCGGGCCTTGAGGGCGGCGTCGAGGTCCTGGGAGGAGGAGGAAGAGGACGAGCGTTTGGGGACGGAGGAGTCGGGCTTGGGGATCTCGGGGGATGCTGTGGTGCGGGGAGGGGATTTGGACTGAGCCGAGAGAGGTGAGGCGAGGGCAGGGATGAGGAGGAGGGCGAGGAGACGCATGGTTTTGGGATGATGGCATCCGGGTGAGAGGTGGTGCAATGGTGTTCTCGCTGCGCGGGGTTGCGCGGGTCGGGCAACCTGTGCAAGGGCAGGGGGAGAATTCACGATTATGTTCAGCCGCCGCCGCGCTCTTTTTCTGGTAGTAGCCATGCCGGGTTGCCGTGCGTATTCGCCGCGGTCGAGGATGGGAGAGGCCGGGGTGGAGGTGCCGGGGAGCTGGGGGGACAGTGCGGAGGGACGGGCTGGGGTGGATCTGGAGTGGATCCGGAGGTTCAAGTCGGCGGAGCTGGATGGGCTGGTGAAGGAGGCGCTGGAGCACAATCCTGATTTGAAGGTGGCGGCGGCGCGGCGGGATCAGGCGGCGAGCCTTGTGAATGCGGCGGCGGCGCAGGGGTTGCCGCAGATTGAGGGGACGGCTGGGGGGACGAAGACGAGCCGGAACTTCATCGGGTTTCCGTTCGGGCGGACGGGTGGGGATGGGGGAGGCGGTGGTGAGCCGACGGTGACGCCGTTTGAGGTGACGACGTACACGACCGGGTTGAACCTGCAGTGGGAGATTGATTTGTGGGGGAGGATTCGGGCGGGAACGGCGGCGGCGGTGGCTGGGGCGGAAGCGGCGGACATGGAGTACCGGGCGGCGCGGGCGTC
>QQNF01000103.1 GCA_003402705.1 Verrucomicrobiota bacterium | reverse complement strand
GCTGGGGTTGTTTGAGCCGGTGCGGGCGCGGGGGGCGGAGACGATGGGGGAGGCGGGCGGTGAGATGTTTAGGATTGCGGGGCCGGGGGGGAGGACGGGGCAGGCGGTGCGGGAGGCGGAGGTGGCGGCTGGGTTGGGGTATGATGCGGTGCTGCTGAGTCCTGGGGGTTGGGGCGGGGAGAGTGAGGCGGCGTTTCTGGCGCATGTGAGGGCGGTGGCGGAGGTGCGGCCGGTGATTGGGTTTTATCTGCAGACGGCGGTGGGCGGGCGTGCGTTTTCTGCGGGGTTCTGGCGGGAGATGGCGGCGATTCCGGGGGTGGTGGGGATCAAGATTGCGCCGTTCAACCGGTATCAGACGATGGATGTGGTGAGGGCGGTGACGGAGTCGGGTCGGGAGGATGTGGGATTGTACACGGGGAATGACGATAACATCATCGGGGATCTGCTGACTCCGTGGCCCGGGGGTCGGAGGATTACGGGAGGGTTGTTAGGTCAGTGGGGCGTTTGGACGCGGCGGGCGGTGGAGATTTTTGAGGAGATTCGGGCGGTGCGGGAGAAGGGAGAGTTTTCTGGGGAATGGCTGACGCGGAATGCGGCGCTGACGGATGCGAATGCGGCGGTGTTTGATGCGGCGAACGGGTTTCGGGGGTGTATTCCGGGGATTCTGGAGGTGTTGAGGCGGCAGGGCCTGGTGCCGTCGGTGCGGTGTCTGGACGAAGCGGAAGTGCTGTCGCCCGGGCAGTTAGGGGAATTGGACCGGGTGGTGGCGTCGTATCCGTGGCTGACGGACGATGGGTTTGTGGCGGAGCATCTGGACGAATGGCTATCATGAAGAGCACGATACTAACATCAGAGGTGGTTTTCCGGGAGCAGCCCTTTGCGAAGCCCCTGCAGTTGAGCAGTGGGACGATTACGGAGATTACGGAGGCGACGGTGACGGTGCGGGTTCGGGTTAGAGACGTGGAGGCGGAGGGGCGGGGGTGCATTTATCTGAGTGATTTGTGGGCGTGGCCGGATGCGGGGTTGAGTCATGGGGAGCGGGATGCGGCGATGCGGGCGTACTGCGAGCGACTGGCTGGGGAGTTGCCGGGGATGGGTGGGGCGCGGCATCCGTTGTCGCATGGGATGGCGATGCTGGAGCGGAATGAGGAGTGTCGCGGGGAGGTTCCGTTTCTGGCGGGGTCGGTGTGTCTGAGTCCGTTTGATGCGGCGGTGCACGATGCGGTGGGGCGTGCGCTGGGGCGGTCGGCGTTCCGACTTTACGAGCCGGGGATGGAGGATGACGAGGCGGCCGGGGTGGAGCAGTTAGGGATGATCCGGCGGATGCTGCTGGCGGCGCCGGTGGCGCGGGTGGATGGGTGGTATGTTGTGAGCGGGACGGATCCGCTGGAGGAGGATTTCCGGAAGTTTGTGGTGGGGAGAGGGTTTCGGGCGTTCAAGCTGAAGACGCATGGGAAGGATCCGGAGGCGGATGCGCGGCGGACGGTGGAGGTGTTTGCGGCGGCGCGGGCGCTGGGGGTGGCTCATCCGAGGCTGAGTGCGGACAGCAACGAGGGGAATCCTGACAGTGCGTCGGTGGGGGCGTATCTTGATGTGCTGGAGGCGATGGATGTGGAGGCGTATGCGGCGCTGGAGTATCTGGAGCAGCCGACGGGGCGGGACATCCGGCAGCATGTTTTTGAGTGGGGGGAGATCGGGCGGCGGAAGCCGGTGTTAGTGGACGAGGGGCTGATGGAGCCGGGGGTGCTGCCGGTGATTGCGGCGCAGGGGTGGAGCGGGATTTGTCTGAAGACGTGCAAGGGGCACAGTTTCAATCTGGTGGCGGGGGCGTGGGCGCATGCGCGGGGGATGCGGCTGGCGGTGCAGGATCTAACAAATCCGGGGGTGGCGGCGGTGCATTCGTGTCTGCTGGCGCAGCATGTGCCGACGGTGAACGGGGTGGAGTTGAATTCGCCGCAGTTCACGCCGGCGGCGAATGAGGGATGGGCGGAGCGGATGCCGGGGTTGTTTGTGCCGGAGGATGGGCGGCATGGGCATCCGGAGCCGCTGGTGGCGGGGTTGGGCGGGATGGGTTGAGCGGTGGAGGCAAAGCGCTGGACGCGGTGGCTGGAGTGTGCTGAGCTTTGGGAGTAACCCCCTTGCATGCCTCTGACCCGCTGGTTGATCTGGACTGTGTTATTCTGCGCCGCGACGTTTGCGTGGGTGGTGTATTTTGAGCACGGGCATGAGTCGCCGCATTTCCAGGAGGGAGCGGTGCGGGAGTTTGAGCGGCTGAGCACGGTGTGTCAGCACTGGATGGTGAAACTGAGGAGCATGCGATGAGTTTCCGGCTGGAGATGCTGCAGGTGGCGCGATTGGCTCCGGGGGTGCTGGGGTCGGCGGCGGAGTTGGTGACGGCGTTTTTGAGACGGACGCGGACGAAGGAAGGCGCGTGGCCGGATCGGGAGGGACGACCGGATTTGTACTACACGGTGTTCGGGGTGGAGGGATTGCTGGCGTTGAGGGTGGAGGAAGATCATGGAGTGCTGGCGGAGTGGTTGCGGGGGCATGGGGACGGGGAGGGATTGGATTTTGTGCATTTGTGCTGCCTGGCGCGCTGCTGGGCGGCATTGCCGTCGGTGTTTCGGCCGGAAGCGGAGGTGAAGGAAGGGATCGCGGCGCGATTGGAGGCGTGGCGGACGCCGGATGGAGGGTTTCATCAGCGGGCGGGGTCGGGTCGGTGTACGGCGTATGGGTGTCTGCTGGGATGGGCGGCGCTGGGGGATCTGGGTTTGGTGCCGGCTGGGGCGGAGGCGATTGCGGGATGTCTGGAGTCGTTGAAGGCGGTGGATGGCGGGTATGCGAATGAGCTGGGGTTGCCGTTCGGGACGACGACGGCGACGGCGGCGGCGGTGTCGCTGCATCGGTTGCTGAGGCGGACCCCGCCGGTGGAGTTGGGGGCGTGGCTGCTGGCGCAGCGGCATCCTGGGGGGGGATTCAAGGCGTTTCCGGAGGCTCCGATTCCGGATCTGCTGTCGACGGCGGTGGCGCTGCACGCCCTGGACGGGTTGCAGTGTTCGTTTGCGGCGGACCGGGATGCGCTGCTGGATTTTACGGACAGCCTGTGGTCAGCGGATGGCGGGTTTCACGGCAACTGGACTGATGATGCGCTGGATGTGGAGTACACGTATTACGGGTTGCTGGCGCTGGGGCACCTGGCGTTTTGAGGGGAGAGCGAGAGGGGTGCGAATTTCATTTGCAAAAGGAGATCGGCCCATTAGTGTCCGATTCCCTCCGCCGCCCCTTCCGGGCGGACGGTGTCGATTATTCACCAGAAACACATTTGCCGCCATGGGCTCTCTCAAAAAGAGACGGAAAACGAAGATCAACAAGCACAAGCGCAAGAAACGCATGCGGGCGAACCGCCACAAGAAGCGTTTGCGTTATAAGTCCTAATGTGGATTGACGGGTAGCGAAGGCTGCCGCTGATGAATCATTCGGATGTGCTTCCGAGAATTTCCGGGGCGGGCAGGTTGAACCTGCCCGCCTTTTTTGTGTGTTTGGCGATGGGATGGGAGGCGTAGAGGGAGGGATATGCCTGAACTTGCTGAAGTGGAGTGGTATTCCCGGGAATGGGATGCGGGGTTGGGTCGTCGGGTGACGGCGGTGCGGGTGCATGAGGGGGCGCGGGTGTTTCGCGGGTTGGAGGCGGGGGTGTTGGTTGCGGGGATGGAGGGACGCGCGCTGGAGGGGGTGAGGCGGCACGGGAAGCAGTTGTTGTTCGGATTTGGGGGAGGTGGGTGGTTGAGTGTGCACCTTGGGATGACGGGGGAATTGAGGGCGGAGCGGCCGGATTTTGAGGGCGGGAAGCATGATCATCTGGTGCTGGTGACGGCGGATGCGGCGCTGGTGTTTCGGGATCCGCGGATGTTTGGTCGGGTGGGATGGGATGGGTGGGAGGCGTTGCCGGAGTGGTGGCTGGGGTTGCCGCCGGAGGTGTTGTCGAGGGGGTTCACGGTGGCGCGGGTGGGGGAGTTTCTGGGAAGGAGGCGGGGGACGCCGCTGAAGGCGTTGCTGCTGGAGCAGGCGATGTTTCCGGGGGTGGGGAACTGGATGGCGGATGAAGTAGTGTGGCGGATGCGGGTGTCTCCGGGGGTTCTGGCGGGCGAGGTGGATCCGGTGGCGGTGCATCGGGAGGTGCGGGCGGTGGCGCGCGGGGCGATGCGGACGATCGGGAGGGACTGGAGCGATCCGCCGGCGACTTGGTTGTTCCGGCATCGCTGGAAGGATGGGGGGCGGTGTCCGCGGTGTGGCGGGGAGTTGGTGCGGGAGGAATTGAGGGGTCGGACGGCGTGTCATTGTCCGGCGTGTGCGGGGAAGGCGGCGGCGAAGGGTTGAGGGTTGAGGGTGAAGGTGGGGTGGCACGCAACTTGCCTCTTGCGGGGGAGGGCACTGACCCGCTACCTCCGCAATATGTCCGCTGCACTCTGGAACCGTTACTGCGCCTCGATCATCCGTTATGAAGACCTCGGCATCAGTCTTGATGTCAGCCGGATGAATTATCCGAATGGGTATTTTGAGTCGATGGGGGCGGCGGCGGAGCGTGCGATGGCGGCGATGGCGGCGTTGGAGGCTGGAGCGGTGGCGAATCCTGATGAGGGTCGGATGGTGGGGCATTACTGGCTGCGGACGCCTTCGCTGGCTCCGGATGCGGGGATCCGGGAGGAGATTGTGAGGGACATTGCGAGTGCGAAGGAGTTTGCGGCGGCGGTGCATGGGGGCGAGGTGGCACCGACGGGGGGCGGGAAGTTCAAGCGGTTGCTGGTGATCGGGATTGGGGGGTCGGCGCTGGGGCCGCAGCTGGTGGCGGATTGTCTGGTGGATGGGTGGCAGGCGGCGATGCAGACGAGTTTCTT
Organism: Verrucomicrobiota bacterium; assembly: GCA_003402705.1. Lineage (GTDB taxonomy): Bacteria > Verrucomicrobiota > Verrucomicrobiia > Verrucomicrobiales > V1-33 > V1-33. Next base: position 4,009 of record QQNF01000103.1, on the reverse strand, counting down.
TGACAACACGGATCCTGACGGGATTGAGCGGGTGCTGGGTGGGATTGGCGGGGCGATTGCGGAGACCCTGACAGTGGTGATTTCGAAGAGCGGGGGGACGCCGGAGACGCGCAACGGGATGCTGGCGGCGAAGGCGTTTTATGAGCGGCACGGGCTGGACTTTGCGAAGCATGCGGTGGCGGTGACGGGGACGGCGGCTGGGGGGATCAAGAGCAAGCTGGAAGCGTATGCGCTAGAGCATGGGTGGCTGCGGATTTTTCCGATGACGGACTGGGTGGGTGGTCGGACGTCAGTGATGAGCACGGTGGGGTTGGTGCCTGCGGCGCTGCAGGGGGTGGATGTGGATGCGCTGCTGGCGGGAGCGGCGGCGATGGATGAGAAGACGCGGACCCTGCCGGCCGGGGAGAATCTGTCGATGCGGCTGGCATTGATGTGGCATCATGCGACGGGCGGGCGGGGCGCGAAGGACATGGTGGTGCTGCCTTACAAGGATCGGCTGGTGCTGATGAGCAAGTACCTGCAGCAGCTGGTGATGGAGTCGCTAGGGAAGGAGCACGATCTTGAGGGCAGGACGGTGCATCAGGGGATTGCGGTGTACGGGAACAAGGGATCGACGGATCAGCATGCGTATGTGCAGCAGCTGAGGGACGGGGTGAATAACTTCTTTGCGACGTTCATCGAGGTGCGGGAGGGCGGCGGGGTGCCGATGGAGGTGGAGCCGGGGGTGACGCCTGCGGATTACCTGCAGGGATTTCTGCGGGGGACGCGGCAGGCGCTGCATGAGAGCGGTCGGGAGAATATGACGATCAGCATTGCGCGGGTGGATGCGTTTACGCTAGGGATGCTGATTGCGGCGTTCGAGCGGGCGGTGGGGTTCTATGCGACGCTGGTGGGGATCAATGCGTATCACCAGCCGGGGGTAGAGGCGGGGAAGAAGGCGGCGGCGGATTTTCTGGCGAAGCTGGCGGCGGTGAAGGCTGGGCTGACGGCGGTGCCGCAGACGGCTGAGGCGATTGGAACGGCGGCTGGTCTGGAGGCTGAGGATGTGCATCATGCGCTCAATCATCTTGCGGCTAATCTGCCGGGGGTGCAGCGGACGGCGGGAGCGAGTCCGGCGGGGGATGTGTACTGGCGGGAGTGAGAGGGGTGAGGGGGCGAGGAGGGTGCGTTTTCAGCTTTACAGCCCATGATTCGGTGTGAGTTATGGGGATGTCATTAAGCCGCTTCCGCCATGGGCAGACACGACAGCAGGTGAGAGCAGCCTTGATTGTGCTCGCTGCGCTCGCGATGACCCCGGTTGCGACGGGGGCGACTATTTCGATGGTAGTTTCCGGTGTTGTCACCGGTGAGTGGAGAGCGGGTCCTGGATTTTCTGCGGTAGCGGCCGGTGATTCGTTCGAGCTTGTGGTCAGCTATACCGACTCATTGCCTGACCAGTTGATGGGCTACAACCCGGGTCAGATCTATCCGGGTGATTTGGCTGTATCGCTGCGGATTGTGGGACAGGGAACGGTTTTTGCCGGTGTGGGGGAGTGGTGGGCACCATGATGCAATGCACGTCTGGTCCCGAGGGTGCCTGCTATCGTGCGATCGAGATTGTTTCCGGTGCGGCAGGCGGATTGGTCTTTGAGCTGTTGATAGTGGACAAGGATGGTCCGTCCTATCAGGCCGGAACGGGTATGGCCCGAGGGGTGACGCGGACTGGAGAGTCCACGCTCCTGTTTGGTGGGTTTAGTTAGCGGGCGGGGAGGCGTTTGATGCGGGTGGGGGTCTGAGTTCAGCCGCCGACTGCGGTTCTATGGTTCGTTTCGAGGAAGGACCATGCGACGAAGCGGGACTGTTTGGAACCCTGACCCATCGGGACGATCCTGACGGCTTCGGCTCCGAGTTTCTTCAACTGCTGGGCGATGGCGTCGATGTGTTCTGAGCGGGAGACGAGGCAAGAGAACCACGTGACCTGCGCTCCGAGATCGCGGCTTTCCCTGATCATGCGTTTTATGAACGAAGCCTCGCCACCGGTACACCACAGTTCGGAGGTCTGGCCGCCGAAGTTGAGGGTTGGGGCAGTGGAACCGGGGCGGGTGGAATCGTTGATGCCCAGATTCCGCCATTTGCGGCGACTGCCGCGTGCGGCTTCAGCGGCGGAGGCGTGGAATGGAGGGTTGCACATTGTGGCGGTGAAATGCTCGCCGGGCATGATGACGCCGTCGAAGATTTTTCCCCGCTGCAACTGGTGCCGGAGCGTGATGGCGTGTTCCAGACCATTGGCGCGGAGCACGGCCGCGGCATTGGCTAGGGCGGCGGGTTCGATGTCGGAACCGGCGAAGTGCCACCCGAATTCGGCATGTCCGAGGAGAGGATAGATGCAGCTTGCGCCGACCCCGATGTCGAGGATCCGTACGTCGGGGCCGCGGGGCACCTTGCCGTCCTGCTCGGCGAGGAGATCGGCCAGCCCGTGGAGGTAGTCCGCCCGGCCGGGAACCGGCGGACAGAGGAAGCCAGGGGGGAGACACCAGTCCCTGATTCCATAATGATGCGCGAGGAGCGCCTGATTCAGCAGGCGGACCGCAGCAGGGTCGGAGAAATCGATGGTAGGAGACTGATCCGGAAGCACCTTCAGAAAGGCTGTCAGTTCCGGAACGCATGAGACGAGGGCGGCAAAGTCATATCTGCCCTGATGACGGTTCCGGGGATGCAGAGCGGACTGGGTCCGGGGGGAATCGTCAGGAAGAGGCATGGGGATCGCGAGGGGGGCGGGTGGCTGGTTCGGATAGCAGAACCACGATGGACCGCAGAAACGGTGGGATGGAGTTTCGGCCTGGTGATCGGAATGCGCGGAATTGGAATGGCAGCAGGGGCCTCCTGCTAGAAAGCTCAGGTATTCAGGAGGCGGAGAGGCGTTTGACGCGGTAGAAGCGGGTGCCTGAGCCTGGAGGGGAGGCGGTGCGTGGGGAGCCCTGGTCGATCCATTGGGTTCTCGTGCCGGCGGCGCGGATGCGGGAGAGGGAGTCGAGCCAGCGGGTGCCGTCGTCGCTGTACTGGATTTGATAGAGTGCGCCGGGTTCCGAGGGGAATTCGATCATGAACATGCCGGGCTGGAGGAGTTGGGCGACATCGATGGCGAGGGAGCCGGAGGTGTCTGAAGACGAGACGTCGTGGGGGAGGGTTGGGACGGTGGTGAGGGTCGGGGCGGTGAGTGGGTGGCGGTCGGAGACGTGGTATTCGAGGACCATGGAGACCGAAGCGCCTGGGGCGACGGGATGGTGGTAGATGGCGCAGGGGAGGCCGGTGAGGCAGTCGCTGGCGTTGTAGAGGGAGGCGTTGGCGGGGAGGCCGGCGACGTGGATTTCGAAGCCGCCGATGGGGCGCTGACCGACATTGCGGACGGTGACGCGGTGTTCCCAGAGACCGGTCTGGCGGTTGAGTGTTAGGGTTCCCTGGGTGGTGACGGAGGGTGGGGGCAGGGCGGGGAGGACGACCTTGAAGGAACGCTGGGCGACGGTGCCGGCGCTGTCGGAGACGGAAACGGTGATGGTGGCTTCGCCGCTGACGTAGGGTGCGTAACGAATGGTGAGACGGCCTTGAGGGTCGAAGGAGAGTTCGGAGAAGAGGGCGGGGTTGGTGTTGCCAATGACGCGCCATGTGAGGACGTCGCCGGCGTCGGGGTCGGAGACGAGAGGGGAGAAGTCGATGAGGGCGTCGGAGCCGGCGTCATTGGCGGCGACATCTGGGATGGCGGCGGGGATGACGGGTGGGTCGTTGACGGGGATGAGCGTGACGGCCATGGGGACGTCGACGAAGAGACCTTCGGGGTCGGAGGCGCGGACGGTGACGGTGAGGTTGCCGTTGGCGTTGGGGAGAGGAGTCAGGGTGAGGAGTGGGCCGGAGATGGTGGCGGTGGCGATGTCTGGTCGGGAGGAGATGGCGGAGAACGTGAGGGCGGAGTCGGGGGATTCAATGTCGGCGAAGGAGTCGGCGAGATTGATAGTGATGGGTGGAGCGTCCTCGT
>QQNF01000102.1 GCA_003402705.1 Verrucomicrobiota bacterium | reverse complement strand
TACAAAAACGGCACCATCGGCCGCGCCAAGGAAGACCTCGAACGCGTCCAACGCGCCCTCGACCTCTCCCTCGCCCCCCTCGGCGGCAAAGCATGGGTCTCCGTCAACAAAGCCCTCGTCACCCAGGCCAGCTCCGCCATCCCCGTCGTCCCACTCTACATCTCTCTCCTCTACAAGGTCATGAAAGAGGAAGGCACCCACGAGGACTGCATCGAACAAATGGACCGGCTCTTCCGCGACCGTCTCGCCAACGGCAACCCCCAGCCCGACGACGCCGGCCGCATCCGCATCGACGATTGGGAAATGACCCCGCACGTCCAGGCCCTCGTCGCCGAACGCTGGAAAATCGTCTCCACCGAAAACCTCGCCGACCTCAGCGACTTCGCCGGCTACCAATCCAGCTTCCTCCGCCTCTTCGGCTTCGGCCTCAACGGCATCGACTACACCGCCGAAACCGACACCAGCATCGCCGTCCCCTCCCTCGCCTAACACCCCCTCGCCGCGATCCGCCCGCCCTCCCAACAAGCCCGGGATCGCGAGGCTCCGTACTCGCGCCTCTCCCCGCAAGCCCCCTCAGTACAAGCGCGCCGCAGGCTCTGGCCTGCTGTGAGCATCACAGCTCTCTCTGCGCACGGAGTGCGCCTACCAGCCCTCCCAACCCTCCCTCTCCGTACAAGCCAACCGCAGGCTCTGGACTGCTGTGAGCATCACAGCTCTCTCTGGCGCACGGAGTGCGCCTACCCGCTCTCCCAACCCGCCCTCTCCGTACAAGCCAGCCGCAGGCTCTGGACTGCTGTGAGCATCACAGCTCTCTCTGGCGCACGGAGTGCGCCTACCCGCACCCGCCCAACCCGCCCTTCTCAATTCTAACTTCTCACTTCTAACATCCCTCTCTCCCCAGCTACAACCCCATCAACACCCGCAGCCGATCTTCGACCATCGGCGCTGGTCCCCTCAAGGTCACTGATCTCCCTGCGGTAATCGCAGGCTGCCGCCGGGTCGGACGCGACCGATTCGTAGGCCGCGGCGGCTTGGGCAAGGAATCGCTCGCGACGATAACTCTCCAACGCGGCATCAAGCACGACCGTCATGCTGGTATCAGCGTCCCGCGCAAGCTGAGCAAGAAGGCGGCGGCCTGCATCTGAAATGCGAACAGTGGCTGGCATAACACCAGTCTACATTCTTGCATACATTTCTGTCAACACGCAGCCTTTGAGCAGATCACCCCTCCACCCCGCCCCTCAAATTCAAAAGGAAGAATGGGCGCAACGATCCGGCACCTCTCCCCCAAAAGAGCCCTGTCCTCATATCCCCAACCGTTCCTGTCCCCCCCCCCTGCGTCGACGAGCGCTAGCGAGTTAGCAGGACCCCACGCCACACCCGCAGCCCAAAAGACCCCTCCCAAAACGCCGCCCCCCTCCGAACCAGCAGCCGAAGGCTCTGGACTGCTGTCAGCATTACAGCTCTCCCCGCGCACGGAGCGCACCTACCCGCCCTCCCAACCAGCCCTCCTCCGTACAAGCCCGCCGCAGGCCTTGGAATGCGGAAGCCTGCTGCCGCTTTCCCGGAGCCAGCCCGCTGGCCCGGCACCACCCAAGCTCGACCCTCCCTCCCCGCAAGCCCACCTTCACCATTCCGAATTCCCTGTTTTCAGTTTTCAATTTTCAATTCCCCACCCCGCCAGCCCCCATTCCAGGTTTGACGGCAATTCCTCACGGTGATATCTTCCAGAACACCGCTGATTCCTGACTATCCGATATGCAGATATCACTCGAGATTTGCCGCCATAATCACACTGTTCGCCCAACCAAGTGAGTCTGACCCAATGAAAGCGATCTTCTTAGCAGCTCATTCTGTTGCTTGGCTGATAGTGCCCACTGCGGCAGCCTATTTTACTTTAATCATGCTTTCGTTTGCGGCAGAAGGTTGGTCTGTTTCTTCCTGGTTTGTTCGCAATCATGCTTGGTTTGGCACTCTCTTTGTTTTAGCAGGGTTTCTATGTGGCTTGCCTTCTGCAATTCGAGTGGTTCGCCGCAGACCAATCACCCTTTGGGACATTCTCACAGCTCTACCGATCTTTACTGCAACGGCGACTTTTTCACTGCTCTACCAGGCCGATTGAGTATTCAGATCAGCCATGAAACAACCGCACCAAAGCCGAACACGTCGCGGCCGCACAGCCACCGGGGTCCACCATCGGACATGCTGTCCGCAACTTTAACCCGCCATCCCTTTTCCACGCCCACCCCCACCCCAGCGGTGCCAGCGCTTGAACGTTCCCCAATAACGAATTCTCAAAACCCCTGGTGAAAATTCCGAAGCACCTTTCCGCGATTTTACGGCACGTATTCTCTGAAGGATACCACGCCGAACAGCACCGGCGCAGAGCCCGTGCCATGGAAATGGTGTCAACAGTCTCCAGCAGTGCCCGAAGCCGGTTTCACACCACGGTGCTGGCACCCCTTCTTGATGCCGGGTGGCACGAAGGACGGAACTGGGAGTCCGGGCGGCTTGATGTGTATTTGTCACGATTCGACACCGTTTTCCCACCCGCTGCCATCCGTGTATTGTCCGAGTTTGGTGGACTGAGCATCGGGTTCGGCGGGCGAGTCATCGCTTTTGGCGACATCGATGAGGATCTGTGCGCCTCACAAAAAATCATTGAATCACTCATCGGCCAACCGCTGTTTCCTGTCGGCACAACGAACATCCTTCAGGACGACGGCCTTGGTGTCCTCATGGACGAATCTGGGCAGATGTTTGTTGACGGTGCTACCGGCGACTTCCCTCCACGAGACTACCAACTCGCTCTGATTGCGACCGACATCGATGGCTTCCTTAAAGAGTTGTTTTCCGGAAAGCCGCACCCCAACATACAGTCGTGGCATTACAGTCAGTCAGACCTATAGCATCCACGTCTGTGTTGCGCACACCCCAAGCGCCCTGTCCTCATACCCCCAATCACCGCTCCCGCCCCCGCCCCATGCGTCGACGAGCGCTAGCGAGTTAGCAGGACCCCACGCCGCGCCCGCAGCCCAAAAGCCCCTTCTCCCAACGCGCCTACCCTACACGCCATCCATCTCAAATCTCAAATCCCCCTCCACCCCACCCTCACTCCTTCAACCCGCCCGCCACCTCCCCCGACGGCACCGCCTTCTCCATCATCGCCTCGTACCGCGCACGAAGCTCCCGTACCTTCTCGCCCCGCTCACTCGCAAGGTTCCGCTTCTCCCCCGGATCCTCCGCTAGATTATACAGCTCCTCAACGCCCACCTTCCCCTCCTTCCCCTTCCCGCCCGCACCCACCACCAGCTTCCAGTCCCCCATCCGAACCGCCGCCTCGCCACGCCGCGTCCCGCACACCATCAGCACCTCGCGCGGCGACTTCGCCCCCTCCGTCAGGACCGGCCAGATATCCTTGCCATCCAGTGGCAGCTTCTGTTCCATCGGCGCTCCTGTTAGCTTCGCCAGCGTCGGATACCAATCCGCCGCATGCAGCGGCTCACGAATCGTCTGCCCGCCCCGAATCCGTCCGCGCCAGTGCACAAACGAACACGACCGGATCCCACCCTCGTAAACCGTCCCCTTCCCCGCCCTCAGTTCCCCATTCGACGTGACCCGCCCCGGCGACGGCCCGCCATTGTCACTCGCGAAAATCACCAGCGTCTCATCCATCATCCCCTTCTCCTCCAGCGCCGCCACCACCTTCCCGATCGCCTCGTCCATCGCCGTCAGCATCCCCGCATACGTCCGCCGCACTCCCTTCAACTCCGGATAACCCGCCACATAACCCTCCGGCACCTGATGCGGCGTATGCACCGCATTGAACGGCAGATACAGAAACAATGGCTTGTCCGACCGCTTCTCCCGGATCACCCGGCAGGCCTCTTTACCTAGCAACTCCGTCGCATACCCCTCATCCGCACTCGGCTTGTCATCCCGATGCCAGTCCACCACCTCCCCCCTTCGGTGCGTGTAATAATCAATCGCCCCGAACCACGGCCCGTATTGATGATCAAACCCGCGCTGCGTCGGCCGATAGCCCGCCTCAAACTCCCCAAGATGCCACTTCCCGCAGACCGCCGTCTCATAACCCGCACTCCCCAGCATCTGCGCCATCACCTGTTCCTCCAGCTTCAACCCCCACGGCGCATGCGGCCGCACCACCGTATACACCCCCGTCCGCGTCGCCCACCGCCCCGTCATCAGCGCCGCCCGCGTCGGCGAACACACCGGCTGCACATAAAACGACTTCAATATCGCTCCCCCGCGCGCCAACCCGTCAAGATGCGGCGTCCGAATCTCCCGGCCTCCATTGAATCCCGCATCCGCATACCCCATGTCATCCGCAAGAATCAGCACCACATTCGGTCGCTCCACACCACCAGCCACACCAGCCACCACCAGCAATATCAAAAGTAGTTTCTTCATGTCAGTTCAGGTTCGCTCTCCAGCACCATCGCACCCCCAACCCCATCCCGCCACCATCTTCATCCACTCCACCTGAGCCCCATCTCAGATTTCAAATCTCAAATCTCAAATCCCCCCTTCCCCCATGAACGTCCACCACCTCGAACTCTTCTACTACGTCGCCCGCCACGGCGGCATCAGCGCCGCCGCTCGCCGCATCCCCTACGGCATCCAGCAGCCAGCCATCAGCGCCCAGATCCTCCAGCTCGAAGACGCCCTCTCCACCACCCTCTTCCACCGCCGCCCCTTCCAGCTCACCTCCACCGGCGAAACCCTCTACCGCTTCATCGAACCCTTCTTCTCAGGCCTCCCCGAAATCGAACGCTCCCTCCGCGGCGGCGCAGCCCCCCGACTCCGCATCGGCTGCCCCGAAACCGTTCAGCGCGAGTACCTCCCTGCCGTCCTCCGCTCCCTCCGCAAGCGCCTGCCCAACCTCCAGTTCTCTCTCCTCTCTGGCCGCCTCGAACAACTCGAACAGCGTCTCCTCGCCCAGGACATCGACGTCGGCGTCTCCGCCCTCATCGGCAAACGCCCCGAAGGCATTCGCGAACAGGAACTCATCCAGCTCCCCATGGCCCTCGTCGTCCCCGAAAAAAGCGGCTTCTCCGCCGCTGAAAAAATCTGGGAACACGACCGCATCGACGTCCCTCTCCTCACGCTCCCCCAGTCCGACCCCATGTGCCGTCTCTTCCAGCAGGAAATGCGCAAACGCGGCATCGACTGGTACCCTAGCCTCGAACTCGGTTCCATCGAACTCGTCACCCGCTACGTCGCCGAAGGCTACGGCGTCGGCCTCACCGTCGACGCCCCAGCCGTCAACCCGGAAGGCACTCGCCTCCTCCCACTCCGCGACTTCCCCTCCGTCCCCTTCGGCGTCATCTGGATGGGCACACTCTCCCCAGTCGGCGAAACCTTCGTCGAAGAAGCCCGCTCCGTCGCCCGTCGCATGCTCGGGGTCTGATCCACCCCGCTCCATCTGCTCAGCCGCCCTGCCGCGCCTCGCCCTGCCCCTGCTCCGGCGTCTTCTTCGGACGCAATGGCATCCCGCCGCTGAACGTGATCGTCCCGCTCCCGCCCATCTGAATCGGCCCCACCCGCGTCGCCGGTGGTGGTGCCGCCACCGGCGGTGCCACCGGCTGATCCACATCATCCTCGCTCCCACCACCCGAAAACTGCCGCGGCAAACTCGCCAGCAGTTCCTCAAACCCTCTCAGGTTCGTCGTGCTCCGGAACAGGTTGTGCAGCACCTCGTTCCGGATGTTCCCCATCAGCACCTCGAACAGATCATACGCCTCCGCCTTGTACTCCACTAGCGGATCCTTCTGCGCAAACGACCTCAGATGCACGCCGTCCCGCAGGCTGTCAATGTTGTACAAATGCTCCTGCCAGAGCCGGTCAATCGCCGTCAGCATCACATAACGCTCCAGCTCCTTGATCCCCTCCTCGTGCTCCGACGCAATCTTCATCCCGTACACTTCCTTCACCTTCGCCGTCAGCCACTCCGCATTCCCCTTCGCATCACGCGTCTCCAGCGCCGCTTCCTCGCGCGACAACCGCAGCGGGAACGTCACATTGATCCACTGCAGCAATCCGTCGTAATCCGGGGTCCCGTCCTCGACCTCGAGGAATCCTAGCACCTTCGCCGGAATCGCCTCGTCGATCACCTCCACCACCATCGCATGCGGATCCTCCGTCGTCAGCGCTTCATTCCTCAAACTGTAAATCACCGTCCGCTGTTTGTTCAGCACATCGTCAAACTCCAGCGTCCGCTTCCGATACGTGTAGTTCCGCTGCTCCACACGCTTCTGCGCACTCTCCACGGACTTGTTCAGCCACGGATGCTCCAGCTCCTGCCCGTCCTCCAATCCCATCCGCTCCATCAGTTTCGTCATCCGCTCCGCTGCCCCGAAATTCATCATCAGCGCATCCTCGAAACTAATATAGAAGATACTCTCGCCAGGATCACCCTGACGCGCACAACGGCCCCGCAGCTGGCGGTCAATCCGCCGCGCTTCATGCCGCTCGGTCGCAATCACAAACAACCCGCCCAGCGCCGCCACTCCGGCACCCAGCTTGATGTCCGTCCCACGACCAGCCATGTTCGTCGACACCGTCACCGCCCCGCGCTGACCAGCCCCGGCCACAATCTCCGCCTCATACCGGTGATTCTTCGCATTCAGCACCTGGTGCGGAATCTTCTGCAGCTTCATCATCCGCGACAGCGTCTCCGACGCCTCCACACTAGCCGTCCCCACCAGAATCGGCTGTCCGTTCTCATGCCGCTCCTTGATCAGCGTGATCACCGCGTTGTACTTCTCACGCCGCGTCTTGTAGATCTTGTCATTGTTATCCTTCCGGGTCACCGGACGGTTCGTCGGAATGATCAGCAGATCGAGTTTGTAAATGTCGTGAAACTCGCTCGCCTCCGTCTCCGCCGTCCCCGTCATCCCCCCGAGCTTGCTGTACAGCCGGAAGTAATTCTGAATCGTGATCGTCGCCAGGGTCTGCGTCTCCTTGTCAATCTTCACCCCCTCCTTCGCCTCCACCGCCTGGTGCAACCCGTCACTCCACCGCCGTCCGGGCATCGGCCGCCCCGTGTGTTCATCCAGGATGATCACCTTCGGCTCGCCCGCAGGCTCGCCTTCCTTGTGCACCGCTCCCACCATGTAATGCACGTCGCGCTCATACAGGCAGTACGCCCGCAGCAGCTGCGAAATGTTATGCATCCGCAGCGCCTGCACATCCATCTTCGCCTGCACCGCCTCCTTCGCCGCCAGCCGCTCCTCAGGACTCAATCCCTTGTTCTGATCAATGTCCGCAAACGCCGTCGCCAGATCCGGCAGCACAAACGCATCCGGATCATCCGGACTCAGGAACTTCCGCCCCTTCTCCATCAGGTCCGCCTCGTGAGACTTCTCATCAATGCTGTAATACAACTCCTCCTTCAGCGCGAACAACGCCTTCTTCTGCGGATCCACATAGAAATTCAATTCCGCCTTCTCCAGCGCACGCCGGTACTCCGGCTCTTCCATCATCCGCAGCAGCGCACGGTGCCTCGGCTGACCTAGCTTCAGCTTCGTCAGCAAATCCCCAGTCGCATCATGCTTCCCGGCATCCCCTAGCGCCTTCGCCTCACCAGCAATCTGATTGAGCAGCAATCCCTGCTGCCTCACCAACCGCTCCACCATCGGCTTGTACCGGTCATACTGCTGCGAATCATGCTTCACCGGCCCGCTGATGATCAGCGGCGTCCGCGCCTCATCGATCAGCACGCTGTCCACTTCATCGACAATCGCAAACCAGTGCCCGCGCTGCACCTGCTCATCCACACTCTGCGCCAGCCCGTTGTCCCGCAGGTAGTCAAAACCAAACTCCGCATTCGTCCCGTACGTCACATCGCACGAGTACTGGTGCCGCCGCAGCGGCGGCGACTGATCATGCTGAATGCAGCCAACCGTCAGCCCGAGATACTGCAGCAGAAAACCCATCCACTCCGCATCCCGTCGCGCCAGGTAGTCATTCACCGTGATGACGTGCACCCCGCGTCCCGTCAATCCGTTCAAGTACAGCGGCAGCGTCGCCACAAGGGTCTTCCCTTCACCCGTCGCCATCTCCGCAATCTTCCCGTGATGCAGCACCATCCCGCCAATCAGCTGCACGTCGAAATGCACCATCTCCCACGTGATCGGCTGATCACACACCGTCAACGGCCGCCCGCTCAACCGCCGCGCCCCGTTCTTCACCACCGCAAACGCCTCAGGCAGAATCCGGTTCAGATACGCCTGCACCTCCCGGTAATCCTCCAGCTTCGCCAGCTCCGCCTGCCAGTGCGCAGTCTTCTCCCGCAGCACACTCTCCGGCTTCGACTGCAGCTCCTGCTCCAGCTTGTTGATCTGCTGAACCAAAGGCCAGAGCTTCTTCAGCTCCCGCTGATTCTTCGAACCGACGATCTTACGGAGTATCCAGTGCAGCATGGGGCGGCTTTAGGCGAGTGTGAAAATTCAGGGAATGTGGAGCATGCCGGGAGCATCCGGAAAGGCAACCGCTATTCCCCTTGAAAGCGCCCCGCCCTGAAAGGTGTGTCTGTCTACTTTCTCAATGCGGGCATTTCACCGCCGCAGGCACCGCCACCGCAATCAGCCACGTCTCCACCTCCTCCGCCGGAACCCCCGTCAATCGACTCAACGCCTCCCGGTAAACCCCCATCTGCTCCCCATGCCGCTCAGGCAGCCGCTCCGCCGCCTCACCCGCATCCGCCACCGCGTCCGTCTTGAAATCAATCAGCTGCACCCGCTCCACCACCCCATCCTTCCCATGGTGCAGCACCACCCGGTCAAACACGCCACTCACCAGCTCCCCGCCCGCCACGTAATCAAACGCCTGCTCCCGCCACAGGGTGAACCGACCCTCCGGCCGCTCCAGCAACGCCCGCACCCCCGGCTCCTCAAGGCATCGACCCACCATCGCCGCCACCCCAGCCCCCGTCGCCTCCAACCGCGCCCGCCACGCCGCGTCTCCCTCCCCTCCCACCCACCCCAACCCGCCCCGCCACCCAT
>QQNF01000101.1 GCA_003402705.1 Verrucomicrobiota bacterium | reverse complement strand
GGAAATTCGGGCAATTTCGATTTTAATTCCTGAATATTTTGCTTCTACTGGATATCCGGCAGATTAAGAGAGTCTCGGTCTGCGGGGAAATTTCGATATTCATTTCAACTGTGACGGGCATGCAAATTCATCAAAAACTCATTGTCCTTGCGAAGGGGGGGCCGGGATCTGAGCGTGCGGTTTCTTTGGAAACGGCGAAGGGGGTGAAGGAGGCATTGGAGTCTTTGGGGGCGACGGTGGTGGAGGTGGATGTGACGGATGGGGGGTTTGAGGTGCCTGAGGGGGTGATGGCGGTTTTCAACGTGGTGCACGGGACCTATGGGGAGGATGGTGGGTTGCAGGCGGAGTTGGAGCGTCGGGGGTTGCCTTATACCGGGGCGGGATCGGTGAGCAGCGCGCTGGCTTTTGACAAGGGGAGGAGCAAGGCGCGGTTTGTGGAGAGCGGGGTGCCGACGACGGAGTATCAGTTGCTGGCGTTGGAGGGGGCTGGGGTGGAGGACATCCGGATTGCGGTGCCGTTGGTGATCAAGCCGTTGCGGGAGGGGTCGAGTGTGGGGGTGCACATCATCAAGGATGCGGCGGAGATTCCCGGGGCGCTGGCGGATCTGGGGCGGTTTGGGAAGGAGGCGCTGGTGGAGCCGTTTATTTCCGGGAAGGAACTGACGGTGGGGATTCTGGGGGATGAGGTGTTGCCGGTGGTGCACATTCAGCCGCGGGATGGGTTTTACGACATTACGAACAAGTATCCGTGGCTGACGGGGAAGGGAGGGAGTGATTATTTCTGTCCGGCGGAATTGAGTGAGGAGACGACGCGTCGGGTGCAGGAGGCGGCGCTGGCGGCGCATCGGGCCTTGGGGGTGGAGGTGTACAGCAGGGTGGATGTGCTGCTGGATGCGGAGGAGCGGCCGTATGTGCTGGAGGTGAACACGATTCCGGGGATGACGGCGACGAGCCTGCTGCCGAAGGCGGCGCGGGCGGCTGGGATCATGTACCCTGAGTTGTGTGCGCGGATTCTGGAGTTGTCGCTGGGAGTTACCCGTTGATGTGATGGTTGCTTTTTTCCGCCGATTACTGACGAGAGCCCCTGTTTCCCGACGGCGTGGGAACGAGCGGTTCCGCACGCGGGGCGGGAGGGATTCGGTGCTGGCGGTGCAGGTGACGCCGTCGGGACGGGAGCGGTTTTTGCGGCGGCGGAGTGCGGTGGTGACGGCTGGGAAGGTTGGGGTGGTGGTGGCTGGGTTGTTTGGGTTGACGGTGTATGCGCAGGACGTGTGGCTGACGGCGGTGCGGGGGAATCCGGCGTTTGCGATTGGGGGATTTGAGTATCGGACGAATGGGGCGATGTCTGCGTCGTCGGTGGCGGCGGAGGCTGGGTTGCGAGCGGACATGCACATCATGGACATTGATCTGGACCATGTGCGGCGGCGATTGGAGGCCTTGCCGAAGGTGAAGAGTGCGGTGGTGGAGCGGCGGTTGCCGGGGCGGTTGGCGATTCAGCTGGAGGAGCGGTTGCCGGTGGCGTGGATGACGGGTGGGAGCGAGGGGATTCGGTTGCAGGAGCAATTGGCGGTGGATGGGGCTGGGCGGGTGATTCCGTGCCGGGAGGTGCATGCGTCGTATGTGCATCTGCCGATTCTGGCGGTGCATGAGAAGGTGCGGGTCGTGACTGGGGAGGTGGTGCAGGCCCCGGAGGTGCTGGGGGCGCTGGAGTTGCTGGGGTTGATGCGAGGGCGGCAGTGGACTGAGCCGCAGTCGGTGCGGGGGATTGATGTGCCGAACACGTGGACGCTGGCGGTGACGGTGGATTCGAAGGCGCGGTACACGTTCCGGTTGGGGGAATTGACGGAGCAGTTGGACCGGCTGCAGAGGATTCTAGCGGAGACGAAAGGGTATCCGGTGGAGGTGGCGACGGTGAATCTGCAGCCGATGCGGAACGTGCCGGTGACGTTCATGGCTGGGGCGGCGGTGGAGGTGGTGGAGGAGGAGGTGCCGGTGGTGGCGGCGCGCGGGGTGGCGGCGCGGCCGGGGAAAGTGGAGACGAAGGGTGCGGCTAAGGCGGCGGTGAAGGTTCCGGCTAAGCCGGCGGCGAAAGTACCTGCCAAGGCGGCGGTGAAGCCGGAGGCGAAGGTGCCGGTGAAGACGGTGGTGAAGCCGGCGGCTGGGGGTGTGAGGAGTGTGCGGACGGCGGCGGATCAGCGGAAGCGGGATCAGCAAACTATTTTAAAGGGGAACTGAACGACATGGCGAAGTCCAGCATATTTGTAGGGTTAGAGATCGGCACGAGTAAGATCTGTGTGGTGGTGGGTGATGCGCGGAGTGACGGGTCGGTGAAGATTCTTGGGGTGGGGCAGGCTCCGTCGAGAGGGGTTAGGAAGGGGGAGATCGTGGATTTTGAGACCGCGCAGACTTGTCTGCAGGATGCGCTGGTGCGAGCGGAGGACCGGAGTGATGTGATGATCCGGAGTGTGTGGCTGGCGATCACGGGGCCGCACATTGTGAGCTGCAACAACCGGGGGTTGGTGAGGATGCCGGATGAGCAGAATGAGTTTACGGAGGATGATCTAGAGGAGGTGAAGGAGCAGGCGTCGAATGTGGCGATCCCGCCTGACAACATTTTTCTGCATCGGATTCTGAGGCATTACTGGGTGGACGGGCAGGAGCGGGGGACGAATCCTGTGGGTGTGCTGGGGAGGAAGTTGGAGGCGGAGTATCACATTGTGCATGGGATCAAGAGCCGGGTGCAGAACACGGTGAGGGGATTGCGGGAGTTGTCGCTGACGGTGGAGGACGTGGTGTTCAGTCCGATTGCGGCGGCGCAGATGATCCTGAATCGGGAGGCGCGGGAGCAGGGGGCGTTGCTGATGGATATTGGTGGGGGGACGACGGATTATGCGGTGTATGAGGATGGGGCGATCAAGGCGAGCGGGTCGGTGGGAGTGGGGGGCGATCATATTTCGAGTGATCTGTCGATTGTGCTGAAGATCCCGTTGTCGCGTGCGGAGAAGCTGAAGGTGGAGCATGGGAGTGCGCTGCCGGCTGAGCCTGGGGACATTATTCTGCTGCCGTCGGACACGGCGTTTGATGGGCGGAGCATTGAGCGGGAAGTGCTGAATGAAGTGATTCGGTCGAGGCTGGGGGAGACCTTTGATCTGGTGAGGAAGCGGTTGCTGGCGCAGGGGGCGCGGCTGGACCGATTGGTGGGAGGGATTCATTTGTGTGGCGGGACGAGCCAGTTGCGTGGGATTGATCAACTGGCGGAGGAAGTGTTTGGGTTGCCGGTGCAGCGGTCGAGTTTCACGCCGATGACCGGGTTGACGTCGAATTTCGAGAATCCGCAGTATGCGACGCCGATCGGGCTGATTCGGTATGCGCAGCGGATGCAGAGTGAGCGGCCGGGGAAGGGACCGTTTTCGTGGCTGACGGAAAAGTTCAGCGGATTATTGAGCGGGAGTGCGCGGATGTGGTAGCTGAGCGGGAGAGAGAATTTAGATCAACCCATGACCCACCGAATGCCATGATTGAATTCAAACTGGAACAATTGGGAGCCGGGAACGGCGCTGATGGAGCGAGCCCTGTAGCGGTGATTGGGATTGGGGGGGCGGGAGCTGCGGTGGTGGATCAGCTGGCGGTGGATGGGATCAAGGGGGCGGAGCTGGCGAGTATGAACAGTGATGTGAGGGCGCTGGAGGGGGGGCTGGTGGCGAGGAAGGTGCAGTTGGGGAGGATGCTGACGCAGGGGCTGGGGTGTGGGGGGGATCCGGAGTTAGGGGAGGAGGCGGCGGCGGCGACGATGGAGGAGATCAGCGGCGTGGTGGCGGGGCGGAGGATAGTGTTTCTGTGTGTGGGGTTAGGCGGGGGTGTGGGATCCGGGGCGGGGCCCGTGGTGGCGCGGGCGGCGCGGGAGGCAGGGGCGACGGTGGTGGTGTTTGCGTCGATGCCGTTTGGTTTTGAGGGGAGAAGGCGGCGGCAGCAGGCGGGGGATGCGCTGGAGGCGTTGCGGGGGCATGCGAATGCATTGATTGCGTTTGAGAGTGACCGGATGGGGGAGGCGGTGCTGCCGGAGAAGGGGATTGCGGGGGCGTTTGAGGTGGCGGACCGGACGATGGGGCAGAGTATTCGGGCGGTGGGGAGCCTGGTGAATCAGACTGGGTTGATCGGGATCGGGATGGAGGACTTGATGGACGCGTTGCGGCACGCGGACAGCCGTTGTTTGTTTGGTTATGGCGAGGCGGAAGGGGAGGGTCGTGCGGGGCGGGCGCTGGAATTGGCATTGGAGAGCCCGATGGTGGATCGGGGCGAGCGGTTGCGGGAGGCGCGGCAGGTGCTGGTGCACATCTGCGGCGGGAAGAGCCTGACATTGTTTGAGATTGAGGGATTGATGAAGGATCTGGGGCGGCATGTGGGGGAAGGGACGCAGATCCGGTTCGGGGCGGCGGTGGATGAAGGTTATGGGGAAGCGGTTTCGGTGACGGTGATATCGCTGGCGGGGACGGAGGAGGTGATGAAGGAGCCAGTGAAGGAGGTGGTTAGGGAGGAAGAGAAGGTGGCGGTGGCGGCGATTGAGGAGAAGGTGGGGGAAAGGGTTGAGGAAGTGGAGTTGCCGTTGCCTTTGGCGGAGGAGGAAAGGGTGAAGGGAGTGGATCCGCATGCGATGGTTCCGATGCCGGATTCGGGGACGATTACGATGTCGAGTCCCTCGGTGATGCTGGGGGTGTCGCAGCCTGTGGCGGCGAGTGTGCCGGTGGTGGTGGAAGAGGAAGAAGAGGGGGAAGTTGTGGAGGAGCCTGAGCCAGTGGAGGAAGTTGTGGAGGAGACGGAGGAAGAGGAGTTGCCGGTGGCGGAGGAGGAAGAGGTGTTGGCGGAGGAGGAGGCGGAAGTGAGGGTGGAGGAATTGCCTGAGGTGATTGAGGAGAAGCCGCGGAAGATTGATTTGCGGGAGATTTTGAGGAGGCAGGGTGGGCAGGCTGGGGGCGGGGAGCGGCAGGCGGCGCGTGGTGGGGCTGAGGATGATGACGAGCCGGTGATCAGTTTGCGGGTGCCGGAGCCGGCGCGGGTGACGCCGATTCGGCCGATTCCTGCGGGGACGCCGGTGGTGCGCAAGGAAGTGCCGGTGGAGCGAGTGGAACCGGAGAGTGGGCGCGGTGTGAAGGGTCAGGCTGGGGAGCGGACGGCGGCGGAGCAGGCGCAGCAGAATTTTGACGATCATCTGACGCCTGGGGCGGATGCGCGGGGTCGATTTGACAAAGGGGAGCCGACGGTGGAGGAGGGGGAGAATCTGGATATTCCGACATTTCTGCGGAAGAAGCACCGTTGAGGAGGGGTGACTATGACGATGACGACTGATGAGGTGCCTGGGAGATTCCGCCTGAGAGAAGACTGGACGGCTGTGGCGTTAGGGGCGGTGCTGCTGGTGCTGATTGCGGGTGGGTGGCTGGTGTTTCAGCCGCCGGGGTTCAAGTGGACGATGGCGGGCGGGCCGGGGGTGATGTTCAAGCCGGGGGTGTTGCAGGCGATGGGTTATGCGGGTGGGGTGGTGGTGCTGGCGTATGGGGCGCAGATGCTGGCAGGTGAGGCGACGGTGAAGGGATGGGGATTGGAGTATGTGTTGTTTGCGCTGGTGCTGGGGATGATTGGCGGGGCGCTAGGATTGGGGAAGTTGCTGGCGGGGGCGATTCGGACTGAGTTGTACATCAAGACCGGGCTGGTGTTGTTCGGGGCGACGATTGTGTTTCCGGAGTTGCTGAAGGCTGGGGCGCTGGGGCTGGTGCAGGCGCTGGGGGTGGTGGCGGTGGTGTGGTATGTGGCGTTGTGGTTATCGCGGCGGTTGAAGGTGGATGATGAATCGGCGGCGATGCTGGCGAGTGCGGTGTCGATCTGCGGGGTGAGTGCGGCGATTGCGGCGTGCGGGGTGATTCAGGGGGACCGGCGGAAGCTGTCGCTGATCACGTCCCTGGTGATGCTGGTGGCGATGCCGATGATGGTGGTGATGCCGTGGATTGCGAAGTGGACGGGGATGCCGGAGCTGGTGGCGGGAGCGTGGTTCGGGGGGACGCTGGACACGAGTGGGTCGGTGGCGGCGGCGGGGGCGCAGGTGAGCAAGGCGGCGGAGAAGATCGGGATCATTGTGAAGTTTTCGCAGAACGTGCTGATTGGGGTGGCGGCGTTGTTTATATCGGTGTGGTGGGCGTCGCGCGGGAAGGGAGAGGGGCGGAAAGTGACGGCGATGGTGATCTGGGAGCGGTTTCCGAAGTTTGTGCTAGGGTTCATGGGGGCGTCGCTGATTTTTTCTTTTGCGCCGGAGTGGCTGGGAGGGGAGGCGCTGAGAGCGGAGCCGTTGCGGAAGACGATTGAGAGCTGGCGGACGCTGTGGTTTGCGATGGCGTTTGTGAGCATCGGGCTGGAGACGCGGCCTGGGGAGATTTTCGGGAAGGGGAACGGCGGGACGGCGGCGGCGTTCATCGGGGCGCAGGCGTTCAATGTGGTGTGGACGCTGGTGCTGGCGTGGGTGTTGTTCAGCGGGCGGTTTTTTGCGTTGCCGGTCTTGAAGTGAGGGCTTGTGGGGAGACAAGGGCGGGACGGCCTACGTGGGCCGGTGCGAAGGGGGGCTTGTGGGGGAGCGCAGGTCTCTCGCCCGGTTTCCGGAACGGCGGGGACGCCGCCGGTGCCACGGTTCCGCGGGGGGTGCCGTGCGCGCGATTCTGGTGGATGACGGGTCGTGGCTGCGGCAGCATCTCTGCGATCGGCTGGAGCGGCATCTGGAAATTGTCGTCGTGGGCGAGGCGGACAAGGTCCAGTCGGCTGCGGAGCTGGTGGCGGTGACTCGACCGAAAGATTTCAGTTTTTGGCACTTGCGGCCACCGTGAACACGGGTAGGAGTAGAAGGTAAGTGAATTGTCATCCTCAAGCCCTTACCATGAAACAAAACAGCCTCATTCTCAGGTTTTAATCTTTCCTTGCCACTGGCAATGGCAATGGCCTTCGCCGTCGTGGGCGGCACGCAGGCAAACGCGGCCCCCAGGACGTGGGGCAATACCGGCACGAACTTCGAAACCGGCGCGAACTGGGCCCTCGGAATCGCCCCGGCGAATAGCAACGCGGACTTGGGTGTCTTCACTGCGGCCACGGCAACCTTCAATCCTGAGTTCACGGCCGACCGCACCATCGGCGGCCTACAGTTTAACAGCGGCACCGCGGCGTGGACCTTGACCGGTTCAGGTGGAACGCGGACTCTAACGCTGGGGGCAATTCCCGCCCTCATCAACAACTCCGCCAACACCCAGACCTTCAGCGCCGGCCTGCAGCTTATTCATGGAGCCTCCGCCGCGATCGACTTCAAGGGGAACACCGGTGCCCTGCAGATCGACAGCGCCGTCAGCATCCCCCTCAGCGGCCGCTCCATCAGATTGGGCGGAGCAACCGGCGGGGAGATCTCCGGGATCATCAGCGGCCCCGGCCAGTTGTTCAAGCAAGACAGCGGAACATGGACTCTCAATGGCGATAATACTTTCACTGGTTATTCATATAGCCTCGCGGGGGTGCTGAAATTGGGCCACACCAACGCCTTGAGCGGAAGCACATTTGACAGTGCTGGCGCGGGAACGCTCTCCTTCGGATCGCTGACCAGTGCGACGTTCGGTGGTTTGTATCACGCTGCATTTACCCCGCAAGACCTCGCCTTGACCAATGATTCAAATCATCCCGTGGCCCTCACCTTCGGGGGCAACAACGGAAACACCGATTTTCACGGCACCATTAGTGGCGACGGCAGTCTGATTAAAGTGGGCACAAGCTGGATAGAAATGTATTCAGCCAGCACCTACACGGGCGGGACAACCATCAATGAGGGAGAAATTTATTTGGCTCATGAACAGGCGCTAGGCACCGGCCCGGTAACCTTTAACGGCACTGCCAGCGCCTTGGTGGTGGACGAAGCAGACGGCATGCAGGTGGCGAACAACTTCGTATTGAACGGCAATGGCATTATCCAAGTGGGTCCGAACTTTACTACGACCTTCTCGGGAGATATCTCCGGCGCAGGCAACCTCATCAACCAGCCCGACGGCGGCACGCTGGTCTTGTCAGGAAACAACACCCATGCCACGACGACGATCAACGGCGGCGTCCTGGCCGTGACCAACGGTGCGGCCATCGCCAACACGGGGACGGTCATCCTGGCCGATGCGGCCGGCGCCACGCTCACGGTTCAGGACAGCGAGACCATCGGGTCTCTGCGGGGCGGCGGCGCGACCGGCGGCGATGTGATCATTGCCAGCGGACAGACCTTGACCGTGGCCGAGACCGGATCGCAGACCTTCGCCGGCATTATCGGCGACGCCGGCGGCCTGGCCAAAACGGGTGTCGGCACGCTCACCCTCACCGGGACCAACACCTATACTGGTCCGACCTCGGTCACGGGCGGGCAGCTCGTGGTGAATGGCAGCAGTTCCGATTCCGCCCACACGGTCGGAAACGGTGGCACCCTTGGTGGAACCGGCACGGTCGGTGCGCTTGTGGTGCAGAACGGCGGGACGATTGCTCCCGGCAACAGCCCAGGCATTCTCAACGTGGTTGGCAATACGACCTGGCTGAACGGCGGCAACTACAACTGGGAGCTTCTGAACGCGACTGGAGCCGCGGGCACGGGCTGGGACCAGCTTGCCATCGCTGGGGCGCTGGACCTTGCCTCGCTCACGGCAGGTGGGTTCAATGTGAACGTCTGGTCGCTCTCGGATGCGCTGACGAGCGGCAACGCGCTGAACTTCGATGGCATCGGCGGGATTTACTCTTGGCCCATTGCCACTGCCTCGGGCGGGATCACGGGCTTTGATGCGGGTGACTTCACGATCTTCACCACTGCAAATAACGGCACCAACGGATTCACCAATCCCTTTACTGGCAGCTTCTCGATGAGCCAAACAGGCAATAACCTCTTCCTCAATTACCTTGGGCCCACTCCGGTTCCTGAGCCCGGCAGCGCTTTCACGGTGCTCGCGCTCTTCTCGGGTGGGGTGCTGAGCCGCCGGAAGCGTGTGGTGAAGCATTGAGACTGGCTGGGTGACTGGTTGGTTGGTCTGTGCGGGGGCCTGAGGGCTTTCGAGGCAGACCGGCAGACCGGCCGGCCGGCGCGGAGGTGGGAAGTGGGAAATAGTAAATGGTGAATAGTAAATAGTAAAAGGGAGCGAGTCGGGAGGCGGCTTGTGGGGAGAGGGCGGGCAGGCGTGCTCCGCACGCAGAGAGAGCTGTGATGCTCACAGCAGTCCAGAGCCTGCGGCTGGCTGGTTCGGAGGGAGGCTTGTTCTGAGGGCGGCCGAGCTGGGGCTCAGCGCTCCCAGGGGGCGTGTGCGGAGAGGGGCTTGTATGCG
>QQNF01000100.1 GCA_003402705.1 Verrucomicrobiota bacterium | reverse complement strand
GCTTGTGGGGGGGCGGGGGGGAAGACCCTGCATCTGGCGGCGTTGAGTGGGGGTCGGGCGAAGCTGGTGGCGATGGATGTGGTGCCGGGGAAGCTGGAGGAATTGAAGCGTCGGGCGGAACGGGCGGGTGTCAGGGGGGTGCGGACGGAAGTGATCGGGTCGGGGACCGTGGCGGAGTGGGCGGGGAAGGCGGATCGTGTGCTGATTGATGCGCCGTGTTCCGGGTTAGGGACCTTGAGGCGGCAGCCGGATTTGAAGTGGCGGCTGAGCGTGGAGAGACTGGAGGAATTGCGGGCGTTGCAGCGGCGGATCCTGCGGGAGTATGCCGGGATGGTGCGGGTGGGTGGTCGGGTGGTGTATGCGACGTGTTCGGTGCTGCCGACGGAGAACCGCGGGGCGGCGGAGAGTTTGTCAGGGACGGGGAATTTTGCGCTAGGAGAAGAGCGCGTGGTGTCGCCGGCGGCGACGGGGTTTGACGGATTCTACGCGGCGGTGCTGGAGCGCCGGGCGTGAGGAGCTGTCAGGCGGAGCGGGCCTGCCATTTGCGGAGATAGCAGCCGGGGGTGGTGTCAGCGTAGACCCCGAGTTCGTGGAGGAGCGTCCAGAGGGCGTCGTAGTCCATGTCCTGGGGGAGACCGCCTGGGATTGACTGATGGCGGTGGCAGGTGAAGCAGATTTCCATGCAGGCGACGGGTTTGCCTGCGGAGGAGAAGAGGAAGGCGTGGTGAGGGACGTAGCAGGCGGTGTGGCCTTTGGGGTTCACCTGACGCCTTCCGGCCGCGAGCAGACGGTTGGTCTGCCCGCGGCTGAGCAGGACGCCGGAACCGTTGAGGATGCCGGGATGGAGCGAGCCGTCGGGACGGAGGAATGATTTGTCCCGATCGGCTTCGCAGGCATAGACGAACGCGTGGACGGCATCGAACGGCACGCCTGGCCATGTCGCTGGTGCGACGGAGGGGACTGCGCGGCAGCCGAAGGAGGCTGCGGCGGAAGTCAGGGCGAGGCGTGAGAACGAGCGTCGGTTCACGGGAGCCTTACATGTGGTCGATGATGTTCTGACCGAAGGCGGAGCACTTGATTTCGGTGGCGCCGTCCATGAGGCGGGCGAAGTCGTAGGTGACCTTGCGGCTGCCGATGGCTCCGTTGAGGCCCTTGACGATGAGGTCGGCGGCTTCGGTCCAGCCCATGTAGCGGAGCATCATTTCGCCGCTGAGGACGACTGAGCCTGGGTTGACGACGTCCTTGTCGGCGTATTTCGGGGCGGTGCCGTGGGTGGCTTCGAAGATGGCGTGGCCGGTGAGGTAGTTGATGTTGCCGCCTGGGGCGATGCCGATGCCGCCGACTTGAGCGGCGAGGGCGTCGCTGAGGTAGTCGCCGTTGAGGTTGAGGGTGGCGATGACATCGAAGTCGCCGGGGCGGGTGAGGACCTGCTGGAGGGTGATGTCGGCGATGGCGTCTTTGATGACGATGCCTGCGCCGGGTTTGCCTTCGGGGATGCGGCACCATGGGCCGCCGTCGATTTCGACGGCACCGAATTCGGATTTGGCTAGGTCGTAGCCCCAGTCACGGAAGGCGCCTTCGGTGAACTTCATGATGTTCCCCTTGTGGACGAAGGTGACGGATTTGCGGCCATTGGTGATGGCGTACTGGATGGCGGAGCGGATGAGACGCTCGGTGCCTGGGCCGGAGACCGGCTTGATGCCGATGCCGACGAGGTTAGGGGCTTCCGAGCCGTAGCGGATTTTGGAGAATTCCTTGGGGAAGTTGGTTTTGAGGAATTCGAGGGTTTTGGTGGCGGCTTCGCCACCGGCCTGGAAGTCGATCCCGGCGTAGATGTCTTCGGTATTTTCGCGGAAGATGATCATGTCGACTTTTTCCGGGTGCTTGACCGGGGAGGGAACGCCGGAGAAGTACTGGACGGGCCGGAGGCAGACGTAGAGGTCGAGCATCTGGCGGAGGGCGACATTGAGGGAACGGATGCCGCCGCCGACGGGGGTGGTGAGGGGGCCTTTGATGCCGACGAGGAATTCCTTGAACGCGTCGACGGTGTCGTCGGGGAGCCAGTTATTGAAGCGTTTGAAGCTTTCTTCGCCAGCGAAGACCTCCATCCACGAGATTTTGCGGGAGCCTTGGTAGGCTTTTTCGACGGCGGCGTCGAAGACGCGGACTGAGGAGGCCCAGATGTCGGGGCCTGTGCCGTCGCCGCGGATGAAGGGGACGATGGGATTGGCCGGGACGGTGAGGTTACCGCCGCTGATGGTGATTTTCTCGCCGGCGGGAACGGAGCAGGTGGTATAGGCCATGGCTGGGGTCGTGGGATTCAGGTTGAGTAAAGCCGGGCGATTAAGCAGACCTGTGCCGGAAGTCCACCGGTATTCGCGGGGAGGGGGCGTCAGGCAGCGCCGAGGGAGACGAGTTCGAGGGAGGCTGGGGGGTTGCCGAGGATGGCGGCGGCGATGGTGGAGAAGCGAGCGGCGGCGTCGGTGACGAAGAAGGAATCGGAGGGAGAGGTGTCCGGCGGGGCGAGGAGATTCTGGGAGGCGAGGAGGGCGGCGGTTTCTGAGGCGGCGGCTTCGGCGCTGTCGACGAGCGTGACGTCCGGGCCCATGGTTTCGGCGATGACGTTGCGGAGGAGTGGGTAGTGGGTGCAGCCGAGGACGAGCGTATCGATGCCGGAGTTGCGGAGTGGGAGGAGGTATTTGGCGGCGGCGAGGCGAGCGATGTCTGAGTTGGTTTCGCCTTCTTCGGCGAGGGGGACGAAGAGTGGGCAGGCGACGGAGGAGATGGCGGCTGGGGAGCGGTGCTGGGCGGCGAAGGTGTCGCGGAGCCGTTGTTCGTAAGCGCCGCTGCCGATGGTGGCGGCGGTGGCGATGACCCCGATGCGGGTGTTGCGGGTGGCGGCGACGGCGGCGCGGGAGCCTGGGCCGATCATGCCGAGAATGGGCGTGTCGGGGAATTTCTCGCGGAGGATGGGTGCGGCGAGAGCTGAGGCGGTGTTGCAGGCGATGACGATCATCTTGACGCCTTGGGCGAGGAGGAACTGGGAGTCTTCGGTGGCGTAGCGGGCGATGGTGGCCGGGGATTTGTTGCCGTAGGGGACGCGGGCGGTGTCGCCGAGGTAGACGAGGGATTCGGAGGGGAGCCGGGCGCGGATGGCGCGGAGGACGGTGAGGCCGCCGACGCCGGAGTCGAAGATGCCGATGGGGCGAAGGTTCATGGGAGGAGGTCGGGGCCGGGGACGCCGGCAGCGGCGAGGGCGAGGGAGGCGGCTCCGGACCAGTCGCGATTGGCGGCTGGGTTAGCGGGGCTGGGGTGGGGGATGCGGACGATGCGTGCGGTGGAGTCCGGGGTGATGACGGTGGCGAGTTGAGCGGCGGCGAAGTTGCCGACTCCGATGAGCCAGTCCGGCTGAAGGATGCGGATCACTTCGGCTAGATGGAGACGGCAGGCGGCCTCGACGGGGGCGATTTCGGATGCGGGGATTTTGTCAGGCGTGCGATTGCGGCCGGACACTTCGAGGAAGATGAGCGGGCAGAAATTGACGGCGAAGTGGTGGGAGAAGAAGCGGTCGGCGGAGCCGAAGGAATCGCGGGCCCAGCCCCAGAGTCGGCGGCCGCTGACTTCGGAGCGCTTGCAGTTGAAGCCCTCGATGGGGCGTTTGGGGTGTTCGTCGGGAGGTTTGGAGACTGGGGCGGAGATGCCCATCCAGTCGCGGACGGCGGCGACCTCGCCGAAGGGGACCCCGGTTTGGGCCATGCCGAACGGGCCTGGGTTCATGCCGAGGAGGAGGAGCTTCTTGCGGGAGTTGCCGAACTTCCGGATCCACTGGGTGTGGGGTTCCCATGCGTAGTCGAGCGGGTTGTAGACACGGTCGACCGGCTGGGAGAACGTTAGGGAGCGGAGGGCGAGCCGGAGGTTGTCGGCGGCTTTGATGAGGAGTTGAGCGTGGTTGCTCATGGGCGGCGGGCGGGGCGGCGGCGGAAGACGGCGAGGTGGCGGTCGACGGATTTGCCGTGGGTGGAGAGGTCGATGGAATCGTCGTTGCGTGCGGAGACGACGAGTTCTGCGCCGGCGCGTTCGAGGGCTCTGACGGCGAGCGCGTGTTCGCGGTCGAAGTAGCTAGTGATGACGAGGAGCCCGTCGTCATTGAGCCTGGAGAGACCGTGTTCGAAGATTCGGAGCCACGCGGCGGGGTCGTTCC
This sequence comes from Verrucomicrobiota bacterium, assembly GCA_003402705.1. GTDB lineage: Bacteria > Verrucomicrobiota > Verrucomicrobiia > Verrucomicrobiales > V1-33 > V1-33. The sequence goes on along the minus strand of QQNF01000100.1, from coordinate 5,379 downwards.
AGAAGTTCTGGTGGCGGAGGAAGGTTAGGTCGAAGTTTTCGCTGGAGGCGAGGGCGTGGTCGAGTTTCGAGCAATCGGCGGCGAGGAATTCGGTGTGGGCGAGGCCTGCGGCGCGGGCGCGGGAGGCGGCTTCGTCGAGTTCTGCGCGGCGGATATCGGCTCCGACGAGGCGGATGTCGGAGGACGAGCCGGAGACCTCGCGGAGGGAGTGGATGAGGGTTTCGGCTTCGCGGCAGGGCCCGCAGGCGAGGTCGAGGATGGAGAGCGGGCGGTCGTTAGGGAGGGATGGGGCGGCGTGGGCGAGGGCGCGGCGGAGGAGCCGTGAGAGGGCGGCGTTTTCGCGGGCGAACTGGGATTCTTGTTCTGAGGTCACAGCATTTTCATGGGTGGGGCGGCTCCGATGGGGTGGCAGATGCGGGAGACGCATTCTTCGAAGGCGGCGGCGTTGTCGAGGACTTCGATTTCGACGCGGAGGAAGTAGACTGGGATGAGGGTTTTTTCGAGGGCAGGGAAGCGGACGCTGTCTTTTTCTGTGGTGATGACGCAGTCGGCGAGGTGGTCATCGGCGCGGAGGATGCACTCGTTGATTTCGTCTTCGGAGTAGCGGTGGTGGTCGGTGTAGCGGCGGGAGATGACGATATCGCAGCCGAGGTCGCGGAGGATTTTTTCGAAGCTTTCGGGGGCGGCGATGCCGCAGATGGCACCGGCCTTGCAGCCATCGAGGAAGAGGAGAGGCTGGGTGTCGTTGGGGTCGTAGACATTCTGGAGGATGACGGGGCGGTGGCGGCAGGGGATGATTTCAGCGGTGCGGTTGTGGGAGCGGATCCGGGCGATGATGTCGTCGTTGCCGTCTTTGCTTTCGCATTTGGTGAGGAAGATGTGACTGGCGCGGCGGAGATTGCGAGGGGGTTCGCGGAGCGTGCCGCGCGGGAGGAGGTGGTTATTGCCGAAGGGGGCGTTGCGGTCGACGAGGACGATGTCGAGGCGGCGGCGGAGACGGAGGTATTGGAGCCCGTCGTCGAGGAGGAGCGTGTCGCAGTTGAATTCGCGGACGGCCCAGCGGCCGGCTTTGACGCGGTCTTTGTCGACGACGACGGCGACGCCGGGGAGATTGCGTGCGAGCATCCATGGTTCGTCGCCGGCGTGGGCGGGGTCGCCGGTGACGTTAGAGCCATCGCTGACGATGAGCGGGGGAGCTTCGCGGGAGGGGCCGAGGAAGCGAGCGGCGAGACGGTCGCGGAGGGGAGGTTTGACGCGTTTGTAGCCGCGGCTGAGGATGGCGACCTTGCGGCCTTCCTGCTGGAGGCGGCGGGCGAGCATTTCGACGACTGGGGTTTTGCCGGTGCCGCCGACGGTTAGGTTGCCGATGCTGATGACTGTTGCGCCGAGGTAGTAGTCTGTTTTGACGCGGTGTCTGAAGAGAGAGATGCGGCCCTGGACGAGGCCTTTGAAGAGATGGGAGAGGCCGGAGAGGAGGAGGCGGAGGGAGCCGGCGCGGAAGCCGCGGCGGTGGCCGAGGATGACATCGATGCCCCATTGTTCGAGGCTGTCCATGTTTTCGCTAGGCATGGGGAGTGGGGAGGTCAGGAGATGACGCGGGCGCCTTCATTGTCGGCGGTGACGATGCGGGTGATGGCTGGGGCGGGGCCGTGCCATGAGCGGAGCATGGCGTCGGCGACGGCGTCTGCGGAATCGGCGAGGGCGAGCGAGCAGACCGTGGAGCCGGAGCCGCTGAGGAAGCCGCCGATGGCACCGGCGTTGGTGCCGGATTCGATGATTTCGAAGAGACCTGGGACGAGGTGGGATCGGTAGGGCTGGTGGAGGGAATCGCCGAAGCATTCGCGCATGCGTTCGTAGTGGCCGGTGGCGAAGGCGGCGGTGATGGCGCAGGCGTTGCCGATGTTGAGGACGGCGTCGCGGTGGGAGATGGATGGGGGGAGGACGCGTCGGGCGTGTTCGGTGAGGACCTCCATGTCGGGGATGAGGAGGACGAATTTGAGACGTTCGTCGACTGGGAAGCGGAAGGATTCGCCGCGTGCGTCGGTGAGGACGAAGCCGCCGAAGGCTGCGGGGCCGGCGTTGTCTGGGTGGCCTTCGACCTCGCTGCAGAGTGCGAAGAGACCGTCGCGGGTGAGGGGTTTGCCGCTGAGTTCGTTGAGGGCGGCGAGGATGCCGAGGCGGATGGTGACGCTGCTGCCGAGGCCTCTGCTGATGGGGACATCGCCGGAGACGGACCAATGGAAGCCGAATTCGGGGACGTTGGTGCGGCGGAAGAAGAGCCGTGCGGATTCCCGGAGCATGGCGTGGGGAGGGTCGACGGAGAGTTGGGCGCCGACGCGGGAGACGGAGAGACGGTTGTGGAGGGCGAGGGCGATGCCGAGACAATCGAAGCCAGGACCGATGTTGGACGTACTGCCGGGGATCTGGATGGTGATGGAGTCAGGCATCGAGGGGGAGTGAAACGGCCAATGGGGCGTGATGCAAGGTGAATGGCGTGGGGATGAGGGGCGGGGAGAGGAGGCGGGTTGCGCGGATGGGGAAAGTGGTAGAAGGGAGGGGATGCCGATTTTTCCTGTCGTCAAGATCCTGGTGAGTGCGGTGGTGATTTATGTGGTGACGGAGGTGGTGAAGCGGAGTGACCGGATGGGGGCCTTACTGGCGAGCCTGCCTTTTGTGTCGATCATTGCGATGGTTTGGATGTACCATGAGGCTGGGGCCGGGGAGCGGGAGGCGAAGGTATCGGATCATGCGTGGTACACCTTCTGGTATGTGCTGCCGACGCTGCCGATGTTTCTGGTGTTTCCGGTGCTGGTGAGGTGGCTGGGGTTTTACGGGGCGCTGGCGGCGGGGTCGGTGCTGACGGCGGGATTGTTTGCGGTGCTGCGATGGGTGATGGCGTTGTGGGGAGTGAAGTTGTGAGGGTTACCAGTTGGAGATGAGGCCTGTGATCATGAGGGCGAGGAGGATGATGGCGGTGAGCCACCATTTCCATGCGAGGTGGGGCGGTTTGATGGAGGCGGAGCGGCCGAATTCGCGATTTACGAAGTTGTTGTAGTCGAAGTCGTTGGGGTCGTCGGGGAGACTGACGCCGTCGAGGTGGGGTTCTTCGGCCCATGATTTTGGGGTGTTTTTGCTGCATTTTGAGCAGCCGCGGGAGCCGACTTGGACTTCAGCGCCGCAGGATGGGCAGGCGAACCAGTCGGCGTCGCTGGGAGGCTTGAGGTGTTGGCCCATGGGGATTGGGGGAGAGGGGTTGGGGAGTGGAGCGGGTCAGAGGCGGACGGGGATGCCGCGGGAGGCGAGGAAGGATTTGACGGAGGAGATGGAGTGTTCGCCGAAGTGGAAGATGCTGGCGGCGAGGACGGCGTCGGCTTTGCCGATGGAGAGGACCTCGGCCATGTGTTCGAGGGTGCCTGCGCCGCCGCTGGCGATGACTGGGATGGAGACGGCGTCGCTGACGGCGCGGGTGAGTTCGAGGTCGTAGCCTGCCTTGGTGCCGTCGGCGTCCATGCTGGTGAGGAGGATTTCGCCGGCTCCGCGGGCGCAGACATTGCGGGCCCAATCGACGGCGTCGAGGTCTGTGGGTTGGCGGCCGCCGTGGGTGAAGACGCGCCATGTGCCGTCGCCGTTGCGGCGTGCGTCGATGGCGACGACGATGCATTGGCAGCCGAAGGTGGAGGCACCGGCGTTGATGATGGCTGGGTTGAGGATGGCGGCGGTGTTGACGCTGACCTTGTCTGCGCCGGCGCGGAGCATGGATTTCATGTCATCGACGGTGCGGATGCCGCCGCCGACGGTGAGGGGCATGAAGCAGCGTTCGGCGGTGCGTTCGACGACATCGATGATGGTGGAGCGGCCGTCGGAGGAGGCGGTGATGTCGAGGAAGACGAGTTCATCTGCGCCCTGGAGGTTGTAGGCGACGGCGGATTCGACGGGGTCGCCGGCGTCGCGGAGTTCGAGGAATTTGGTGCCTTTGACGACGCGGCCTTTATCGACATCGAGGCAGGGGATGATGCGGCGGGTGAGCATGGGAGGAGAGACGGGATGGGGGAGGGTCCGGCGGATTCTGGCGGGAGGAAACGGAAAAAAGAGGGGGCGTCCCGAATTCTCGGGACGCCCCTTGAGGAGCCGGGGGATGTGGAGATTACCGGCGGAGGTGGTGGGCGTCAGTTTTTGCGGACGCGGAAGAAGCGGCGGCCGGGTTGTGCGCCTGGGGTGACGGGGCCGCTCCATGAGGTGGAGGTGCTGGCGGCGACGATGGCGGGTTCGACGGTGGCCCATGGTCCGGCTGGGCTTTCTGCGGATTCGACGCGGTAGGAAGCGCCGGGGATCGAGGAGAAAGTGAGGGAGAACGTGTTGGAGTCGAGACCGAAGTTGAGGACATTGAGGTCAGGATTGACGAGTTGGAGGCCATCGGTGTCGGTGGCGGAGGTGGCGCCGCCGTTGGCGATGATGCGGATGATGCGGCTATTGGCGTTGGATGGGGAGGCGAAGACCTCGAAGTAAGCGCCGCCGTTGCCTTCGAACCACTGGGCGCGGATGGGGTATTCGCCGGGTTCGAGGAAGACCTCGCCGGAGGTGCGGGTGTTGCCGCCGCCGGCGTTGAGTTCGATGCGGGAGTTGGGGTTGCCGTTGCTGGCGGCGGTGATGGTGGCGGAGCCGATGGCATTGGCGATGAGGCGAGTGAAGACCGGTTGAGGTCCCTGGGGAGGCGTGAGGAACTCGAGGTAGCCGCCGTCGTCGCCTTGCCAGCCGATGGTGTAGGTGCCGGCGACTGTGACGATGAGCGTGCCTTCGAAGCGTGAGACGAAGAAGTTGTCGTCGACATTGGCGACATCGTTGGGGTTTGGGTAGTCGTTCGGGAAGAGACCGGTGCCGCCTGCGGGGTCGCGGAGGTTGATGGAGTCGCGATTGACGAGCGTGGTGAGCGGCTGAGTGGCGAGCCAGTTGTCGGTCTGGGCGGCGGTGGTGCCCCAGCCGGCTGGTTGTGTGGTGGTGAATGGGAGCGTCTGGACGACGGAGAAGCCGGGTGCTTTTGCGGTGATGAAGCCGAGAGGGTTTGCGGAGGCCTTGTAGCCGACGAGACGCCAGCCGTCGGCGGCGTTGATGTTGACTGAGCCGTTGTTGGCGGTGGCACCGTTGGCGTATTCGCCGGTGCCGAGTTGGTTGCCGGGGATGGCGTAGAGTTCTGCCATGAAGTCGCGGGAGCGGTCGAAGGCGATGAATTCGATCTGGTGGCAGCCAGCGGGGAGGGTGATGAGCGAGCGGGTGACGATATCGGAGAGGCCGGTGGCTCCGGCGGCCCATGTGAGAACGGAGGGGTCGGCTGGGTCGATGCCGCCGGTGCCGTTGCGGCTGAGCCATGGGTTATTGCCGACG
>QQNF01000099.1 GCA_003402705.1 Verrucomicrobiota bacterium | reverse complement strand
AGCTTGGAGCTGGCCGATGCAGACCAGCATCAGCGAAAACGGAATCATCGAACGCGTTATCAGGGAAATCCTGTTTTTGGAATAGCTTTGCATGTTCATACGGGAGGATGAGGTTGGTGTTATCGTGCGGGGCTTGGTAATATTTATTCCAATGGATGGCTTTCCGCTGGATACAAATTAGTCTCCATGCCGTTTTGGACAGATTTATCTGTCTGTCTGAGCCAATTTCTTTTCTGAAAGGAATTTGCTTTTTCTGATCTGAAAGGAATTCACAGGCATCCCACAGAAGCAGAGCTGCTTTGCGTTAGATAGCGGCCGAAATAGCGGGTGGCCAGGCGTCGGAATCGTGCTGGATTGGTGGTGTTATGCAAAACAACCCAGCAATGCCCTCCGCCGCCCGGCCAGCCCGCCATCATATCAACGTGCTCGCCCAACTCCTCAAGTACATTCCGCGCTCCATCGTCAACGCGGCCGCGATCGAGCACGGCATCGAAGCCAAGGCAAGGACCTTCAGCGTCTTCAGTCACATGTCAGCCATGATCTTTGTACAACTGGCCCATGCACTCAGCCTCAATGACGTCTGCGACTGGCTCAGGCTCAAGGCCCGGGCCATTGCCGGAATCGGCATCACGCCGCCGGCGCGCAATACGCTCTCTCACGCCAACAGGAACCGTGACGCGGCGTTCATTGAGGCCGTCTTCTGGAACACACTCCAACACCTCCATCGATGCGAACCGGAGTTCGGCGGCAGGCGCAAGGGCCGCAGGCGGCTGCACAGGTTCAAGGCGAAGGTGCACGCCGTCGACTCCACGACCATCGAACTGGTGGCCAACTGCATGGACTGGGCCAAGCACCGGCGGCGCAAGGCGGCTGCCAAGCTGCACCTGAGGCTCGACGTCGCGAGCTTCATGCCCCGCTTCGCCATCGTGGACACTGCCGGGGAAAACGACTGCAAACGCGCCAGAGAGCTCTGTGCCGGGCTCGAATGCGGTGAGATCGCGGTTTTCGACAAGGCCTACGTGGACTTTGCGCATCTTCACGATCTTGACTCGCGCGGCGTGTTCTGGGTCACCCGTGCCAAGGACAACCTCCAGTACCGGCCAGTGCGGAGGCTGCGGGTTGAAAAGGGCGGCCGGATTCTGAAGGACCAGATCATCGAACTGGCCGGAGTGAAGTGGAAGAAGATGCTGGGGGCCTGGAAGCTGCGCCGGGTGGAAGCCGTGGTGGAGGTCGACGGCAAGGACAAGGTGATGGTCTTCATCACCAACCACAAGGAGTGGAGCGCGGGCAGCGTGTGTGATCTGTACCGGGCGAGGTGGGAGATCGAGGTATTCTTCAAGCAAGTGAAGCAGACGCTCCGGTTGAGCGGCTTTGTGGGCCACAGCGCCAACGCGATCAGATGGCAGGTGTGGACTGCGCTGCTGGTGTACGTGCTGCTGAGGTTTGCGGCACATCTGAGCGCATGGGGGCACAGCTTCACGAGACTGTTTGCGGTGGTGAGGGCGGCGATATGGGAACGGCTGGATCTGCTTTTTCTCTTTCGAAGTTATGGGACAGCAGGCGGCAGTTTCAAGATATTAGGAGCAGCGCATTCCTCATGGTTACCCGGATTTGAGCCGGAATTGAGCCGGTGAAGAGTTAGCCGCGTGGGACAGCACCGCGCCGGAATCACGGTTATAATCCATACTAACTCAACTCGACCTCCAACGAATTTCCTTGATCAGCAACCGCCTCTGAAGGGGCGGCACCCTCGTGTCCAGCAGCCTGTGGGATGGGTGTGAAAGGAATTTGCTTTTCGCGGGTGGCGTCATTGGCGGGACGGGGAAGGGGGGGAGGGGGGGTGTGGGGGGAGAGAGGGGCCGAAGCAGGTTGAAATTTGAGGGGAGGACGATGAACCGCATGGAGACAGAGGTTCCGGACGGATGAATTTGGCCGGTGGCATGGGGTATCAGCTTGGTTCATGGTGAATTTTGACGACACTCGAGCATACAATCCCAGACCGCCTTGCCAAGGTATTTTTGGCAGCGGGATGTTGCGTCGTTCCGGGGATTTGCTTCGAGCCGGGGTCTGCGGGCGTCAGGTGTATTCCAAGACAAGAGTGCGTCCGTCTCCGAGATCGATTTCCGGGGCTTTCCAACCTGTGCCGGTGGTTTGGTCCCAAAGTTCAAGCGTGTCGGTTGGGGCCTCGTCATCGTCCGCCGGAATCCAGGCACGAATGGCCTGCCAGGGAGGTTCGATGGGCTCGAATGTTTCAATGTCGAAGGGCGGCTCCGGAGGTGGCGGAAGACTGATGAGGGCCTCCCAGAGACCGAGGAGGCGGAGGAAGAATTCGACTTCACCTGGACGGACGATAGCTTCCACCCGTTTCATAATGGGTGGGATGTGCTCGATGGCGGCGGCGAGAAAGTCGGTGGCTTTGAAGACTTCGAAGTTGCGTTTGGTGTGCCAACTGCGGCGGGAACGGTAGATGACGGTTTTAGTGTCGGGGATCCAAGTCATTTTCTGGAGGGAGAATGGGGCGCGCAGTAAATACTCCGCCAAGCGCCGGCGTCCGTCGGTATCGTGGGAGGCGATGGGTTTTTCTCCGCCGGAGTCGATGTGAAAACCGCTGTGTTTCCATGAGAGGAGGTCGACGACTTTTGCGACCTCCCTCCGGACGTCACAGGAATCTGCACCTCAGTGTCAGCCGAGTGGCCCGGCTCCCCCAAGAAACAATCAAGGTCCTGAGCCAAACCCTCAAGTACGAGTGGTTCCACGCCACGAATGCGGACAGCCGGCCGCCCGCAACCTGCTCACTGCGCGGCAAAGCGAGCTGAGCCCAGAACTGGTCCAGACTGCCCAGCGCGAATCACGACCACCGCCGCCCGCACCCGCCTCGGCGAATACCGGGCCAACCTTCTCAAACGTGTCGAAGGCCCTCCTCCCCATTCTCAAATCCCCCACCTCAACCCATCTCAAATCTCAAATCTCAAATTCCCCCCCTCAACCCATCTCAAATCTCAAATCTCAATCCCCCTCCCCCACCCAGCTTCCTCCGCAGCGCCCGCAAACTCCGGAACATCGCCAGCGCACTCCCCGGCTGCAGCCGACTCCCCGGACTCTCCTCCCAGTCAATTGGCACACTCCGCACCCGCACCCCCCGCCGGAACAAATGCCACAGCAACTCCACATCAAACGTAAACCGCCGCTCCGTCAGTTCCGGCAGAATCTCCGCAAACACCGCACCGGGCACCGCCTTGCACCCGCACTGCGTGTCCGGCACCGGAAACCCGAAATGCCACCGCACAATCCACCGGAACACCTGCCCAGCCACCTTCCGCTTCATCTCCCGCACCACCCGCGTCCCCGACTCCCCCGTCCGCACCGCAATCACCGCCCCCTCCGGATCCTCCACCGCCATCCGCAGCACCCTCACCACTTCCTCCGGCGGCACCGCCCCGTCCGCATCCACAAACGCCAGCACCGCCGCCCCCTCCGCCCGCTCCCAACCAGAATACACCGCCCCGCCCTTCCCCGTATTCCTCTCATTCAATTGCGCCGGATCCAGACACCCATGCTCCGCACCCAGCCCAGCCACATAATCCCGCAACCACCTCTGCTCCGCCTCGCCAGACCCATCATCCACCGCCCGAACCCGCACGTCCAATCCGCTCGCCTCCACCGCACGCACCAGCGCCGGCAGAAACCGCGGCAGTCTCTCGCTCTCGCGGAAACACGGAATCACTAGAAGGCAGCGCTCCATCGCATTCGTCAGGGGAAAAATTGCACTCGATCACATACGGCACCCATCAACCGATGCTGACACGAAATCGCACGCCCCGACCCGTCCTCACATCTTCTCCGTTACCCGGATCCCCATCAGCTCAAGGCCCTTCCGCAGCACTCGCGATGTCAGCTCGCACAACGCCAGCCGCGTCGCCCGCTGCTCACCCTCCGCCCGCAGCACCGGACACGCCTCGAAGAACGAGTGAAACGCCCGCGCCAGATCATACACATAACCCGCCAGCACATTCGGCCGGAAATCCTCCAGCACCGCAGGCACCACCTCCGCAAACCGGCACAGGGTCAGCGCCAGTTCCTTCTCCTCCTTCTCCGTAATCACATACGGCCCCGCCAGCACCACCTCTCCCTCCAGCTTCCGGAAAATCGACCGCGTCCGCACATAACTGTACTGCAGATACGGTGCCGTGTTCCCCTGAAACGCCAGCATCTTGTCCCACACAAACTTGTAATCCGTCAGCCTCCCCTGGCTCAACTCCTGGTACTTCACCGCCCCGATCCCCACCGCCGACGCAATCTCCAACTTCTCCTCTTCCGTCAGGTCCGGATTCTTCTCCTCCACCGTTGCCCGCGCCCGCTCCTCCGCTTCCTCCAGCACCTCCAGCAACCCCACACTCTCGCCGCTCCGCGTCTTCATCATCTTCCCGTCCGCCCCGAGAATGCTCCCGAACGCAATGTGCTTCAATTCCGGCTGCAACCCCATCCGCCCCACCGTCGCAAACAACTGCTCGAAATGCAGCGCCTGCGGAGCCCCCACCACATACCAGATCGCATCCGCTCCCCACGTCTCCACCCGATGCTTCACCGTCGCCACATCCGTCGTCGCATAACCAAACCCACCGTCCGACTTCCTCACAATAAACGGCGCCTTGTCCGCCATCGCCGGAATGTCCTCGAAAAACACACACACCGCCCCCTCGCTCTCCCGCGCAATCCCCTTCTCCTCCAGCTCCCGTACCACCCCACTCAGCATCCCGTTGTAATAACTCTCCCCTAACCAGTAATCAAACCCCACATCCAGCTTCTCATAAACCGTCTCCAGCCCGGCCTTCGATACCGCCACACACTGCTCCCAGATCGCCAGATTCTCCGCATCCCCAGCCTGCAGCTTCACCAACTCCGCCTTGCAAGCATCCCGCGTCGGCGTGTCCGCACGCTCTCCCGCCTCCTTCGCCACTTCCTCACCCTTCGACTGCGCATTCACAGCCTTGTACAACCGCAGCAACTCCCGGATCGGATCCGCCGCCAGCGCCGCCGCATCAAGCTCCCGCTTCCACCCGTAAAGCACCATCCCGAACTGGGTCCCCCAGTCCCCAATGTGATTGTCCGTAATCACCCGGTGCCCCACAAACCGCGCCGTCCGCGCAAGGCAATCCCCGATGATCGTGCTCCGGATATGCCCCACGTGCATCTGCTTCGCCACATTCGGCGCAGAAAAATCGATCACCACGGTCCGCTTCTCCTCCACTTCCCCCACCCCCAGCCGCTCATCCCCCAGCAGCGCCTCCAGCTTCCCAGCCAGCGCCTCCGGCAGCACCGAAAAATTGATGAACCCAGCCCCCGCCACCGTCGGCGTCCCGCACATCTCACCAGTCTCCACCACCCCCGCTATCTGCTCCGCCAGCACCCGCGGATTCACCTTCATCACCTTCGCCAGCACCATCGCCGCATTCGTCTGATAATCCCCGAACCGCGTGTCCGCAGCAGGCATCACCACCGCAGCAAACCCTTCCGGAAGCTCAAGCCCGGCTGTCGCCAGCGCCCGGTTCACCTGCTGCCCGAGATAGAATGGAATCGTCATGAACCGGCCACCCTGCCGGGCCCAACTCACAACGCAAGCGCGCTCACGGCTTCCGCAACTCAAGGGTCGTCTCGCTGATCACTTTCTTGCTCCCAGGCTGATGCCTCAGAATCTCCATGCTCTTCAATACCGTCGCCCCACTCTTCAGCTTCATCCCCGACGTCACCGTGCACGTCTTCACTAGCTTCCCCTCCCGATCAAATCCCATCATCCGCAGCATCCCCCCCGAATCCCGATCCGCAAACACCCGCACCATGTAATACTCCCCCAGCGCATCAGGATTGAACAAATCCACCACATCACACTTCCGCGTCTGCACCGTGTCCGTCCCCACCTTCGCCTTCTTCGGCCAGTACAGAAAACGCTGCGACAAATCATCATACGTCAGATCCGTCCCCCGCACCCCCTCCGTATACCGCGCCGTCGCAATCGCCTGCTCCTTCCCTCCCGCCGCCGTCTCCGTCAGCCGCGCCCCCTTCTCCGTAATGTTCAGACTCACCACCTGCTTCGGCTTATCAAACCCGAAACTGATCTGATCCTTCAACAGCGTGATCGTAAACGGCACCGACGTCCGCCCCTTCGTAAAGCTCCCCCTCAACTCCTCCTTGTTCTGCATCGCCCGGCTCATCAGCACCCGGTCAACAATCTGCTCCGCAGTCATCGCGTCAGGCGTCACTTCCTCCTGCCCGTTCACCCTAGCGGCCATCACCGCCATCACTGCCAGAAATCTCATTCGGTTCATGCTATTGTCAGTTTCAGGTCCTCAAAGCTCAATCTGGATGCCAAACTCCACCACCCGCCCAGGCGGAATGTTGTAGTAAGCCACCGCACTCTGCGCGTTCCTCGACAGCAGCGCAAACAGCTTCGCACGCCACGTCGCAAAATACTTGTTCCCCGGAATCACCGTCTCCCGCCCAAGGAAGAAGCTCGTCTGCATCGGCTCCATCCGCAATCCTTTCAACTCACACAACTCCATCATGTCCTGAATGTCCGGCTGCTCCATGAACCCATAATGCCCCACCACCCGCCACACGCTCTGCCCAGTCTCCGCACAGTTGGCAATGCACTCCACCACCACCCGATCCCCTGCCGGCACATGCGGCACTTTCTCCGTCTCAATCGTCAGAAAAATGATCCGCTCATGCAGTACTTTGTTATGCTTCAGATTGTGCAGCAGCGCCGTCGGCGTCAATCCCGACGACCCAGACATGAACACCGCCGTCCCCGGCACCCGCGCCACTTTAGTCCCGCGCTCAATGCTCGTCAGAAAATCGTTCAACGGCAACGCTTGCTCAGCCAGCCGCGCCCCCAGATGCCGCCGCCCAGCCTTCCACGTCACCATCACCGTGAACAGCAGAATCCCGATCGTCACCGGTACCCACCCGCCATGGAAAAACTTCAGCGAATTCGCCACGACAAACACCCCGTCAATAACCGCGAGTCCCGCGATCACACAAACTGTCTTCGGTACCGACCACTCCCACTGCCGCCGCGCCGCATAGTACAGCAGTACTGTCGTCACCAGCATCGTTAGCGCCACCGCAATCCCATACGCCGCCGCCAGTCGCTGCGACGACCCATACGCCGCCACCAGCGCAATACACCCAGCCATCAGCGCCCAGTTCACCCGGCTGATGTAAATCTGCCCTTTCTCCTGCGACGACGTATGCTGAATCCTCGTCCTCGGCAGATACCCCAGCTGCACCGCCTGCATCGTCAGCGAAAACACCCCGGAAATCAGCGCCTGCGACGCAATCACCGTCGCCAATGTCGCCAGCACCGTCAGCGGAATCTGACCCCAGTCCGGTGTCATGTGCTTCAGCGGATTGTCAATCATCTCGGGATGATGCAGTAGAAACGCCCCCTGCCCCAGATAGTTCAGCAGCAGCGCAGGCTTCACCAGCCAGATCCACGCCAGCGAAATCGGTCGCTTCCCGAAGTGCCCCATGTCCGCATACAGCGCCTCACCTCCAGTCACCGTCAGCAAAACCCCCGACAACACCTTGATCGATGTGTGACTGTCAATCGTCAGCAGCTTCAACCCCAGCAGCGGATTGAAGGCCTCAAACACCGACGGCGCTCCCTCCGGCCTCGGCTCCAGGATCCACCTCATCCCAATCAACGCCAGTGTCACAAACCACGCCAGCGTGATCGGCCCGAACGCCGCCCCCATCTTCCCAGTCCCCAGCCGCTGCACCGAAAACAACACCACCAGAATCGCAATCGTGATCGGCACCACGTACGCCTTCAATGGCGTGTCATTCAAGGTCTCCACCGCCGACAACACCGAAATCGCCGGCGTAATGATTCCGTCCCCGTACAGCAACGCCGCTCCGAAAATCCCCAGCGACACCATCGCCAGCGCCGTCCCCGAACGGTACTTCCCGCGCCGCTCCGGAAACGCCACACACAACAACGCCAGAATCCCGCCCTCCCCCTGCTTGTCCGCTCGCATCACCAGCACCACGTACTTCAGCGTGATGATCAGGGTGATCGTCCAGATGATCAGTGAAAGCACCCCCAGCACATGCTGCCTCACATCAAGGACCACCTTCAGTTCCTCATGCCCCCCCGTTCCGTGCAGCTCCGTGAAACACTCCCGCATCGCATACAGCGGACTGGTCCCGATATCGCCGAACACGACGCCAAGCGCGCCAAGTACAAGTAGCCAAAGCCGGGATGATGACGTGGAAGAATGCGGAGCGCTCATGGGGGGGATGACAGCCGGCTCTCGGCAGCAGCCGCAGCCACAGGTGCCTCACCGGAGGCACCGCCCGGATCTCAGCATGGGCTGCGGTCCGTGCGCTGAATCGCGCCGGGAGCCGCAGAATGCAAAATCACAGAAGGTCTGTCGAACATGCGGGGCATGTGGTTATCCCAAACCCAAGCACACCCGCCGCACTTGTCCACAGGATCAATTGCCGCCGCCACGGAACGCTTTCCCCTCAATTCATTGACTCCTCAGGTTGCCCCGGGCACTCTTCCCCCGCCGGTCGTATCCCCTTCCGGCATCCCCCCTTTCCCCCGCCATGAATCTGCTCCGCCTCCTCTCGGCGGCCGCTCCCCTGTTCCTTGCAGGCCGCGCCACCGCCTACGACTCCGTCGTCACCTTCAACGAGGTCCATTACCACCCAACCGGCCCCACCGAAGACGGCGAATGGCTCGAACTCCACAACCTCAACGGGGTCAATGTCGACCTCTCCGGCTGGCGCATCAGCGGCGGCATCGACTTCACCTTCCCCTCCGGCACCGTCATCCCCGGCAAGGGCCACCTCGTCATCGCCCGCAACCCTGCCATCGCCTCCCTCCCCAACGCCCTCGGCCCATGGTCCGGCGCACTCTCTAACCGAGGCGAAACCCTCCGCCTCCGCGACAATAACGACCGCATCATGGACGAATTGTCCTACGCCGACTCCGGCTCATGGCCCGTCGCACCCGACGGCTCGGGAGCCACCCTAGCCAAAACATCCGGCGACTCCGGCTCCCGCGACGCCTCCTCATGGACCTCCAGCAGAAATGCCGGTGGTTCCCCCGGCGCCGTCAACTTCCCGCCCCCAACCGGCCCGGTCACTTCCTCCCCAGCCGCCTACGACAGCTCATGGCGCTTCTGGAACTCCTCCACCCCACCAGCCGCCTCATGGTTCCTCCCCGCCTTCAACGACGCCTCATGGCCGGAAGGCCGCGCCGCCTTCACCTTCGGCAGCACCTCCCTCTACATGGACGGCCCCAGAATCTCCGCAGGCGGGGTCTGGTCCACGCTCCGCTGGTCTTCTAACGCCGACAGCACGCTCTCATCTAACAGATCCTACACTCACAAGATCTGCCTCAACCGCTCCGCCGCCATCAACGCCATCAACGGGGTCGTCTTCGACCTCCCCGGCCCCGGCGTCACCAGCGGCACCAACTGGTCCCTCCTCGGTGCCACCACCGGCTTCAACAACAACGCTTTTGGAGTCAATGCACTCACTTCAAACACTACGGGTATTCAAAACAACACTTTTGGAAACAGTACACTCCAAGCTAACACCACTGGTAGCAACAACAGCGCTTT
>QQNF01000098.1 GCA_003402705.1 Verrucomicrobiota bacterium | reverse complement strand
GTGAGGTTGCTGATGGGGAGATTGGAGATGGGGAGGGGAGAAGGTTGGATGGGGCGGATGGGTCGGGTGGGTGGCGGGCAGAGATCTGGGATGGGAGTGGGGACGGGGACGATGACGGGGCGGTCGACGAAGAAGGGGATGAAGTCGGTTTGCTGGACGACGGCGACGTCGAGGGGGCGGTTCTGGAGTGCGGCGACCTGGGCTTCGAGGTCGCGGATGCGAGTGAGGAGTTTTTCGCGTTCGTGTTTGGATGCTTCGGTGCCGCGGACTGTTTCGCGGGCGGAGAGGGTGGCGCGGTCTTTTTCGAGGAGATCGGCGAGGTCTGGGCGGTTGGCTTCCTTGAGGATGGCGATGCTGTCGCGGAGGGCTTTGTCGACCTGGGCGAAGTTGTAGCCGCCGTCGGAGAGGAGCTGGTAGAAGGCTTCGCGGGCGCGCTGGACGTCGGATTCCTGGTTGGTGGCTTCCTTCTGCATGACCTCGGAAGCGAGGCGGCGGGTTTCTGCGGCGGCGCGACGGGCGTCTTCTTCGAGGGCGGCGGAGCGGAAGGCGGAGGCTTTGGCTGGGTCGAAGTGGAAGCGTGACTGGAGGGATTTGGGGAGATCTTCGAAGGCGACCTTACCGACGCCGGCGGCGTGTTCGAGGCGGAGGCCGTCGGGTTCGGCGCGAAGGAGGGAGACTTTGAGGAGCGTGCGGCCGTCGTTGAGGCGGATGTCGCCGAGTTGTTCGGGCGAGGGAGGGAGGGGCGCGGCGGCGAGGGTTAGGGGCAGCAGGAGGAAGGCTGCGGCGAGCGGGGAGAGTTTCATGGGCGGGAGAGGAAAGGAGGGCGGCCGCACAGACGCGCGGGAGAAGGATTTATTCAATGGCGACGCCGGGGTGGGTAGGGATGGGGTAGAGGGGTGAATTTTGCCCTCGCGGAGGAGGCGGGCGGCGGTTTGCTGGGAGTGAATCCGCGATCCGATGACTGAAAGAGCCAGACCCGTATATTATGACAGCCACATGCACACCCCGTTGTGCAAGCATGCGCAGGGGGAGCCTGAGGAGTATGCGGAGATGGCGGTGCGGCGCGGGTTGAAGGGGATTATCTTCACGTGTCACAGTCCGATGCCTGACAACTGGTGGCCGAATGTGCGGATGAGTCCGGAGCAGCTCGATGAGTACATCGGGCTGGTGGAGCGCGCGCGGGAGGCGTATGCGGGGCGGCTGGACGTACGGTTAGGGATGGAGAGTGATTTTTTTCCCGGGTATGAGTGGTGGATCGAGCGGTTGAACGAGCGGTGTGATTTTCATCACGTGCTAGGGTCGGTGCATTTTTTCGGGAAGGATTACCGTGAGCGGTACTGGAAGGGGGATCCGGTGGCGTTTCAGCGGTGTTATTTCGGGCATCTGGCGGAGAGTGCGGAGACGGGTTTGTTTGACACTCTTGCGCATCCTGATCTGGTGAAGAACCACAGCCCTGCGGAATGGGATCTGGAGGTGATCGGCGAGGATATTGGTGCGGCTCTGGACCGGATTGCGCGGACTGGGGTGGCGATGGAGTTGAACACGTCGGGGTTGCACAAGACGGTGCGGGAGTTCAATCCCGGGCCGGGGATGCTGCGGATGATGTGCGAGCGGGGGATTCCGGTGGTGCTGGGAAGTGACAGTCACCATCCGGGGCGGGTGGCGTCGCATTTCGAGGAGGCGCTGGATGTGCTGGAGACTGTGGGGTACCGGAGCGTCTCGTGTTTTCTGGGGCGGAAGCGGCAGGACATTGCGATTGGGGAGGTGCGTGCGTCGCTGACTGGTGCAAGCGGCCATACGGATGGCGGCTTCTGATTTTTGCAGTGGGGCAAGGAGCTGGTCTTACATCCCGATTCCTTCGATGCTTGCCGGAACCTCGTCGAGAGATTGGGCAGGGCTCTCACTTTGAAGTGTAGATGCGGGCATGCGGCAAACAGGAAGGTTTTGATGGACTGGGCCCCGGTGCCGCCTTGATCATCGGCACTGCCAAAGCGCCGAGGGAAGGTCTTGCCAATCCGGTTGGGCTGGATATTGTGAGCGCAATTCTATGGCATCCATTGAATCTCAGGCGGTTGGAGGGTTTCGAGACCCGCCGGGACGCTCCGATTAAAGATGGATATGCCACCAGATATAGTAAAATAATAAACTGTTCTGCCAAAAAATGCATCAGATCACCCAACTGCTATTTGCCGACCTCTTAAGCAGGGGTGGAATCGAGCGGGGCGAAGTAATCGGGGCACTGGAGGATTACGGAGTGAAGGTGGAAAGCATTGGCCGCTTCACCACATTCAAATATGAAGATGGCGTTCTCCTGCATGTCCAACTGGGCTTCCATCCTGACGATCGGCTTCACCATGTTTCGGTGAGTATCGGCATCGAAGGTGATGAGAAGGGTTGGTCCGGATGGTCGAAGGACCGCGAGATGAATCGACTTGCTCTGCAAGAAGGTTGGATGCGTGGCCGAGGGATTAAGGAGTCGAGCGAGGGAAGGCTGAGGATCAGTAACACATTTTCTCCTCAAGACGGCTCATCGAGCATCACGATAATAACGGCAGAACAAGCCGTGCATGGCAACACCCACTAGCCCCTGTGTTTTCGATGTTCTCGCCCGATTTCAACCTCAACCCCGCGATCAACGTTGGCTCCCGCTAGTGGGTGTGCCATCACTTGTACGTTAGGCCGCTTCGCGCCATGCGCAAAAACGTCACCTTTCGACATCCAGCGGAGTTCGTTCCCGTATCAGAGGACAACGGTATTCTCGCGACTACCGGCGCGGGTTGGTTTGTCTCACTGCTGCGCCGCATCGACGGTCTCTCGGTTCAGAGCGAGTTGTGTCAGGATGATTGGGGCGTCGTTGTTTTTGCCGAGCGCAGCGGCAAGCGCTTCTGGATTGGACTGAGCTTCTGGCCTGACGGCGAGCAGGCGTGGCTCGCGCATTTTCATCATCACTCGTTCGCGTGGCTTCAGCGCCGGAGCGCAGCAGGCAAGCGAGAGTTGGAGCGCTTGATGAGTGACTTTCATTCAGTGCTCGCTAGCGAGCCGACAGTTGGCGATATTGCGTGGTATCACGAGAGCGACATGAGGAGAGCAGCAGATGCACAGAGTTCAGCCATGCCGAACGCGGACTAACGAGGAGCTTCAGCGAGCCCGGCGTCAGCGTTCTCGTTGCAATCCAGGTACTTCGAGCGCGGGCTCGCTGAGCTTGCTACGTTAGGCGAATCTTGCTCTGGTGACAACCAGCATGACGGGAGTTCAATCAACAACGGCGATGGAGTTTTATCTGGGGATAGCGCCCCTCATGAAGTGCGGGTCGTGGTTTTCGAAATCCTGTTCGCGGAGCTGCTTCACGAACGAATCACGCAGTTGCCGCACGACCCGGCGCCGGATGTCGGCATCGACGAGCATCCGGTTGGTTGTGGCGTTGCCTGACGATCGGTTACTAGCCGGCACCCCTGCCGGGGTGCGATTTCATTTTGTGTGGTTTCCGGTGGTGTCGCTCGTGGGCACTCGCTCAACCACCGGCTAGAATCCGTCATCCCTGCGGGATGAGTAGGCGGGGCGGTCCGCCTATCTTTCAGGGGGTGGTGTTGCGTTGGACGCGGTAGAACGCGCGGGAGGTGCCGGGGTTATGAAACGGTCAAAGTGACAGGATGTTGAGCTTCGGGAGATACTGGTGGAGAGGATGCTGAGTATCACCGATGTATGGCGGCGGGGAACGTCGTAGACTAGGCCGTGTTTTAAAAAGCCGGAGCGGAAGGGACGATGGCGGGGCGGGTTTGGCTAGGGACGCAACCCCTTTGGGGTTGGCGGGTGTTGTGGGGGAGACCCAGGGTAGGCCTGCGTGCCGCAGTCCAACCCTGGGCTCTGGGACGCAATCCCGTTGGGATTGGGGGGATGTTGGTACGGAGGACAAGGCCGGGACGGCTTTGCTAAGGGGTTGGGGGACAGGAATTTTTCCCCTCCGTTGGGCGGCGACAAGGCCGCGGCGTGCGGTGAGTCGCGAGGAGTTCGTTGGTGCCGGGAAGTGAGGGTCTGAGGATGGCCGAGGCGGAGGGTATCGGGTTCCGGCGCGCCTGCCGGGGTGCGATTTCATTTTGTGTGGTTTCCGGTGGTGTCGCTCGTGGACTCGCTCAAACCACCGGCTACAACCCGTCATCCCTGCGGGATGAGTAGGCGGGGCGGTTCCCCTATCTTTCAGGGGGTGGTGTTGCGTTGGACGCGTTAGAAGGCGCGGGAGGTACCGGGGTTATGAAACGGTCAAAGTGACAGGATGTTGAGCTTCGGGAAATACTGGCGGAAATACCCCCGGTCTGTGGTGGCAAGGGCCGTGGCGTGGATGGCAGCGTGGGCGGCCACCAGAAAGTCCGGCAGCACAGCACTCCGGCAGCCACCTGCCTTTCGGTACTGCCGGAAGATGTCGCCCGCCAGCAGTGCGGCCGACTCGTCGATCGCCCCGAATCCGATCTTCAGCGCGTCGAATGCCATCTGGCAGTCGTGATGATTCCCAAAAAATGCCCGCACTTCCGACCACACGACTGCGCTGGCCACTAGATCACGGGCGATGGCCTCGTCCTGCAGTCGCGCGAGCCACAAAGCGCCCTGGTCCTCCCCTTTGAGGATGCTGAGTATCACCGATGAATCCACGGCGATCATGGTTCCGGGATTAGTGTCGTCCATTTTGTGCTGGAGGCACTGCGTCAACTGGACCGCGCAGTCCATCCATGATCTCCGCGATGCTCTGGCCCTTGAGTTCCTTTTGCAGCAGCCCCAGCACCTCTGAGCCACGACCAAGGCGCTGCTGAGCCGGCCCGTTCAGCACCAGCCGCAGCCCGTCGCTTACCAGATCCTTCATCTTCCTCCCGGTCAGCGCCGCTGCCGCCTTGGCCTGCCGGTAAAGCTCGTCGTCGATGTCCAGCGTCGTCTTCATTGGGACCAGATTTCCAGAAAACCAGAATTGCGTCAAGAGGGTCGTCGGGATACGCGAGCTCCAACGTGAGTCGTGTTATGCTGCATCACCCCTCTGATTGCTTCAGGGGGTGGTGTTGCGTTGGACGCGGTACAAGGCGCGGGAGGTGCTGGGGGTGGGGTCTGTGAGGATGGATTCGCCGTTGGATTCGGAGATGGATGGATGGGTGACCTGGAGCCATGGTCCGGCGGTGGTGGCCTTGTTGTCAGAGGTCGCGTCGGCGGAGGAGGGAGGCGGCGAGGACGAGGCAGGCGGAGCTGATGACGGAGCCTCCGGCGGCGGCGCTGGCGAGGCCTGCGACGGCGGCGGTGCGGCCTTGAGGGGAGTTGGTGGCGATGGCTTCTGCGGCGGCGGCTTCGAGGCCGGATTTACCGAGACGGAGACGGCGGAAGAGATCGCGGTAGGCGCGTGGGGGGACTGGGCAGGAGTGGGATTCGGCCCATGCGAGGGCGGGTGCGGGGCCTGGCATGATGGAGGCGGTGCCGCGGAGGACGGTGCCGGCGAATTGGGCGGTCCATGAGTCGGAGTCGTCGTCATCGTGGTCCGGGGCAGGAGGGGAGAGTGTCGAGGAGGAGTTGGTGGAGGCGATGGGTGTGGCGGGTTGTTTGGAGGCGGCTTCCTGGAGGGCGGTGGCGGCTGCGCCGAAGAGGAGGGCGACGAGGACGGCGGCGGTGGTGGATTTGGTGAGGACGCCCATGAGGGTGGCGACGGCCTGGAGTGGGGCGTAGAGGAGGAGGGCGGCGGGGAGGGCGAGCCAGAGACGCCATTCCCAGAGGTTCATGTGCCAGCGGAGGACGAGGAAGAGGAGGGCGATGGCGAAGGCGGTGAGGATGATGAAGTAGGCGATGGTGCCGAGGAAGCGGCCGGCGAGGAGGATGGAGCGGCGGCGTGCTTTGGGCATGAGGATAGCGGCCTGGCCGCTTTCGAGGGATTCGGGGAGGACGGCGGCGGTGGCGAAGAGCGTCATGAGGACGCCTGCGCCGGCGACCCACCAGCGGACGGCGCGTGAGAGGACCCAGCAGTGGAGGGTGGATTCCCATGGGGTGCCGTCGCGGAGCCACGTGCTGGAGAGAGTGCGCATGCCGAAGCCGGCGATCCAGCCGTCGGGGGTGCCGCGGATGCTGGCGAAGACGAGGGCGGTGGCGATGCTGAGCCAGACGTGGAGCCAGAAGAGACGGCGGGAGCAGAGGGCGCGGAGGGTATCGGCGGCGAGCGCGAGGAGAGTTCTCATGGGTTAGGGTGGCCCTTGTGCGAGCGGCACGCTGTGATGGTGAGGAGACAATGGCCGGACGGTGGGTTTTGATGAGCCGGAACGGCGCCTTTGGGGACGCAACCCCGTTGGGGTTGGGTGAATAAATGGTGGCAGACCCAGGGTAGGCCTGCGTGCCGCCGGCCAACCCTGGGCTAGGGGACGCAATCCCGTTGGGATTGGATGGCGACGGGAGTTCATGGTGGTGGTTGGCTAGTGCGGAGGCGGGGCCGGGATGTGGGTTGCTAGGGGCCGCGGGCGGTGGTGACGGCTTCGAGGAAGAGTTCTTCGAGGCTTTGGCGTGCTGGGGAGGCGCTGATGAGGAGGTGGCCGCGGCGGCGGATTTCGTCGACGACGGGTTGGATGAGATGGGGGCGGCGGGTGGGGATGGTGATGCGGGTGACGCCGGATTCGGGGTCCATGGCGAGTTCGCCGCCGAGTTGGTGGACGAGGTCGACGAGTTGCTGATCGCCGAGGGCGTTGCCTGCGACCTCGATGTCGTAGCGGAAGCTTTCGCGGGTGAGGGAGTCGAGGGTGCCCTGGCGGACGACGCGGCCTCTGCTGAGGATGGCGACGGAGTCGCACATGAGTTCGAGTTCGCCGAGGACGTGGGAGTTGACGAAGACGGTTTTGCCGCGGTCGCGGAGGTCGAGGATGATGTCGCGGACTTCTTTGCGGCCGATGGGGTCGACCCCGTCGAGGGGTTCGTCGAGGAAGATGAGGTCTGGGTCGCCCATGAGGGCCCATGCGAGGCCGAGGCGCTGGCGCATGCCTTTACTGAAGACGGCGGGGCGGTCGTTTTTCCATGCTTCGAGGCCGGTGGTTTCGAGGATGGCGGCGGTCTGGCGTTTATTTTCGCGGGAGGAGAGACCGCGGAGACTGCCGGCGAGGCGGAGGATTTGTTCGGCGGAGAGGTGGGCTGGCCATGCGGCGTTTTCGGGGAGGTAGCCGGTGCGGCGGAGCTGGGAAGGATCGCCGACTGGGCGGTCGAGGAGACGGCCGTCGCAGGAATCTGGGCGGACGAGCGTCATGAGGACCTTGACGAGCGTGCTTTTGCCGGCGCCGTTGGGGCCGAGGAGGCCGAAGACGATGCCTTGTTCGACCTTCATGGAGAGCCCGTCGAGCGCCTGGACCCCGTTTGGGTAGGTTTTGGAGACGTTGGTGAGGTCGAGGGCGAGGGACATGGGCAGCGGACTTCAGGAGCTTAAGCGTTGGCGGGGAGGGATCACAAGCGTGGGGAGGCGGGAGTGCGTGCGTGGATGCGGGTGGTGGAGAAGGTTGCAGCAGGGAAGGGGCCGGGGGAAGTGGGAGGCATGAAATTTTCCATGCTGAAGACATTGATGATGGCCGGATTGTTTGGTGCGGGTGTGGTGGCGGACGAAGTGAAGCCGGACGCGGAGGGATGGGTGACCTTGTTTAACGGGAAGGATTTGAGCGGGTGGACGAATGCGAATGGTGGCGAGACGAAGTGGGCAGTGGAGGGCGGGGTGATGACTGGAAAGGGCGGGAGCGGGGATATCTGGAGCAAGGGACGGTATGGGGATTTTGTGCTGGAGGTGGAGTTCAAGACGACGGGGAACAGCGGCGTGTTTTTCCGGACGGACAAGCCGAAGGACAACGTGCAGACGGGGATTGAGATTCAGGTGGAGAATCCGGGAGGGCCGGACAAGCACAGTGTGGGAGCGATTTATGATCTGGTGCCGCCGATGAAGAATGCGGGGAAGCGTGATGATTGGAACAAATATGTGATTACGGTGAAGGGGCCGTCGATTACGGTCGAGTTGAACGGGGAGAAGGTGTCGTCGATGGATCTGGACCAGTGGAAAGAGGCTGGGAAGAATCCGGACGGGAGCGGGAACAAGTATGGGAAGGCGCTGAAGGATTTCCGGCGCGAGGGGCACATTGGTTTTCAGGACCACGGGCACAAAGTGTGGTACCGGAACGTGCGGTTGAAGCCGCTGCCGTGAGTCAGCCGAGGTGTTTGCGGATGAGGGCGGCGCAGGCGTCGTCGCAGGCAGAAGCGCCGGGTTTACCGCCTTGATTGGAGGCGGCGATGACGGCGAAGCCCTTGGCTGGGGCGACCCACGCGGCGAAGGAGTTCATGGTATTGGAGCCGGTGTGGGCGAGGGCGTTGCCGCCGGCCCACGAGCGCTGATGGAGGCCCCAGCCGAAGGCGTAGGATTCGCCGTCGCGGGGGAACTGGATGTCCTTGTAGAGGGCGGGTGGGAGGAGACAGTCCTTGCCGGCAGCGCCGCGGAGTTGGTCGGCGAGGAAGCGGGCGTACTGGTCGAGCGCGGCGTGGCAGGTTCCGGCGGGGCCGAGGGAGGCCGGGTTGTCGATGGCTGGGCCGTTGGTGCCGGTGGGGGTGCCGTCTTCGAGGTGGGGCCATGGCTGGTCGATGGTGCCGGGGGTTCCGGTGCCGCCGAAGCCTGCGGTGATGCCGAGGGGTTTGAAGAGACGGGAGGTGATGAGATTTTCCCAGAGGGTGTTGCCGAGGGATTCGGCGACGACGCCGGCGAACATGTAGCCGAGGTTGGAGTAGAGGAAGGTGGCGCCGGGAGGGGAGAGCGTGGGGCGTTTGGATTCGAGGCGGACGATGTCGGGTCGCTGGGAGGCGAGCGGGAGGGCAGCCCAGTTTTTGCGGTTAGCGGGGAGGCCTGAGCGATGGGAGAGGAGTTGGCGGACGGTGATGGCGGAGAATTCCGGGGAGGCGTCTTTGAGGAGGGGAGCGAGGAATTTTGTGATGGGGTCGTCCCAGTTGAGTTTGCCGGATTGGACCCATGTGGCGATGAGCGTGGCGGTCATGGCCTTGGTCATGGAGCCGAGGTGCCAGAGGTCGGAGAGGGTGGCTGGGGTGGCGTCGTCGCGTTTGCGGACCCCGGTGACGCCTGCGGCGGAGAGGCCGGAGGTGGTGACGATGCCGCCGATGAGTGCGGGGACCTTGTGGGTCGCGCGGATGGGTTCGAGGAGGGAGTTGATGTCGGTGTCGGCTGGGTTTGTGCTGGCGACGGCGGGGAGGCTGGCAGCGAGGAGAGGGAGCAACCGACGGCGAGTCATGGGAGGAGGAAGGAGGGGGAAGGGGCGGGGTGCAATGGGGCAGAGGACGTGAATCCGGGGTTGGGGAGGGGACGAGGCGGGTAGAATGTCAGGGATGCGACTGGTGGGATTTTTTGTTTTGCTGACGGTGGTGTTGTGCGTGCCGTTTCTGGTGTGGGGTGAGGAGTGGGAGGTGAGGTATGGGGTGGACGCGGTGCGGGAATGGCTAGGAGGACCGGGGCGACAGTGGGGATGGGTGCTGGCGGAGTTGTTGCTGGTGGGGGACCTGGTGCTGCCGGTGCCGGCGACGGCGGTGATGAGCGGGTTGGGTTATGTGTATGGGTGGTTGCTGGGTGGGGTGATGGCGGCGGCGGGGTCGTTTTTGTCGGGGGCGGTGGCGTATGGATTGTGCCGGAGGTTTGGGGAGCGGGCGGCGCGGCGGTTGATGGGGCCTGAGGATTTTGAGCGAGGGCGGCGGTTGTTTGGGGGTGAGGCGGGAGGTTGGCTGGTGGCGATGTCGCGATGTCTGCCGCTGATGCCTGAGGTGGTGGCGTGCATGGCTGGGCTGAGTGGCATGCCGGCGCGGCGGTTTCTGGTGGCGCTGGGGTGCGGGAGTGTGCCGCTGGGATTTGTGTTTGCGGCGGCTGGGGCGGCGGGCCAGGACGATCCGATGGTGGCGCTGGGGTTGAGTGCGGGGATTCCGGTGGTGCTGTATCTGGCGAGTCGGGTGGTGATGAAGCGGAGGATGAAGTGAATGAGTGATTTCCGGTTGCGCGGGGGGATGGGAGTATTATGAAGGACGCTCGCGCTGATTGGCGGGATTAGCTCAGTGGTAGAGCACCTGCTTCACACGCAGGGGGTCGCTGGTTCGAACCCAGCATCTCGCACCATTTTCCGGGGGGGGGGGGGGTGGGTTGGGAGAAGGGGGGGGGGAACCGACGGGAGGGGAGGGGTTGGGGGGAACACGGGCGGGAGGGGGCTTTGCTTCTGCGTTAGCTGCGGGCCGGGGGCTGTTGGCGACGC
>QQNF01000097.1 GCA_003402705.1 Verrucomicrobiota bacterium | reverse complement strand
TTGTTGGCGGGGGCGGCCCGGGCCGCCCGTGGGGGGGGCGCGCGGGTGGGCGTGGGCTGGGCGGTTGGGGGGGGGGGGGGGGGTGTTTTGGGGGTTTTTGTGTTTTTTTTTGGGGGGGGGGAGGGGGGGGGGGGGGGAGTAGGGGATTGGGAAAGATGGTTGGGAAAGGGAGCCCTGTTTGAAGCGGGAATCGGGTCAGGACGCAAGCCCGTGTTGGAGGCGGGCGGCTTTGAGGGTATTGGAGATGAGCATGGCGATGGTCATGGGGCCGACGCCGCCGGGGACTGGGGTGATGGCGGCGCAGCGAGGGGAGACGTCGGCGAAGTTGACATCGCCGACGATGCGGTAGCCGTTTTTGGCGGATGGGTCGGTGACGCGGTTGATGCCGACGTCGATGACGACGGCACCGTCTTTGACGAAGTCAGCGGTGACGAATTCCGGGCGGCCGATGGCTGCGATGAGGATATCGGCGTCGCGGCAGACGGCTGGGAGGTTGCGGGTGCGGGAGTGGGCGACGGTGACGGTGGCGTCGCCGCCTTTGCCGCGGGCCATGAGGAGGAGGGCGAGGGGTTTGCCGACGATCATGGAGCGGCCGACGATGACGACGCGGGCTCCGGCGGTTTCGATGCCGTATTCGATGAGGAGCCGCTGGCAGCCGAGGGGTGTGCAGGGGACGAAGGCGGCGGGGTCTTCGAGGGCGAGACGGGCGACATTCTCCGGGTGGAAGCCGTCGACGTCTTTGTCTGGGCGGATGGCGCGGACGACGGCGGCCTCGTCAATGTGGGGAGGCGGGGGTGACTGGACGAGGATGCCGTGGACGGCGGGGTCGGCGTTGAGGTCGGCGACGACGGCGAGGAGATCGTCCTGAGAGGTGGCGGCGGGGAGAGCGATGTGGCGTGAGAAGAGGCCGAGATCGGCACAGGTGCGGACCTTTGAGCCGACGTAGGCCTGGGAGGCGGGATTATCGCCGACGATGACGACGGCGAGGCCGGGGACGACGCCTTGAGCTTTCATGGCGGCGATGTCTGCGCGGCATTCTTCAAGGACTTTCCGTGAAACGGTTTTTCCATCGATCAGTGTCATGATCCCGTCATGGGTTGCGGCGGTGAGGAATCAACCTCAATCGTGCGGTACAGTGAGAGCGGTGAGGAGAGCGACGAGGCCGCGATGAATGTCTGCGAGCGGGAGGAATGGGGGGTTGCCGCCCATTTCGGGGATTTTCGGGACGTGGACGAAGAGGGAGCGGCGGGAGGCGCGGTGGGTGGGGCGGCTGGTGAGGCGGAGGAGGTGGGTGTAGAAGTCATTGCAGACGAAGCGGCCGGCGTCGTCGCTGGGTTCAGCGGGGATGCCTGCGGCGCGGATGGCGGCGGAGAGATTGCTAGTGTCGACGCCGGTGCGGTAGATGCGGCGGGTGCCGGGGACGGATGGCTGGTCGCGGCGGACGATTCCGGAGTTGTCAGGGATGCGGTAGTCGCACCAGTTTACGGCTTGTGATTCCGGGTTGATCGTGGCGCGGGGAGCGACGCCGGTGGCGACGATCCAGCGGGGTTTGAAGCGGCGGACGGCGGTGACGGTGAGTTGCCACGCGGCGTGCGTGGCGACGGGGAGGACGAGGGAATGGATGAGGATTCTGCCGTGGAGAACGGTGCCATCGAGGGCAGCGGCGATTTCGCCAGAGGGGTTTCTGGAGTCACCGCCGAAGGGTTCGAAGCCGGTGAGGAGGAGGGAATCCACGGCGGGGCGGGAAGGTGAATCAGACGCGGTCGAGAGTGATGACGCACTCGAGGTGTTTGGTCTGAGGGAAGAGATCGAACGGCTGGACCCTAACTGGTTGGTAGCCTGATTCCATGAAGGAGCGGAGGTCGCGCATCTGGGTGGCTGGGTTGCAACTGACGTAGACGACCCTGCGGGGGCGGAAGGCGAAGAGCTGCTGGAGGAAGATTTCGTCACTGCCGCGGCGTGGCGGGTCGATGATGACGGCGGTTTTGTCAGGAGCGGAGGAGATGCCTGCGAAGACGGCTTCGGCGCTGCCGGCGATGAACGTGCAGTTAGAGAGACCGTTGAGGGTGGCGTTGGCGGAGGCGCGTTCGACGGCGGTGGCGGAGATTTCGACACCGGTGACGGAGGTGAAGACCTGAGCGGCGAAGAGACTGAAAAGGCCGCTGCCGCAGTAGGCGTCGACGAGGTGGTCTGCGCCGGAGGCATGGGCTTCGTCGACGGCGTAGCGGACGAAGCGTTCGAGGATGAAGGGATTGTTCTGGAAGAAGTCGCCGGCGAGGAAGCGGAAGGTGAGTGGGCCGACGGATTCTTCGGCTTCGGCGCGGGTGTCGGTGAAGACCTTGCCATTGGCCTCGCGGAGGAGGAGCGTGGCACCGCGTTTCCATGTGGATTCATGGGCCGAGCGGCGGGCGGCGGTCAGGGCGTCGTTGATGGCCTCGGTGGCGATGGCGCAGGCGGGAACGTCGACGAGTTCCTGGCGACGGCCGTGGCGGAGGAAGCCGATGGCTCCGACGGCTCCGTCTTTGGGGACGTCGAAGTGCGGGGTGATTTTGGAGCGGTAGTGGTATTCGCGTGGCGAGGCGGTGACTGGTTCGACGGGGAGGTCGACCCTGGCCATGTGGCGGAGGAGTTCCTGGACCTGCTGACGTTTCCAGACGAGCTGTTCGGAGTAGGCGAGGTGCTGGTATTGGCAGCCGCCGCAGTTGGTGAAGAGCGGGCAGACAGGGGCGACGCGATGCGGGGAGGGGACGAGGACTGCGACGAGATCGGCCTCGCTGAAGTTTTTGTCGTTGCGGTAGATCCGGGCGCGGATGGTTTCGCCGGGGAGGGCGAAGGGGACGAGGACGACCCAGCCGTCGATGCGGCCGAGGCCCTGGCCCATGTTCGTCAGGGTGGTGATTTCGAGGTCGATTTCCTGATGATAGGCGAACGGGTGCGGATTGAATTTCCGCGGCGGGCGGGAGGGCGCGTTCATGCGCGCGGCGACGGGTCGTTCTGCCGGGCGTTGACGAACTGGCTGACGGTGGCCCAGAGGGAGACGACGGCGATGAGAGCGAAGAGAGTGGCCTGGTACCAGAAGTGACCTTCTTTGGTGCCGGCCGAGACGGCCTTGGCGAGGCTGAAGGCTTTGGGGCCGCTTTGGGCGAGGAGGAGGAAGCTGAGGGCGAGACCTGCCCAGCGGGCCCATGAGGTGCCGCCGGCGATGAGGCGGGAGAAGGCGACGGCGAGTGCGGCGGCGATCCCACAGACGATGAGCCCGGTTTTGCCTTTCAGGTAGAGCGTGACGGCTCCGACGGTTGGGTCGAAGAGGACGCTGGCTGCGCCGATGGCGAGGAGCAGGAGGGCGTAGATCCGGAGGGTTCTGGAGGAAGGGTTCATGACTGTGGGGTCGCGCCGCTGGGGTGTTTTGACAACCGTTGGTTATTCGAGGGCGGTGGCCATGACCTTGTGGACGCGCTGGACGAGGCTGCGGGGGTCTTCGACGAGCCCGGCGCTGAGGAGGGCAGTGTCGAGGAGCTGGCCTGCGAGGAGTTGCGCGGCTTCCGGGCGGGAGGCGCGGGCCTGGAAGAGACGGCGGATAAGGAGGTGGCGCGGGTTGATTTCGAGGCGGACTTTCGGGGCCGGGGCATCCTGTTTCATGGTGCGGAGCATGGCGCGCATCTGGGGGCCCACGCGTGCTTCGTCGGGGAGGAGGGCGACGACCGGGCTGTCGCTGAGGCGTTTGGAGACGACGACTTCCTTGACGCCGTCGCCGAGGGTTTCCTGCATCCACTGGCAGAAGGCCTCGCTGTCGGCGGCGGAGAGGCTTTCGCCTTCCGGTTCCGGGGCGTCTGGGAGTTCGAGGTTGTCGGCGTCTGCGGCGACGAGTGCTTTGCCGCTGTAGTCCTTGAGGGAGTTGGCGATGTATTCGTCGACTGGTTCGGTGAAGTAGATGACTTCGAGCCCGCGGGTTTTGAAAGCTTCGAGGTAGGGGCCGTTTTCGATGGCGCTGCGGCTGGGTGCCTGGAGGAAGTAGATGACGTCCTGGCCCTCTTTCTGGCGGGTGAGGTACTCGTCGATGGATGTTAGGGTGCCTGCGTCGGCCATGCTGCTTTCGAAGCGCAGGAGTTTGGCGAGGGCTTCGCGGTGTTTCTGGTCGGTGACGATGCCTTCCTTGATGAAGCGGCTGAACTGGGAGTAGAAACCGCGGTATTTGTCAGGATTGGATTTGGCTTCGCCGTCGAGGAATTTGAGGAAGCGCTTGGTGATGACGTCCCCGAGTTTCTGGACGAGGGCGCTGTCCTGCATGGTTTCGCGGGAGATATTGAGCGGGAGGTCATCGCTATCGATGACGCCGCGGAGGAAGCGGAGCCATTCCGGGAGGAGGCCTTTGGGGTGAGCGTCGATGAGGACGCGGCGGCAGTAGAGGGCGACGCCGGGTTCGGACTGGCCCATGCCCCATGGTTCGGGGTTTTCCTGAGGGACGAAGACGAGGGAATTGATGACGAGGGGGGCGTCTGCGTTGAAGTGCAGGCGGTAGCGGGGTTCGTCCCATGCGTGGGCGATGAACTTGTAGAATTCGCTGTATTGTTCGTCGGTGACCTCGCTGCGGTTTTTGAGCCAGAGGGCTTCGACGGTATTGACCCGGTCGCCGTCGAGGAGGATGGGGAATGGGACGAAGTTAGAGTAGCGTTTGAGGAGTTCCTGAGCCTGCCATTTGCGGGCGAAGTCGGCGTGTTCCTCGCGGAGGCGGATGACGATTCGGCTGCCGCGGGGTTGGCCGGGAGCGGCGTCGATGGAGTAGCCGGTGCGGCCGTCGCTGGTCCAGCAGAGGGCTTCGCTATCGGGTTGCCATGAGCGGGTGAAGACCTCGACTTTTTCTGCGACCATGAAGACGCTGTAGAAGCCGACGCCGAATTTACCGATGACGTTGCCTGCGGCGGAGGCACCGGCTTCGAGGGATTGGAGGAAGGCTTTGGTGCCGCTGTGGGCGATGGTGCCGAGGTTCTGGACGAGTTCGTCGCGGGTCATCCCGATGCCTGAGTCGGCGATGGTGATGGTGCGTTCGGCTGCGTCGGTGGAGATGGTGATTTCGAGTGGGAGGTCGGCGTCGGTGACGGAATCGCCGGTGAGTTTATGGTGGCGCAGCTTTTCGAGAGCGTCGGAGGCGTTGGAGACCAACTCGCGGAGGAAGATTTCGCGGTCGGTGTAGAGAGAGTTGATGACGATGTCCAGCAGTTGCCGGACTTCGGCCTGGAAGGCGTGAGGATGGCTGGTGTCGTTGCTCATGGATTGGCTGGTTGGGTTTGCAAAGGGCGGCATCAGTAGTCACGGGTGGCCGCGTGTCAAAGCCCTGTGGCGGGAAGGGTGGGGGAGCGTGCGGTTCCGGGCAGGGTCCAGCAGGACGGGTGATTGGTCATGCCGAGGTGCGGGTAGTAGTCGACGGCTGCTGGGGCTGCGAGGAGGATGAGGGTGGTATCGGGGCCGGCGGCGGCGTGGGTGCGGGCGAGGAGTTCGCGGCCGAGGCGCTGGTGGGTTTTGTCGACGGCGAGATCGGAAAGGTAGCAGGCGTAGCTGAAATCGGTGAGGGCGCGGGCGACGCCGATGAGCTGGCCGCGGAGGCGTGCGGTGATGAGGAGGTCGGCATTGAGGAGCATGCGTTCGATTCGGTCCGGGTTGGCGACGGGGCGGCGTTCGGCGAGGCCGGATCGCTGGAGTACGTCGGTGAATTCTGCGGCGGACAGGGCGGGTTCGTGGAGAAAGATGACGTTGGTCATGGGTTGAGGGATCGCTGAGGGTGCTGCTGGGTGAAACCGGTGGCTGGTGGGGAATCCGGATATGCGATTGCGGAGCGGTGTGGTGGGGTGTAGCCGCCGAAGGATGAAGCGTACAATGTTCCGTTTCCGGCCACTTCTGCCGCTTATCTGCTACGGATGCTCGCTGGCCGGGATCATTGAGGGAGCGGAAGAGCCGATGCCGGATTATCCACCGCTTTCGCCCGAGGGTGGTTTGCAGTCGATCCGAGTGTCCGAGGGATTTCGGGTGGAACTGGCGGCGGCGGAACCGGTGACGGCCGACCCTGTGGCGATTGACTGGGATCTTGCGGGGCGGCTTTGGGTTGTGGAGATGGCGGATTATCCGAGCGGGATGGACGATGAGGGGAAGCCTGGAGGGCGGGTCCGGGTGCTGGAGGACCGGGATGGGGACGGGCGATACGAGACGTCGAAGATTTTTGCGGAAGGGCTTGCGTTCCCGAATGGTTTACTGACATGGCGCGGTGGAGTGATCGTGACGGCGGCACCTGACATTCTGCTGTTGAGGGATACTGACGGGGACGGTCGGGCGGATGCGCGCGAGACGCTGCTGAGCGGGCTGAGCGAGGGGAATCAGCAATTGCGGGCGAACGGGCTGCGCTGGGGGGTGGATGGGCGGGTGTACTGTGCGGCCGGGGGGCATGATGGCGGCCATGCGGCTGATACGGTGCTGCGGGGATTCGGGGAGGAGACGGCGATCGGGAGCCGTGATTTCAGTTTTGATCCTGACGCCGGCAAGGTCCGT
Source organism: Verrucomicrobiota bacterium (assembly GCA_003402705.1). Taxonomy (GTDB): domain Bacteria; phylum Verrucomicrobiota; class Verrucomicrobiia; order Verrucomicrobiales; family V1-33; genus V1-33. The sequence continues at coordinate 3,750 of QQNF01000097.1, read as the reverse complement.
GCGGAGAGTGGGCCGTCGCAATTCGGGCGGAACCGGGATGACAATGGGGCGTGGTTCGGCACGCAGAACAGCCGGGCGCTGTGGCATTATGTGCTAGAAGACCGGTATCTGGTCCGGAATCCCCACGTGCCGGCACCGGACCCTGCGAATCTTCTCGTCCGTCCGGTGAATGCGCCGGTTTTTCCGATCAGTCCGGCGGAGAAGCGATTTCATTCGTTTGAGAATGCGGGGCACTTCACGTCGGCGTGCAGCGGGATGATTTACCGGGATGATTTGTTATTTCCGCGGCGCGAGGGCGAGCGGGATGCGTTCACGTGCGAGCCATTTCACAATCTGGTCCAGCACAATGTGCTGACGGAGTCGGGCGTGACGTTCACGGCGCGACGGGCTGGGGGCGAGCCGGATTTTTTTGCGAGCAGCGACCGGTGGTGCCGTCCGGTGATGTGTCGGACTGGGCCTGATGGTGCGCTCTGGGTGGTCGACATGTACCGATACATCATTGAGCACCCTGCGTGGCTGCCGGATGACAGCCGGGACGGGCTGCTTCCGTTCTATCGGCTGGGCGACGACCGGGGACGGATTTACCGGGTTGTTCCGGAGGGGCGGGCGAGGCGGGAAGTGGTGCCGATGGAGGGATTCAGTGCTGAACAACTGGTGGCAGCGCTGGCGTCGCCGAATGAGTGGGTGCGGGACAAGGCGCAGATGGCGCTCTACTGGATGCGGGAGCCGCAGGGTGAGGGTCCTGACAATTCCGGGAGGGTGGCTGCGGCGGTGGAGGATGCGCTGAGGGCTGCATTGAACAGTCCGCACGCGCTGGCGCGGCTGACGGCGGTTTCGATGCTGCCGGCGGCAGCGGGCACGGTTGCGCTGCGGAAGGATCCCGCGCCGGGAGTCCGTCAGATGATGCTACGCAAGCTGGAGGAACTGCCGACGCATGAGGCGGTGCTGGAGGTTCTGGAGCTGGCGGTTGATCCGCATCCGTTTGTGAGGCTGCAGTTCGCCTTCAGTGCGGGATCGTGGACGCGGCTGCCTGAAAGCATGACGCCCGGGGAGCGGGATGCGTTTCATGAGCGGATCGGAAGCGCGGTTGCGAAGGTCGCGGCTGCTGACCCGGGGAATAACTATGTTCGTGCCGCGGTGATGAGCAGTGCGCTGCCGCATTTCCGGCCGCTGGCCCGTGCGCTGGCGGCAGCGGGGGTTGAGGTTCTCGGGGCGTATGCTGAGGACCTGATTGCGGTGGCGCTGGCGGTCGAGGATCGGGAGGCGCTGGCGTCGCTGCTGCAGCCGACCGTTGCGCCTGAGGCTGGCGGGTTTTCCGCCGTGCAGATGGATGGGCTCGCCCGGCTGCTGCTAGCGTTTGAGGCAAAGGGATTGTCGCGGGCGGGATTGTCCGGACGGAAGGATTTGCTGAGCAAGGTGCTTGGGGAGGCGGACCGGGTGTTTGCGTTTGCTGCCAGGGAGTTGCGGCGGGATTCCGCTCCGCTGGAACGACGTGCGGCTGCCGCGGCGCTGCTGGTGCGGGAGTCGAGGACGCGAGCGGCGGCGTTGAAGGTGCTGAAGGAATGGCTGCGCGCGGGGAATGATGAGACGCAGCGATTGGCTGCGGTGCGTGCGATGGTTTCGTCCGGTCATGCGACGGTGCCGACGCTGCTGCTGCGGGAACTGTCTTCATCCAGCCCGCAGACTGGCCGGGCGATGGTCGATGCGCTGCTTTCGAGGGAATCCTGGTCGCTGGCGCTGATGGATCATGTGCGGGCCCACCCGGCAACGCCGCTGGACTCGGTCCAGAAGGCTAGGCTGATGCAGAGTGAATCCGAGGCGGTGCGGGAGAGGGCGGAGGCTGTGCTGAAACCGGAAACGTCGCGCAAGGCGGCGATCGGGGCCCTGCGACCGGCGTTAGGGCTCAAGGGCAGCGCGGTGAACGGCCGAGTGCTTTTTGCGACCCGGTGCATTGCGTGCCATGAGGCGGATGGAATCGGTCATGCCATCGGGCCGGATCTGAAGTCGGTGATTTCCCATCCGGCGGAGAAGCTGCTGACGAGCATCGTTGATCCGTCGCTGGATGTGCAGCCGGGGTATTTTGCGTTCAATGCGGGACTCAAGGATGGTTTGGAGCTTTACGGGATCATCACGTCCGAGACGGGGAACAGCCTGACGTTCCGGCTGCCTGATGGATCCGAGCGACTGGTTGCGCGCGGCGAGATCAAGAAGCTGGAGAGTACCGGTCAGTCGCTGATGCCGGCTGGTCTTGAGACTGGCTGGTCACCGCAGGACATGGCGGATGTGATTGCGTGGCTGCAGTCCCGGTGATTTTCGGACTGACATTTTCTGCGCTCGCTACGGAGGCGAATGAGTGTACGGAGAGCGGTTCCCTTGAGGACCATGCGCATTCGAATCTTCCTATTTGCCCCGACATTCATGAGTGTGGCTGCGACGCTGCCGCTTGCTGCCGGAGCCCCTGCTGCGGGCAAGGTGCCGGCGGAGATAGTGGCGACGAGTCCTGCGAGGGGCCACTGGCGGGTGACTGCGGGGGTGATGCAGCGATCGCTTGGGGGATTTGACTGGGCACCTGCGACCCATTCGCTTCCGGGGCTGCTGCTGATTGGTGCCGGATCATCGAACGCAGGTATTGGGGCGATTGGAGCGGCGGGTTCTTATGCGGACCGGGTGTACACGGATGGGTTTGTGAAGCTGGATGGCGGGACGGTGGCGCTTGGTGGCGATACGTGGAACTGGGGTTATACGGATGGGAGTCAGGTGGATGCTGGGTTTTTGAGTTTTCATGGTGGCAACGGGACGGCGGTTTCGGTGATGGCGGATTCAACCCTGAGGGCCGGGCGATGGTCGGATCAGCCGGAGGCGGTGGCGCCATACGTGCAACTTGAATGGATCGAGCCTCTCAATGAGCATCTTAATTTCGGCTGGCTTGGGGGCTTTAGTTTTCTGACTTCCGATGTCTCCCGTGCGGGGTCGACTTTCAGTGCGTCGAAGGGGAGAACGGATTACGACATTCGTTATACGGATCGGTACGATCTTGGCGGAGTGGTTCCGCCCGGGGCACCGTATTCCGGGAGTCTTGCGGGTCCTGGGCCGCTGATTTCCAATCTCCCGGAACAGCGTTCCGCGGCATATCCGGTGTCGGGGGGCGAAACGGCGAGCGCGTACAATCGGATTCAGACCGACTTCAGTGTGAATCTGTGGACGCTATCGCTGGGGCCGTCGATTGAATACACGAGGGGGAGGATTGCCATTGGGGCTAGTGCCGGGGCGACGGTGGCGATTGCGGACTGGAGTGTGCGGCAGACGGAGAGCCTGTATGTGAGCCGGAATGGTGGGCGGGCGCGGCGGCAGCAGGGGTGGAGTGACTCGGGGTCGGGGATTGCGGCGATTCCCGGGCTTTTCGTGCAGGGATCGGTCGGCATCGTGCTTAGTGAGCGGTGGAGTCTTAGTGCGTTCGGGCGGTATGACTATGCGGGTGATGTGGAGCTAACGGCTGGGGATTCCAGCGGCAGCCTTGAGTTGAGTGGTTGGTCGGTCGGAGGGGGAGTAACGTGCCGGTTCTGACCGGGCTGGGGCTTGGATTTACCGGCTGCCCGGGCGGTGTTTTGGGGCTGGGGCAAGAAAGTTGCAAAAAAGAGGGAGAAAAGAGTTGCGCGGGGGGGAGGGTGTGGTATTGAGAGGGGTCGCACGAAACAATGCGATCAGCGCGGCTGAATGACCTGGTTGTGACGGAAACGATCACAGTCGGGT
>QQNF01000096.1 GCA_003402705.1 Verrucomicrobiota bacterium | reverse complement strand
GCGGCGGAGGGGGTTTTAGGGGCGCACCGGGGAGGGGCGGCGGCGGGGGGGGGGGGGGGGGCGGGGGTGGGGGGGGTCGGGGGGGGGGGGGGGGAGTGCGGGGGCGGACGGGGCGCGGCAGGCGGTGGTGGCGGCGTATACGGTGGCGGGGATTGCGAAGGTGTTGAATTCCGGGGGCGAGTGGCTGGAGCGGAGCGGGAATTTTGTGCTGCAGTGGCGGAAGGTGGTGGAGGAAGGACGGTTCAGTTATGGAATGGAGCCGACGGGGATGCGGCGGGCGTTCGGGTCGGTGCTGCTGGAGGCTCCGTGGGTGGCGACGGTGCTGCTGACGGGCGGACTGCTGCTGGAGCTAGGGGCGTTTGTAGGATTGCTGAACCGGAGGGCGGCGATCGTGTTCGGGTTGCTGGTGATTGGGTTTCACCTGATGCTGGGCGTGCTGATGGGACTGCCATTCATCGAGTACCGGCGGGTGGTGCTGGTGCTGTTTGTGAATCCGGCGTGGCCGCTGGCGCTGGTGCTAGGGGCGGCGTGGCGAAAGTGGGGGCGGCGCGGTGTTGCGCCTTGAGAAACGTCAGGGCGTCAGGATTGCGCGGAGGCGGTGAGACGTTTGAGGCCTGGAGCGGCGGCGAGGAGCGTGCGGGTGTAGGGATGCTGCGGGTTGGCCATGAGGTCGTCGGCGTTGCCTGATTCGACGATCTGGCCGGACTGCATGACGGCGACGCGGTCGGCGACGAAGCGGACGACGCCGAGGTCATGGGAGATGAAGAGCATGGTGAGGCCGAATTCGCGCCTGAGGTCGAGGAGGAGATTGAGGATCTGGCTCTGGATGGAGACGTCGAGGGCGCTGACTGGTTCGTCGGCGAGGAGGAGTTTGGGGGCGGGGGCGAGGGCGCGGGCGATGGCGATGCGCTGGCGTTGGCCGCCGGAGAATTCGTGAGGGTATTTGAGGGCGGCGGACGGGCTGAGGCCGACGCGTTCCATGAGTGCGGCGACGCGGGAGCGGAGGGCGGGTTGGTCGAGCGTGCCGGAGCGAGCGGTGATGGCTTCGGCTAGGGTGCTGAAGATGGTGAGGCGCGGGTTGAGGGAGGCGTAGGGGTCCTGGAAGACCATCTGGAAGTCGAGCCTTGCGAGGCGGAGGGCGGCGGCGTTGAGGGCGGAGAGGTCGCGGTTTTCGAGGAGGATCCTGCCGGAGGTGAGCGGCTGGAGCTGCATGATGGCGCGGCTGAGGGTGGTTTTGCCGCAACCGGATTCGCCGACGAGTCCGAGGATTTCGCCTGGGGCGATGTCGAGGGAGACACCGTCGACGGCGCGGAAGGGATCCGGGCGTTTGCCGAACAGGGAGGTGCGGGCGGGGAAGTGGACGCGGACGGCGTCGAGTTGGAGGAGAGGGGTCATGCGGGACTGTGGTTGAGGCAGCCTGGGCAATTCTGGACGAAGTGGCCTTGGGAGACCTCGATGAGGTCCGGTTCGCGGTCGGTGAGGCAGAGGTGGCCGCCGAGCGTGTTGCGGGGGCGGAAGGCGCAGCCGGGGGTTAGGGAGGCGAGGTCTGGCGGGGTGCCTGGGATGGTGTGGAGGACGGCTCCCTTGGGCTGAAGGGAAGGGACGCTGCGCATGAGGGCGCGGGTGTAAGCGTGGCGGGGGTCGCGGAAGAGCGTGTCGACGGGGGCGGATTCGACGAGACGGCCGGCGTACATGACATTGACGTAGTCGCAGACCTCGCTGACGATGGCGAGGTCGTGGGTGACGAGGATGACGGCGGTGCCGAGGGCGCGCTGGCGTTCCTTGATGAGGTCGAGGACCTGTTTCTGGATGGTGACGTCGAGGGCGGTGGTGGGTTCGTCGGCGATGAGGAGTTCCGGGCGGGTGATGAGGGCCATGGCGATCATGACGCGCTGGCGCATGCCGCCGGAGAATTCGTGGGGGTACTGGTTGAGGCGTTCTTCCGGGTTGCGGATGCCGACGGCGGCGAGGGCATCTGCGGCGCGCGGGAGGGCGGCTTTGCGGGAGAGGCCTTCGTGGATCTGGAGCGGTTCGATGAGTTGGGTGCCGACCTTGAGGGTTGGGTTGAGGGACGTCATGGGGTCCTGGAAGACCATGCTGATGCGGCGGCCGCGGATGCTGCGGAGGTCGGCCGGGGGCATGGTGAGGAGGTCCTTGCCGTCGAAGAGGGCGGAGCCGCCGTCGATGCGTCCTGGGGGCATGGGGACGAGGCCGAGCATGGCGTAGCAAGTGACGGACTTGCCGGAGCCGGATTCGCCGACGATGCCGACGGTGGCACCTTTTTCGACGTTGAGGGAGACGCCGGAGACGGCGCGGACGATGCCGTTCCTTGTGTGGAACGAGACGCGGAGATTACTGACTTCGAGGAGCGGCATGCGGAGGGCCTGGCCGATGCCGGGCAGGCGAGCCATGGCACTGAGGCAGGCATCGTGCCACCGGAATGATGGAACGGGGAAATTTCGTGAAACAGCGAGACAGGGCTTTCGCGCGGCGGCGCTTTGGGCGAAGGGCTTTTGAGAGAAGCCAATGCAAAAACAGCCATGATCCGAACCCTGATTCTATCTACAATTGTTGCGGTGCCAGCACTGGTGCGGGCGCAGGAAGCACCTGAGGCGGCTGCCTGGCCGCATCAGGCGAGTGATTTGAAGCCTGATCCGAAGGTAGTGTTCGGGCGGTTGCCGAATGGCGTGCGCTATCAGATTCTGCCGAATGCCGAGCCGCCGAAGCGGGTGAGCCTGCGGCTGCACATCGAGGCGGGGTCGCTGATGGAAGACGATGACCAGCAGGGGCTGGCGCATTTTCTGGAGCACATGGCGTTCAACGGGACGAAGAATTATCCCGCGGGGGAGATGGTGGAGTTTTTCCAGCGATTGGGGATGGCGTTTGGGGCGGACACGAATGCGCACACGTCGTTTGACGAGACGGTGTACAAGCTGGAGTTGCCTGACAACAAGCCTGAGCTGATGGAGCGCGGGATTCTGTTCATGAGGGATGTGGCGGACGGGATGATCATCGGCGGGCAGGAACTGGATAAAGAGCGCGGGGTGATCATCAGTGAGAAGAATGCGCGGGATTCGGTGGGGTTCCGGAGCATGATTGAGGGGTTCAAGTTCAGCCTGCCGGATTCGCTGATTCCGCGGCGGCTGCCGATCGGGACGGAGGAAGTGATCAAGACGGCGCCGAGGCAGCGGTTTGTGGATTTCTACAAGAAATGGTATCGGCCGGATCTGATGACGGTGATTGTGAGCGGGGATGTGGAGGTGGAGGCGTGGAAGGGAGCGATTGTGAAGCGGTTTACGGATTTCAAGGCACCGGCGATTGCGGCGAAGCGACCGGAGTTAGGGCCGATCCGGACTGGGACGGGATTGCAGGCGAAGCTGCTTTCGGAGAAGGAGGCTGGGGAGGTGACGATTAACATTGACACGTCGCGGCCGTCGCGGCAGCGCCCTGACAACAAGGCGACGCGGCGCGAGAAGATGGTGAGGAGTCTGGCGGATGCGATGATCAACCGGCGGTTTGAAGTGGCGGCGAAGAAGCCTGAGTCGCCGTTTCTAGCGGCGGAGTCCGGGCATGAGGACTGGATGCGTTATGTGGAGACGGCGTCGGTGCAGGCGACGGCGAAGCCTGAGAACTGGGACAAGGCGCTGGCGGCAGCGGAGCAGGGGTTGAGGGCGGCGGTGGAGCATGGGTTTACGAAGGCTGAGCTTGCGGAAGCGGCTGCGAATCTGGCGACGGCGGCGGAGAATGCGGCGACGCAGGCGCCGACGCGGAAGTCGCGGGATCTAGCGGATGCGCTGTCGAAGGATATTTCGGACCGGGAAGTGTTCATGCATCCTGCGGATGCGGCGGCGTGGGTGAAGGCGGAGCTGGCGACGGTGACGCCGGAGCAGTGCCATGAGGCGCTGAAGCGCGACTGGACGACGGAGGACATCCGGATTTTCCTGACAGGAAATCTGACGCTGGAGAATGCGGCGGATCAGATCACGGGGGCGTGGAAGGCGAGTCGTGCGAAGGCGGTGGAGGCACCGAAGGAGGAAGCGGACGCGGCGTTTGCGTACACGGACTTTGGAGCGGCTGGGGAAGTGAAGGAACGGAAAGAGGTGAAGGATCTGGGGATCACGCAGGTGACGTTTGCGAATGGGGTGCGATTGAATGTGAAGGCGACGGACTTCAAGAAGGATACGATTGAGGTGGCGGCGTCGTTCGGGGACGGGCGGCTGACGCTGCCGAAGGGTCAGCCTGGGCTCGCGTTGTTCACGCGGTTTAATTTCGAGGCGGGCGGGCTGGAGAAGCATAGCATTGACGATTTGCCGAGGGTGCTGGCGGGCCGGACGGTGGATTTGAGTTTCAACATCGGGGATGATAGCTTCGGATTGGCTGGTCGGACGAACCGGAAGGATCTGCTGCTGCAGTTTCAGTTGATGGCGGCGTCGTTAGCGTCGCCGGGCTGGCGTGCGGACGGGCTGAGCCGGTTCAAGGCGAGTCTGCCGGCGATTTATCAGCAGGTTGAGCGGACGCCTGAAGGGATCATGCAGTCGCAGGTGGATGCGTTTGCGCACAGTGACGACTATCGGTTTGCGTTTCCGAAGCAGGAGGAACTGGCGGCGCGGACGATTGAGGAGATGAAGGCGTGGCTATCGCCGGCGCTGGCGAGTGGGTATCTGGAGATCGGGGTGGTGGGTGATCTGGATGTGGAGGCGGTGATCAAGGCTGCGGCGGCGACGGTGGGGGCCCTGCCGGCGCGTGCGGCGGCGCGGACGGACGATGAATCGCTGCGCAAGGTGGCTTTTCCTGCGGGGACGGCGCAGAAGGAATGGCGGTTTGATTCGAAGATTCCGAAGAGCAGTGTGCTGATCTACTGGCCAACGACCGATCGGCGGAAGGATGCGAAGCTGTCGCGGCAGATGTCGCTGCTAGCGGAGGTGCTGTCTGACCGGGTGCGGAAGAAGGTGCGGGAGGAACTTGGTGAGAGTTACAGTCCTGATGTGGCGAGCATGATGAGCGACACGTGGAGTGATTACGGGCAGTTGATGGCGATGATGGTGGCGGATGCGAAGGACGCGCAGAAGCTAGGGACGATCGCGAAGGAACTCGGGGCGGAACTGGCGGCGAAGGGAGCGGATGCCGATGAACTGGACCGGGCGCGGAAGCCGATTCTAACGATGCTGGAGGAGCAGCGGCGGAGCAATGCCTACTGGCTCGGGACGGTGGTGCTGCCATCGCAGTCGCGGCCGGAGCGGCTGGACTGGGCGCGCACGATGATCGATGACTTCAAGGGCGTGACGCTGGATGACATCAACGGGCTGGCGAAGCGTTATCTGAAGGCGGACGCGGCGACGGTGGTGCGGGTGGTGTCGTCGGCGAAGGCCGAGAAGCCGGCGGCGGAGCCGAAGCAGTGATGAGATATTGCATCCGGTTCAGGACGGTGTCTGAATGGATGTGAGATTGAGGAGCCGCCATGGAACGGGAAACTGTTGCTGTGGCGGCTCCGGTTGTTTCTGGGGGGGTGAACCTCATGAAGTCTGACATCACGGAGATGATCGGGATCAAGGGGATTGATGACGGGGAATTGGCGTCAGCTCATTGCTCGTCAACGCTTCGGCTGAAAAAGTCAGGACTGACGGTTGGTGATGTGCGGGGAATCCTGAGGGATTTCGAGGCCTGGGGGGCTGAGGGGAAATAGGTTCGGTGTGGCAGCGGGGTGGCTGGCGATCTTGATCCGTTTGGTTGGCGCGATCACGTGATATTGCCGTCGGGAGTCGTTTGATCGCCTTGAGAAGTCAGGCTTCTTCCCGAGAAGAGGGGTAAGGGAAAAGAGTTTCCCGGGCGGTGTGCTGCGGCGGATTGTGCTATTTCAGAGCGATGCGGTGAAGGATTCGAGGGAATCGGAGACGATGGCGGCGCGGAGGAGGGCGCGGAGTTTCTCGGGATCGGCGATGGCGTTGAGGGAATCGCGGAGGCCGTCGGGGATGGGGCCGAAGCGGAGATCGAGGGCTTCGAGGACGGATTGGCGGCTGGCGGCGAGGGTGCCGTCTTGGCGGCCTTTGAGTTCGCCGGTCTTGAAGCCTTCCTGAATTCCTTCCTGGCGGCCTTCCTGGCGGAGATGCTGGGCGAGAGTCATGGCGCTGGTGCGGTGGGCTTGGTTGCGGACACCGTGAATTTTGCGGAAGACGTAGGGGATGAAGCGGTCGAAGAGGCGGCGGGAGACATGGGCGAGGAGGTTGTTGTCCCAGACGGCGTTGTCGAGGAGGCGGCCGATGGGTTCGGCTTTGAGGGCGCGGAGCACGAAGATGCCGTCGGGGGTGCCGCGGATGGCGTGGAAGGGGATGGCGGCGAGTTGGATGTTAGTTCCTCGAGGAAAGAGCCGGGGATGAGCTGGAGTTGGTCCAATTGGATGAGGGCGGCGACTTCTGCCGGGAGGTGTTGGCGGAGGAGGGCGGCGGCGTTGGCTGGGTCTGAGAAGCCTTCTTTGAAGAGCTTGTCGTGCGGCTGGTGGAGGTCCTCGTCGGGCATGGGAGTGAGAGGAGGATAGGGGGATGGGATGCGGTGGCAAGAGAAAATGCGGAAGATACGCAATTTAGGGTGAGGGTGAATTGGCAGGGGGATGCGGGCAGGGGAGTGGATGGGGATGCGCTGGGTGCTGTGTCTGTTTGAGGTCCTTGCTGCCGTGCGTGGGCGCAGGCATGGCGGATTGACAAACACGCGGTGTGCTCCAATAATGGAGCATCATGAGAACCGCAACTGTTCGCGACCTAAGGAACCGATACACCAGCCTTCTGAGCTGGATTGCAGCGGGAGAAGAAATTGTGATTACGCAGAGGGGAAAAGCCATCGCCCGGCTCATTCCTGAGCAGGATCAGCAGACTCAGACAGTGGACTGGGCCGAAAGTCCTGCTGTAAAACGAGACAGGTCAGGGGCGCGAGTGATGTCGGCGGCGGAGTCGCTGGAAATCGTCCACGAGGCCTCCGGAAAATGGTGATTTGCGCAGACACCAGTTTTCTATTTTCCCTTTACGGGAACGATGCTCACACGCCCCGGGCGGTCGCTTGGGTGAAGGCCCAACGAAGCGCTCTGACCCTCACTGTCATGGGTGAGTATGAGCTGGCCAATGCCCTCCGCTTCTCTGAGTTTCGGAAAGGGATTGCGCCGGGCGAGGCGGCTTTGTTCTGGGCGCAGTTTGAGGCCGACCGGGCTAGTGGCAGACTCCTGATCCAGGTCTGCAACCTCGCGGACGTGGTCGATGAGGCCAAAAGACTTTCCGCCACGTACACTCTCACTGGGGGACATCGCGGTTTTGATATCCTGCATGTCGCAACGGCGCTGATTGTGAAGGCTCGGCGGTTTCTGACATTCGATGGGAATCAGAAGAAACTCGCGGAGGCTGAGGGGCTCGTGGTGCCAGTGTGATGGGGTGTTTGTGAGGGCCTGCGGTGGTTTTGAAGAGAGGGGTCGCGCGAAGGGGCGGAGGGGAGAAGGGGATTAGGGTTGTGGTGGGGGCGTGAACGGAGGGGGGCGCGCCGAGCGCAGGGAGAGCTGCGATGATAGAAGCAGTTCAGAGCCTTTGGCTGGCTTGTTGGGGCGCTGCCGCCCCTGCCGGTGCGGTGATCTATTAATATGATAGACCGGTGGCTGACGCCACCGGCTAATGTCTGTCAGGCCGTCGGCCTGATGCGGACGATAGCGTGTCAGGCGATGGCGCGTGGGAGTGGATCGGGTACGGAGCCTCGTGTGCCCGGCGCGTGTTGGGAGAGGGGCGACCCTGTACGGGGTTGTGAGGGTGTTGGGGTGGTTGCCCCGGGTATCGCGATGCTACACCCGGGGCTATTGACCGGTCGTTCCTGCGGGACGTGGCTAGTGTGGAGGGTTATTTCTGGAAGCCTGAGCCGGTGACTTTGGTGCGGATTCTTGTGAGGAAGGCGTCGGCGCAGATGTAGAGGGAGCTGCCGTCGTCGCCGAAGCAGCAGTTGCCGTTTGGCAGGAAGGTTTCGATGCGGCCGAGGCGTTTACCGTCTGGGGTCATGATGTGGACGCCGCCTGGGCCGGTGGCCCAGAGGTTGCCGGCGGAATCGACTTTAAGGCCGTCGCAGCTGCCTTTGAAGTTGCCGCTTTTGGCCATGGGGGTGACATCGGCGAGGATGCGTGAGGTGCCGAGGGAGCCGTCTGGGTTGATGGGGAAGGCTTTCCAGAGGGCGGCGTTGCCGTCGGACTGGGCGACGTAGAGGGTTTTCTCGTCGGGGCTGAGGGCGATGCCGTTAGGGAACGTCATTTCTTTGGTGAGGAGGGAGATGACGCCTTCTGGGGAGACCTTGTAGACCCCGTTCCAGTCGAGTTCGCGGGTATCCTTGTCGGCGGGGCCTTTGGGGAGACCGTAGGGAGGGTCGGTGAAGTAGAGATTGCCAGCTTTGTCGAAGCAGAGGTCGTTGGGGCTGTTGAGGCGGCGGCCGTTGAAGTGGTCTGCGAGCGTGCGTTTGCCGCCGTTTTTGGTGAGGACGGAGACGCGGCGGTCGCCGTGTTCGCAGAAGGTGAGACGGCCTGAGGGGTCGAGGGCGAGGCCATTGCTGCCTGGTTCGCGGCTGTAGGGAGGGAGGCCGGTGTAGCCGCTGGGTTTCATGAAGACGGAGAGCCCTTCGCCTTCTTTCCATTTGAGGACGTGGTTTTCGGGGACGTCGGAGAAGAGGACGGCATTGAGGGAGGGCATCCAGACTGGGCCTTCGGACCAATTGAGGCCGGAGGCGAGGACCTCGAGGGAGGCGTCGGGGGCGAGGAGGGCGTCGAGGGCTGGGTCTTCGCGGACGATTCTGCCGAGGGAGGGGCGCGGGGTGGGGTCGTCGGCGAGGGCGAGGGAGGAGAGGAGAGTGGAGGTGACGAGGAGGGAGGCGGGGAGAGGGTTCATGAGTGGGGGATTGTGCGGGAGGGAGGGGGTTGGAGGCAATCTTTGAAAATCGGCGGTGAATTTCTTGACAGCGGCGGGTGGATGTATACAAATGAATACATGGCACCGGAATCACTGACAGAGCGGCAGGAGCAAGTGCTGGCGTTTATTCGCCGGAGGGAGGCTGGGGGGGATTCGCCGCCGACGATTCGGGAGATTGCGGCGCACTGTGGGTTTGCGAGTCCGCGGGCGGCGTCGCTGCATGTGGAGAGTCTGGAGCGGAAGGGGGTGTTGTTGAGGGATCCTGGGAAGGCGCGGGGGTTGCGGGTGGTGGCGGACGAGGATTCGCCGGTGTTGCGGCGTCGGGTGGCGTTGCCGCTGGTGGGGCGGATTCCTGCGGGGTTGCTGGCGGAGGCGGTGCAGCAGGCGGAGGAGTATTTTACGCCGTCGGAGTTGCTGCCGCATCGGAGTGGGGATTTTCTGCTGCGGGTGAGTGGGGATTCGATGGTTGGGGATGGGATTCTGGATGGGGATCTGGTGTTGTTGCGGCCGGACATGGAGGTGTTGCAGGGGATGATTGCGGCGGTGTGTGTGGGGGATGAGCGGGAGGCGACGTTGAAGCGGGTGTTTTTCGAGGGGGATCAGGTGCGGCTGAGGGCGGCGAATCCTGCGTATGGGGATTTGGTGGTGCGGGCGGAGTTGGTGACGTTTGCGGGGGTGTTTCGGGGGTTGGTGAGGCACGTGTGAGGGGTGGGAGAGGTGATGAGGATTATGAAGGCGATGAATTGAAGATGTTATGGCGACGATTGAGTCATTGAGGAGTTTGATAGCGGAGAAGTTTCCTGGGCCTGCGCCTGTGGAGGAGACTTATTTTCGGACTGGGGTGGAGGCGGTGGATGGGGAGGTGGGTGGGTTGCCGCGGAGTGCGTTGACGGAGTGTGCGGGGTCGATGGCGTCTGGGGCGTTGATGAGGCATGCGTTGATTGGGGCGGTGGTGAGGGAGGGAGGGTTTGCGGCGTTGATTGATCCGGCGGTGGGGTTTGATCCGTGCGGGTGTCCGGAGGGATGGCTGGAGCGGTTGTTGTGGGTGCAGCCGCGGGATGCGGTGCAGTCGCTGGCGGCGGCGGATTTGTTATTGAGGGATGGGAATCTGCCGTTGGTGCTGGTGGATCTGATGCATTTGGGGCGGCGGGAGTTGTTGCGGTTGCCGATGGCGGTGTGGCATCGGTTGCAGCGGTTGGTGGAGGGATCGGTGGCGACGCTGGTGGTGTTCACGCGGGAGCCTGCGGTGGAGTCGGCGCGGTTGCGGTTGTTGTTGCGGGTGGGGGGTGGGCTGGGGTTGCAGGGGGAGTTGCGGGAGGGGCTTTGTGTGGGGTTAGGGGTGAGGGTGGAGCGGCGGCGGGTGATGTAAAGAGTGCGGACGGCGTGAGAGGTGTGGAGAGAAGAATGTGAAGATGAACCAGCAGAGGAGACGAGCATGCCTTTAGTGATACAGTTGCCAGGGAT
>QQNF01000095.1 GCA_003402705.1 Verrucomicrobiota bacterium | reverse complement strand
TGCCCGTGCCACCTTGCTTGTTGGGGCGCGGGCCAATCGTGGGCTGGGGGGCGCAATCCCGTTGGGATTGGGGGGGTGCTGGTACGGAGGGCAAGGCCGGGACGGGCTTGTTTGGGGTGGGGTCACAGGCAGGATGCCCGTGCCACCTTGCTTGTTGGGGCGCGGGCCAATCGTGGGCTAGGGGAGGCAATCCCGTTGGGATTGGGGGGACGCTGGTACGGAGGGCAAGGCCGGGACGGGCTTGTTTGGGGTGGGGTCACAGGCAGGATGCCCGTGCCACCTTGCTTGTTGGGGCGCGGGCCAATCGTGGGCTGGGGGGCGCAATCCCGTTGGGATTGGGGGGGTGCTGGTACGGAGGGCAAGGCCGGGACGGGCTTGTTTGGGGAGGGGTCACAGGCAGGATGCCCGTGCCACCTTGCTTGTTGGGGCGCGGGCCAAACGTGGGCTGGGGGGCGCAATCCCGTTGGGATTGGGGGTGGGGTGGAAAGTGGTCTGCTTGGGGAGGGAGAACGGGGGAAAAGAATGAAAGTACGAGAGCGTGGAGAGGGGGTGCCGTGGATCCGTGGTGTGCGGGGCTTGCTCTGGGGGGAGCGGGTCATTATGGAGGGGCTGCCGAGAGATCGGGAGAACCGGGCGGCGAAGATCAATCAACCAGCAAGAAACCTGACATGAACACAGCAAAGACAGCGACTGCGCGTGGCGCGGCCCGAGTGATTCTGATGACGACCCTGACGTTGGGGGTGACGCCGTTGATGGCTGGGGTGCGGATGCCGACGGTGTTTACGGACAACATGATGCTGCAGCGGGATCGTCCGGTGCGGGTGTGGGGATGGGCGGATGCTGGTGAGGCGGTGGAGGTGAAGCTGGCTGGGGCGGTGGCGAAGGGGACGGCGGATGCGAAGGGGGTGTGGGTGGTGGAGTTGCCGGCGATGAAGTCGGGGGAGAATCTGGAGCTGACGGTGGTGGCTGGGAATACGGTGACGCTGAAGAATCTGATTGTGGGGGACATCTGGGTGTGTTCGGGGCAATCGAACATGGAGATGGCGCTGAATGGGTGTGTGGGTGCGGCGGAGGATGCGAAGGGAGCGAATCTGCCGACGATTCGGCGGATCAAGTTCAACCATGTGATTTCGGGGGTGGAGGAGGAGAATGCGCCGACGGCGACGCAGTGGCAGGTGTGCACGCCGGAGACGGTGCCTGGGTTTACGGCGGTGGGGTATTATTTTGCGCGGGAGATTGTGAAGCGGACGGGGGTGCCGGTGGGGATTGTGGATGCGAACTGGGGTGGGACGGCGATTGAGCCGTGGGTGGCGACGGCTGGGTTGGCTGGGGTGGAGGCGTTGAAGCCGCAGTTTGAGGCGAAGCGGGAGGCGATCCGGGGGTATCGGGAGCAGTTGCCGAAGGCGCTGGGGGCGGTGGAGGCGTGGGTGGCGCAGACGCGGAAGGATCTGGCTAGTGGGGCTCCGGTGAGTGCGCAGCCGGCGGTGCCGGGGCCACCAGATGCGGGGTGGAGCGGGATGTACAACGCGATGATTCATCCGATTGTGAAGCTGCCGATCAAGGGGGCGCTGTGGTACCAGGGGGAATCGAACGGCGGGGAGGGCGAGAGTTACTATCACAAGATGGATGCGCTGATCGGCGGGTGGCGGAAGGTGTGGGCGCAGGGGGATTTTCCGTTCTATTTTGTGCAGCTGGCGAGTTTCCAGGCGGTGACGGACGATGCGGCGGGCGGGAATGGATGGGCGAAGCTGCGTGAGGCGCAGCGGAAGGCTCTGACGATTCCTAACACGGGGATGGCGGTGATCACGGACACGGTGCCTCTGGCGGAGCGGGATGACATTCATCCGCGGAACAAGTATGATGTGGGGATGCGGTTGGCGCAGTGGGCGCTGGGTCGGGATTACGGGATGAAGGACACGGTGGTGTCGGGCCCGTTGTTCAAGGGGATGGAGGCTGCGAGTGGGAAAGTGCGGTTGAGTTTCGAGCACACGGGTGGCGGGCTGATGGCAGGGAAGAAGGAAGGGCTGGCGGTGGCGGCTGCGGATGCGGGGGCGAAGCTGAAAGGGTTTGCGGTGGCTGGGTCGGATCGGAAGTGGGTGTGGGCGGACGCGGTGATTGAGGGGGATGCTGTGGTGTTGAGTGCTGCCGAGGTGAAGGAACCGGTGGCGGTGCGGTATGGTTACCGGATGAATCCGGAGGGGGCGAATCTGTACAATCGTGCGGGGTTGCCGGCGTCGCCGTTCCGGAGTGACGACTGGTGAGGAGAGGCGGGAAGGATTAAGAGAATGAACTAAAAGACTAACAGAACAACGAACAGAAAACGACCATGAGACACACCTTGATTTCAGCGATGACGGTACTGGTGGCGCTGGCACCGGCGGGGATGGCGCAGTTTGAGGGGTGGCCGAGATCTGGAGTGTTTCATGTGCTGACGACTCCGGAGGGTGCGAACCTTCCGGAGTCGGCGGAGGTGAAGGATTTTCCGGTGTTGGTGAGACTGGATCGGGACTGGTTTGATTTCGGGACGGCGAGTGCGGATGGTCGGGATGTGAGGTTTGCGGATGGCGGGGTGGCGTTGGCGCATGAGATTGAGCGGTGGGATGGGGCGGCTGGGGTGGCGGACGTGTGGGTGCGGGTGCCTGTCATTAAGGGGAATGCGGTGAAGGAGTTGCGGATGTACTGGGGGAAGGAAGGAGTGGATAGTGCGGCGGATGGTAGGGCGGTGTTCAACGAGACGAATGGTTATGCGAGTGTGCTGCATCTGGCGGATCCGGGGGCGGATGCGGCTGGGGGGACGAAGCCGAAGGATGAGGGTACCACGGCGACGGGCGGCGTGGTGGGTGGGGCGCGGCATTTTGCGGAGCGGAAGGGGATTTTCGGAGGTGAGGGGATTGCGGGGTTTCCGTCGGGGACGGGGCCGATGACGACGCAGGCGTGGTTTCGGGCGGAGCGAGCGAACGGGACCGTGCTGGCGTGGGGAGAGGAGAAGCGGCCGTGCAAGGTGATGTTCAATTTTCTGAGTCCGCCGCGGATGGCGATTCAGTGTTATTTTGCGGATGTGGAGGCGAAGACACCGCTGACGACGGGACAGTGGTATCATGTGGTGCATACGTATGCGGAGAAGGATTCGAGGGTGTACATCAACGGCGTGCTGGATGGGGAATCGGATCCGGTGCTGGATCTGCCGAAGACGTCGAGGTTCTGGGTGGGCGGGTGGTATGGGAATTACGGTTTCGAGGGGGATGTTGATGAGGTTAGGATCTCGCGGGTGGTGCGGAGTCCGGAATGGATCCGGCTGGATTATGAGAATCAGAAGCCGCTGCAGACGCTGGTGGGGCCGCTGGTTGCGGAGGGACGCGGGCTTGGGTTGAAGCCTGGGGTGGTGACGGTGGCGGTGGGTGGGACAACGGAGTTAAAGGTGGAGGCTGGGGGGGCGCGGAAGATTTACTGGTCGGTGGAGCGTGGGGGGGTGGAGACGCCGGTGGCGGTGGATCGGTTCCGGTATCGGTTTGAGGCTGGTCGGGTGACGGGGGATGAGGCGGCGACGGTGGTCTGCCGGGTGGTGACGGCGGAAGGGGTTAAGGTATTGAAGTCGGCGGTGACGGTTAGTGAGGCGGTGCCGGAGCCGATGCTGGCGACGCGTGGGTTGGCGGTGCCGGAGACGTGGGATGGGAGGTCGGAGGTGGTGATTGAGCCTGTGATTGTGAATCGGGAGGCGATGGTGAAGGCGGGGGCAGGGGAGGTGAAGGTGAAGTGGGAAGTGACGCCGATCGCGGTGATCAAGGAGGAGCGGGATGGGAAGCTGGTGTTGAAGCGGGCGCAGAACAGCGGGGTGCTGACGGTGAAGGCGGTGATGAGCAATGGGGGGAAGCCGGTGACGGCGAGCGGGACGATTGCGGTGACGGAGCCGGCTAGTGATCCGTGGGTGGAGCGGGTGCCGGAGGCGGATGAGAAGCCGCTGAAGGGGCAGTTTTATGCGCGGGAGGCGAGTGGTGAGGGGACCTTGTATTACCGCGGGGTGGAGGCTGGTGCGGAGATGGTGTTTTTGAGGGTGACGGTGGATGGGAAGGAATACAGGAATGAGACGGCGGTGCCGGACGGGTCGGGGCGTTATGGTTTTGCGGTGAAGCTGAAGCCTGGGTTGGTGAGGTATGCGGTGGTGTTCGGGCGGGTGGATGGCGGGAAGGAGAAAGTGCTGGAGGAAGTGGATGATCTGGTGTGCGGCGATGCGTTCATCATTGACGGCCAGTCGAATGCGCTAGCGACGGACACCGGGGAGAAGTCGCCGCCGGACACGAGTCCATGGATTCGGAGTTATGGACGGCCGAACGGGAATGCCGAGCATGACGGAGGGAACCTGTGGTGCCTGCCAGTGTGGAAGGCGGAGAAGGGGGAAGAGGCGGAACTGGGCTGGTGGGGGATGGAGCTGGCGAAGCGGTTAGTGGCGAGTCAGCAGGTGCCGGTGTGCATCATCAACGGGGCGGTCGGCGGGACGCGGATTGACCAGCATCAGCGACGGATGGATGATCCGACGAATCGGGAGACGATTTATGGACGGATGCTGTGGCGGGTGAGGCAGGCGAAGCTGACGCATGGGATTCGGGCGATTCTCTGGCACCAGGGGGAGAGCGATCAGGGGTCGGACGGGCCGACGGGGGGGTATGGTTGGGAGGCGTATCAGGAGTTGTTCAAGGAGATGAGTGCGGGGTGGAAGATGGATTTTCCGAATGTTGGTTATTACTACACGTTCCAGATCTGGCCGGATTCGTGCAGCATGGGTGGGAGGATGGGGTCTGGGGATCGGTTGCGGGAGCGGCAGCGGACGATGGTGCGGTTGTATTCACGGCTGCGGGTGATGTCGACGCTGGGGATTGTGCCGCCGGGGCCGTGTCATTTTCCGCTGATTGGCTGGGCGGAGATTGCGAATCTGGTGCTGCCGCTGATGGAGCGGGATTTGTATGGGAAGGTTCCTGCGGGGTCGGTGACGGCACCGGATCTGGTGAGGGCGGTGGTGTCGGGAGGCGGGAAGGATGAAGTGGTGCTGGAGTTTGATCAGGCGGTGGAGTGGCGTGACGAGCTGGCTGGGGAGATTTATCTCGATGGGGAGAAGGGACTGGTGTTGGGGGGAACGGTGGAGGGGAATAAGGTGAGATTGAACGTGAAGGCTGGGACGACGGCGACGACGGTGACTTATCTGAAGGAGAAGTCGTGGGACCAGATGCGGTTGCTGCGGGGGAAGAACGGGATTGCGGCGCTGACGTTCTGCGAGGTTCCGCTGGTGGCGGAGTGAGAGGGGAGGCGGGTGGTGCTTGGCGGTGGTGGAGCGGCGGGCAGGCCGGGAGGTAGGGGGCCGTACTGGTTGCGGGACCGCGGGTACGGGATGCAATCGCTACAGCGGCCGTACAGGCAGCAGGTGGTGCGAGTGGCGGAGCGATGTGAAGTGCGTCGGTTGGGGTGGGAGGAATTGGGTGAGCGGAGGGCGGGGATTCATGAGGGATTGGCGCGTCGCGGACGGGACGGGAGAGGTTGCGGGATCCGGTGAGGCGGGAGCGGTTCTGGCGGGTGGCGGTGCCGGGGTGTTGAGGGATGGGGTGTTTTCAGCGGCGGAGAGCTGGCGGCGAGTCTGACGGTGCTGCGGTGGCGTGGGTGTGCGTACGGGATGCACATTTTGGCCTGGTGGCATGGGATTCGGCTTGCGGTGTGGTGATGAGGGGCGGTAGAAGGTTGGGGATGGAAATGGACGAACTGCCCCCGGAAGAAGAGAGTGCTGATGAACGGCGCACGCGGCCATTTCAGGTGGTGGCGGTGACGATTGCGCTGGTGTTAGTGATGGTGGTGGGGGGGATGCTGTATTGGCAGCAGTGGAGGTCTGAGAAGGATGAGGGTGTGCGGATGGCTGGGTTGGGTGCGGCGTATTTGGAGAAGGGTGACAAAGTGTCGGCGCGGGCGTGTTTGAGCAGGGCGGTGGCGCTTGATCCTAAGAATGCGGAGGCGAAGCGGCTGTTGGATTCGCTGGGGGACGAGGGCATGGAACCGGTGGTGGAGCGCGGGGCGAATGGGGAGGTGCTGGAGGGGGAGGAGACGGTGGCGGCGCCGGGACCACCGGCGCAGGTGATTCCTGAGCAGCCGACGGTGATGCCGGAGAAGATTGCGGAGAGTCCGCGGTTGGACCCTGCGCTGGTGGAGAAGCATTTGAAGCGTGCGGAGGAGTTGGCTGGGGAGAAGAATTGGGAAGGGGCGGAGGCGGCGTTGCGGGAGGCTGTGGCGGTGGATTTGGGTGTGAAGAGCAAGCAGGCGCTGGCGATGTTTCTGATGGGGAGGCCGATGAGTTCTGAGAAAATGCCTGAGTTGCTGGAGTTATTGCGGGCGGTGGGGCAGAGTCAGACGGTGGATGGAGCGGCGGCATTAGCGACGGCCTTGACCAAGGGGATGGTCCCTGCCGGGGAGGTGGCGGCGTGGCTGACGCTGATTCGGGCGCATCCGCAGGCGACGCTGCCGATGCTGCTGGCGGTGGACCGTGTGGATGTGCAGTTGAGGCCGCGGGAGAAGACGGTGGTGGCGGCAGAGGCGGTGAAGCGTGTGGAGGGAGCGGCGGTGGGGGATCGGGTGGCGGTACTGCAGTGGTTGACGGAGATTGGGGATGAGGGGCGGGGGAAGGGATTGCTGACGCTGGATGAGGCGATCAAGGATAGCGTGATGCTTGACGTGTGGATCGTGGCGAGGGTGCGGGCTGGGGAATGGGGGGAGGTGCTAGAGGCGTTGAATCGGCCTGGGAATCCATGGCCTGCGCATCTGGTGAAGATGCTGAGGGGGCGGGCGCTGACGAGTACGGGGAGTGAGGAGGAGGGGCGGGCGATGTGCAGTGAGGCGATCCGGGAGGCGGAGGGAGATCAGAAGCGTATGATTGAGATCCTGGCGATGCTGGCGATGCTTGGAGAGCAGGAGTTATTTGAAGTGGAGCTTGAGAAAGCGCTGAAGGATCCTGATGGAGCGGAGGCGATTTTGCATTGGGCGACTGTGGCGGCGTCGCGGACACGGGATGCCCGACTGATGCGTCGATTGTATGAGATCGCGGCGAAGTCGCCGGTTTTGAAGGGATCGGTGGTGGTGCAGAGTATCCTGTCGCATTACCGGCTGTTGCTGGGGATGGATGAGGACATTGTGGAGTTGGCGAACCGGGCTGAGCGAGCGGTGGACAATCCGGTGCCGAGGCTGACTTTGGCGCTGGCGATGTTGAATCTTGGGGATCGGGTGCGGGCGCTGAGTGAGTTGGAGGAGAAGAAGCCGGAAATTGATGTGACGTCGCTGGGGGTTTCGCAGCAGGCGGTGGTGGCGGCGGTGCTGGCGGCGAATTTCCGGCGGGATGAGGCGCTGGGGATGGTGGCGAGGATGCCGATGAGGTTGCTGACGCAAGTGGAGGTGGATTGGCTGCGCGGGTATCTGGATGGGGATGTGGCTCCGAAGTATCAGATGAAGGTGAAGGAGAACGAAGGGGCGGCGTGGAAGAAGACGGCTTGGCGGATTGGGATTGACGCAGCGGTTGTGGTGGGAGTGCTGCTGGCGTGGCGTGTGTACATGCGGATCCGGTATGGGAGGATGGCGAAGGACTCAGAGCCCTGACGGCAGGCCCCGTGGATGAGACGCGCGAGGTGATGGTGTACACTCGCGATGGACGCGTCGAGATCGACAACAACTGGTGCGGGGGAATGGCATGCGCCTGATCGCCTTGGGGCGGAAGAACTGGATGCACCTGGACAGCGAAGACAGCGGCCCGAAAGTCGCCGCGATCATGACCGTGATCGGCAGAGAGCAGGAGCCAAGTGATCCTGATGGGCGCATCTGCGGGCAGTGTCCGGTTTCCTGTTTTCCGCCCCCGGGCCAGGAATGGGAAACGATGGGCCAGTCGGCGGAAACGAGATTCCTGCTGTAGGGAACGAGATGGAAACGGGGGGCGCTGTTTCGGGGAGCTCGGGGAAACGAGACTGGCTTGATGCGAACAAACCGCTGGAAACTTGAGCGCCGGAGGCATAGGGATGGGGGCGGAAGCGAGTGGACGACCTGTAAGTTTTCCTGCAACTTCCCCGGCGGCGAGGGCTCCAATGTTCGTAAGTCGCTGAAAATCAATTGGTTCCATAGTTCAACGGATAGAACGGGGGTTTCCTAAACTTCAGATCTGGGTTCGATTCCCGGTGGAGCCATTCGAGCCTTTGGGCGGGCAGGATGGTGGTTGGGGGTAAGTGAGATTGGCGTGTTGGAAGGGAGGGAGTGCGATTGCGTCGGGAGCGGGATTGTGGTGGAGTGGGAATGCTATTGATGCGGCGGGGAATGTCGCGATGGTCGGGAGCAGGTTCTTCAAATTCATCATCACGCTATGGGAACGACTTCATCCTGGTTGGTCTGCGATGCCGAGCATCTCGAGGATGTGAAGGGGTTGCTGGGGGTGACAGACAAGCCGGAGGGTCGGGAGCCGGAATTTAGTGCGTTTGTTTCTTCGCGGGGGCAGCTCCTTGTTTTCGAGTGTCGGGGGGGGAGGGAATGGAGATTCGATGGGGAGGAGGAGCGGCGGCGTCTGTCGGTTGGGCGCGAGGTGATTTTCTGCACGCTGATGACGAGTGTGGATTGGTCTGAGATTGCCCAATGGAAGGATGGGGAGGAGGTCTGGAGGGTGAGTTGCTTGCTGGAGTCTGGGGATGGGCTGGAGGTGCGGGGGGAGGTGCCGGAGTGTCTGGAGCGAGTGAAGCGGGAGGTGGGCGAGGATGAGGACGGGGAGCCGGATGAGTTTTCGGTGCCGATGGCGCTGGCACGGGAGTTGACGGGATTTGACGGTGAGGGTGATGGTGCCGAGGAATGGGGCAAACCCATGGAGTGGGTCGGGCCGGAGAGGGAGGTGAAGCGGGGGTGGTTCGCGCGGTGGTTTGGGGGAAAGAAGTAGGAAGTGAGAAGTGAGAAGGGCTTGTTGGGAGGGCGGGTAGGCGCACTCCGTGCGCCAGATAGAACTGTGATTGCTCACAGCAGTCCAGAGCCTGCGGCTGGCTTGTTCGGAGAGGGGCTTGTGGGAGAGGGCGGGTGGTATTGATCAGGAGGTGGTGCGGAGGAAATGGGTCTGGCTGGGGGTTCCGCTAACTCGCTGGCGCTCGTCGACGCGGAGGGGGATGCTTTGTCATGAGGGGGCGAGGCGTTGATCTGGATGTTGGGGCTTCGTTCGGTTGCGTGAGGCGGCGATTGCGACGGTGATTCTGCTGCTGGCGGCGGCATTTGGCGGGAGGGTGCTGGTGCTGCTAGGGTTGCAGGAGCATTCGCTGCGATTGGCTGGGGGGATTGTGCTGTTTCTGATTGCGCTGGGGATGCTGTTTCCGTCGCGGAGGATGATGGAGGAGCCTGCGGAGGAAGCGCCGCTGATTGTGCCGATTGCGATGCCGCTGATTGCGGGGCCGAGTGCGATTTCGATGGTGATTCTGTTCGCGGAGAAGCACACGGTGGGGATGGTGTGTTCGGCGGTGCTGGTGGCGGCGGCTGGATCGACGCTGTTGCTGGCGGCTTCGTCGACGATTTTTGCGTTTCTCGGGCGGAGGGGGGCGACGGCACTGGAGCGGTTGATGGGCATGCTGCTGATCATGCTATCCGTGCAGATGATTCTTGATGGGATTAATGCTTACCTTAAGTCGAGGGGGTGATGAGAGGGAGAGGCAGGGGAATGGGAGGCAGGGGAATGCTGGTGAGGAGAGGGAGGGGCAGGGGAATGCGGTTCACATTGCGGTGGCGTCGGTCCATCTGATGGATTACGTCTTAAAATGAAATCCCTTCAACGAGTACTGCTATGGATTCTGGTGATTCCAGCGATTTCTCTGGCAGATGATCAGCCTTGGAAGTTGGCGGAGGAGCTGCTGGTCCACAGTCGTAAGGGGCTGAGATTTGAGAAGACGTCGGACAAGCATTCTTCTCATGGCTTGCTGGCCAGTGTGAGTTTCACCGAGCCTTCCGGCGAATCCCAATCTGTCATCGTTGAGGGGTTGGTAAAGCATTCCAATAACGGCGCTCCTCTCGAACGAGTCCCGGTTTATATCGCTGCAGGCAAGGACTCGGTCCCGAAATTGGCAGGCATGACCAACTGTGATGGCAAGTTCAAGTTCCGGCTTTGGATCAAGGAAGGTCGAGGGACCTCTGTGATTGAAACGACACCCAGCTTTGACGGATATTTGTATGTGATGGGGACTTTCGACGGTTCAGAGTTGCTGGGTGGGAGCTACACCCAAAGATTTGAACTCGCGGAGCTTTATCGGCGATTCAAACAAGGCGCTGGAAAGGCCGACTTGCGGCAACCTGCGTCGCCCGCCGAATTGAAGGTGGAGGGTAGCGGAAAACCTTGTTCAGGTTCGGAAGGATCTTCCCGATAGAGGTTAGTGGTGGTGGCGGAGGGCGGCCATGAGGTCCTGCATTTCTGCGTCGACGGAGGAGCGGTCGGAGAGAGTGTCGGCGATTTCGTCGCGGGTGAGTTCGCGGAGGCGGAGTCTGAGGCGGTGGATGGCCATGGCGACGGCTCCCTTGGAGAGACCGAATTGTGAGGCGATGGCGTCGTGTGCGCCGGGGTCTGGGTCTGAGGCGAGGAGGGGGGAGAGGGCGGTGAAGAGGTCGGCGCGGGAGGAGGCTTCGGCTTCGGTGCGGAGGCGTGAGGCGGCGCGGTGCATGACGGTGAGGGCCCAGCGGCGGTCGAAGGCGTGTTCGGGGGATTCGGAGGGGTCTGGGATTTCCGGGACGAGTGGGTTATCGAGCGGGAGGATGGAGGAAGAGCCGCCGCGTTTGGCGCGGGTGGCGAAGTCGTGCGCATTAGCGAGGAATCGCTGGAGCATGGTGAGGAGGAACGTGCGGAAGCGGCCGCGGTGAGGGTCGGCGGACTGGAGCCAGTTGAGGGCGAGGAGGCGTGAGAAGAATTCCTGGGTGAGGTCGAGGGCTTCGTCTTCCGAGTGGCCGCGGCGGCGG
The DNA here is from genome assembly GCA_003402705.1 of Verrucomicrobiota bacterium. Classification (GTDB taxonomy): domain Bacteria; phylum Verrucomicrobiota; class Verrucomicrobiia; order Verrucomicrobiales; family V1-33; genus V1-33. Next base: position 180 of record QQNF01000095.1, on the reverse strand, counting down.
ATGTAGGCGTGTGCTGGGTGCCAGTAGGATTGGCAGAGACGTTCGAGCGCGGCGGAGCGTTCGGATTCGCCGCCGTTGCCGGCGGTGAAGACGAGAGTCCAGCAGGTGGTTTGGAAGTCGCTCACGCGGTCGGTCGGTGGGGACTGGGGGGTTCGGACCGGATGATGCCGGGTGAGGGCT
>QQNF01000094.1 GCA_003402705.1 Verrucomicrobiota bacterium | reverse complement strand
CGTCGAAGGCGTCCCCGCCTTCATCCACGGCGGCCCCTTCGCCAACATCGCCCACGGCTGCAACTCCGTCCTCGCCACCCGCATGGCCCTCGCCCACGCCGACTTCGCCGTCACCGAAGCAGGCTTCGCCTTCGACCTCGGCGGCGAAAAATTCTTCCACATCAAATGCCGCCGCGCCGGCCTCGACCCCGCCGCCATCGTCCTCGTCGCCACCGTCCGCGCCCTCAAAATGCACGGCGGCACCGCCCTCGCCAATCTCTCCACCCCAGACACCAACGCCCTCCTCCGTGGCCTCGACAACCTCGCCGCTCACGCCGACTCCGCCGCCCAATTCGGCAAACCCGTCGTCGTCGCCATCAATCGCTTCCACGACGATTCCCCCGAGGAACTCGACGCCATCCGCTCATGGTGCGCCTCCCGCTCGCTCCCCTGCGCCGTCGCCGACGCCTTCGCCTCCGGCGGCCCCGGCTGCACCGACCTCGCTGCCCTCGTCGCCTCCACCGCCGCCACTGATTCCCCGCGCCACCAACCGCTCTACAACCCAGCGGACGGACCCATCAACGCCATCAATACCATCGCCCGCTCCATCTACGGCGGCGATGGCGCTGACCTCACCGAAACCGCCGTCGCCAAACTCGACCTCTTCACCAGAAACGGCTTCGCTCACCTCCCCATCTGCATGGCCAAAACCCAGAACTCCCTCTCGGACAACGCCACCAGTCTCGGCCGCCCACGCAACTTCCGCATCACCGTCCGCGACTTCGAACTCGCCAACGGCCCAGGCTTCCTCGTCGCCCTCACAGGCTCACTCGTCCGCATGCCCGCCCTCCCCAAAATCCCCGCCGCAGAACGCATCGACGTCACCCCAGACGGCCAGATCACCGGCATCTGATCACCTAACACTGCACAAGAAGAGGGCTCCCGGCACCCCGGAAGCCCTCTTTTTACATCTATCCTAACGTCTCACTCGACTACCCCGACCTTCATCTCGTCGCTGTTCGCCCTCAGTTCCGGCGCATACATCCCAGTCGCCGTCGCCGGCAGCGCACTGAACTTCCCGGGAATCTCCGCCCGCACCCGATACCGCAGGTTGTGCTTGCCCAATGGCAGCGCCCTCACAAAAAACCCGACCCGGTTGTCCCGGAACTCACGGTACGCCCCCAGCCCCTCACTCGTATACCCGCTCCGCACATCGTCAGGCTCAAAACCCGCCGGCTTCAGATCCTCGAACAACAAGTACTCATAGTCGTTCTTGCTCTCCACCGTCAGCTCCACCTCCACCAACTCCCCGCTCTTCACCGTTTCGCCATCCTTCAACACCACGCGGTCATACTTCAGCACTTTCTGCCCCACCGCCTGCCCGCGCGACCCACTCACCAGCGCCGTCGCATCCTTCCGCTCCACTAGCCGGTAATACGCACGCTCCACCTTCACCTCCAGCCCGGCCTTCGTAATCCGGTCCTCCAGCGTGAAGTGCGTCGCATACACATTCGCATACACCGGCCCGCTCCCCGTCCGCCGGATCACCACTTCGTGCCTCCCGGTCGTCACCGCTCCACCCTCCAGCACCACCGTCCCGCTAAAGCTGAACAGGTTCTCCTTCGTAATCTTCTCCGTCCGCTTCACCTCCCCGTCCAACAGCACCTCCACAGTCATGTCAGGCGCATTCTCCCCAGTCGCCTTGATGTACTCCGCCATCGCCTCAATGCAGTACGCCGTGTCCCTCGTGCTCGTCCACCACGACCCATGCCGCCGGTTATTCAGCAGGTACTTCACTACCCCCGACGCCTCCGCACTCTTCGGCTTCACCCGCGCCAGCAGCTTCAGATAAAACGCATTCGCCTCAATATCGCTTCCATACCACGACCACCAGAAACTCGCGTTCCTCACATCAAGCCGCGCCGTCTGGTTCTCCTCATCCCTCACCAGATACTGCTCGATGTTCCGCAGCAGCATGTCGCGCTTCTCCACCTGCTTCTCCGCATGCAGCGCCAGCCCGAACAACGCCTTCGCATAAACCGGCAACCCATTCCGGTCCCGGTACAGAAACTCCGTCATCTCCCCGTTCCCCACCCCAGCCTCCGCCAGAATCATCCGCACCAGCGCATCCGTGCTGTCCGCCGCCGCCTTCGCTCCCGACGGCGGCTTCTCCTTCTTCCACATCTTCAACCGCCGCACTTGCTCCGCCTCATAACCTTTCAACCACGCCAACCCCTTCTCCAGCGTCCCCGGCACCATCGCCAGCCCCGCCGCCTGCGCCGTCTGCAACCCATGCACCACCACCGCCGTCGTGTGCGCCCACGATTGCTCCCTCTCCCCACTGAACCATCCCCAGCCACCATCCCGATTCTGCATCGACGTCATCCGCTCCAGCCCGCCTTTCACGATCAGCAGATGCTCTTCCTCGTCAAAAACCGGATGGCCATCCCCGATCCTCAACGCCTTCCACCGCTCCGCTCGCTTCACCGGATCCCCGATCTCCTGCGCATTCAGATTCGCACGCTTCGCCTTCACGTCCGCAAGGCTGACCCCCATGTCCACTAACACCTTTCGCGCCACCACCGCCGGCACAAACCGGTTCAATGTCTGCTCAGTACAGCCATAAGGATAATCCGCAAGATACGGCAGCGCATCCACCAGCGCCGTCGCAAGGCTCGGCGAATAACGAATCTCCAGCCGCGATTGCTCCGGCCGCCGCTCCGCCGGCACCGTCATCCCGATCTTCGCTTCTTTCCCATCCGGCCGGATCGCCGCACTCCAGCTCTCCGTCTTCAGCATCCCATGCACCTGCACCGGAAACCCCAGCAGCATCGCATCACTGTCACTGTCCGTCACCGCCTTCATCCGCACCACCGCCGTCCCCTCACGCATCGCCCGCACCCGCCAGTCCACCCGCACTTCCGCACCCGCCCCGATCGTCACCGTCTTCGCCACTTCCTGCCCAGCCATCAACTCAACCGCCCCGCCATCCAGCTCGAGCGAAACCTTCACCGCCTTCTCCGCCGCCAGATAATTGTGCACGTTCGCACTCAGCGTCACTTCGTCCTTCTCCGTGAAAAACCGCGGGGCCTGCAGCCGAATGATCAGATCCTTGCTCGTGATAATCTCCGCCTCCGCTTCCCCAACCTTCGTCCCGTGACCCATCGCCCAGGTCTTGATCTTCCAAGTCGTCAGATTGTCAGGCAACGGCACCTCGATCATCGCCACTCCCTCCGCATCCGTCTCCACCGCACGCGCCCAGTACGCACTGTCCGCAAACTCACTCCGGATCATCACCGCCCCACCCTCACCAGCTCCACCCTCGCCGCCCGGCGTCGGTCCACCCGGCGCGTCCGCCATCGGTGCCGCCGCCGCCATCGGTGCCCCCGCCATCGCCGCACCCTCCAGCGCCATTCCCTCCGCCCGACCCACCCCGCCTCCTCCAAACCCACGACCGCCCCCAGGCCCAAACCCGCTTCCCACTCCGCTCCGCTTCATCATCGCCGTCTTCGTTTTGACCGCAATCCCGCTCGTATCACCATCCAGATCAATCGTCATCTCCCCAAACACCCCCAGCGGCTGCCAACCAGCCTGATCCGGCGGCAGATTCACCGACGGAAACGCCGTCCCCAGATTCGTCCGCGACCCACTGTGGTGATGCCGCCGCCACTTCCAGAACCAGTCCGCAATCTTCGGCACATTCGATCCCCCGGAAATATACTCCAGCGCCTTGTCATACACCGTCACCACCGCCGACCCGCGGTACGGCTTGCCATCACTATCACTCAACTTCACCCTGACCTGCGCCTTCCCCCGCGGCTTGTAACGCTCCGCATCCGCCAGCACCTCCATCGTCAGCACCCGCTTCGCCGGCGGCACCGCAATCTCCCGCATCGCCGTGTGCACTTTCCCATCCCGCACCGTAAACGCCTCCACAAACACATTCGGCATGTCCCCAGTCCCGATCCTGACAATCTGCTCGCCGCTCTTCCCCTTCAGCTTCAGAATCACCGGCCGCGGCGCAATCCCCGCACTCGGCTTCACAAACAGATACACCGTGCTGTCCGCACGCTCCGCATTGATCAGCAGCTTCACGTCCTCACCAGGGCCGTACTCCGCCTTCTCCGGCACAATCTCCAGCGCCGCAAACCGATAGTCCCGCCCATCCTCTCCCCCGCCACGCACCACAAAAAACACGCCGCCTTCCCGCTCCCGTCCCTTCCCATCCTTCACCTTCGCCGCAATCCGATACTGCCCAGCCGCCGTCGCACTGAACTTCACCGTCGCCATCCCGTCCACTCCCGTCGCCACATCCACCGCCGCCACTTCCTTTTCCTCAGGCTCTCCCTTTTCGTTATAGCCAATCTTCAGCAGCGCCACCCGACCCGTCCCCTGCACACCCTTCTGATCCAGCGTCAGCGCCCGCACCCCAGCCTCAATCGCCTGCCCCACCTCGTAATGCCCGCGATCCGTCCACGCCACCACCGAAAACGGCTGCCGCGCCACTAACACTTCACCCTTCCCCAGAATCGTGCGCCGGCTCTCGTCCGTCACCTCCACCGAAATCTCATACCGGTGATCCTCATCACCATGCAGTTCCTTCGCCACCGCCGTATCAATCTCAATCGTCAGCTTCCCGTCCGCCCCAATCGCCCCCTCGCTCTCCATCACCAGCTCGGGCGGATCGTTCCGCTGCGGCCACCACGACCACACCGGCGGCAGACAACCCCAATTCCGGAACCCGGGATACCAGTCGTAGTCATAACCAAACCACCAGTACCCGGACCCGTAAAACCAGTCCCACGGCCGCACCGGAAACCACCGCGCCGTATGCGCACTCCGCAGCACTTTGTACTTCACCTTCGCCACCGCCACCGGCGCTCCAAAGAAATAATCCGCCTCCACCGTCGCCGTCACCTTCTCCCCCAACTGCACCGGACCCTCCGGCGCACTCACCTTCACCTCGAACTCCGGCTTCTTGTACTCCTCCACCCGGAACGTCCCGTTCTGCTGAAATCCAGCCGGATGCTCGAACTGAAACTGGTACACGCCTAACACCGCACCAGCCTCCAGCTTCAGCGCATCCGCCAGCCCCCCGAACGCATCCGCCGTCATCTCCTTCTCCACCACTTTCTCTCCCTTCGGATTCACAATCCTCACCGTAAACTTGTCCCCCGCATACTCCGACTTGTCCTCCGGCGCATCATACCGCGCCAGCCTCGCCCACGCCTTCCACTGCACTTCCTGCCCAGGTCGGTACACCGGCCGGTCCGTCATCAGATGAATCTTCCGCTGATCCCATTCCTGATGATCCTTTCCGGCCATCCACACACCCTGAAACCCAAGGTGCGCAAACCTCCCCCCAGGCGTCGTCGCCGTCACCAGCCACTGAAAATTCGGCTCCAGCCGCTTCGCATCCCCAAACCACTGCCCCTGCTCATCCGTGAACTCCGCAAAATTCCGCGTCACCACATTCACCTGCCGCTTCCCAACATTCCGCCGGTTCGCCACCCCTTCCGCACGATACCCGAAAAACTCCAGATTCGCCTTCGCCACCGGCGCTCCCGTCGCCGCATCCGTCACATAATACTGCTGCTCGTCCGTCCCCTGCTTCGAAACCAGCACCGTGTCCGTGATCCACACAATGCACCCGGTCTTGTTCCCGCCCTCCAGCGCCGCCTCCACAAAATACGCCCCCGCCGTCTGCAACGGCGTCGTCACGTCCATCCGGCGGTCCCAATGCCCCGCCCGCGCCTCCAACCCTAACTCCCACTTCGCCACTTCCTCCCCCAGATACTTCTCCATGTCCTTCGTCGCAATCCGATAACCAATGCTCCCGATGTCAATCCGCTCCCAGTCCAGACTCTCAGGATTCCCCTTCAGCCATTCCTTCGTCTCCGCCAGCAACTCCCGGAACTTCACCCGCCGCGCCGTCATCACCACCTTGCTCCCGTTCCGGAAAACATACCCAAGCTTCGCCCCAACTCCCGTCACCTGCACACGCGACCCGTCAAACCTCCCCCACGGCTTCACAATCTGATCCAGCTGACCCTGCCACATCTTCCGCCTTTCTTCATCCGCATCCTTCCCTAACCTCTCCAGCGCCTCCCGGTAAACCGCCGCCGCCTTCTCATGCTGCCGCCGGTTCCGGTACATCGACGCATACGTCTCCACCACCTGCACCGCCTGCCCGCGATCCGCCCCATTCCGGAAAATCCGACCCGCCAATCCCATATAACTATACTCCTCCGGCAACGTGAACCGCTTCACCCCGGTCGCCAGTCGCGCCACGGTCTCGTGCTCCTTCAATGTGTGCAGGCTCAATATCCCGTCCGCCCGGCCCTCCTCATCCTCCAGCGCACGCCAATACGACGCCATCGTCGTCACACTAAACTCCCCAGCCAGAAACTGCATGAAAATCGCGTCCGCTATCACCGCCGCACCCGGGCTCTGCTTCGCCATCTGCGCCAGCAGCCACCGGAACCGCTCCCCATCCGTCGCCGCCTTCTCCCAACTCTCCGGCACCCTGTGCAACACTGGCTCGCCCTTCTCATCCACCGGCGCTCCCCGCTCGTCACCGCCACCACCACCCCACGGCATCCCGCGACGCCCGAAATGCACCGCCCCTTCCTCTTCATAATCCGGCAGCTTCGTCAGATCCGTCAGACTCTGCAGCCGCCATTCCTCCGGCCGCAGCAGCATCCCCGCAAACTGCCCATAAAACCCAGCCTTCGTCCCCGCTTCCGCTCCCACTCCCTCCATCAGCCGCATCGCCTTCTCAAACAACCGCACGCTCCTCACCCAGTCCCGCGCTTCACTGCCCACCCGAACCCCGCCCTCGAACTGCCCGCGCCGAAACTCCCCGCTCACCATCGAACCCCACGCCTGCGCATCGTCATAATACACGCCCGCCGCACGCAGCAGCTCCCAATCCTCCCCATGCTCCCCCACCGTCTTCTCCACCAACCCGTCCTTCTCCACCCGCCGATTCAATTGCTCCAGACACTGCAACGCCTTCCCCAGATCCCCCGCCACCGCCGCCCCGCGATTCTCTCCCATCGGCAGAATCTCCCGCCACACCGCCAGCGCCTCCGCCCAATTCCCCTCACCCATCGCCTTCTCAGCCCCTTTTCGGCGTTCGGAAATCTCAGCAGCTCGGCAATTCATCATCGGCACCAGTAATACCAGCAGCCACCTAAGCAGTCGGGGGAAAGTTTGCATACCGAAAGCATAACGGCTCTCCACCATTTTGCCTGGGCTCTCCTTGTAAAGAATTTGTTCGCGCCTCCCCTCCCCCAACCACTCCGTTTTCCCTGGAATCCCCCAGCGCCAGGCGCTATGAACGCGCTCCCCGTCCCCAGCCGACCGATCCCTGCCCACTTCCCATGAAACGCGACCTCAAAGACAAGAGCTACAACCAGGTCATGAACGAATGGGCCGCTCAGAAGGATTTTCTGAAACGCTCCCAGTCCTCCATGTTCTACCCCGGCCACGGCGGAAACTCCGTCCTCAGCTGGCTCATCCGCCTCGCCGTCCTCGTCATCATCCCACTCGCCATCTACGGCGTCCTCCTCCGTAAGCACCTCCGCAGCGCACCCTTCGGCAAGGAACTCGAATCCCAGATCTCCCTCTGGCTCGATAGCCCCAAAATCAAATCCAAAAGCATCGCCATGGACCTCGATGGCGAACTCCGCATCCAGGAAATCTCCGGCGACGGCGGCCCCAATGCCCCTTTCTCAAGGCTCAAAGCGGAAAAAATCACCACCTCCACCCCCTTCCAATCCCTCTTCGGCAAGGCATGGCACCTCCGCAATATCTCCGCCTTCACCCTCACTACCCACCTCCGCTCCGGCACCGCTTCCTCCATCCCAGTCATCGCTCCCAAAAAAACCGCCCTGCTCTCCCCCCCTAACCCTCCGCTCCTCTCCGCAGGCCTCGGGGTCTCCCCAGACTTCCGCCAGCTCTCCTTCGACCGCTTCTCCACCGGCAACCTCAACCTCACATGGGGCACCGGCCCAGCCACCGCCGGCCACCTCACCCACTCCGTCATCATCGCCCAGCGCTCCGCCAATGGCTTCGATGTCCTCGCCCGGGGCGGCGACTTCGGCCAAGGCTGGCTCGACGGGCTCCGCATCGGCGAATGCTCCCTCTCCATCGCCAAAGACCGCGCCGTCATCTCCAAAGCAGACTTCTCCATCCCAGCCGGCGGCACCGGCACATTCACAGGCGCCGTCAGCTTCGGCGAATACCCCGAAATCGCCGCCGAAGCCTCCCTCGCCGCCGTCCCCCTCAGCGCCTTCCTCCCCAAACCCCTCGCCGATTCCCTCCCAGTCGTCTGCGACGGCTCCATCACCCTCTCCGGCTCCACCAACCGCGTCGAAGGCATCGCCGCCAAAGCCAACCTCACCCCGAAATCCGGGGTCCTCCAATCCCTCCCCATCCTCCACGCCCTCGAAATCATCACCGGCGAACAACGCTTCGCCCAACCCGCCGTCACCGGCGGCACCGTCCGCTTCTCCTCCGGCGGCTCCTCCACCACCGGCGGCTACGAAATCGACACCACCGGCACCGTCATCGAGTGCGGCACCATGCTCCGCATCAAGGTCAACGCCAAATACGAACGCATCCTCCAAACCCCAGCCTTGCAGGACATGCGCAATAATCAGCCGCCCCCAGAACCCAAAGTGCTCGTCTCCCACTCCGGCCGCATCTCCATCGGGGTCTCCCCCGAAGCCGCCGCCACCATGCGCCCCTCCGTCCGCGATACCCACTTCGCCGTCGGCGAGGCCGGCATGTTCTGGCTCGATATCCCCATCTCCGGCGATGGCCCGGACTTCACCAAACTCGCCTCCTCCACTCTCCTCGAATTGCATAATGTCAGGGACCGCTGACTGCATCCTCTCCGTCAAGGTCTCCCCAGGCGCTCCCCAAAGTTCTCCTCGCCCCCGGGCTCTCCTCTCTCGACGCCTCCGCCCTCCTCACCGCCGCGTCTCCATGAACGGCAGCACCAGCTGACGCATCGTCACCGCCCGCAGTCCCGTCACCCCCACCCCGATCAATCGCAACGGCCGCGCCACTAACCGGTGCCGCCCCAGCAGCCAGCACGACAACCGGTAAATCGACGAAGCATCCTCCAGCGCTTCCTCCATGCTCACCTGCCGCGTCAGCGTCGTGAAATCACTGTACCGCACCTTCACCTGAACCGTCACCGCCGCCAACCGGTGCCGCTGCAGTCTCCCCGCTATCTCCTCCGCCTGCTCCCGCAGGCACCCCCGCAGCACCGCACGGTCCGCCGTGTCCCGCGCAAACGTGTTCTCACTGCTCACACTCCGGATGTCATCAGAAAAATCCAATGGCCTATCATCCTCACCAAACGCCATCCGCCGCAACTCCCCCCACCACGACCCCACATACGCCCGCAGATCATCCTGACAATCCTGGATGTCCCCCACCGTCACCAGCCCAGCCCGCGCCAGCGCCGCCTCCGTCACCTTCCCCACCCCATGAATCGCCCCAGCAGGCAATGGCCGCAAATACGCCGCCTTCCCGCTCTCCAACACCACCGTCAACCCGTCCGGCTTGAAACTCGATGACGCAATCTTCGCCGTCAGCTTGTTCGGCCCCACCCCAATCGTCGCCGCCAACCCCCGCTCCCGCCTCACCGCCGCCTTGATCGCCTCCGCCATCGGCACCGCCCTCCGGATCATCTCATCGTGCCCACCCTCACCCCCAACCTGCTCAGTCACCTCCAGATACGCCTCGTCCACCGACACCTGCTCCACCGCCTCCCCAGCCAACCCCCGCACCAACTCCATGATCGCCACACTCTCCGCCCGGTAAACATCCATCCGCGGCCGCACAAACACTCCCTCCGGACACAACCTCCCAGCCGTCACACTCGGCATCGCCGACCGCACCCCAAACCGCCGCGCCTCGTAACTCGCCGCACACACCACCCCTCGACTCTCCGGCATCCCCCCCACAATCACAGGCCTCCCGCGCCACTCAGGCCGGTCACGCTGCTCGACCGACGCATAAAACGCGTCCATATCCATGTGAAAAATGACGCGCGGCCCCGCCATCCCATCCCCTTCACCCCACTCCATCGCCCCGTCCAGCAAGGATTCTCCTCCCCAACCCCATCCCCAACCCCAACCCCATCCCCAACCCCATCCCCTTTCGCAGGTTGCGGACCGCACCCGCCCTGCTTAAAAATCCCCAGCCACATGCCTTCCATCCACGACACCGCCATCGTCTCCCCACACGCCGAAATCGGCCGCGATGTCGTCATCGGCCCCTACTGCGTCATCGGTGACCACGTCGTCCTCGGCGACCACTGCCACCTCCAGAACCACGTCACCCTCACAGGCCCCTCCCACATCGGCCCACGCAACCGCTTCTTCAGCTTCTGCTCCATCGGCCAGCAAACCCAGGACCTCAAATACCACGGCGAACCCACCTTCCTCGAAATCGGCAGCGACAACGTCTTCCGCGAATTCTGCACCGTAAACCGCGGCACGCTCCCCGGCGAAAAAACCATCATCGGCAACCACGGCAACTTCCTCGCCTACTCCCACATCGCCCACGACTGCATCGTCGGCGATCACGTCATCTTCTCTAACAACGGCACCCTCGCAGGCCACGTCATCGTCGAAGACCACGTCATCCTCGGCGGCCTCACCGCCGTCCATCAGTTCTGCCGCATCGGCCGCCACGCCATCACCGGCGGTTGCTCCAAAATCGTCCAGGACGTCGCCCCCTTCACCATCGTCGACGGCAACCCCGCAGCCACCCGCGGCGTCAACCTCGTCGGCCTCCAGCGCAGCGGCTTCTCCGAAGAAGATACCCGCGCCCTCAAGGAAGCCTACAAGGCCTTCTTCATGCGCGGCTCCACCACCCCCGAATCCATCGAGGCCCTCTCCGCCACCCCCCACGGCACCAACCCCCACGTCCTCCACCTCATCACCTTCTTCCAGTCCAGTCAGCGCGGCGTCACCCGCTGACGCCTACATAAGGCATCCCTCACCCTGATCACCCCGCGACCACGGTCAATCGCTCAAGTCCACACCTCAGCTATTCTAACACTCAAGAGCCCCTTAAGGCACCCCCGGCCCCATCGGCAAAAAAAACGCCCGCTCCGGCGGCACCGCCGGCCCCCACGTCCACAGCACCCGCCCATCCGACAGCACCACCCGACGCGTCAACTGCATCGGCACCG
>QQNF01000093.1 GCA_003402705.1 Verrucomicrobiota bacterium | reverse complement strand
TCTCGTACCGCCACCGCTTCCCTCCCCGCTCCCACTCCAACGCCCCGCCCCCATCCACCCACGTCACCCCAACCGCCCCACTCTTCCAGGACCCCGGAACCTCCCGCCGCATCTTCTCATACCGCTCATACCAAGGCTGCTCCCTCAACCGACTCTGCGCCCCAGCCGCCCCCATCAGCACCTCCCCAACCATCACCCCCATCACCACCGCCCGCTTCCAAGCGTTTCCAAGTCGATTCCATGGCCGTGTATTCATTCACCATAAATACCATCATTTCAATAATCAGCAAGGCGATTCCTCTTCCCTCCCCTGCTCGCCCCCGCCCTCCCCTCCTATCCCCTTCAGCCGCCAGCCCCAATCCTCAACACGCGCGACACTTCCCTTCCAAACCCAGTCACCTCAATCCTGTCCGCATAACACTCCACCCGTGCATACGAGTTGCTCTCCTCCTCCACCATCCCCTTGAAATTCAAAAAATGGATCCCGTCCCGCACCGCATAATTCCCCGCATGATTGTGCCCGTTGAACCACGCCGCCACCACCCCGCGCCAGGGCCGCAACACCTCCACCACCGCCTCCGCATCCCACAACACATGCCCATCCACCGGCCACACAGGATAATGACAGCACAACAGACACCTCACCCCAGCCTCCCGGGCACTCTCCAGTTCCACCCGCAACCACTCCAGCTGCTTCGCCCCCATCGCCCCATTGTAACCCGCTAACCGCCCGCTCGACGCCGCCATCATCCCCTCCGCCTCCCGCCGCTCCACCGATCCCTCCGGCCACGCAAACGTACTCACCGCATTCCCATCCAGCATCAGCAGCCGCCAGCCTCCACGCTCAATCCGGTAATGCGCCGCCGGCATCCCCAGCAGCATCGGCACCTGCGCCTTCAAATGACTCGCAATCTCATAGTCATGATTCCCCGCCACATGATGCACCGGCACCACCGACGACCGGAAAATCGGCCGCACCACATCATAACTCCTCTCCCCGCGATCCACCGCATCCCCAAGATGCAACAGAAACTCAAGGTCTCCCATCGCATTGCAATGCGCAATCGCATCCGCAAGCTTCTGTGGCGACCGACGATACAGCCGCTTGCTCCCTGCCGGGGTGTCCACATCCGCATACTGACAATCCGTCAACACCCCAAACCGCAAGACCCCGCCACCCAACCCAGACGCCCCCACCCGCTCCGCTGCCACCACACCGCCACTCACCACCCGCAAAAACGCCGCCCGACTCCATCCTCCCACGCCCGCTCCCCTCCCACCCTCACCCTCACCCTCACCCTCAGAAGTCGATGTCATCATCAATGGAATGCTGCCGACGCCCTCCCCCACCTCGGTAATCCCCATCATCACGCCGCGGCCGCCCGCCTTCACGGCCACCACCGCGTTCCCATCGATCCCCACCACCACCACCTCCGCCACCTCCTCCAGACGACTTCGATCCGCGCGGCGCCGCCGCTCGTTCACCACCGCCGCCACCGCCGCCACCGCCGCCACCACGGTATTCACCAGTCGACGCCCTCGGAGCCGGTTGACTGCTCCCCTCCACCGCCGCAACCGGCGGCCCTTCACTCCCATCCGCCGGATGAATCCGCCAAGCCTGCAAATTCACATAGTACCGCCCATTGTGCTCCCCACCCCGAATGTCAAATCCCACCTTCACCCGCTGCCCAGCCTGATACCGGTCCAGCAACGAAACCTTATCCTTCACAAACTCCAGTTTGATGTCCTGCGGATACCGATCATCTCCAATCGTGACCACAAATTCTCGCTTCACGAAGCCGCTGCCGAACTTCTGAGTTTCCATCACCACCTTCAAATTGCCTTCGAGTTCGAATGCCATGGGAACAGGGTTTGTTATTTAGGGAATTTGCTTCCGCGCCTTGCAGAGCGCGCGAACTCTGACGGAATCCGCTCACGGTTTCAATCTCCAAGTTGCACGGAATCATGAAATTTTCACAACACTGCCACCCTCCCCTCCTCCCTTCCCTCAAAGCAGCGCATTTTCCACATCTTGCGACTCAATCTTGTTGACTCCACAAGATATGGTGCTCAATCTCGCCCTCCCCCCCATGCGCTGCCCCAAATGCCATAACCTCGACGACAAAGTCATCGACTCGCGGACCGCCCGTGAAGGCGCCGCCATCCGCAGACGCAGAGAATGCCTCGCCTGCTCCTTCCGATTCACCACCTACGAGGAAATCGAACAGATGGAAATGGTCGTCGTAAAACGAAACGGCGGCCGCGAACCCTTCAGCCGCGAAAAACTCCTCAAAGGCCTCGTCAAAGCCTGCGAAAAACGCGCCGTCCCCCTCGGCACCCTCGAACAAGCCGCCGACGACATCGTCGCTGAACTCGAAGCCAACGCCGAACGCGAATTCGATTCCCGCTCCGTCGGCGTCCGCGTCATGGAAAAACTCCACGCCATCGACCCAGTCGCCTACGTCCGCTACGCCTCCGTCTACCGCCAGTTCCAGGACGTCGGCGAATTCATCGAAGCCATCCACTCCATGGAACAATTCCACCCCCGCAGCGAACGCCAACCCGAATTGTTCAACTGACAAGGCCCATCCTCGCCTGCCGCCATGATCGCTCTTCCCTCGCGCCTCCCTCTCCTCCTCGTCGGCCCCGGCGAATCCACACACTACGAAAAACAATGGGTCGTCGAGGCCATCCAATCCGCCGCCCAGGCCGCCGGCCATGAAGCCGGTTGGTGGTTCGCCAGAGACATCGCTCGCAGCCTCCTCGTCTACCTCCAGGACCGCTACCCAGGCACCACCGTCACCCTCGCAGAACTCAGCGACCGCATCCGCCATACCCTCAAAAGCATCGGCTTCAGCGACATCAGCGATAACCTCGCCCTCACCCCCCCTCCAGTCACCCTCTCCCTCAGATCCCTCGCCATCGAAGCAGACGGTGTCGAACTCTCCTTCTTCAACCTCCTCGGCTCCCGCCTCGAAGAACTCCAGAAACTCGGCGTCCGCCACCTCGAACTCACCGACGCCAAAAACGGCGTCAAACTCCTCTGCTCCTCACGCACATGGTCCTCACGCTGCAGAGAACTCGACGCTGACATCCGCCACTTCCTCGCCTCCCGCCGCTCCCGCCTCCATGGCTGCCTCGTCGCCATGCCCTCCTCCTGATCGCCCTCCCGCCCAGCCATGCGCATTCACGTGACGATTTCTCAACACTCAAGGGTCCCGCTCGACGCTTCTCTCTTGCCCCCGCCTTCCCGCTCACCCACCCCAAGAGAGACATTCTGTCACTACTCTTTGCCGCAAATCCAGACGCCGGAAAATTAAATCACGCGCTCAAACGCACCGCAACTCACTGATTACCAACGCAAAACCCTCAAGTGAAGGCGGCTTCAGAAAACGCCAGACTTGACCTCCCACACCCCCGATTATAAGGGACCACTTTTTACGCAAATGACCGCAGGGCAACCAAAGACCGTACCGGGACGCTTCGTCACGGGTCAGCGCTGGCTCAGCCAGACCGAACCAGAACTCGGTCTCGGACTCGTGATCAACACAGAATCCGACCGGGTGACCATCCACTTCCCGTCCACCGAAACAACCCGCGTCTACACCGTCGAAAATCCACCCCTCACAAGGGTCAAATTCTCCGTCGGCGATGTCCTCAAAACCCAGGACGGCAAAAACTTCACCGTCGAAGGCCTCGAAGATCACGCCGGCACCGTCACCTACATCAGCCGTGGCAAAAAAATCGAGGAAAGCCGCCTCAGCGACTCCCTCACCTTCAGCAAACCCTACGACCGTCTCCTCAACGCCCAGGTAGAAGAAAAACAAGTCTACAACCTTCGCCACCGCGCCCTCTACCGCCGCTTCAAAACCTTCCGCGCTCCCCTCCGAGGTCTCCTCAACGGACGCTTCACCCCCCGCAACCACCAGCTCAACGTCGCCGTTCAGGCTTCCAGATTCCAAAACACGCGCCTCCTCATCGCCGACGAACAAGGCCTCGGCAAAACCGTCTCCGCAGGCCTCGTCCTCCAGCGCCTCCACACCTTCGGCAACGCCCGCCGCGTCCTCCTCGTCGCCCCCGACGCCCAACTCGCCAGCACGCTCACCGAGCTGGAGCGCCGCTTCTCCTTCTCCTTCCACCTCCTCACAGAAGAAGACTTCGACCCCAAAGCCGCCAAAAAAGCTCCCGCCAAAAAGGCCGCTAAATCCTCCAAGGCCCCACCCCCTCACCCGTTCGCTGAACAAGAAGCTTCAGAGGACTCGGAAGAAGAACGCCCCGATTTCTGGATCGCCATCTCCCTCGAATCCCTCCAGGGCCACCGCGGCAAAACCGCTCGCGACGCCGCAGAAATCCCATGGGACGTCCTCATCGTCGCAGGTGCCGACGACCTCCACTGGAGCGAAGAAACACCCAACGCCGCCTACACCGCCGTCGAACCAGTCGCCGCCTCCTCCGCCAGTCTCCTCCTCCTCAGCAACTCCGGCCCGGAAGCCGACACCCGCCACCACTTCGGCCGTCTCCACCTCCTCGACCCGGAAGCCTTCAGCTCCCCGCGCAAGTACTCCACCCATCGCAAGGAACTCGAACCGCTCGAAACCGCCGTCACCAAACTCCTCAGCATCACTGCCTGCGACCGCGAAGCCGACACGCTCCTCAAACCCCTCCAGCAGGGCGACCCGCGTCTCAAAGAGATGCACAAACTCTGGAAGGAAGGCCGCGAAGAAGTCCGCGACCAGATCATCGACCACCTCCTCGACGCCCACGAAGCAGGCCGCTTCGTCTTCCGCAACACCCGCGCCCACGTCTCAGGCCTCCCCGCCCGCCATCTCGAACTCATCCCGCTCGAGCACAAACCAGACGTCCGCGACGCCCTAAAGGAAGAATTCAAACCCCGCGCCACTCGCGAACCCGCCGCCAAAGGCAAACCCAAGGCCGAACCTTCCGCCGTCGACCCCGCCGTCACCACATGGCTGACCGCCATGGTCAACCCGCCGCCGCCGCCCGTCCTCGCTCCAGGCGATCCTCCCCCTCCTCCACCACCGCCACTCCCGCGGGTCCTCGTCCTCACGGCCTCCCGCGCCCGCGCCGCCGCCGTCGAAAAATCCCTCAGAAACAAGGTCGACGGCACCGTCGAACTCGTCACCGACGCCCCGCGCGGTGACCAGGGCGTCGCCCCACGCATCATCATCTGCGGCGATGACGACCTCCCCGGCCGCACCTTCCCCGGCATGGACCTCGTCGTCCTCTGGGATACTCCCCTCTCCCTCGACGACTTCCACCGCCGGCTCTTCGCCTGCGACAATTCCTTCAACGGGAACCTCAAGGTCCTCCTGCCCACCATCGCAGATACACCTCAAGAATTGACCGCCCGCTGGCTCCACGAAGGCCTCCTCGCCACCAGCGGTGCCCCAGCAGCCCTCGCCGACGCCCACGCCGAATTCGCCAAACCAGTCCACGACGTCGCCAAACGCATCGGTGCCAAACACAACCCGAAACTCGACGACGAACTCAAGGCGCTCGTCAAAAAAACCACCGCCGCCGTCGAAACCGCCCAACGCCGTCTCGACAAACACCGCGACGTCTTCCTCGAAGCCGTCTCCTGCCGCGCTTCCTCCGCAGATCAAGCCCTCTCACGCATGGTCTCATCAGACGATGACGACTCCCTCGACCTCTTCATGAACCGGACGCTCGAAACGCTCGGCATCCTCGTCGAGACCAAAGCGCCCCGCATCGTCTTCATCAAACCCAACCCGGAATCCCCTTTCCACTTCGAACTCGTCCCCAAAGAAGGGATGTCCTTCGCCTACCACCGCGCCGCCGCCTGCACCCGCGAAGACGCCCATTTCCTCACGTGGGACCACCCCTTCGTCGCTCAGGCCATCGACCGCCTCCTCGTCACCGCCATCGGCAATACCGCCTATGTCGTCTGGGAAGATGAACGCGCCCAGATCGTCCTCATCGAAGGCATCTACCTCGCCACCCCTCGCAGCAGCGCCCACGACCACCTCGTCGCCCGCTACATGCCCCCCACCCCCGTCCGTGTCGTCATCAGCCACGAGTTCGAAGACATGAGCTCGGAATACACCAGCGAGGTCGTCAATAAAATGGTCCGCAACGGCCGCCGCGAGTGGATCCGCAACAACGCCCGCCCGCTCCACAACATCCTCCCAGGCATGATGCGGAACCTCAACCAGCGCGCCGAACACCGCATGCGCGAACTCGCAGGCAAAGCCGCGCTCCAGATGGAAACCATCCTCTCCGCGGACATCGCCCGCCTCAAACGCCTCGCGGAAACCAAACGCCGCAAAGCCGAAATCAAACGGATCGAAGAACAGATCGCCGCCACCCGCCCGCTCTTCTCCGCACCCATGCTCGTCTGCGACCAGCTCCGCCTCCTCCGCCGCGGCCCCTCCGGAAAAGGCATCTGATCAACCTCCGCAGCAGGCCCTCCACCCCAAGGCCAGCAGTCCGGGATCGTCGCGAGAATTCGCCACGCTCACCGTACCATTCCCCCATGCCCATCCCGCGCCCGTCCCGGCACCCGTTCCTCACCGCCGCACGCTTCTCCTTCGCCCTCATCACCGCGTCCGCCTCCGCCGCCGACCCCGCAGGCGTCCCCCCAAAGGCCAGCATGAGCTGGCTCGACAACGGCACGCTCCGCCTCGGCATCGATCTCCACCGCGGCGGCTCCATCGTCTTCCTCTCCCGCAACGGCGGCCCTAACCTCATCAATAGCCACGACTTCGGCCGCCAGGTCCAGATGTCCTTCTACTCCGGACCCGTCCCCTTCTCCTCAAACGGCCAGCAACCCGCCAAACACTGGGAACACCTCGGCTGGAACCCAGTCCAGACCGGCGACGACTTCCAGAACACCTCCACCATACTCGCCCACGAAAACTCCGGCCGCTCCCTCCACGTCAAGTCCCGCCCGCTCCAGTGGCCCCTCAATAACATCCCCGGCGAATGCACCTTCGACTCATGGCTAACCCTCGACGGCTGCACCGTCACCGCCCGCGCCCGACTCGTCAACGCCCGCTCCGACCATCAGCAATACCAGGCACGTCACCAGGAATTGCCCGCCGTCTACTCCAACGCCCCATGGCACCGCGTTGTCACCTACTCCGGCAACCAACCATTCACCGGAGCCGACGTCACCAACGCCCCCTCCCCTCATCGCCCCGCCCCATGGGCCTACTGGCTAGGAACCGAAGGCTGGAGCGCCCTCCTCAACCCTGACAACTCCGGCCTCGGCCTCGTCACCCCCGGCCGTATCGACTTCATCGGCGGCTTCTCAGGCACCCCCGGACCACCCGACCCACTCAGCGCCAGCACCGGCTACGTCGCAAGCCTATCCACCGAGATCCTCGACCACAACATCTCCTTCGAGTACCGCTACGAACTCGTCGCCGGCTCACTCGAAGAAATCCGCGCCCGCGCCGCCCGCCACCAGCCGAAGCACCCGCCCTCATGGACGTTCTCCGACACCCGCCAAGGCTGGCACCTCCGCAACGCCTCCGATCAGGGATGGCCCGTCAACGGTCTCCTCAACATCCGCCCCACCGGCCCGGATCCCCAGCTCATCAGCCCCTTCTCCTTCTTCAACGCCTCTGCCGCCCCGCTCCTCGTCATCGAAGCCGCCTTCTCCTCCTCAAGCCAGAACGCTAGCATCTCATGGCAGCGTCACGGTCAGTCCGCACCCAACCCGGAAGACCATATCTCCTTCCCTATCAAAGGCGACGGCTCATGGCAGCGCTACACCATCCGCCTCCACGAGGCCCCCGCATGGTCCGGCCCCATCGTCCGTCTCCTCATCTCCCCAGGCCTCTCCCCCAATTCCTCCAACCACCTCAAAATCAAATCCGTCCGCCTGACACCATCCACCGGCTCCCCCGCTCCCCGGCGCTGACCGCCACACTCACCGCAGCCAGAACCCCGTCCCCGTGACATGCGCCGCCAGCGCCGCAATCACCGCCGCAAACACAATCACAATCACCGCAATGCTCACCTGATGCCGCGTCTTCGCAGCCTCCGCATCATCCCCTTCATCCCCCGGCAACCCAGTCTCATATCGCGGCACCACCCCGCTGTCGTCAGGATCCACCACGTCAAAATCCATCGGCGCTGCATGGTGCCTCCCCGCAAAAACCGGCTCCTCATCCCGCCCCCCATCCTCATCCTCATCCTCACCCGCATCCGCACCCCACGCTAACCCCGCCGCCGCCTCCACTTCCTCCAAACCCTCCCCTGGCGTCACCCCGAACAACGCCTCCGCAAATCCAGGCAAGGTCGGCGTCGGCTCGTCCGCCTCGTCATCCAGCTCAAGATCCAATGGCTGCACCCCGCCCGCCACCGCTCCCCCACGCCCCTTCTTCCGCCGCTTCTCCCCCTTCCCCGATCCCCTAGCCACCGCCGCCGCAGGCTTCGCCGCCCTCGAATCCGTTAGAGCCTTCGCCCGTGCCGCATACCCTGACACAAACACCCCGCGCCGCGCCGCCCCCCCATCCTGCCTCACCCGCACCGCTTCCTGCACCAGCGTCCGCAATTCCTCGGGCACCGCCCCCGGCCCGCCCGACATCCACGTCGCCAGCAACGCAAAATCCCGCGCCGTCGGCACCGCATCCCACGCCACCGCCCGACCCCACGCCTCCCCTCCCCCACCATCCCCCACCAAGGTCTCCACCCGAAACTGCTCCGGCTGCGTCAGCTGCAACGCCACAGGCCACGTCCGCACCTTCAGCAAAAACGCCGGCCACTCGCCCAGCTCCGTCTCCGCCAGCCGTTCATCCGCCGGCGGCACCGACCCGAACACCACCGCAATCTCCCGCGGATTCCTCACCTGCGCCACCATCCCGACTGCGTCCGCTTCCTTCGCCGCCGCCTCCAACTGCCCCAGAACCAGCGCAATCTCCGCCGGCATCAGCCCGCCCCGTATCCTGACAATTTCCTCCAGATTCCACCGCCCGCTGCTCTCCTCCACCACACACCGCGGCTCCGTCGCATGCCAGCACAACACCCGCAGCAGATGCCGATGCACCCCCGCCTTCACACTCTGCATCGCATGCACCACCGCTTCGCTGAACTCAAAATCCAGCAACCGACCCGGCGGCAGCAGCTGCACCCGCGCCGCATCCCGCCGCGCACGCTGCGTCGCCCGCAACGCGTACGGTCCCGCCGCGTCAAACGCACGCGCCTCCACCACAAACTCGTCCTCCAGCACCCCGGCCACCACCCCGGATCCCGCAAACTCTCCCGCCAGCGGCAACCTCGGATAGTACTCCGCACCCAATCGCGCCGGCCGCCTCGCCAGCTCCGGCGTCAACCCGTGACGGCACCGCTCCACCAGCGTGTGCAACTGCTCCATGTTCCGCGGATGATGCGCCGACTTCGGCTGCAGCAATGTGTTGATCAGAAACGCCAGCTCCGGTGCCACTTCCTCACCAGTCACCTCATGCGGCCCCGCTCCCGTTTCCTCACCAGTCAGCATCCTCAATAACAAACGCCCGCATTCCCCGATCACCCGCCCCTCAATCCGCCGCGTCTCCACCGCAGGCCCCCGCGGCCCAGTCAATCCCCAGTCCGCCACCCTCACACTCAATCTCCCCGGATCCTCCCCTCCCATCGTGATCCCGCAATGCATCAGATTCACCCCCGCCAGCAGCTCCAGATGCGGCGACGCCACGCACAACGCTGACGCAATCTGCGACAGACACTGCAGCGCCAGCCACGGCGGCAACGGCGGACACCGCCGCAGCCACGAATCAAACCGCTCCCCATCCAGCAGATCCGTCACACAGAAATTCGCCCCGTCATCCTCCCCGCCCTCATGCACCGTCAGAATATTTGGATGCCTCAACCCAGCCGCCGCCTTCACCAGCGCCTGAAATGCCCGCACCTCCATCTGCCGCTCCGCCGCCACAATCGACACATGCAATTCCCCGAACGCTCCCCGCACGCTGTCCCACACCAGACACGCCACCTCATGACCGCTCCGCCACACCTCCACAGCCGCGCCCTGCGCATCCTGGGAAATCTGGTAATGACGGAAAGTCTGCAGCTCGGACATGTCGGAGGAATCGCCCACCGTAGCATACTTAGCGCCCGCGCCAGGCCGGATTTTCATCATCCCCGGCCCCATCCAGTCACACTTTCCGCCGCCCGCTGATCGCCCGCATCAGCGTCAGCTCATCCGCCGACTCCAACCCGCCCCCCGCCGGCAACCCCTGCGCCAGCCGCGTCACCGCAATCTCAGGATGCGTCACCCCCACCAGTTCACTCAGGTAATGCGCCGTCGCCTCCCCCTCCACATCACTCCCCGTCGCCAGAATCACCTCCTCCACCCCTCCACCCGCCAGTCGCTCCATCAGCGCCCCGATCCTCAAATCCTCAGGCCCCACATTGTCCAGCGGACTGATCTTCCCATGCAGCGCATGATACTGCCCCTGAAACACCCCCGTCCGCTCCAGCGGCAGAATATCCGTACTCTGCTCCACCACACAAATCACCCGCAGATCCCGCCCGTCATCCCCGCAGATCCGACAACCAGTCCCCACCGACGCAAAAAATCCGCACCGCCCGCACAACGCCACCCGCGCCACCGCCTCCGACAACGCCGCCGCCAGATCCACCGCAGGCGTCTGCCTCGACCTCAGCAACCACAACGCAATCCGCTCCGCACTCCGCGGACCCACCCCAGGCAGCCGCTTCAACTGCCCCACCAGCCCCCGGATCTCCTCTGGATAATCAATGCGGCTCACGGTCTCGCTGCATTCCGGGTCAGATTCCGCCGCCCCGCCCCACCGCCACGCTCCATTTCCATCGCCGCCTGACTCACAAACCGCTCCAGCACAGGATCCGGCACCAACAACCCTTCACGCGCATCCCCAAACCGCCGCAGCGCGTCCTCCGCATGCCCCGCTCGCAGCAGCACCACCGCATCCCGAAACGCATCGCGCCTCACCTGCGCCTCACCCGACAACCCACCCATCTGCGCCAGCAGCTGATAAACCTCCACCGCCGCACCCTCCGGCGGATGCAGCACCTCCAGCGGCCGATCCTCGGAACGCTCCGCCACCCGGTGCACCACATCATCAGTAAACATCCTAACCTGATACTCGCCCCGCAACTGCGCCAGCCACTTCGACCGCTCCATCGCATCCCCCGCCACCGAATACCCAGTCGCCCCCAATCCAGCCGTCAGGGTCCCGCACGCCAGCCCAATCCCCCACTCCACAGGCTCCGCACCCGGCCGCTCCGCAAAATCCCTCAACACATCATCCAGCGCCACCGCCGCCAGCACCGCCGCATCCGCCGCCTCCCCCACAGGCATCCCCAGCGGCAACCCGAAAATCCCACGCACCACCCCAGGCTCCGCCTCGTCCGTCAGCGCCCCGCATTCCCTCAGCACCCTCGATCCCACCGCCGCAAACTCCGCATTCAACTTCAAAAACTCACCCGCCGCCAATCGCCCACGCAACGCCGTCTCATTTACTAACCGACACGTCACCACCACCGCCTCCCGCGCATCCGGCACTAACACCAACTCCCCGCCTGCCGCCTCCACCCGGCTCAGCACCACCCCGGAAACCCGCCCCCGCAACCACTTCACCCACTCCGCCACCGGCGGAACCAACCAACCGCCAGCCACCACCCCAGCCAGCAATCCTCCCACCACCCCCACCGGTCCCCACGCAATCCCATACCGCGCCAGCACCACACTCTGCGTCACCGCCAGCACCACT
>QQNF01000092.1 GCA_003402705.1 Verrucomicrobiota bacterium | reverse complement strand
GTGGGGGGGCGGGGGGGGGGGGGGGGGGGGGGGGGGGGGGGGGGGGGGGGGGGGGGGGGGGGGGGGGGGGGGGGGGGGGGGGGGGGGGGGGGGGGGGGGGGGGGGGGGGGGGGGTTGGGGGGGGGGTGGCGGCTGGGTTGGCAGCGGTGGTGGGAGGGGATCTGGCGGTGTGGCGGCCGAGGCAGAGGGGGCGGGAGGGGAGGGCGGATGCGAGGGCGCTGGAGTGGTGTGTGGCGGCGGGTTACCGTGGGGATTGCGGGGAGCGGTTCTGGAGGGCGTATGCGGCGGCGCGGCCGGTACCGGAGCGGCCGATGTGGCGGTCGAAGCATCCGGGGGATCTGGAGCGGGCGGCGGCGCTGGGAGTGGTTGGGCCTTAAAGGTTTTCGGGCGGAGCGCTCCAGATTTCAGCCTGGTTGGAGCGGAGGAAATCGTCCGCAGTCGCGGAGTTTCTGCAAAATGATGATTGCCGTGGATTGGTGGGATTCGGTAGTTTTCCGACACCCCCTTTTTTCGCTGCCTGCTTATTTGTGGAGCGGGCGGGCGATTTTGCATTCACCCGTCTTTGAACCTCTGGAATTTCTCATGAATCGATCCCTGCTGAAGTGTCTCGTTCCGTTTGTTGTGCTGAGTGGAGCTGCTGCTGGAGTGCGGGCCGGACAGGTGGTTTTTTCGGAGGTGATGTATAATCCGCCGGGAGGGAGGCCGGAGTTTGTGGAGATTCAGAATCTGACGAGCAATCGGCATGATATGGCGAGGTGGGTGCTTGGTGGGGGGGTGGCGTATACTTTTCCTGGGTTTGATCCGGCGCGAACGGAGGCGCATTTCATCAATGAGTATGAGCGGATTGTGGTGAGCAGTGCGGACGAGGCGACGACGCGGCTGGCGTATCCGGGGATTCCGGCGTCGGTGCGGGTGTTTGGGCCGTGGACGGGGTCGCTGGGGAACGGTGGGGACAGCATTGAGTTGCGGGATGCGGCGCGGGCGAAGCACAGTGGGCTGACGTACGGGGATTCGGACGAATGGCCGCTCTCGGCCGACGGGGCGGGGCATTCGCTGCAGATTGTGGATCCTGACCGGGAGGGGGATGACTGGAGGAACTGGCGTGCGAGTACGGCGGCGTTGGGGACGCCTGGGTATACTGAGCCGGTGCGGGCGGAGGAACCGGTAACGAATCCGGAGGTGGATTTGCGGATTGCGGGAACGCCGGTGAATTACACCGATGCCTGGAAGTTCTGGAGGGAGGCGACGGATCCGGACGGGGCGAATCCTGAAGGGACGTGGATGGCTTTGGATTTTGCGGATGGTGCGTGGCTGAGCGGGGGCGGGTTGCTGGGGGCCGAGACGAATGCGTCGCTGACGCCGCTGATTCAGACGAATTTTGCGACGAATTACGATCCGAATCTGCTGACGTATTATTTCCGGAAGGCGTTCACGTGGAATGGGGCCCTGACGGGGAATAGTTTTGTGCTGGATCAGTATGTGGACGACGGAGTGGTTTATTACCTGAACGGACGGGAGTTGGGGGGTGCGAACAGTGGGCGGGTGCGGATGAATGCCGGGCTGGTGACGCATGAGAGTGCGGCGAACGGGATACCGACGGGCGGGGATGCGTTTGAGGAGCTAGGGATCCTGACGGGAACGCTGGACGGGCAGCTGCTGGCTGGGACGAACGTGCTCTGTGCGGAGGTTCACCAGAGCGTAATGGGGAGCAGCGATATGATTTTCGGGGCGCGGTTCAAGATATTGTCACAGCCGCCGGGCGGGGTGATGATCAACGAAGTGAAGCCCGGGGCGGCGGGAGGTGGATTTGTGGAGTTTTTCAATCCTGGGGCTGTGCCGGTTGATCTGAATGGATGGTATTTGAGTGACAATGCGGCGAATCTGACGAAGTTCCGGATTGGGGGCTCGATGGTGGTGCCGCCGTCGGGATTGGCGACGATTGGGTATGCGGAGAGTGGGTTGGCACTGGCGTCGCCGGTGGTGGTGATTCTGACGCAGCCGAATGGGATCACGCGGCAGAGCATGATCAGCAGCGGGATGGGTGTGGATGGGAGGTCGGTGGGGCGGAAGCCTAGCGGGAGTGGGAACTGGTTTCTGTTCACGCAGCCGACGCCTGGGGCGACGAATGAGTCGCTGCTGGCGGGAGGGCGATCGCCGCTGCGGTTGAGCGAGGCTGGGTTTGGGGTGACGGGCGCGGTGGAGTGGGTGGAGTTGTACAATGCGGGGACCGGGGCGATTGACCTGACGGGATTGTCGGTGGCTGGGCGCAGTGATTTTGCGGACAAGGTGGGGTTGAGCGGGACGATTGCGGCCGGGGGATATGCTAGCGTGAACGTGATTTTTCCGACGGATGGGAATGGGGATGTGACGCTTTATCTGGCGGACGGGGGGAACAATGTGCTTTCGGCGGCGGCGATTGAGCGCCGGCCGGGGTTGTCATCGATGGGATCGTGGCCGGCTGGGAGTGAAGAGTGGTATGCTACGGCGGTGGCGACGCGGAATGCGGCGAACAATCCTGTGAGGAATACGGATATTGTGATCAACGAGATCATGTTTAATCCGCCGTCCGGGCATGTGAAGGGAGAGTATGTGGAGCTGACTAACAAGGGTGGGGCGACGGTGGATTTGTCAGGGTGGCGGTTCAGCAAAGGGATTGATTTTGATTTTCCTGCGGGAGTGACGCTGGCTCCGGGGGCATTTCTGGTGGTGGCGAACGATCCGGCGTGGATGACGGCGACCTATGGCGGGGGTGTGAGGGTGCTGGGGCCGGTGAGTGGGACACTGAGGAACGGAGGTGAGCGCATCCGGCTGGAGGATGCGAATCAGAATCTGGCGGACACGGTGGATTACAATTCAGGGGGGCATTGGCCGATTGGGCCGGACGGGATGGGGAACAGCCTTGAGTTGATGCATCCGGGGATGGACAACGGTCAGCCATCGGCGTGGCGTGCTAGCGATGATAGCGGCAAGGCGGTGTTTCAGGCGTTCACGCACACGGGGACGTACAAGGAACTGCGGGGGGCTCCGACGGCGGTGACGGCGTACAAGGAATTGCTGCTGAGCCTCGTGAATGACGGGCACCTTGTGCTGCGGAACGTGCGACTGACGGCGGCGGCGAATCCTTCGGTCAATCTGATCACGACCGGGGATGTGACATCGCATGGGACGGGGACGAGTGCGAACGGGTTTCTGTGTACGGGGACGCACTGTCTGAGCGACACGCTATCGGACGGGCTGCATCTGATCAGTTATGGGACAGGGGACACGAAGGCGAACAAGGCGGAGATTGATGTGACTGGGATCGCGGGGAGCGTCGGTGCGCCGGGGACGTATACGTTGTCGTTTGAGGGGCGGTGGGTTTCGGGGACGCCGCTGCTGGTGGCGCAGACGTGGGACCGGAGTTTCGGGCGGGTGTTCCGGTTTCCGGTGCCGAACAATCTGGGGACGCCTGGGGCGTCGAATTCGCGGGCGGTTGCTGCGCCGGCTCCGACGGTGGATGAATTGATGCATGCGCCGGCGGTTCCGACGTCGACGCAACCGGTGACGGTGACGGCGCGGGTGAGTTCGGTGGCTCCGCTGGTGACGGTGACGCTGTGGGAGCGGTTGGACACGACGACTGGGAATGCGACGTGGAATGCGTTGGCGATGAACGATGGGGGGACGGGCGGGGATGCGAAGGCTGGGGACGGGCTGTGGACGGGGACGATTCCGGCGCGGGCGGATGGGACGATTGTGCAGTTTCATGTGAGGGCGTCGACGGCGGCGCAGACGAATGACAGTCCGCGTGATCCGCGAGGGGTGACGGGGGTGAATGGATCGGTGCTGGCGGTGCCGCAGCGGCCGGCGATGTACATTGTGGATAATTCGCCGCCGGTGGCTGCGCCTGGGTTGAACGTGCAGCGGTTTGTGCTGTCGAGGTATCACCGGGGGTCACTGAATCCGGGGACAGGATTCAGCACGACATGGGACTGGGACCACCAGCGGATGTCGAATTTCGGGTGGAACTGCACGGTGATCATCAACGAGCGGGATGTGAGGTATAACGGTGAGATCCGGCGTGGCGGGAGTCCGTGGACGCGAACGGGGAATAACAGTCTCGAGCGAGCGCGGTGGAGATCGCCGGGGGATAATCAGTATCGGAGTCAGTCGAAGTGGGCGATCGACAGTGACGGGACGACGACGAATACGGCGTCGAGGTTTCACAATCGGATGACGCGGTACATGATGTATCTGATGGGATATCCGGTGCCGTATGCGGAGTTTGTGCAATGGGTGGTGAACGAGGATGCGCCGTCGTTCCGGGAGGCGATGGAGATGACGGACAGTGATTTTTTTGATCGGGCGTATGGGGACGGCGGGGAGTTGTTTGAGATTGATGATTCGTGGTTCATGTATGACACGAACCTGCACGATGACCGTCTGGATGCGGGGAGTGTGACTGGACAGTGGTCGCTGACGGACTGGAGCAACACGGCGGCGGGAGCGAATCCCGGGGAGGAGAGCCCGATTTTCTTTCATGGGAACTGGCCGCTGCGGTTTCCTGAGGGCGAGTATGACGGGACGGCGTATGCCGGGCTGGCGTCGTTCATGAAGCTGGTGTCTAACAACAACAGCGGGGTGATTGCGAATGAGGTGGTGTTCCGGGAGCAGTTTGAGCGGATGATGGATACGGACCGTGCGGCGCTTTACACGGCGGTGCGCGGGTATGTGGGTGACTGGGATAACTTCACGCTTAGCCGTGGGAAGAACGGGTATTTCTACCGGCGGCCGACGGACGGGCGGTTTGAGTTTCATCACTGGGACAGTGATCTGGCGTTCCAGAACGCCGGGGAAGCGTTCCTTGGGACGGCGGGCGGGATTGGGTGGTCGAATCTGTCAAACCGGCCGTGGTTCCGGCAGCGGTATTCGTATTATCTGTCCGAGCTGGTGGGGCGGTATACGAATGGGTCGGCGCGGATGACGGCATATCTGACTGCGTTGAACTATCAGTCGGCGAACACGAATGCGCTGGCACCGTTCAAGACGAGTTCGTTCAGTTATCCCGGGTGGTTCACGGGGCGGCAGACGGCGGCGATTGCGAGCATCAATTCGATGGGCGGGACGAATTACACGCGGGTGTTTGCGGTGACGACGGCGAACAATCAGACGGTGACGAATCCGTTGTTCACGTTGAATGGGAATGCGTCGAGCCGGACGGCACGGGTGGTGGTGGTGGGGCGTCCTGAGGCGGTGTTTGCGTGGGTGCCGACGACGTCGAATCTTGGGTTGTGGACGGTGACTGGAGTGGCGCTCAGCAGCGGGGCGAATGTCCTGACGGTGAATGCGGTGGACAGCGAGGGGGTGGTGATTGGGACTGCGGCGATTAACGTGACGCTGAGTGTGAATGCGCCGCCGGTGGCGGTGCTGGTGGCTGAACCGTCGACGTTGAAGGTTGCGGCGAACGAGCCGGTGTTGTTTGACGGGACGGGGAGTTTTGATCCTGACGTTGGGGTGCTGGCGTATGGGTGGACCGTGTCGCCTGGGACTGGGTTCAGTGCGTCCGGGGCGGTGGCAGGGCGTCGGGAGTACCGGTTTTTTGTGCCTGGGGTGTATGCGGTGACGATGACTGTGACGGACGCGCAGGGTGCGGTGGGTGTGCAGACGCGGGATGTGACGGTGTATAACTCGAATGATGATCTGTCGTTTGGCGGAGGGGACCCTGCGGCGGCCGGGTATCTGGTGGAGAATGTCGAGTATCGGGATAACTTTTCGCCGGGGGCCTATTATTCGCTGGAGGATTTCAGCGGACGACTGGTGATTGATGTGAGGGACACGGTGGCTTTGCCGCTGACGACGGTGAGTCCTGCGTTTCCGATGATTACGCGGGCGTTGCCGGGGACGACGGATTTTGTGCTGCAGACGGAGTTTGAGCCGATGACGCGGGAGTTTGGGAACTGGCAGGCTGGGTTGTGGATGCAGGTGCAGGAGGGAGGGCAGCCGGTGACGTATGTGTTCAGTCTGGATGGCGGCACGGCGTTGAATGTGCGGCGCGGGGTGGCTCCGAGTCCGTTCACTTTCATCGGGACGGTGAGCGGTTATGCGGGGAGCGGGGCGTCGCTGCGGGTGCGGCGGTCCGGGGGGACGCTGGTTTTTCAGCGTAAGAACGGGGTGGTTTGGACGACGGTGAACACGCAGACGCTGCCGGCGGGATCCGTCGCATTGCGCGGGGGGATATTCACGTCGACGTCGGTGGCGACGAATTCGCGGACGGGGTTCAACTACCTGCTAGTATCGGATACGGCGGCGGCGAATCCGTTGCTGGCGGGGTTGCGGGTGACGGAGGTGCATTACAATCCTGTGCCGGGTGGGGTGGAGTTCATTGAGTTGCGGAACACGGGGAATCAGGTGGTGAGTCTGAGCGGGGTGACGTTTGGTGTGGGTGCGCCGTTTGCGATGGCGGGCACGCCGGTGACGCCGTACACGTTCGGGGCGGAGAGCCTTGCGCCGGGCGAGTTCATTGTGATTCCGGAGAATGTGGCGCAGTTTCAGGCGCTGTATGGGGCGGGGATCCGGCTGGCACCGGCGTGGACGAGCGGGGGGCTATCGAATGGTGGCGAGCGGGTGGTGCTGATGGATGGGGCTGGGAATGTGATTCATGATTTCAGCTATGATGATGCTGTGCCGTGGCCGCTGGCGGCGGACGGGACGGGGCCGTCGCTTGAAGTGATCAACACGTCGGGGGACTACAATGACGGGACGAACTGGCGGGCGAGCGGTGAGTTTGGGGGGAGTCCGGGGCGGCTTGGTGCGGGTCCGGACACGGATGGAGATGGGACGCCGGACAGTCTGGAGGCGTTGTTCGGGACGAATCCTGCGAGTGGTGGGTCGTTGCCTGCGGTGACGGTGTCGGTGAATGGGGTGACTGGGGCGGTGACCTTGGCGTGGCCGAGTGTGGCTGGGGTGGCGTATCGGGTGGAGAACAGCGACAATCTGGCGTCGTGGACGGCGTTGCAGACGGTGACTGGGGTGGGGACGTGGAGTTACACACCGGCGCCTGGGCAGTTGCGGCGGTATTACCGGGTGGCGGCGTATGTTCCTTGAGATTGGTGGGGGACGGTGTGTTGGCGAGTTGTCGGTGGAGGCAATTCGTGATTGATTGACGCGTTAATCCGGGTTCCCTGAGCTGGTGTCATACCAGGTTTTCGCGCGAAAGTACCGACCGAAGACGTTTGAGGACGTTCTTGGGCAGGATCATGTGGTCCGGACGTTGAAGAATGCGATCACGCAGAACCGATTGGCGCATGCGTATCTGTTTGTCGGGCCGCGGGGGACTGGGAAGACGAGTACGAGCCGGATCTTTGCGAAGGCGTTGAACTGCACTGGTGGGCCGCGGGTGGATTTTGATCCGGACGAGGATGTGTGTGTGGAGATTGCGGAGGGACGGAGCCTTGATGTGACGGAGATTGACGGGGCGTCGAACAACGGTGTGGATGACGTCCGGGCGCTGCGGGAGAGTGTGAATTATGCGCCGGCGCGGGGGCAGTTCCGGATCTACTACATTGACGAGGTGCACATGCTGTCGACGAGTGCGTTCAATGCGTTGCTGAAGACGCTGGAGGAGCCGCCGGCGCATGTGAAGTTCATTTTTGCGACGACGGAGGCGCACAAGATCCTGCCGACGATTCTGAGCCGGTGTCAGCGGTTTGATCTGCGGAAGATTCCTGCGCCGATGATTGCGAAGCATCTGCTGCACATTGCGGAGCTGGAGCGTGTGGAGCTGGAGCCGCTGGCTGCGCATGCGATTGCGGCTGGGGCGGATGGTGGGATGCGGGATGCGCAGTCGATGCTGGACCAGCTGGTGGCGTTCTGCGGGAGCCGGATCGCGGAGCAGGATGTGCTGGATGTGTTTGGGTTCACGAGTCATCAGAGCATAGGCGGGTTGTGCGGGGCGATTCTGAGCGGGCGGAGTGCGGAGGCGCTGGACCGGGTTTGTCAGGAGGCGGAGCAGGGGCGTGATCTGACGCGATTGCTGACGGATCTGATTTTTCATCTGAGGAATCTGATGGTGCATCAGGTGGATCCTGAGATTGCGATGAGGGACATGCCGCCGGAGACGGCGGCGATGCTGTCGGAGCAGGCTGGGCAGATCAGCCGGGAGAAGCTGCTGCTGCTGATTGATCAGTTTGCGGAGGTGGAGAGCACGATGAAGTGGGCGCTGAACAAGCGACTGTATCTTGAGGTGGGGATCATCCGGGCGACGCAGTTGCTAGGCGAGTCGACGCTGAGTGATGTGATTCTGGCGCTGCGGGGATCGCTGGAGGGAGCGCCGGGGTTGCCTGTGGGGGGATTGGGTGGCGGTGGTGGTGGGGCGGTGGTGGCGCGAGGTCCGGTGGAGGTTCCGGTGAGGAAGGTGGAGAGAGCGGAGGTGCCGGTGAAGATGGGGTCGATGGCGGATGCGGTGCGGGCGGCGGTTGGGGCGGGGCGTGGTGTTCCGGTGGTGGCGGCGAGTGTTCCGGCGGTGGTGGTGGTTGAGAGGAAGGAGCCGGTGAGAGAACCGGTGGAGGAGGTTGTTAGGCCGGAGGTGGCGGTGCGGGTACCTGACGCGGCGTTGTGGGAGGAGATTCGTGCAGAGTTTTCGCGGCGGATGCCGATGCAGGGGGCGTTTGCGGCGGAGGCGGTGTTTCTGCGGACGGACGGTCGGACGGTGGTGATCGGGTTTCCGGAGTCGCAGGCGACGGCGAGTCAGAGTCTGATGAGGCCTGCGGCGAAGGCGAGTCTGGAGCGGGTGGCGGCGGAGGTATCCGGGCAGGATCTGGTGTTCCGGGCGGAGGTGCGTGCGGATCTGGTGCCGGTGCCGTTGGTGGAGGCGACGGCGGGGCAGGCGGGGGTGGAAGTGCCTGTGGCGGTGCCGGAGCCGAAGGTTGAGGTTACGGCGGCGACGCCGGAGACGGTGATGGCTGAGTTCATGGATGACCCACTGATCCGGGAGGCGCTGAAGGTTTTTGAGGCGACGGTGATTGGTGGGAAGTGAGGGGGGATTGGTGGTGTGAGGTGTTGTGAATCTGAAGCTGACGCGAACGTGATGAGAGCGTTGAATTTCCGAAGGTTTCCGGTGCTGCTGGGCGTGCTGGCGGCGGCGTGGGTGATGTCTGGGTGTCGGACGGCGAGTGTGCCGCGGGTGGAGGTGGAGGATGCGGTGGTGGGGGTGGTGGATGAGACGGTGAGGGCTGGGAGTCTGGATGACACGGCGCGGTATCTGGCGGGATTGCCTGGGCCTGGGGCGTCGCCGTATGCGGTGGGGCGGCAGACGACGCACTGGGTGAGTCACCGGCGGCGGATGGAGGAGTTGTGGCGGTATTTTTCGGCGTATCGGCAGCCGAGGATTGCGCAGTTTTGTGCGAGTGAGCTGGGTCGGGGGCGGGAGAGTGGGACGGTGTGGTATCCGTTCAGCGGGCCTGACATATTGTTTGCGGATTCATTTTTTCCGGGAGCGGGGAGTTTTGTGCTGTCGGGGCTGGAGGGATACGAACTGCTGCCGGATCCGGGGGTGCTGACGCCGGAGGAACTGGCGGCGGGGCTGGATGGGATCGAGGAATCGATGACGACGGCGTTGAGTTGTTCCTTTTTCATCACGAAGGACATGAGGGTGGATCTGCAGAAGACCCGATTCAGGGGGACGCTGCCGGTGGTGCTGGTGTTTCTGGCGCGGATGGGTGGGAGACTGGAGAGTGTGGAGCCGGTGTCGATTGATGGGGTGGGCAATCTTGTGGCTGGGTCGGCGGAGGGAATTTGTCCTGGGTATGTGATTCGGGCGCGGACGGGTGGGCGAGCGGTGACGATTTATTATTTTAGGGCGAATCTGGCGGACGAGGTGCTGAGGGGAGATGGTCGGTTTCTTGCGTTTGTGGGTCGATTCGGGCCGGTGTCGACCTATCTGAAGAGTGCCTCGTATCTGATGCATACGGATGAGTTCACGATGGTGCGGGAGGCGATTCTGGGGCAGAGCCGGGTGATTCTGCAGGATGACAGTGGGATCCCGGTGAGGGCGTTTGCCGGGGGGCCGTGGGAGATGCGGTATTTCGGGCGGTACAGTGGGGTGCTGGAGATTTTTTCGGAGTATTACCAGCCGGAGTTGACGGGGATTTTCGGGAGCGGTGGGGCGCGGGATATTGATTTCGGGATTGGGTACAAGCATCAGCAGGGTGAGTCGTGCCTGATGCTGGCGCGGCGGCGGTGAGGCGGCGGCGGATTCTCAAGGGTGTTTTGAGTTGGGGAAATTGGAGTCAATTATGACAATTTGCTTGCGGACACCCTGTGGCGTTCTAGGGTTGGTTGGAAAGCTGATGGTTAATCGTGATTTCCATAATTCGTTCCCGTGGTGGGTATGCGCGGCTTATTTAGATTCCCCTCAAATTTTTGCAGAGCATGATGGCTGACGACGACATTCCCGAGCCTCCCGTTTCAGCTGAGCTTCCGGAGTTGATGACTGTGAAGGAGACCTCGCAGTATTTGAGGATTCCGTTGCCGACGGTGTATTATCTGGTGCAGCGGGGGCAGTTGCCTGCGGTGCAGATTGGGGGTCGGTGGCGGATCAAGCGGAGCCTGCTGGACCGGGATGTGTTGAAGAGCGAGGGTGCGGGGCAGCCGACGGTGCTGGTGGTGGATGACGACGCGCAATTGCAGACGGTGTTCAAGCAGTTTCTGAAGAAGGCTGGGTTTGGGAGGATTGTAGTGGGGACTGGGGCGGAGGCGATCAGCTGTGTGGGGCGGCAGCGGTTTGATCTGGTGTTTCTGGACCTGCAGTTGCCTGACATATCGGGGGATGAGGTGTATGTGAGGATCAAGGAGATGCAGCCTGACCTGCCGGTGGTGATCATCACGGGCTATCCTGACAGTGAGATGATGAGCCGGATCCTGCGGAACGGGGCGGTGATGATGATTCAGAAGCCGATCGATTTTTCCCAGCTGAACAGCACGGTGAAGCAGTTGGGTCACAAGGGCATGGTGGTGCCGGGCTGAGTGGGGGGGTGCGGGCATGAAAAAGGGACGCGGCGTGAGCCGCGTCCCGTGAAAGGAGTGCCAACCGGCGGAGGAAGCGTCAGGATTTCTTTTTGGCTGGTTTGGTGGATTCCGGGGTGGCTGCGGCGGGTTTTTCATCTGCTGCGGCGGCTGGTTTGGCGGCTGGTTTGGCAGGTTTGGTGGCGGGAGTTTTGTCCTTGGCTGGAGCGGGTTCAGCTTTGGCGGGTTCTGGTTTGGCCGTTTCCGGTTTGGCGGAGGGTTCCGGGGATTTCATGCCTGAGTCGACCCATTTGACGATGCCGTCGAAGGTGGATTCGCCGATGCCGTCGATCATGATGAGGTCGGCGACTTTGGCGACGGGGCGTTTGGCGATGATGTTGGCGGATTTGGATTCGCCGATGCCTGGGATGGTGATGAGGTCTTTTTGTTCGCCGGAGTTGACGAGGGCGAGGAGTTTGGCCTGCTGGGCAGGGGAGAGTTTGGCGGCTTCTTTTTCGCCGTGGGCGAGGAGGGCCTTGTCTGAGGCGGAGAGTTCTTCAGCGGCTGGCTTGGCGGCTGGCTTTTTGGCGGCGGCGTCTTTGGCGGCGTCTTTGGCGGCTTCCTTGGTGGTTTTGGCGGCGGAGTCGGCGGTTTTCTTGATGGAATCGGCGGCTTTTTTGGTGGAGTCGGCGATTTTTTCCGGGGTGGGTGCGGCGGGTTTGGGGGTTGGTTTGGTGGATTTTTCCTGAGCGGAGGCTGAGGAGGAGAGAGCGGCGAGGGTGGCGAGGGTCGC
>QQNF01000091.1 GCA_003402705.1 Verrucomicrobiota bacterium | reverse complement strand
TCCTTCTCCTTCTTCCGCTCCTCTGCACGACGCAGATTCAACCGCTCCTGCAGAATCTCCCGCGTGATCTCCTTCCGCCACAACACGTCCAACGCCGCCTCGTCCGCCGCCCATGGCGACTCCTTCCGCGTGATCTCCACCATCTCCGCCGACTTGAAATCCAACGGCTCCCCGCCCTCGATCAACGCCTTGATCTTGTCGTACCGCGCCTGCACCTTCTTCGCAAACGCCCCATACATCTCCTTCGCGGGCTCCAGCTTGTATAAATTCACCGCGTCATCCAGCGTCGTCGCATACCGCGCGTTGTACTCGTCAATCTCCCCCTTCGTGAAATACATCCGGCTGTAATCCAGCGTGTCGATGAAATGCTGCAGCGACTTCCTCGACAGCTCGTCCCCAAACTCACCCAGCGAGTAATGCGCCTCCTCCAGCAGCTTCACCACCGAGTGCGCCACCACGGCATAGTTCGTTTTGGATTCCTGCGCCGCTGATGCTGGCCCGGCCAGCAAGGCCGCGCTAATGACAAACGCCGGAAGGCTCAGATGGAAAGCAGGTCTGTTCATACCAGAAAATTGGATTCAGAAAACCGGTCTGTGAAGGGGATTGGGTGACGCTCAAGATACGCCGCTCGAACCAGAAGTTTCCGCGAACCTTTGCGATTGTCTATCGGTTTCCCGCTCCGCAATCTGGCCCCATGCACGAGGTCCTCATGTTCACCGGCGGCATCGCCGCCACCAACGGATTCGCCTTCAAAGCCCCCGATGGATGGGTCGTCGTCGACGCCCCCGAAGGCATGGCCGACTTCCTCGCCGAGAAAAATATCCAGCCAACCGCCCTCCTCCTCACCCACGCCCACTTCGACCACGTCATGGACGCCGCCGCCATCGCCGCCACCGGTGCCTCGGTCTACGCATGGGACGCCAGCACCCCGGAAGACCGACTCGAACCTCTCGTCCGCCAATGGACCGGCACCTCCCTCAATATCACGGATTACCCAGTCCACCACCCGCTCCGCCAGCTCCTCGGCCAACCCCTCTCCGTCGCCGGCCTCCAACTCTCCATCGCTCACGTCCCCGGCCACTCCCCCGACAGTCTCATCTTCATCGACCCCTCCCGCGCCCGCGCCTTCACCGGCGATACCCTCATGGCCGGCGGCGTCGGCCGCTCCGACTTCCCCGGCGGCAGCCACTCCCTCCTCATCGCAGGCATCCGCCGCGAAATCCTCTCCCTCCCCCCAGCCACCATCATCTTCCCAGGCCACGGCGAACGCTCCACCGTCGCCGAAGAAACCGACGAAAACCCCCACCTCTCTCCCTGACGCCCCCTTCTCCAAGAAGCCTGTCTTCTTGCCCTCCCGGTGACCCGCCAACGCGCTCCGCAAATCCATATTGCGACCCCGATCATGCTCGGTATCATCCGACCCATGAGCCTTGCCGAACTGGAGAAGGAAGTCCTGAAGCTCTCATCAGGCGAGCTTAGCGCGTTCACACGCTGGCTCGACGACTACACGGCCCGTTCCTGGGACGACCAACTTGAGCAGGACGTTGCCGCCGGGAAACTCGATCGTTTCGCACAGAAAGCAGACGAGGATTTCGAAACTGGTCGATGCACTGAGTTGTGAAGCAGTTCGCCTCTCCCGATTTCTGGTTCCACTATCGATTGCTGCCGGAAGCCATTCGGGACCTGGCCGACAAAAACTTCGCCCTGTTGAAGGAGAACCCGCGCCATCCTTCCCTTCGACTGAAGAAAGTGGGAGAGTTCTGGTCTGTAAGGATCGGCCTCGGTTACCGGGCGCTCGGCAAAGATCGACCAGACGGAGTGGTATGGATGTGGATCGGCTCTCACGCCGACTACGACTCGTTGGTGGGATAGAATTCCCCCAAAGCCCTGTCCACTCGCCCCTCTCCCCACCAACCCCCTCCGAACCAGCAGCCGAAGGCCTTGGAATGCGGAAGCCTGCTGCCGCTTTCACCGGAGCCAGCCCGCTGGCCCGGCACCAATCAAGCATACCCCATCCATTCACCACTCTCCCCACCCGCCCTTCACCCCCTCGCGCGAGCCACCTCTCCGCCCCCCTCCGACCAACCCTTCTCGAATCTCAGATCTCAAACCCCCCCGCCCCCCCCGCAGATCCAAACTCGCAATATCAGCGAGCCCGATTTCACGCATTATCACCTGCGCACCAGCAGCATCTCCAGTTTGACAGCAACTCCCCCAAGCGTTAATGCCATCAGAAACCACAGCATTCGGCGGTTGGATATGAAGACATCATCCGCTATTCGCCGTCATAAGCACACCGTTCTCCAAAAGAATCCAGACACTATGACACGCGAAGATTTTTGGCACCACATCGACTCCATCGACAAAGAAGCGCTCCGCGAAGGCGACGAGGATTCAGCAATTGCGCCACTCGAAGAGCAACTCACATCATTGCCGGTCGCCGAGTTGGAAGCGTTCGAGGAGCATTTGGCGCAGTGCTTGTATGCGCTTGATGGCCAGGTGTTCGCCGACGAGTCAGGCGAGTCGGGAGATTCTGATGATGGATTCCTCTATGCGAGATGCTTCGTGGTTGCACAAGGGAAGGAGCGTTACGAAGCGACGCTCGCGAGTCCACAATTGATGCCGAAGACACTCGATGGATGGTGCGAGGCGTTGCTTTATCCACAACGGAATGCATGGGCGCGACTCACTGGTAAGGATGCATCTGAGTGGGAGTTCGATTCATCAGTCAGCTACGAGAGCGGCAGCAATGAAGAACTCTGGCCGAGATGAGCCGCGGGTGGAAAAAGACCGGAGAACAAGTCAGGACACGCGACCCCTATCAGCCGCCCTGTTTACATTTCCTCTCGCAACTTCAACATCAATCCGTGATCGACGCTCGCTCCCACTGATAGGGTTGCGTGCTCTTTACCGTTCGGTTTAGAAAATGAAGACCTTCGAGTCAGTCGAGAACCACGAAATTGAGGGGGTAGTCTTTCTGACTCCAACGGAGTTTGGCGGAAGGGAATCCGCGGTTCACTCTGGCTATCGAGGTCAGTTTTTTTGGCACATCAACAACGAATCCTGCACGGACTGGTTGGCTGAGTCTTACTTTGAAAAGGATCGCGCTGAGCCGGGCCAGTCGGCTCGAATCAAGATCAAACTGGCAGGGACCATTCTCGAACTCGCCAGATCAACCGGAATCCCGGCCGGTCGACAGTTCGCACTCCGTGAAGGTTCTCGAATCGTCGCCATCGGGGTGATCACAAAGTCGCAATGCGAAACACCAAACAAGGGTCGACAGGAAACAGGTTCGCCGTCGCCTGCGACCTGACGTCCCCCTCCAAACTCGATGCCCTGGCACTTTAAGGTCACGGAACACCCCCACTCACCCGACCACATATCACCCCTCCTCCACCCCCCCAGCAACCCGTCCTCTCACGACTCCACTCTTGCTGACAAGTCACTGATCGGCGAGAATACCCCCACCTCCGGACCCCAGGCTGCACTCTTAAAGGATGAAGACGCCCCGTCTGCTCGCCCCGCTGACCGCAGCCTTGCTGTGCGGGACTGGCGTGCCAGCAACCGCTCAAACCGCCGGAAGTTTGGATCTGTCATTCGGTCATCAGTTCTGGCGGGGCAGCTCGCCTTACGGCACCCCTTGGGTGACTGTCGTCCTTCCCGCCAGAGACGGGAAAGTCTATCTTGGCGGGTCTGACATCGATCTTCTGGAAGGGACGTGGCCCGGGTTAATCATCGCTCGCTTGGCCAGCGACGGCACCCTGGATGGCTCGTTCGCGTCCGGTGTGGCTTCATGGCTTGGGGACAATGAAGACGCGGATGTTTATGCGGCCGCCCTTCAGCCTGACGGAAAACTGATCATCGCAGGCGAATGCCTGCTCGAATCAGCCCCCAGCGTCAGAGTGCTGAGGCTGAATGCCGACGGGACCCGGGACACTGGTTTCACAGCCAGAACTCTCCCGGTCGGGGACGATGTCCGCATGCTCGCCTTACAGGAGGACGGCAAGATCCTTATCGGCGCGGAAATTGTCTCGAAGGTGCCGCCATTTGATTTGCCCCGCATCACGACCGTAGGCATCCAGCGGTTAAATGCAGATGGCAGCCAGGACACAGGGTTCAAGTCTGTCTCGCTCGCGGAATCCCGGGGCTTCGATGCGGCCACCTGCGTCGTCGTGCTGCCAGACGGCAAGCTGCTCATCGGCGGTGAGTCCTATACCTCTGGCCCATTGTCCGCCAATGGGCGTCGATGTCTCCAACTGAACGCCGATGGCAGCCTTGATGCGAGTTTCGGGCCGGTGGTCGTCGACCTGGATCTGTACCAATCGCAGGGCACCATGCGCCGAGGATCCGTCCTGGCCATGGTGAGGCAAGCTGATGGCAAGGTGGTGATCGGCGGCTGGTTCACGCATGTAAATGGGTCGCCAAAGAACAGCATCGCCCGCCTGAACGTCGATGGCAGCCTCGACGAGAGTTTCGACGGCGGCCTGCTGAAGGGTTCACAGGTTACCAGCATGACGCAGCAGGACGACGGCCGGATCCTGGTGGCCGGATGGAGTATCAAAACTCTTGGCACAGCAGGCGCCAGCATCGCAAGGCTTGAAGCGGACGGCAGTCTCGACAGCACCTTCAGTCTCGGAACAACCATCGAGTACGGCATTAGCACCATCGCACTCGAAGCCGACGGGAACGTCCTCGTCGGCGGCAGTTTCTCCCTGCTGAACGGGGCGTCCCGCCGAGGATATGCCCGCCTGCTCGGCAGTGACAGACCGACGGCCCAGGATCGCTATGCCACGGCCGCGCAGGCAGCCGGGCTTTCCGGAGAGGCGGCCGCTCCAGAATCGGTACCGCAGGGCGATGGGGTGGCAAATCTCCACAAGTATGCCTTCAACCTCGACATGCACCGTGCCGATGGCGGCACCATGTCTCAAGGCGGTGTGCGCGGTCTCCCGTCCGTGCTGCCACTGCGGGCAGATGGGACCTTCCGTTTCGAATTCCTGCGTCGTCGCAACAGTGGCCTGGTCTACATGCCCCAACGGTCCACGAGGCCCGACATCGCGTCGTGGTGGTCGACCCTCACCGGAATAGCCCCGAAAATCGATCCCATCGATGCAACATGGGAACGCCTGACCTACGAGGTGAAAAGCCTCCAGGCCGCTACCTTCTTCCGGGTAGAGGTCAGGCTGCCCTGAGGCCAGGACGTTTCCATTCGTTCCGACGTGCTGGCCAACCGAGGAACCCAGCCGACAAACAACCCGCCAACATTCGACCACATCCCAAAAACATCCACCAAGCTCACCCACTTTCACCGCCCACCCGAATCTGGCTCCGGCGGTAGGGTTCGAACCTACGACCTAGTGGTTAACAGCCACCCGCTCTGCCGCTGAGCTACGCCGGATCACCGCGCAATCACTCGGACTGCGGAGGGCCGTCACGTAGGAAGGGAGCACCCCCTTTGCAAGTGCTTTTTCGGAGATTTTGCGATACCCTCCTTCGCCAAACAGAACAGGCGGAACCACCTAGGGCTCCGCCTGTCCGAATACGTGAATCTGATCAACCAGCAGCCTCTCAGGCGCCCGCTTGCTCGCCCTCAACCACAAGCACGCGAAGCGGCACCGTCGACTTCACATCCCCGTTGAAGGAGACCTCGAAGAAATACGTCCCGCCAGTCTCAAAACGCAGCGGCTGGAAGTTGAGGATCATGTTCCGCGTGATGAAATCCGTGCCTTCTGGAAGCCGGATGTCCACGCTCGCCTGCAGAGGCTGCATGATGTCCTTGCTGTCGGCATCAATCATCCGAATCGTCATCTGATGCTCACCCTCATCGGCCTGCCGGAAGCAGACCCGCAGGGCAAGAGCACATTGAGGGTGAACAATCGGCACCGCACGCGAGCCGATCGTATCGAAGGTTCCGAGCAGACACAACTTGCTGTTGTAGTCCATCGCGGAGTCACAAAGGGTAGCTACCTGAATATCCATGGGGCGGCGGCTTTAAGGCGTTCGCCCTGCCAATGCAAGAGCAGTTTACCGGATTGCCGGAGCCCCTCACCCACCGGACACTTCCAACTTGCGGCCACCTCATTTCCAGCGCACCGCAACCCCAGACCAATGCTGCACAATATCCAGCTCAACGACCTGCCCGCCGACGGCAGGCTGTTCGAAGGAGAAATCCGCATCGATTGCTTCGCAGTCGAAGGCCCCGGCGCACCCCGCTTCAAGCCCCCTCTCAACTTCTCCCTCAACGTCCGCGTCGACGGCCCGGACATCATCGTCGACGGCAGCATCTCCGCCCTCTTCGATCTCCAGTGCGCCCGCTGCGCCGCATGGTTCCCCTACGACGCAGGTCAGGATGAATTCGAAGCCATCGAACCCCGCGACGGTGCCTCCACACTGGACTTGACAGCCCTCATGCGGGAACATACACTGCTCGCCCTCCCAGGCTACCCACGCTGCGAGGAGTCAAACGTTGAATCCCGCGTCTGCCCCGAGGCCGACCGGTTCGCGCCAGACAGTGACTACATCCCACTGTCGGACGATGAAACCTTGACTCCACCGCAACGTGATGTTTGGGGAGTGCTGGACCGGATCAATCCGGAACCCGGCCCGCAGGACCCGCCAAATTCATAATCCACTTCACTTCACTCCCTTTCCGCCATGGCCGTTCCAAAGAGACGCTCCTCCCGCAGTAAGCAAAAAATCCGCGCCGCTTCCAAAGCGTGGAAAGCTCCGCTGCTCAAGACCTGCCCAGAATGCAATGCCGCTGTGCCCGGTCACATCGCATGCCCTTCCTGCGGCACCTACCGCGGCCGCAAGGTGCTCGTGATCAACGAGATCGCCTGATCCCGCACAACTCCCCCACGCTCGCGTGGATCGCCGCCGCCCCCAACTCGGGTGCGGCGGCTTTTTTGCGCCCGGATTCCATCACCGCCGCCCCAACCCCACACGCCTTCCCTCCCCATGCCGATTGATCTCCGCAGCGACACCATCACGCAACCCACCCAAGCCATGCGCGCCGTCATGGCCGCCGCCCCCGTCGGCGACGATGTCTTCGGCGACGACCCCACCGTCAAACTCCTCGAAACCCGCGTCGCCGAATTGCTCGGCAAGGAAGCCGCCCTCTTCGCTCCCTCGGGCACCATGGCCAATCAACTCGCCCTCCGCGCCCTCGCAGACTCCGGCGACGAGATCCTCATCGACGCCAACGCCCACATCTACTACTACGAAGCAGGTGGGCCCGCCGCATTGTCCGGCCTCTCCTGCCGCTGTCTCCCCGGCATCCGCGGCATCTTCACCGCCGCTGACCTCCAAACCGCTCTCCGGCCGCCCGATCAGCACTTCCCGCCCTCAAAAATCGTCTGCGTCGAAAATACCCACAACCGCGGCGGCGGCAGCATCTGGCCCCTCCATCAACTCCGGGAAATCGAAACCGTCTCCCGACACCACAGCCTGAAACTCCACCTCGACGGCGCTCGCCTCTGGAACGCCTCCGCCGCCACCGGCACCGCCGAACACGAATACGCCGCCCCATTCGACACCGTCAGCGTCTGCTTCTCCAAAGGCCTCGGCGCTCCCGTCGGCTCCGCCCTCTGCGGCCCACGCGACATCATCCAGCGCGCCCGCCGCTTCCGCAAAATGCTCGGCGGCGGCATGCGCCAATCCGGCATCCTCGCCGCCGCCGCCCTCCACGCCCTCGACCATCACCGCACTCGGCTCACCGACGATCACGCCAATGCCCGCGCCCTCGCCGACGGCCTCGCCTCCCTCCCCGGCATCACCATCGATCCCTCCTCCGTCGCCACCAACATCGTCCTCTTCAACGTCACCCCCGGAACCGCTCCCCAATTCGTCTCCACCCTCGACGCCGCAGGCGTCCGCATGCTCCCCTTCGGCCCTCACACCATCCGCGCCGTCACCAATCTCATGGTCACCGCCGACGACATCGCCGCAGCCCTGCACATCATCTCCTCCACCCTCGAATCCTCCAACTGACCTGCGTATCACTAAAAATCTCACCACCACCACCGACGGATCCACTCCTCGCCTACCTCCGCAACCGCCACCACCGTAGCCATGACCAGATTCCACCTCGCCGCCGTAGTCGCCGCCATCGCCGTCCCTTTCGCCATCGTCCAGTTCCTCCAGAACCAGCAGCTCAAAGCAACCCTCGACGCCCGCCAGTCCTCCACACCCCACCCTGACAATTCCAAAACC
Source organism: Verrucomicrobiota bacterium (assembly GCA_003402705.1). Classification (GTDB taxonomy): domain Bacteria; phylum Verrucomicrobiota; class Verrucomicrobiia; order Verrucomicrobiales; family V1-33; genus V1-33. The sequence continues at coordinate 3,616 of QQNF01000091.1, read as the reverse complement.
CCGCAGCCTCCCTCCACCACCCAACCCAACGCCCCCACACCACCCACCTCAACACCCGCCTCCCTGCGCGACATCCTCGCCCAGAAGGACCCCATGCGCCGCATCCAGTCACTCCTCGACTACGTTAGCCGCATCCCCAGAGACGGAATCGCCGCCGCCATCTCCGAACTCCAGCAAGGTGCCCCGGAATGGGACCGCGAAACCAAAATGATCATCCACCTCCTGCTCACCCGCTGGGCCGCAGAAGACCCGGACGCCGCCATCGCCAGCCTCAACACCATCGAAGCCTCCAAACGCGGCGAATACGCCAGCAGCATCCTCGCCAGCATCGCCGCCAACGACCCGAAACGCGCCGCCGCATGGCTCGACGACCCCGCCAACGCGCTCGTCGACTTTCCACTCATGGGCCACATCCTCGCTGGCTCCGTCGGCAAGGAATGGGTCCGTCAGGACCCGGACGCCGCCCTCGCATGGGCCGCCACCTTGCCCGAAAACCAGCGCGCCGGTGCCTACTTCGGCATCCTCGGCACCCTCGCCGCCTCAGACCCCGCCAAGTCCGCCGACATCGCCAGCAGTCTCCCTAGCGGCTCCGAAAAAACCAAACTCCTCGCTGACATCGGCACCGCATGGGCTCGCCGCTCCCCCGACGAGGCCCTCGCATGGGCCAGCTCCCTCGAAGGCCCCGAACGCACCACCGCCATGCGCGGAGCCCTCGGCTCATGGGCCACCTCCAACCCCACGAAAGCCGCCGATTACATCCAGTCTCTCCCGCCCGATTCCGTCACCGGACCCATCCTCGAATCCGTCGCCGAACCATGGACCGTCTCCGCACCAAGGGACGCCGCCGCATGGGTCATGGCTCACCCTAACGAGGCCGCCCGCAACGACGCCATCGGCAACGTCATGTGGAACTGGACCAAACAGAACCCCGCAGAAGCCTCCACATGGCTCACCAACCAGCCCGCCGGGCCAGCTCGCGACGAAGGCATCGACGGTCTCGCCCTCGCCACCTTCGACAACGACCCCGCCGGAGCCCTCACATGGGCCGCCAGCATCTCCGACGAATCCCACCGCGCCCGCTCCGTAGGCATCGGCATCGCCGCATGGGTCAAACGGGACGCCTCATCCGCATCCGCATGGGCCAACCGCAACAACATCCCTCTCCCCGCCCCGTCCGGAAACTAGCGATTTCTCACCACACCCCGCACCCCACCATGCGCAGCGTCACCATCACTCTGCTCCAGATGTCCACCCCGGACGCCTTGCGCCCCAGCCCCTGCCCGGACCCCGGCTTCACGATCCACGAACGCTCCACCCCCGACGGCACCTTCAACCGCTCGCTCTACCTCGCCGTCGGCTCTCCATGGCACTGGACCGACAAAGCAGACTGGTCCGCCGAACAATGGCACGCCTACGCCTCATCCGATTCCCTCAGAACCTTCGAAGCCTCCTTGCACGGCGCTCTAGCAGGCTACTTCGAACTGCGCCCCGACGCCTCCGGCGGCATCGAAATCGCCTACTTCGGCCTCCTCCCCGAGTTCACCGGCCGCGGGCTCGGTGCCTTCATGCTCTCCGCCGCCCTCGCCACCGCATGGCAATCCTCCCCGCAACGCGTCTGGGTCAGCACCTGCTCGCTCGACCACCCAGCCAGTCTCCACAACTACCTCGCACGCGGCATGTCCGTCTTCCACTCCGAAACCAAACCTCTGCCAGACCTACCCTAGCACCACCGACTCCACCGACGGCAGCCGCAGCACAAATTCCGTCCACTCCCCATCCGACCGCACCAGCTCCAGCTCCCCATCCTGCGCCCTCGCCAATCCCCGCGCAATATTCAACCCTAACCCGTGCCCCTTCACATCCTCACCCGACGCCGCACGGTAGAACCTGTCAAATAAATGCGCCCGGTGCTCTTCGGGAATCGCAGCCCCCGTGTTCGCCACCCTGACCGAAACCCCGTCCGCACCAGCACCCCCGGAAATCACAATCCGCCCGCCCTCACCCGCATACTTCACCGCGTTCTCCCCGAGATTCTGCAGAATGATCGCCACCCGCCTCGCATCCCCCAGCGCCGGCAGCACCTCAGGCAACTCACTCACCACCTCCAGTCCCCTCGCCCCCGCCTGCACCTCCAGATCATCCACCACCGCTCGACCCAACTCAGCCAGATCAATCACCGCAGGCTCCAGCTTCAATCGCCCAGCATCAATCTGCGCCAGCAGCAGCAGATCCGAGGTCAGGGTCGTCAGCCGCCGGGTCTGCTTCATCAATCCTTCCAGCTCCACAGCCACTCCCGCCGGCAATCCCGGCTGCGCCATCAGCCCGTCCAACCCCGCACGCATCACCGCCAGCGGGGTCCGCAATTGATGCGACGCATCCGCTGAAAACCGCGCCGCACTCGCATACGCTCGCTGCAATCGGTCAAACGATCGGTTCAGCACCTCCGTCATCGCCGCTATCTCACTGCTCGCATCCAGCAGCGGCAATCGCGCCTCCGGATTCGACGCATCAATCCTCTCCGCCGCCGCACTCAGCGCCGCCACCGGCCTCAACGCCCGATTCCCCAGCAGCCAGCCCACCCCGAACACCAGCACCCCCATCACCGGAGCCACCATCAGCGTCGCATTCCGCAAATCCTCCTGCATCGCCTCGATCGTCCCCAGCCGCGTCCCGATGTGCACCCTCAGAAACCCATGCTCAAACGTCCCGATCCGGCTCTCCCGATCCGCGATCATCACCGTCGCATGCCGCTCCTGAATCCCTGACAGATCCCGCCCTCTCAGATTCGCCGACCGGTACAGCAGCTGCCCCTCCGGCCCGTTGATCTGCAGATACCGACCCCGCAGCACCGCCGGCACTAGCCGCTCGGACACCGGCTTGCGGAAATCCTGCGGCGCTCCACGGAAGTTCTCAATGTCCCGGAACAATTCCTCCGCATTCCCCGCCAGTTGCTCATCCAGTTCCTTCAGCTGCGTCCGGTAAACCAGCGGCCGCAGCACTAGCAATCCCATAGCCAGCGCCGCCACACTCAGACACGCCGCCGCCAGCCCGAACCTCGTCCTCAGCGACCACCGGTTCATGCCACCTTCAATCGGTAGCCCGCCCCGCGGACAGTTTCAATCACCGGCACCCCCGCCCCGCCTTCTAGCTTCTTCCTCAACCGCATGATGAAAATCTCCACCGTCCGCGTGTCATATTCATGCTCCCGCTGCCAGATCCGCTCGCAGATCTCATCGCGCGAAAACGTCCTCCCAGGCTCGCTCAGCAGAATCTTCAGCACTTCCATCTCCCTCGGCGACAACGCCACCGTCTCCCCACTCACCACCACCCGCCGCGCCCTCACATCCATCGTCAGTTCGCCAGCCTGCAGCACATCCGACTTCTCCACCGGCACACCCCGCCGCCCCAGCGCCTCCACCCGCGCCAGCAGTTCCTCCATCGCAAACGGTTTCGTTAGGTAATCATCCGCACCCGCCTTCAATCCCAGCACCCGGTCGCCAATCTCCGCCCTCGCCGTCAGCATCAGCACCCGCGACCCCGAACCTGACTTCCTCAACCGCTGCATCACCTCGAATCCATCCATCCCCGGCAGATTCACATCCAGCACCACGATGTC
>QQNF01000090.1 GCA_003402705.1 Verrucomicrobiota bacterium | reverse complement strand
GTCAAATGGGTCGGTGCGATCGAAGACGTAGGGGATGAAGCGGTCGAAAAGGCGGCGGGAGACATGGGAGAGGAGGTTGTTGTCCCAGACGGCGTTGTCGAGGAGGAGACCGATGGGTTCGGCTTTGAGGGCGCGGAGGACGAAGATGCCGTCGGGGGTGCCGCGGATGGCGTGGAATGGGATGGCGGCGAGTTGGATGAGGCCGAAGGCGAAGTCTGGGATGAAGGGCCGGAGGAAGTTGAGTGAAGCGGCGTTGCCAAAGAGGGCGGAGAACTGGGTGCTGAGATTCCAGACTTTGCGGTCCTGGGCAAGGACGACGGGGAAGATGACCGGGAGCGGTTTGGAGTTGCCGAAGAGGCGGATCCATTCTTCCCAGATGCGGACCATGTAGCGGAGGAGGCGGAGGGCGATGAAGGGGTCGCGGGTGGATTGGTGTTCGAAGAGGAGGTGGACGCAGGCGGAGGATTCGGGGTCGGCGGCTAGAGGAGCGGAAAAGAGGAGGTCGCTGTGGGAGTGGCGGAGATCGTCATCCAGGAAGGAGCCGGGGATGAGCTTGAGTTGGTCCCATTGGATGAGTGCGGAGACTTCTGAAGGGAGGTGTTGGCGGAGCAGGGCGGCGGCGTTGGCTGGGTCTGAGAAGCCTTCTTTGAAGAGCTTGTCGTGCGGCTGGTGGAGGTCCTCGTCGGGCATGGGAGTGCGAGGATGATAGGGGGATGGGGTGCGGTGGCAAGTGAAAATGCGGGAAATAGCTCACATGCGGGAAAAAGTTAATCGTCAGGGGGATGCCGGTGGGGAGAGGAGAGGGTGCGAGATTGCGGGTGACAAGGTGGGGGTTCGTCTGGACGGCACTTCGAGAAGCAGGAGGCGAGGTTGAAGTGCTGCAACGGTCAAATGGGGGGCACTTGGCGGTGGCGGTTTGGTGCCATGTGGTGGCGGCGAGGAGGAACTGGTGGGCGGCGTTGGGGGAGGGGAAGGCGTTTCTGGGGATGGTGTGGTCCATGTCCGCTCTGCGGTGGGGTATAGTAACGGGTCTTTTTCCCGATTCCTGTGTTGCTCGGTGGTTGCGAATCCTGATTCGCGCCCTTCTCGCGCCGTGGACTCGGAAAAAATCCCTCGTTCATAAGATACCATTTTTAAGCCGGACCACACAGGAGCCCTGCCGGGTTGGGTCGGAAGGAGGAGACGAGCCAGTTGACGGCGGCGCTGATGGCGGTCATGAGGAGCCAGATGATGGCGGTGAGGATGAGGAACGTGAGAAGGCGGACGGGTGGTCGCTGAAGCGGCTGCACCGGAGGATACTGCTGTCGGCGACGTGGCAGATGAGCAGTCGGTATGATGCGGAGAAGTTTGCGAAGGACGGGGAGAACCGGTGGTTGTGGCGGATGCATCCGAGGAAGCTGGAGGCGGAGGCGTGGAGGGATGCGCTGCTGGCGGTGAGTGGCGAGCTGGATGGGGCGGTGGGCGGGCCCCCGGAGGATGACGTGCTGGCGAGCCGAAGGAGGACCCTGTATGGGAGGATCAGTCGGACGGGTGATGTGTTTGCGACGGATGCGTTTCTGAGGTTGTTTGATTTTCCGGCGGCGGTGTCGACGGCGGAGCAGCGGGTGACGAGCACGGTGCCGCAGCAGTATCTGTTCATGCTGAACAGCCCGTTCATGACGGCGCGGGCGGCGGCGTTAGGCGAGTGGATGAGCAAGCGTCCGGGAGGGGTGGCGGAGAAAGTGGGAGAGGCTTACTGGAGGTTGTACGGACGGGAGGTTTCGGCGGCGGAGCGGGCGCTGGCGGGTGAGTGGTTAGGAAATGAACCGGGGGCGGCGCAATGGGCGGGATATGCTCAGGTGCTGCTGAGTGCCCACGAACTGATGCAAATTCCATGAAACAGTTTTTCGATCATGAACGCGAGTACCGGCGGCTGACGCGGGGGAATCTGACGAGGCGCGAGGCCTTGCTGCGGATGGGTGCGGGGATTGGGGGAGTGGGATTGGCGGCGATGCTGGGGGAACGGGTGCAGGGGATGGAGAGCGGGTCGCCGCTGGCGCCGAAGGCTCCGCATTTTGCGCCGCGGGCGAAGCGATTGATTCAGTTGTTCATGCCGGGCGGGCCGTCGCAGGTGGACACGTTTGATTACAAGCCGATGCTGGCGAAGCATGCGGGGGAGAGGCCGGAGATGGTGAACCGGCGGTCGTTGCGGGACACGAAGATGGGATTGATGCCGTCGCCGTTCGGTTTCAAGCAGTACGGGGCGAGCGGGAAGTGGGTGAGCGATATCTTTCCGGAGGTGGCGAAGTGTGTGGATGAGATCACGTTTGTGCATTCGATGCACACGGACATTCCGGAGCATGCCGGGGGGATTCTGATGACGAACATCGGGGCCTTGCAGCCGAACCGGCCGAGTCTGGGGGCGTGGCTCACGTACGGGTTGGGAGCGGAAACGCGGGATTTGCCAGGGTTTGTGGCGATGTCGCCGCGGGCGCAGCCGCGGGGGAAGCTGGCGAACTGGGGGAATGCGTTTCTGCCGGGGGCGTATGCCGGGACGTATGTGAACATCGAGCAGATGAAGCCGGACGCGGTGATCCGGGATTTGAAGCGGGCGGGTTTGGATAGGAAGGCTCAGGAGTCGCAACTGGAGTTGCTGACGAAATTGAACCGATTGCAGCTGGAGCGAGTGGAGCGGGATCAGAATCTGGAGGCGGCGATTCAGGCGATGGAGATGGCGTATCGGATGCAGGCGTCGGTCCCGGGGGTATTTGATGTGACGAGGGAGAGTGAGGAGACGAGGAAGCTTTATGGGGACAGCGAGTACGGGAAGGGCTGCCTGATTGCGCGGCGATTGATTGAGGAAGGCGTGCGGGTGGTGCAGTTGTCGCTGAGCATTGACGGGTATGACATTGCGTGGGACACGGGGCATGGGGACATTGTGGGCGGGCATGCGGCGCTGGCGAAGGCGTGCGATCAGGGGATTGCGGCGCTGTTGAAGGATCTGAAGGCGCGGGGATTGCTGGATGAGACCCTTGTGGTGTGGGGCGGGGAGTTCGGGCGGGCACCGACGTCCGAGGGGGACAAAGGGCGGGATCACGACCATTACGGGTACACTGTGTGGATGGCGGGCGGCGGGGTGAAGAAGGGGTTCAGTTACGGGGCGACGGATGAGTTCGGATTGTCGGCGGTGGAGGATCGGGTGCACGTGCACGACATGAATGCGACGATCCTGCATTTGATGGGGTTGGATCACGAGAAGCTGACGTACCGGTACTCGGGGAGGGACTACCGGCTGACGGACGTGCATGGCCGGGTGGTGCACGAGGTGGTTGCGTGACGGGGGGATTCCCTGATACGACTCTGATTTTTCACCGTTTTAATTCAACTCTTCCAAATGAAATCCATTTCCCGATCCTTGACACCCCTTGCGCTGGCATTGACAGCGCTGGCGGCCGCCCCTGTGCATGCGCAACTGCCGCTGAAACCTGAAGACGTGGTTTGTTCGATCGGGAACGGACTGGCGGACCGGATGCAGCATGATGGTTGGGTGGAGACCCTGATTCAGAGCCAGTCTGCTGGGAAGAAGCTGACCTTCCGGGAGCTGGCTATTACCGGGGATACGGTGACGAACCGGCCGCGGCATGAAGGGTTTTCGTCGCCGGAGGATTATCTGAAGCTGTGCAAGGCGGACGTGATCTTTGGGTTTTTCGGTTACAATGAGTCGTTTGCGGGGGAGGCTGGGGTGGGCAAGTTCAAGGCGGATCTGGGGGCGATGATCGACAAGTACCGCGGGATGCAGTTCAATGGGGAGTCGGCACCGCGGATTGTGCTGTTTTCGCCGGTGGCGTTTGAGAATCACCGGAGTCCGAACCTGCCGAATGGTGCGGCGACGAATGTGAATCTGGCGCTTTATACTGGGGCGATCAAGCAGGTGGCGGAGGAGAAGGGCGTGGCGTTTGTGGATTTGTTTTCGGCGTCGCAGGCGAAGTATGCGGCCGCGGCGGCACCGCTGACCTTAAATGGCGTGCATTTGCTGCCTGAGGGGAATCGGCAGATTGGCGAAGTGATTGCGAAGGCGGTGACTGGGTCGACGGCGACGGGGAGTCCTTCGCTGGAGCCGCTGCGTGCGGCGGTGATGGACAAAAACTGGCACTGGCACAACCGGTATCGGGCGACGGACGGGAATGACATCTGGGGCGGTCGGTCCGGTTTGTCGTTTGTGAATGGACAAACGAATGCGCAAGTGCTGCAGCATGAGCTGGTGATGCTGGATGCGATGACGGCGAACCGGGACCAGGCGATCTGGGCTGCGGCGGAAGGGAAGCCGATGAAGGTTTCGGACGCGAACGTGCCGGCGCCGATTCCGGTGGTGTCGAATGTCTCGAATCCTAGCGAGTATGTGGATGGGAAGACGGCGATGGCGAAGATGCATGTGCCAGAGGGGTATGAGGTGAATCTGTTCACTGACGAGAAGCAGTTTCCGCAGTTTGCGAATCCTGTGCAGCTGCAGGTGGATTCGAAGGGGCGGCTGTGGGCGGCGTGCTGGAACACGTATCCGAAGTGGGAGCCGCTGAAGGAGATGAATGATTCGCTGCTGATCCTTCCTGACGAGAACGGGGACGGCGTGGCGGACAAGGCGATCGAGTTTGCGAAGGTGCACAACCCGCTAGGGTTCGAGTTCTGGAATGGCGGGGTGATTGTGACGACGCAGCCTGACATTCTGTTCCTGAAGGACACGGACGGGGACGACAAGGCGGACGTGAGGATTGTGCTGTTCCAGGGGATTGATTCTGCGGACACGCACCACGCGGCGAACAATCTGATCCTCGGGCCGGACGGGGCGATTTACTGGCAGAGCGGGATTTTCCTGCAGAATGCGTTTGAGCATCCGTGGGGAGCGGCGCTGCATTCGACGGCGTCGGGGATGTACCGGTTTGATCCGCGGCGGTACACGATCACGTTCCATGCGGGGAACAGTCCGAATCCGCACGGGACCTCGTTTGATTACTGGGGTTATCACTATGCGAACGATGGGACGGGCGGGAATTCGTTCCAGGTGCGGCCGCAGGACAACGGGTTCCAGATGCATCAACTGGTGAACATGGAAGTGAGGCCGGTGCCGGCGGACTGCATTGTGTCGAGCGACAATTTTCCTGAGGACATTCAGCAGGATTTTCTGGTGCTGAACACGATTGGGTATCTGGGGATCAAGCGGTATGACATGCACCGTGAAGGGTTTGAGAATCCGAAGCGTGCGTTCGGGGAAGTGTGGGGGACGCCGACGCCGGATTACTTCAAGAGTGACGACCCTAACTTCCGTCCGACGGATGCGGAGTTTGGTGAGGACGGGGCGCTGTACATTGCCGACTGGCAGAATGCGATCATCGGGCACATGCAGCATAACATTCGTGATCCGCGCCGGGATCACCTGCATGGACGGATTTACCGGCTGGTGAACAAAGGACGGCCATTGCAGAAGAAAGTGGCGATCGCGGGGCAGCCGATTCCTGTGCTGCTGGATCATCTGAAGAATCCGGTGGATGGGATCCGTCACCGGACGCAGGTGGAGCTGAGTGGTCGGAAGAGCGAAGAGGTGATTGCTGCGGTGAAGGAGTGGGTGAAGCAGTTTGATGTGAAGAAGAAGGAAGATGCGCACCATCTGCTGGAAGCGCTGTGGGTTCACCAGCAGCATAACGTTCCGAATGTGGAATTGCTGGAGGCGCTGCTGAATTCGCCTGAGCCGCATGCGAAGGTGGCGGCGGCGACGGTGAAGCATCACTGGGGTGCGGCGGATCCGACGAAGGGCCAGATGGCGACGCAGATTCAGGAGACGGTGGCGGAGGTGAAGGTGGATGTTCCGGCGCATCTGACGGGCGACGATGCGAAGGCGTTTGCGCTGGGTGCGAATGTGTTCATGCGCGACGGGCACTGTGTGACGTGTCACCAGAAGACGGGTGCGGGGCTTGACCCGATTTATCCGCCGCTGGCGGGGAGTCCGTGGGTGACGGGATCCGAAGAGCGCCTGACGAAGCTGGTGCTGCACGGGTTGTGGGGTCCGATCGAGGTGAACGGGAAGACGTATGATCCTGCGAAGGGGATTCCTCCGATGACGCAGTTTGCGGCCTTGCTGAAGGACGAGGAAATTGCGGCGGTGCTGACGTACGTGCGGAATTCGTGGGGCAACAAGGCGGCACCGGTGACGGCGGAGACGGTGAAGAAGGTGCGGGAAGCGACGAAGGACCGGTCGATCTTCTGGAGTCCTGAGGAACTGCTGAAGATGCATCCGCTGGAGAAGTGAGGCGGATGGGAAACTGAAGTGACGGCCGCCTTGCCTGAGATGGGTGGGGCGGCCGTTTTTCTGAATCGATAGCGATGAGAACGAAGCGGAGACAGATGGCTAGGGCTGCGGACGCACGTTGGAGGGTGGTTTGCGGCGGCATCGACAAGGCCGGGACGGCCTTGCTACGGCGGCATGCGTTGATTGCAGGGGTTTCACAAACACTGGCTAGGGTGGCGGCGTCGGCCCTTGGGTTGGCGGCGTTCGAGGGTGTGGCGGCGCCGGTGGATTTCAGTCGGGAGGTGCTGCCATTGCTTTCGGACCGTTGTTTTTACTGTCATGGGCCTGACGAGAAGCACCGGAAGGGAGGGTTGCGGCTGGATGAGGAAGCGGGTGCGAAGGCGATGGGGAAGCATGGGGCGGCGGTGGTGCCGGGGAAGCCTGAGGAGAGCCTGCTGCTGGCGCGGGTGAGGACGGAGGATCCGGATGAAGTGATGCCGCCGCCGGAGGTGCACAAGGAATTGACGGATGGGCAGCGAGAGACCCTTGCGCGGTGGATTGCGGAGGGCGCGCCGTGGGGGAAGCACTGGGCGTTCACGCCGCTGCGGCGGCCGGAGTTGCCGGCGGAGGGGCATCCGGTGGATGTGCTGGTGGGGGCGAAGCTGGCGAAGGAGGGGTTAGGATTTGCGGAGGCGGCGGAAGCGGCGACCCTGCTGCGGCGGACGTCGCTGGCGCTGATGGGGATGCCGCCGACGCTGGAAGAACAGGAGGCGTGGCTAGCGGATGGAACGGATGCGGGGTGGGAGCGGGTGGTGGAGCGGTTGCTGGCGTCGCCTGCGTACGGGGAGCGGATGGCATGGGACTGGCTGGAGGCGGCGCGTTATGCGGATACGAACGGGTATCAGGGCGATGGGATGCGGACGATGTGGCCGTGGCGGGACTGGGTGGTGGGTTCTTACAATCGGAACCAGCGCTGGGATGAGTTCACGGTCTGGCAGATTGCGGGTGATCTGCTGCCGGGGGCGACGGATGAGCAGCGGTTGGCGACGGCATTTCTGAGGAACCATCCGATCAATGGGGAAGGCGGGCGGATTGCGGAGGAGAACCGGATTGATTACGTGATGGACATGACGGAGACGACGGGGACCGTGTGGCTGGCCCTGACGTTCAACTGCTGCCGGTGTCATGATCACAAGTTTGATCCGCTAACAAATAAGGATTACTACAGTCTGGGGGCGTTTTTCAATCAGACTCCTGTGGATGGCGGGGGAGGGGATCCGCAGACCCCGCCGGTGCTGAAGGTGCCGGATGCGGGGGCGGCGCGGCAGCTGGAGACGGTGCGGCAGCAGCTTGCGGATGTGAGGAAGGGATTGGATGCGGAGCGGGAGAAGGGTGTGGTGCGCCGGGAGGCGTGGGAGCGGGAGGTTGTGAAGGCGGGATCGCCCTGGGTGGTGGTGGCGCCGCGGACAGCGAAGGCGGAGGGGAGTGCCCTGACAATTCAGCGGGACCGAACTGTACTGAACAGTGGAGCGAATCCGGAGAAGGATAATTATGAAGTGACAGCGGTGCCGGGGGCGGGTCGGTGGACGGGGATGCGGCTGGATGTGCTGCGGCATGCGACGATGACGGCGGGCGGGTTGGCGAGGTCGGACAGCGGGAATTTTGTGCTGACGTCGCTGCGGGTGGAGCGTCAGGATGGCGAGGGGGGGGCGCAGGTGGTGGCGATGGAGGCGGTTGAGGCGACTTATGAGCAGGGCGGGCTGGGGCTGGCGGGGGTGCTGGATGACCATCCGGCGACGGGCTGGGCGGTGCATGAGGGGCGGCTGGTGGATCGGAGTCATGCGGCGGTCTTGAAGTTTCCGCAGGGGCTGGAGACGGGAGAGGGGACGGTGCTGCGGTTCCGGTTTCGGCATGAATCGGGGAACAAGCATCACAACATGGGGCGGTTTCGGGTGAGCCTGACGCAGATGGCGGATCCAGTGCTAACGAAGACGGATCCCGGGCTGGCGGTGGCATTGCGGACGCCTGCGGGGGAACGGGACGAGGCGCAGCGGGAAGCGGTGGTGGCGGCGTGGGAGGAAGCGGATGCGGGGCTAGCGGGACTGCGGCGGCGGGTGTCGGAACTGGAGGCGAAGGAGCGGCAAGTTGCGGACGCGGGCGTGAAGGTGATGGTGATGGCGGACCGAGCGGAACTGCGGAAGACGTTTGTGCTGGATCATGGGCTTTACAATAAGCCGTTAGGGGAAGTGAGTGCAGCGCTGCCGGGCTTTCTGGCGACCTTGGCCGCTGATGCGCCGAGGAACCGGCTGGGATTGGCGCAGTGGATTGTGTCGCCGGAGAATCCGCTGACGGCGCGGGTGGCGGTGAATCGATTCTGGCAGATGCTGTTCGGGATCGGGTTGGTGAAGTCGGCGGAGGATTTCGGGGTGCAGGCGGAGTTTCCGGTGCAGGAGGCGCTGCTGGACTGGATGGCGGCGGATTTCCGGGATTCGGGCTGGGACGTGAAGCGATTGCTGAGATTGATTGTGACGAGCCGGACGTGGCGGCAGAGTTCGCGGGTGACTGGTGTGATGCTGGAGAAGGATCCTGGGAATCGGTTGCTAGGGCGCGGGCCGCGGTATCGGATGCCGTCGTGGATGATCCGGGATCAGGCGCTGGCGGCGGGCGGGTTGCTGCGGCCGATGAGTGGAGGGTCGCCCGTGCTGCCGTGGCAGCCGGAGGGAGTGTGGGAGGAGGCGACGTTTGGGACGGTGAAGTATCAGCGGGGGAGCGGTGATGATTTGAGGAGGAGGAGTCTGTATACGTTCTGGAGGAGGATCGCGGGGCCGACGATGTTTTTCGACACGGGGTCGCGATTGGTTTGCAGTGTGAAGCCGCTGCGGACGAACACTCCGCTGCATGCGCTAGCGACGACGAACGATGTGACGTATGTGGAGGCGGCGCGGGCGATGGCGTTGAACAGTGCGGGGGTGCAGGATGTAGGGGCGAGGATTTCGGCGATGTCGAGGCGGCTGCTGGGTCGGGCGGCGACTGGTGCGGAGATTGCGGTGCTGCGGGCGGGCTGGGAGCGGCATCGGCAGCGGTTTGCGGGTGAGCCTGAGCGGGCGGTGAAGTTGCTTGGAGAGGGCGAGAGCCCGGTGGCGGTGGCGGATCGGACGCCGGAACTGGCGGCGTGGACGATGACGGCGCTGACGCTGCTGAACATGGATGAAGCCCTGAACCTTGAATAATGTCATGCATCCGATTGATGAGATAAGAGCCCATCTGACACGACGAGAATTCTTCGGGCGGACGGCTACGGGGATCGGGACGGCGGCGCTAGCGCAGTTGCTAGGTGCTGATGGGTTGCGGGCGGATGCGCCGGCGGCGGTGGGTGGGTTTCCGGGGTTTGCGCCGAAGGCGAAGCGGGTGATTTATCTGTTCATGAATGGCGGGCCGACGCATGTCGACACGTTCGATTGGAAGCCGAAGCTGAAGGAGATGCACGGGCAGCCGGTGCCGGAATCGTATGTGGGCGGGAAGCGTTTCAGCACGATGACGGGGGCGGCGGGTGGGAAGCTGATGCTGGCACCGGTGGAGCCGTTCCGGCAGCATGGGCAATCGGGGGCGTGGGTGAGCGAGTTGATGCCGCACACGGCGGCGATTGCGGACGAGTTGTGTTTCATCAAGTCGATGCACACGGATGCGGTGAATCATGCGCCGGCGATTTCGTTTCTGCTGAGCGGGGCACAGTTGCCGGGGAGGCCGTCGCTGGGAGCGTGGCTGAGTTACGGGTTGGGGTCGGAGACGGAGAATCTTCCGGCGTACGTGGTGATGACGTCAGTTAGCAAAGGGACGAGCTGCGGGCAGATCTTTTATGATTTCTACTGGGGATCGGGGTTTCTGCCGTCGCGTTTTCAGGGGGTGAAATTCCGGAGCAGTGGGGATCCTGTGCTTTACCTATCCGATCCTGCGGGGGTGGATCGCGGGATGAAGCGGGACATGCTCGATGATCTGGCGGCGCTGAATGAGCAGAAGCTGCATGATTTCGGGGATCCGGAGATCGCGGCGCGGATTGCGCAGTATGAGATGGCGTTCCGGATGCAGAGCAGTGTGCCGGAGCTGGCGGATTTCAGCGACGAGCCGAAGTCGGTGCTGGACAGTTACGGGCCGGACGTGCTGGAGGCGGGGAGTTTTGCGCACAATTGCCTGATGGCGCGGCGGCTAGTGGAACGGGGGGCGCGATGCGTGCAGTTGATGCACGCGGGTTGGGACCAGCACAATTCGCTGACGACGGAGTTGTATAACCAATGCCGGGATACGGACCGTGCGAGTGCGGCGCTGGTGATGGATCTGAAGCAGCGGGGATTGCTGGAGGATACCCTTGTTGTGTGGGGCGGTGAGTTCGGGCGCACGCCGTTCATTCAGGGGAACATTGCGGACCGGCCGCGGTGGGGGCGGGATCACCATCCGTATGCGTTTACGGTGTGGATGGCGGGGGCGGGGGTGAAGCCGGGATTGAGTTTCGGGGCGTCGGATGATCTGGGGATGAATGCGATCGTGGACAAGGTGCACGTGCATGATTTCCAGGCGACATTGCTGCATCTGATGGGGATTGATCATCAGAGGCTGACCTACCGGTTCCAAGGGCGGGATTTCCGACTAACGGATGTGCACGGTGAGGTGGTGCGGGGAATTCTGGGGTGAGGCTGGCTGCGCGGCGGCATCGCTGGGATTGCCGCGGGGTCGGCGCGGAGATCAGAGCGATGCGGCGAAGGATTCGAGGGAATCGGAGACGATGGCGGCGCGGAGGAGGGCGCGGAGTTTTTCGGGATCCGCGATGGTTCCAATGGAATCGCGGAGGCCGTCGGGGATGGGGCCGAAGCGGAGGTCGAGGGCTTCGAGGACGGATTGGCGGCGGGAATGGGTGCGCTCTTCCATGCGGCCTTCCTGAATTCCTTCCAGGCGGAGTTGCTGGGCGAGAGTCATGGCGCTGGTGCGGAGGGCTGGGTTGCGGACACCGTGAATCTTGCGGATGAAGTGGGGTCTGTCCATTGAGTCGGTGCGTGCGAAGAGGAAGCTGATGAAGCGGTCGAAGAGGCGACGGGAGACATGGGCGAGGAGGTTGTTGTCCCAGACGGCATTGCCGAGGAGGCGGCCGATGGGTTCTGCTTTGAGGACGCGGAGGACGAAGATGCCGTCGGGCGTGCCGCGGATGGCGTCGAGGGGGATGGCGGCGAGCTGGATGTTGGTTCGTCGAGGAAAGAGCCCGGGATGAGCTGGAGTTGGTCCCATTGGATGAGGGCGGCGACTTCTGCGGGGAGATGCTGGCGGAGGAGGGCGGCGGCGTTGGCTGGGTCTGAGAAGCCTTCTTTGAAGAGCTTGTCGTGTGGCTGGTGGAGGTCCTCGTCGGGCATGGGAGTGAGAGGATGATAGGGGGATGGGATGCGGTGGGAAGGTAAAAATGCGGCGAAATATGGAAATGCGGGTGAGGGTGAATTGGCAGGGGGATGCGGGTAAGGAGCGGGTGTGAGGTTGCGGGTGACAAGGCGGGGACGGGATGGTGGGGTGGGGGCGTAGTGGGGCGTGGACCCACGGTAGGCCTGCGCGGTGCAGGCCAACGCTGGGCTCAGGGACGCAGTCCCGTTGGGATTAGAGTGAGGGTTGGGTGTGGGAGCGAGCGCTTTACGGTTGGGAATGTGGTGGCATGGTGGGCGGGATGATGCGATTTCACCGCAATCCTGACGGCAGTTTGAGCCTGCGCACTGATGTTGAGATCACAGTTCCTGAGGGGACGAGCATGGAGGAGGCGGAGGCGATGCTAGAGGAGGAGATGAAGAAGGCTGCGGCGGTGCTGAATGGGGAGTTGCCGGTGTCGGGTGAGGAGGAGGGGCGTGGTGAGGGCCGTGGATGAGGGGTTGCCAGGGAGGGGGAAATCGGGTAGGATCGGGGGAAACACTGAGAAAATAATAAT
>QQNF01000089.1 GCA_003402705.1 Verrucomicrobiota bacterium | reverse complement strand
TTCCAGTCAGCCTCAAGTTCGGACAGAGTCATCCCGGAATGGTGCAGCCACTCAGCCCAACATTCAAGAAAATTATAATTACTAGGTTAACGCATATGGGGCAACGCCCCGGGTCTAACCAACCAACCAATCAGAGCCCTGAAAGGGCGCCCTATCTTTTCCACGGGCATCGCCCCGGAAAACACCCCACCACCCCTCTCCTACCCGGAGCGCCGCAGGCTCTGGACTGCTGGGAGAATCACAGCTCTCTCTGCGTGCGGAGCACGCCTACCCGCCCCTCTCCCAACACGTAATTCAAACTTCTCACTTCTCACTTCTAACTTCCCTCCCCCTTCACTTGATCGCAATAATCCCGCGACGGGTGCGGAAATACAAAGCGCCATCAGCGATCGCGGGAGACGCCATCGCCGGTTCCCCAAGATCATTCTCCGCAACCCGCTCGAACTTGTCGCCCGCGCGCACCACCACAACCCGACCGTTCTCAGCGGTCCAATAAATGAGCCCGCCGGCCGCAACCGGCGATGCCGTGAAGCCTGTGGAGCCATTCCCCAGTCGCTCCAGCCACTTTTCCTCTCCCGTTGCCGCATCCTGACACGACGCAATGCCGCCGTCGCTGCAGAGATAGAGCCGGCCACTGTGAATCAGTGGCGTTTGCATGTAGTTGCCCCGGCGCGGCAACGACCAGCGCAGGAACTTGTTTTTTTCGCCGCCATCGGCCGCCCCAAGATCCCCCGCCGCATCCGTGCCGATCGCAAACACCGGAGCAAGGCGGCCATGGGCATTGGTCAGGGTGATCAGTTCCCCCGCCACCACCGGCGCCGGCACAGGAATGTCTCCCCCGCCCTGCATGTGCCAGACCTCGCGGCCCGACGCCAGATCGTAGGCAGCCAGTCGCTCGTAACCGTTGGCCACGATGCGGACCGTGCCCTCGTGCGAATACGAGGAAGGCGTCGCCCACGATGGCTTGTTCCCCCGCTGCGTGCGCCAGAGTTCTTTCCCATCCTTGAGGTCGAACGCCGCGATCCACGACTGCTTCTCCACATCGCACTGCACGATGACACGCCCATCCCGGATGATCGGCGACGACGCATAGCCCCATGTATCGTCCGGCGCCTTGTAATAGCCGCCGCGCAGCGGACCGATCTCCACACGCCAGCGCACCGCGCCAGTTTGAGCATCAAGGCAGGCCAGCGTCTCGTTGAAAATGCCCACCAGACTCGTGCCGTCCGTGGCCGGCGTGCAATTGGCGTGGGATGACTTGGGATGCCGACGGGATGCCGGCACGGCACTCACCACGATCTTCTCCCACACCACCGCACCAGTCAGGCGATCAAGGCAGAGCACCGTCCAATCGTGCTTCAGATTGTCCTCCGAAGTCACAGACTTGATATCGCCATAAAGCCCGATCTTCAGTTCGGAATCCTCCTTTCCGGAAACCGCCGTGGTGGTGAATAGATGAGCCCCCCAGATCACCGGCGACGCCAGCGCCAACCCCGGAATCTCCCGCTTCCACAGCACCTGCGCGCCGCTAGCCACATCCCACTTCTCCGGCGGCTGGCCATCGCCAACCCCGGAAGCATTGGGACCACGGAACTGAGGCCACCACCCCGGATCGGCAGCATCCGCCCCGCAAACAGAGAAAAACAAGGCAGCAAACAGGCGTGCGTTCATGTCAGGGATCCTCGCAGGGATCAGGCATCCGTCAAGAATGAGCCATTCGCCCTCCACCAAGCGATCAGATCGACCGGATGAAAGTGCGGCAGCAACCATTACCGGCATCAGCCCCCCGGATCCGCGCACCAGTTCTAAGGCTTGCGCACCTTCCCCTCAGACCGCACCATGCCGCCGCCCATGATGAAGAAACTTCGCTTTCCTGCCGGCCCGGCAGTCGCTGCCTTGTGTGCCGCAGGACTGGTGATCCCGCTTTTTTCCTTTGATGGCCCGCTCCCGCCAGGCAATCGGCCGCTTCCCGCTTCCGTCCACGCCCTCGTCGGTGGCCGCGTCGTGCTCAGCCCGGGAAAAGAGTTGGACCAAGCCACCATCATCCTCTCCGACGGTCGCATCGCCGCCGTCGGAAAGGATGCCGCCGTCCCCGCCGATGCCCGGGTCCACGACATGAGCGGCACCACCATCTACGCCGGGTTCATCGATGCTCACCTTTCCCTCGGAAAAAAGGGAGCCGAGCGGGCGGGCCCGATCGAAGAAGATCCGCCGGTCGACTCCCGCCGCTTGACTTCCGGGGCCGGCATGGGGTTCCCCGGAGCCCCCTCCCTAGCCAGTGGTTCCGACGCAAATTCGCTCGTCACCCCTCAACTCCGCATGGCCCGCACTTACAACCCGGACCCCGAACAGCTGATAGCATTGCGGGCAGAAGGATTCGCCGCCGCCAATGTCGTGCCAGACCGAGGCGTCATCCGCGGCACCAGCACCTTCGTCTCCCTCGGCTCCAGCGATCCAGATCAAGCCATCATCCGCCCGGACACCTTTCAGCACATCGCCCTCACCGTCCCTGCCGAAGCACCGGACGCCGAGCGCCGCGACCGGCCAGACGCCTATCCAGGCTCGCTCATGGGTGTCATCGCCGTCGTCCGCCAGTCGTTCTTCGACGCCCAATTCCAAGCCGTCGACGCCGCCCACTTCGCCGCCAATCCCACCACCCGTCCGCGTCCCCCCATCAGCGAAGCCCTCACTGCCCTGCAGCCAGCCGCCCGGAAGTCCATGCCGGTCCTCTTCGAACCGGGCAGCATGCTCATGGTGGACCGCGCCATGCAACTCTCCCGCGAACTGACCCTCCAACCACTCATGCTCGCAACCGGACAGGAATGGCGACGCCCCGACCTCATGCGCGCCGCCGCCGTCCCCTTCATCGTTCCCGTCGACTTCCCGGAAGTCCCCACTCTCCCGGACGAAGATGACTGGCTCGCCGTTCCTACCGATCAACTGCGCGCATGGGACCAGGCCCCCGGCAATCCCGCTCTGCTCCGCCGCGAAGGCCTCGAAATCGCCCTCACCACCCACGGCCTCGATAAACCCCAGCAGTTCCGCCCCAATGCCCGCCTCGCCATCGCTCGGGGCCTGACTGAATCCGATGCCATCGCCGCCCTCACAACCGTGCCCGCCCGGCTCTGCGGTGTCGCTGATCAACTCGGCGAAATCACCACCGGCCGTCTCGCCAACCTCACCGTCGTCGAAAACGGCCGCTACTTCGACCCAAAAGCCCGGGTCCGCGAGGTCTGGATCGAAGGGAAAATCTTCCTCGCACCCCTCAAGGAAGACAAAAAGAAAGACCCGGACGGCAATCCCAAAGCGGCCGCCGACAAACCCGACGCACCGGACAAACCCGGAAATCCTGACAAACCCGACAAACCTGACAAACCCGCCAACCCGGAAAAACCCGACAAGAAAAAGGAACTCGAGGAACTGCGGGCCAAACTCACCGATGCCCCCGCACAGCAGGACCGCGGTCCTCTCCTGTCTCCTCCCGCCGTCTTCATCAAATCGGCCACCATCTGGACATCCGGTCCACAGGGCCGCCTCGAAAATGCCAGTCTCCTCATCGTCGATGGCAGAATCAAGGCCCTCGGGACCATCGCTCCTAACGACGTCCCGCAGGGAGCCCACGTGATCGACCGTCCCGGCATCCACGTCACCCCCGGCATGATCGATTGCCATAGCCACAGCATGATCATCGGCGGAGTCAACGAAGCAACACTGCCCTCGACCGCCATGGTCCGGGTCGGCGACGTCGTGAATTCAGAGTCGGAAACCATCCATCAGCAACTCGCCGGCGGGTTGACCGTCGCCAACCTGCTCCACGGCTCGGCCAATCCCATCGGTGGTCAGAACTGCGTCATCAAACTGCGCGAGGGCGCTGGACCCGAAGCGCTCAAACTCGCCGGTGCCCCCGGCGGCATCAAATTCGCCCTCGGCGAAAACGTCAAGCAATCCAATTGGGGCGACGGTCCCCGCAACCGCTTCCCGCAGTCCCGCATGGGCGTCCCCGCCTTCCACACCAACCGCTTCACCGCCGCCCGCCAGTACGCCGAGTCCCTGACAAAACAGCAGCGCGACGGCGGCCCGCCAGTGCGGCGCGACCTCGAACTCGAAACCATCGCCGAAATCATCCGCGGCGAGCGGTTGATCCACTGCCACAGTTACCGTCAGGATGAAGTCATCGTCTTCCTCCGCGTCATGGAAAGCTTCGGTGTGCGCGTCGGCACCCTCCAGCACATCCTCGAAGGCTATAAGGTCGCAGATGAGATCGCCAGACACGGTGCCGGTGCCTCCGCCTTCGCCGACTGGTGGGCCTACAAGCTCGAAGTCTATGACGCCATCCCCCACGCCGGCAGCATCATGCGGGAACGCGGGGTTCTCGTCTCCTTCAACTCCGATTCATCTGACCTCGCGCGACGCATGAATCTGGAAGCCGCCAAAGCGGTCAAGTATGGTGGCACCCCAGAGGAGGAAGCCCTCAAATATGTCACCGCGAATCCCGCCAAACAACTCGGCATCGACAAGTGGGTCGGTTCCCTCGAGCCAGGCAAGGATGGAGACTTCGTCGTCTGGAGCGGTCATCCCCTCGACACTGCAAGCATTTGTCAGGAAACGTGGATCGACGGAAAACAGTACTTCGAAACCGACGCTGCCCACCGCCGCGCAGCCGCCCGCAACGCCCTGCGCGACGCTCTCCTAGCCAAGGCAAAAACACTGGCCGGTGACGGACCCGAAGACGCCGCCACCGACAAGGCCCGCGATAAGTTCTTCCGGCGCTCCCTCGAAGACCGCCTCAGTATCCTCTGCGTCGATTGCTGCCTCGATCACGAAATGCCATGGAAAAACTAGCCATTTTCTTTCTTGCCCTGCTGCTCCCCGCCGCAGCGGCCCCCGCCGGCACCCTGCTCCTGCGCGGGGCCACCGTCCATACCGTCAGCCACGGCACGCTCACGCCCGGCGATGTCCTCGTCCGCAACGGCAAGATCGCCGCCGTCGCCCCGAAGATCGACGAACCCGCAGACGCTTCCATCGACCTCGCAGGTCTCCATCTCTTCCCCGGTCTCATCAGTGCCTCCACCGACCTCGGTCTCGTCGAAATCTCCTCCGTTAGGGGCTCCATCGACAGCCGCGAAACCGGTCAGTTCACCCCCGAAATCGAATCATGGACCGCCGTGAACCCTGACTCCGAATTGATCCCGGTCTCCCGGGCCAACGGCATCACTCACTTCGTTCCAGTCCCAAAGGGCGAACTCGTCGCCGGAGCCTCGGGATTGATGGCCGCCCGCGGCTGGACTGTCGAGGACATGACGGTCCGCCCCCGCACCGCCATGCACCTATTCTGGCCGGATCACTCGCTCACCGTCCCCGGGCCAAAAGCATCCAAAAAAACCAAGCCGCTCGATGAACAGGCCCGCGAACGAGCCGAACGGGTCCGCTCCATCGACCAGTTCTTCGCCGATGCCGAGGCATGGGACAAACGTCCCCCAGGCAGCCCCGTCGTCCCCGCATGGCAGGCCATGCTCCCCGTCGTCCGCGGCGAATTGCCCCTCGTCGTCCACGCCCAAGGAATCCGCGAAATCCGCGCCGCACTGAAGTGGTCCGCCACCCGTCCCCGCCTCCGGCTCATCATCGAAGGCGGCCGCGATGCATGGATGCTCGCCACTGAATTGGCCCAGCGTAAAATCCCCGTCATCTACAGCGAGGTCTTCTCCCTGCCTGGCCAAAGCTCAGATGCCTACGACGTCCAATTCCGGGCCCCCTCAATCCTCCAGAAAGCCGGCGTCACCGTCGCCATCACCGAATCCTCCGGCGAAAGCGCCTCCAATCAGCGCAATCTCCCCTACAGCGCAGCCCAGGCCGCCGCATTCGGTCTCTCCCGCGACGCCGCCCTCGCCGCCATCACCCTCATCCCGGCTCAACTGCACGGCGCCGGCGATTCCCTCGGGTCCATCGAAGTCGGCAAGGAAGCCTCACTCTTCGCCGCCACCGGCCACATCCTCGACATCCGCTCAGAAGTCCGACGCCTCTGGATCTCCGGAGCCGAACAATCCCTAGCCAGCCGCCACTCACGCCTCGCCGAACGCTACCGCACCCGCCCCGCACCACCCCAAAAATAAGAACCCCACACCCCTCCCCAACAAGCCCTCCCCACAAGCCTTTCTCACTTCCCACTTCTCACTTCTCACTTCCCTCCCGCCCCCCGGTCCCATGAGCATCGCCCCCACCACGCCGAGTGAGCTTGTCGCCACGTAGTCGCCATCGGTTGTTATCGCGACGCAAATTCTCATCCGGACCCATCATGGCTTCCAACATCGGGCGGCACCGGGGAGAATGTCCGGCCCGGGTGCACGGTGAACCGGAGGCATGCAATCGCTCGAAACCCGCATCGCCGACCGCATCAGGAACCTCCAGAAAACTCTCGACGAGCGCGCCGCAAAAGAACGCATCACGACGCACTCGGCACTTGGATCGCTGCGGCACTGATCTCGAGTGCCGCGCTGACCACACCCGTATTTGATATAAAAACGCTTTTATGCGAACCACCCTCGACCTGCCCGACGTCAAGATTCAAATCCAGCAGATCCTGCAGGGCGTGGTTGTATTCATAGTTCGCCATCCGCCGAAATCGTATCTTCAAACGCGCGTAAGGCGCTATCGCTTGACCCCCCAGATCTCCTCCAGAAGGTCGTGAAGAACCGGATCATGTTCCTAATTGCTTCAGTCGGTCCTCAGGAATCATGATCGTCAATCGTAGCAGGTTGCTTGCCAGCATCGTCAAAGCCCTCGCTCCCCCAGCCGAATGCTCGCCCTCCACCATCTTTGGATCAATATAGACTTTCCAGCCCTCGATCTCCCGGACGATCGGATCGAAGCGCTTTACCGGCTTGCTCCCACCAGCCTTGTCGGGTTCTGCCTTCGCCACGAAAAGCGCGATCAGTAAAGTCGCCGTCGTTGCGAGGAATAACTGGTATCGGGTGCGGCTCTCACTCGTCATGTCGGCAATCGACACGGGCACCAAAGAACCGGTCTTTCATCCCAAAAGCCGCCAGTCATCCTGCACGCCCTCCGAACCTCTCCGGTCCCGCCAAACTCCACCCCGACTCAGAGCCGGAACGTGATCCGTCCCTTCGACGTGTCGTACGGAGACATCTCCATCTTCACGCGGTCGCCAATCACCAGCTTGATAAACCGCTTCCGCATCTTCCCGGAAATGTGCGCCAGCACCACGTGCCCGTTCGGCAACTCCACCCGGAACTGCGTCCCCGCGAGCACCTGCACAATCGTCCCCTCAACCTCAATCGCTCCTTCTGGATCATCATCCACCTGACGCGGGGCGCGCAATGGGGGTCGGGCAGCCCCGGAAGGCTGGTGTGGACGGCTCGGGCGACGGGGGGCAAATTTCTTCTTGGCGGGCATGCGTGACAGATTAAACCGGACCATCTCTCCGCTCCGCCCCAGTGACAAGCGGTTTGTTGCCCCGTTCGCCCCTACAGCAGCGGAGCCAGCGGCCGACACACCGCCTCCGCGATCCGCTGCCACCCCGACCGCCCCCGATGCCCCGCCACCGTCACCTCCACCGCATCCCCCTCATTCCGCACAAACAACCGCTCCGCCGCCTCCGTCGTCTTCGCACAGTCCAGCAGCACGTTCAGCTCAAAATTGATCCGCAACGACCGGATGTCCAGATTCGCACTCCCCACCATCACCGCTCCACCATCGACCGCCAGCATCTTCGCATGCAGCAGCCGCGGCCGATAACGGAAAATCCTCACCCCGTACGGCAGCAGGTCCTCGAAATACGCCCGCGTCACATGCGTCAGATACCCATGGTCACCCTTCTCCGGCACCATCACCCTCACATCAACCCCGCGCATCGCCGCCAGTTGCAGCGCCGCCACCAGCGGAGGCTCTGGCACAAAATACGGCGTCATCATCCACACCCGCCGCTCCGCCCGCTGCACCAGCGCCAGCGTCGACAGCTGAATCTCATTCAAATCATTGTCAGGCCCGCCCGGCACCACCTGCACCCCCACACTCCCGCAATGCTCCGGCCGCGGATGAAACACCGCCGCCGTCAGCGCCTCCCCAGTCGCAAACAACCAGTCCTCCGCAAATACCTCCGCCAGTTGCGCCACCACCGCCCCCCTCAACCGCACCGCCAGATCACTGTGCGGCGGCTCAGCCCCTCCTCCCCAGTACTCGCGCCCCACATTCATCCCCCCAGTCAACGCCACCTCCCCATCCGCTATCACTAGCTTCCGGTGATTCCTCAGATTCAAATGAAACCGCCCGCTCAGCGGCGCAAACGTCCGGAACCACGAAAACTTCCCGCCCGCCGCCTCCAGCACCCCGAAAAACCGCCGCCCCGTCCACAAACTCCCGATCTCATCCACCAGCACCCGCACCTCCACCCCCCGCCGCGCTGCCCGCACCAGCGCATCCCTCACCATCTCCCCGGCCCGATCCGCCCGCCAGATGTAAAACTCCACATGCACATGCTCCCGCGCCGACTCGATCACATCCAGCAGCACCGGAAAAAATGAGGTCCCATCCGGCAGCAGATCCGCCTCATTCCCACCCGTCGCCGGCCGCCCGTTGATCTTCGCCAATTCCGGCAACCGCCTCAGCAGATCCGGCGGCGGCTCCACCTCCGCCAGAAACACTTCCTGATCCAGCGCCGCCACCGCCGCCAATCGCCGCCGCTTCACCTTCTCCGTCCCGATCAGCAGATACAGCACGCCCCCAATCCCCGGAAACAGCAGAATCGCCCACAGCCACGCCAGCGTCCCATTCGGCGACTTCGTCCGCTGCGACAGCAAATGCGGCAGCAAGCCCCACTGCAGCAGCAGCAGCACCCACGCCCAAACCCAGGCTCCTCCCGTTGACATCATCACCCCACAACCCTCACCCCGACCCACCACTCGCGCCACCCCGGAATCATCACTCCAACGCAAGCTTGTACCCTACCCCATGCACCGTCAGAATCCACCTCGGCTGCGACGCCGCATCCCCCAGCTTCCGCCTCACCTGCGCCACCGTCTGATCCAGCGTCCGCGTCGTCACCGCCGCCGCATTCACAGACCACACCGCCGTCAGCAGTTCATCCCGCGTCAACAACCGCCCGCGGTGCATCTGCAAATGGACCAGCAACCCGCACTCCCGCGGCGTCAGCGGCGTCACCACTTCCCCTATCCGAATACTGTGATCCACCGGATCAATCACATTCTCCCCAATCCGGAACACCCCGCCCGCCTCCCGCTCCCGTTCCTTCGCCCCGTTCTCCCGCGCCCGGCGCAGCAGCGCCCTCACCCTCGCCGCCAGTTCCTTGATCCCGAACGGCTTCGTCACGTAATCATCCGCCCCGCAGTCGAACCCCGTCAGCTTGTCCGCCTCCCGCCCCTTCGCCGTCAGCATCAAAACCGGCACACCCACCCCGCTCTCCCGCAGCGCCCGGCAGCAGTCATAACCATTCCGCCCCGGCAGCATCACATCCAGCAGAATCAAGTCCGCAGGAAACCCCGCCAGCGCCCGTTCCACCACCTCATCTCCACGCTCCAGCCCTAGCACCTCATAACCCTCACCGCGCAGCACTTCCTCCAATCCCATGCGGATCGCCGGATCGTCTTCCACTATCAGTATCTTCATCGCATCATTCATGTCAGGGCCGCATCAGTCTTCTCCAGAATCACCGCTTCCTCCACCGCATCCTCTCCACGCCTCACCAGCGTCAGCAGAAACTCCGCGCCGCCTCCCTCACGCACCCGGTAAACCAATCGCCCGCCATGCGCCTCCGCAATCCGCCTCGATATCGTCAGCCCCAATCCACTCCCCGCAGTCCCCCCCGCCAGCGTGTCGTGCGCCCGGTGAAACTTCTCAAACACCCGCGCCTCATGCCCCTTCGGCACGCCATTCCCCCGGTCACCCACCGTCACCCGAACCTCACTCCCGCTCACACTCAGCTCCAGCCGGATCTCCCGCCTCCCATCCGCCCCCACCCCGTACTTCATCGCATTCGATAACAAATTCACCAGCACCTGCCGCAACGCATCCGCATCCCCCTCCAGCCACACCGGTCCACTTGGCCCGGCCACCTCAAACCCGAATCCCGCCTGCTCCAGCACCGGCCGGAAATGCTCCGCCGTCTCCATCACCGTCCCCCGGAAATCCATCGGCACCGGCTCAGCCGGCGGCACCCCACGCTCCATCCGCGCAAACGCCAGCACATTGTCAATCAGCCTCCCTAACCGCGCCGCCTCCGTCCCGATAATCCCCGCATACCGCGCCGTCCGCTCCTCTCCCCCTCCAGGCTCCGACGCCAGCAGCTCACTGAACATCCGGATCGATGTCAGCGGGGTCTTCAGCTCATGACTGACACTCGATACGAAATCCGTCTTCTCCCGCGCCTCCCGCGCACTCCGCCGCCCATCCCGCAAGATCAGAAACGCCCCCGCCGCCGCCGCCCCAGCCGCCGCCACCACCACCATCCCCAATCGCCACCGCGCCGCCGCCGCCGCCCTCCCGAACGCCCGCACATCCCGCACCACCACCACCGCCTCCCAACCCGGCAGCATCGGCCCAGCCTCCGCCGCCACCAGCGGCCGCGTCACCTCCGCTTCCCCTCCCATTCCCGCTCCCTCATTCGCCCACCGCATCACCGGCCGCGCCTTCCCATCCAGCAAATACAACTCCCCATCCTCATCCGGTACCGGCAACCGCAACCCGCCCACCACCGCCGCCAGCGCCCCCGGATTCAGCACCGCACAGAAAATCACCCCGCCCCCGCTCACCGGACGATGCCAGAACGCCGTCTGCGCTTCCCCTTCCCATCGCAACGTCCCCATCCCCGACGGCCCCGTCCTCACCATCGCCGCCAACGTCAGCATCTCCGGCCCCGGCACCACCGCACGCCCTAACGCCACCGACGGATACACCGGCCGCACCCGCCGCTCACTCTCCACCACCCCAAACGCCACCCCCTCACCTCCCTCCCGCTCCCCCGGATTCATCGCCACCACCACCCACGGCCGCACCTCACCATCAGTCACCCACCCATTCCTCTCCACAAACGCCGTCACCGCAGGCCCCGACGGCTCCGCCTGCGCCACCATCACCCCATCCGTCTCCCTCACTGCAAACCCCACCGCCGCCGCAGGCCACCGCAACCGCATCGCAAAATGCAACCGCTCCCCACTCCCATCCTCCCCGGCCAGCTTCTCCGCCACCGCCGCAAATACCCGCCACTCCCGCTGCACCGCCTCCCCAGCCTCCCGCGCCGCTCGCTCCGCCACCTGCTGATACAACGCCACCCGCTGCCTCTGAATCACCGCATCCTCCTCTCCCATCGCACGCCACGACAACCACCCCATCACCGCACACGGCGCAGCAATGCCCAGGAGAAACAATATCGCAGTGCGCATCAGTCGTGGTCTTCCCCTCCCTTCTGCCACCTCTCCGCCCCCTCTCCAATCGCCGACTTGTCAAAATCTTGTCAAGCCCCGCCCAATTAGCATCCCATCAGTATCGACGCCGCTTCTACCGGGTCACCCGCAACTGACCCCGCCCCACCCTCATCACCCCCAGTCGAATTCCCCCGCCACCAGCGGGGCTTCGCCTACCTTTTCCACCCCGGGCTCCCGCTCTTCTCCCTGCCCCGCCTGACGCTCCCGCAGGGCCCGGATCGCCGCGCCCAGCTGCCCACGGTCAATCCCCGCCGCCGCCACCGCCTCCGGAAACCGCCTCAGATGGCTCGCCGCCCGACGCGCAATCCGCTCAAGGCTCTCCTCAATCTCCGGCGACGACGCCACCACCGTCAGGCTCTCATAAGCCCACGGGGTCGTCCGCCCGGTCAACGCCACCGTCTGCACTCGCCCTCCACGCCGTCTCCCACCCGCCGCCGCCGCCTCGTGCCACCTCCCTCGCAGATAAATCCCTAGCGCACTCATCTCCCCCGTAAATCCTTTCTGCCGCCGCGCAAACCTAACCGCCGCCGCAACCACCCCGCTCAATCTCGGCTGCGGGCTCTTCAGAAACGACAGCCGCCCCAGCGGCCAGTTGTGCGCCGTCACCAGTGGCGGCCATCCTCCCTCGCCGTTCCCTAACGCCTCAATCAGCGCCACCGGATCCGCCGCCGCCGTGTCCCGCCCGCCAAACCGCAACGGCCCCGTCACCGCCGCCAGCGCCTCCGCAATCAGCTGATTCGCCGCCCCATAACCACTCCGACCTCCCGTCTCCCACAACCGCCCCGCACGCCGGATCAGCACGTCATTGCTGAACAGCACCGCCGCCGCCGCCTCCCGCCGGATCCGCTGCAGCGCCAGCGCCGCATGCCACGCCACCGCTGGATCCGCCGTCGGCTTCGCATGCGGCAATACCCCCACCACCAGCACCGGCACCGCAGGATACCGCTCCCGCAACTGACTCAGCATCAACCCGCCCAATCGCCCCCCGGCACTCCCTTCCAGCGACGAGAAAAACAGAATCACCGACGGGCTCCCCGCCTCCGAACTATGCCCGTCCAGAAACGCCAGCGCCCGTTCCCTCAACCGCTGCCCCGCCTCCCCAGCCACATCCGCCCCCGTATACCCCGCATCCAATCCCCCCTCCCGCAACCCACCCCGCGGCAACAATTCCCGCGCCCCCCATTTCCCAACCAACGCCGCATCCAGCA
>QQNF01000088.1 GCA_003402705.1 Verrucomicrobiota bacterium | reverse complement strand
GCCTTCCGGGGCCTACGCCGCCAACATGCTGGGCCTCTCCGAGCAGGTGCCATCCCGCGTCGTCTTCCTGACCGACGGCCCCGCCCGCAAGGTGAAGATCGGCAGGCGCGAGATCATCCTGCAACACACCACCCCGCGGAACATGGCCACAGCGGGCAGGAAAAGCGGCACCTTCATCCAGGCACTGCGCTATCTCGGGCAGGATCAGGTAGACGACGAGGTGCTCGCGAAGCTCCGCCGCCAGATCGCGGACGATGACCGGTCTGCGATTCGCAAAGACCTGCGCCACGCTCCTGCTTGGATCGCCGACCTGCTTCGCCCGCTCACCGAGCCGAAGATCGCCGCATGAACACGTTCCTTCAACTTCCAGCCGATCGCCGCCGCCTTGCTTTCCAGCAGGTGGACGAGTCCATGGGCCTCCAAGCCTTCAGTGTCGAGAAGGATTTCTGGGTCTGCTGGACCCTCCGCGAACTCTTCACCCTGCCTGGCATCGACGAACACCTTACCTTCAAAGGCGGCACCTCGCTATCGAAGGCGTGGAAACTCATCCGGCGCTTCTCCGAAGACATCGACATCATCGTGGACAAGGATGTGCTCGGCTTCGGCGGCGATGCCGCCCCGGACAAGGCCCCCAGCAACAACAAGCGCAAGGCGCGACTGTTGGCCCTCATGGATAGTTGCCGAAAGTGGGTGCAGGGCACGCTGCAACCCGCGCTCGCCGCCCGCATCGCCGCGGCTCTTGGCGCGGACGGATGGAAGCTGGAAGTCGATCCCGACATGCCCGACGGGCAATGCCTGCTCTTTCACTATCCCTCGGTCTTCCCGATTACATCGGCATCTTCGATGACGTGGCGCTGGCGCTGGACTTTGACGAGAAGGCCGTGCAGCAGGTGGTGAGCAACATCGACGAATTGCGGAAGGCGCTACCGGAGCAGATGCTGAAGTGCCTTGGTTTCTTTTCCGGCGTGGACCGAAGTGTCGGAGGCTACGAAGGCCTAATGGCGGCCCAGCAATTGCTGCCGGACAACGCCACGCGCGACAAGTTCGCGGCTGAATACTGTGTGCTCGGTACCATCTGGGAAGCGCTCTCACCGGATCCCTGTCTGGGTGCGTATGCCAAGGACTACAAGTGGCTGACGCAGGTCTACGAATCCGTGAAGCCCGTGAGTGGGAACGGCAAGCTGCTGTGGCATCGGCTTGGAGCCAAGACCGTCGAGCTCATCAACGAGAACGTCCATGTCGAGGCGGTGCGTGACGACATCGAAGCACTGGTGCTGGATGCCGACGCGCTAGACAGCATTCTCCATGACGCCAACCCGGCCAAGAAGGCCCGGGAGGTGGAGATCAAACTCATTGCCCGGCTGCGCAAGCACGCTGGCAACCCGAAGTTCAAGGAGCTCGGCGAACGGCTGGAGAAGATTCGGGAGAAGCACGAGCAGGGCCTGCTCAACAGCCTTGAGTTCCTGAAGGCGATTCTTGAGGTGGCGAAGGACACGGTGGAGGCGGAGAAGCATGTCGAGCCGGAAGCGGAAGAGGATAGAGCGCTGGCGGCCTTGACCGAACTCTTTAACGAAGTGAAGTCCAAGCAGACGCACGTCATTGTCGAGCGCATTGTGGCCGACATTGACGGTATCGTGAGGCAGGTTCGCTTCCCAGACTGGCAGAATACCAGCGGCGGTCAGCGTGAAGTGCAGAAGGCACTCCGCTCCGCCCTGGGAAAATACAAGCTGCACACAGACCAGGACCTCTTCGAAAAGGCGTACGGGTACATCCGGGAGTATTACTGAGTTGCCGCAAGAATAAAATTTCCTGCGGGAAACAGCCAATGGAAGCCATCAACACGAGCATTCAAAGAGCAAACACGGCATGAAGAATCTGATCGTTTTTTTCTGGATGGCGGCACTGAGCTGCGTGGGTGCTGGTGCGGTGGATCGCCCTAATATTCTGTGGATCACGAGCGAGGATCATGGGCCGGAGATGGGTTGTTATGGTGATGGGCTGGCGCGCACGCCGAATGTGGATGCGCTGGCGGCGAAGGGGATGCGTTTCACGCGCGTGTGGTCGGTGGCTCCGGTGTGTGCGCCGGCGCGGACGTGTCTGATAACAGGGATGTATCCATCGAGCACGGGTGGGTTGCACATGAGGTCGATGGTTTCGCTGCCGAAGGAGATGAAGATGTATCCGCAGATGCTGCGCGAAGCGGGCTACTATTGCTCCAACAATAGCAAGACTGATTACAATCTGCGTGAGGTTGGGAAGGTGTGGGATGAATCATCGCGCGAGGCGCATTGGAGGAAGCGCCCGGATGGTCAGCCGTTTTTTGCGATTTTTAATTCAAACAAAAGCCACGAGAGTCAGATTCGGACGCGGCCGCACAAGCGGATTACCGATCCGGGCAGGATTCGGGTGCCGGCCTATCATCCTGATGTTCCGGAGGTTCGGGAGGACTGGGCGCAGTATTACGATCAGGTGAGCGAGGCTGATGCTGATGCGGGAAAGGTGCTGAAGGAGATGGAAGCGGCGGGACTGGCTGAGGATACGATTACTTTTTACTATGCCGATCACGGCAGCGGGATGCCGCGGAGCAAGCGATGGCCATGCAACTCTGGATTGCAGGTGCCCTTGGTGGTGTTTTTTCCGGAGAAGTGGAAGCATCTGGCTCCGAAGGAATATGCAGCGGGTGGGACATCGGAGCGGATGGTCAGTTTCGCGGATCTGGCACCGACTGTGCTGAGCATTGCGGGAGTCAAGCCGCCGGAGTGGATGCAGGGGCATGCGTTTGCTGGACCGCATCAGGGTGAGCCGCAGCAGTTTCTGCATGGAGAGCGCGGGCGCATGGATGAGTGCATGGATCTGGTGCGGAGCACGACGGATGGTCGGTATGTCTATCTGCGGAATTATTTCCCGCACGTTTCGCAGGCGCAGCGAGTGGCGTATCAGTTTGAGACCCCGACGACGCGGGTCTGGCATCAGCTATTCATCGAGGGAAAAACCAACGAGGCGCAGTCGATTTTCTGGCGAGTGCCGAAAGCGCCGGAGGAACTCTATGACCTGCAGGCGGATCGGGATGAGGTGAAGAATCTGGCCGGTTCGTCGGAGCACCGGGCGGTGCTGGAGAAGCTTCGTGCGGCGCAGCGGGAGCGCCTTGTCAGGGTGAAGGACATTTGTTTTCTTCCGGAGATGGAGATGCACAGTCGGTCGGTGGGCAGCACCCCTTACGAGATTGCCCGGGACCCCGTGAAGTTTCCTCTGGAGAGAGTTCTGAGGGCAGCGGATCTTGCGTCGAATCTCGATGCTGCGGCCGTGCGTGAACTTGTTGGAATGATGGGTGATGCTGACAGCGCGGTGCGTTGGTGGGCTGCGATGGGATTGCTGATGCGGGGTGGCGATGCGGTTACGAAGCATGTGGCGGTGCTGGAGAAGGCCCTGAGTGATGTGTCGCCAGGGGTGCGCATTGCTGCGGCGCAGGCGCTGGGTCGTTTTGGCGATGCTGCGGCACTTGGTAAGGCGCTGAGCACGCTGGGTGAGTTGGCACCTCCTGAACGAAACGGCGTGCTGACTTCGATGTCTGCGCTCAGTGCGATCGAGGCACTGGCGGAGAAGGCTGCGCCGCTGCATGCCGCGATCGAGTCGATGACGATCAGTGGAGCATCGCCTGATCGACGCTACAACGAATATGTGTCGCGGCTGATTGCCAACATTGTGGCGGTAAGAGAAGGGGAGGGTGGTAAAGAAAAGGGCAGAAGGGGAATCAGAAAGGGGCGGTGAGTTTTCTGGTTAAAGGGTGCGCTGGCAGAGGCTAAGGGCGCTGGATTGCCTGAGAGGTTACAGGCAGGATGCCTGTGTCACTTTCACAAGGCACCATCTGCAGGACGGGACGTGCCAGGGTCAGTGTTTGCCCTGGCCGTAGTAGGCGGAGGGGCCGTGTTTGCGCAGGTAGTGTTTGTCGAGGAGGTGCTGGGGGAGCGGGGCGGCGTTGGGGTTGAGGGTGAGGGTGTCGAGGGCCATGCGGGCGCACATTTCGAGGGCGATGGAGTTGTCGAGAGCGGCGAGGGCGTGGGGGCCCCATGTGAAGGGGGCGTGGCCGTGCTGGAGGACGCCGGGGACGGCGGCGGGGCTGAGTTGGAGTTGGTGGAAGGTTTCGACGATGGCGAGACCGGTCATGCGTTCGTAGCCGGCGGTGACTTCGTCAGGCGTGAGGGTGCGGCAGATGGGGATTTCGCCGTAGAAGTGGTCGGCGTGGGTGGTGCCGAAGCAGGGGAGCGGTTTGCCGGCCTGGGACCATGCGGTGGCGGCGGGGCTGTGGGTGTGGCAGACTCCGGCGGCGGAGGGGAAGGCGCGGTAGATTTCGAGGTGGGTATCGCTGTCGGAGGAAGGGTTGAGAGAGCCTTCGATGCGGCGGCCGGATGCGAGGTCGAGGACGACGAGGTCTGCGGAGCGGAGACGGTCGTAGGGGACCCCGCTGGGTTTGATGACCATGAGACCGCTGTCGCGGTCGAGCCCGCTGACATTGCCCCATGTGAGGGTGACGAGGCCGGAGGCGGGAAGCCGGAGATTGGCTTCGAGGACTTGCTGTTTGAGATCGTCGAGCATGGGAGCGGGATGGAGAATGGAAAGTTAGGAGATGTCAGGAAGCGGAGCGGACCCGGCGGCAGATTTCGCGGAGGACGGATTCGACATCGCCGCCGGCGGTGCGGAACGAGTCGCTGTCGACGGTGAGGGGGGCTCCGATGACGACGAGGGGAGCGCCGTAGAGCGGGCATTGGACGGCTTGTTCGAGGGATAGGCCGCCGACGGCCTGGACGGGGATGGAGACGGCGGAGACGACCTCGCGGAGCTGGTCGAGTGGGCTGGGCATGCGGTGGCCGGCGGCGGCGATGCCGCGGCGTTCGTCGTAGCCGATGTGGTGGACGATGAAGTCGCAGCCGAGGTCTTCGAGATCGCGGGAGGCGGCGACCATGTCCGGGCAGGCCATGTTATCGCCCATGACCTTGACTCCGAAGTCGAGGCCGGCCTTGACGACACATTTGATGGTTTCCGGGTGGGCGCGGGCCATGACGACGACGTGGGTGGCACCGGCTTTGGCCATCATTTCTGCTTCGAGGTAGCCGCCGTCCATGGTTTTGAGGTCGGCGACGATGGGGATGCCTGGGAAGGCGTTGCGGAGGGCGCGGACCCCGTGGAGGCCTTCGGCGAGGAGGAGGGGTGTGCCTGCTTCGAGCCAGTCGACGCCGGCGCGGAGGGCCATGCTGGCGGTTTCGAGGGCTTCGTCGATGCTGGTGAGGTCGAGGGAGATTTGGACGATGGGATCCATGGGGAGGAGAGTGGGGCCGGGAGGGGAGGGGAAGCAAGGCGATTGGTGGAGCGCGGGGCAAAAGAAAACCGGACCGCCCTTTGGGGGGCGGTCCGGCGCGATTACCGGAGGGGACCGGTGGCTGGCAGATTACTTGCCGGCTTCGGTCTTTTCGTTAGCGGCTTTCCAGCCGGAGATGCCGGCGGAGAGGTGCTTGACGTTGGTGTAGCCGAGTTCCTTGGCGGCGTTGGCCGCGGCGGTGTAGGCGTTGCAACGTGGGCCGCCGCAATAGGCGACGATGAGCGTCTTCTTGTCGGCTGGGAGCTTGTCCTTGAGGGATTCCTTGACGGTGTCGAAGTCGAGAGCGGTTGGGACGTGTCCGGCTTTCCACGAGTCGCTGCCATTGACGTCGATGACGACGGCCTTTTTGTCGGCGATGGCCTTCTTGAGGTCGGCGACGCTGATGTCAGGGAATTCACCGGCGAAGACATTAGCGACGGCGAAGAGGCTGAGGAGGAGGGCGAGGATTTTTTTCATGGTATGTTTTGTGGGGTTGGGTTTTTGTTGATGAAGCCGCCTCTTTTTACGGAGACGGCGGATTGGGTTCCTGTGGAGGAAAGTCTGGGAAAGGGGTGGGGTCAGGGGCCTGCGGGGACGGGGAGAAGGTACGACAGAAGAGCCTTCCGTCCATCGGGATCAACGGACAGATCTTTCCATGGGGATTTGCCTGCGGCGACGTCGGCGAGGAGGGATTCGATGCCGCGGCGGACGGGTGTGGGGAGGGCGCGGTAGACGCTGGAATCGAGCATGAAGCTGATGCG
The DNA here is from genome assembly GCA_003402705.1 of Verrucomicrobiota bacterium. Lineage (GTDB taxonomy): Bacteria > Verrucomicrobiota > Verrucomicrobiia > Verrucomicrobiales > V1-33 > V1-33. Next base: position 6,913 of record QQNF01000088.1, on the reverse strand, counting down.
GTGGCGGAAGATGCGGGATTTGAGGTCGAACTGGCGGAAGGGCGCGGAGGGTTTGCCTTCGGAGCGTTTGAGGAAGTCGCGGATGAAGTCGGGGTCGCCCTTGATGCCGCCTGCGGGGAGGGAGGCTTCGCCTGCGAAGAGGAGGTAGCGGGTGAGTTCGCGTGAGAATTTGTTGACGAGGGTGGCATCGTCTGGTTTTTCGCGGAGCTGGTAGATGGCTTCGGTGACGCGGTTGGTGAAGCCTGCGGCGTGTTCCATGACGAGGTGCGGGAGCAGATCGCTGGTGGCGCGCGGGTAATTGGCGAGCGGGAAGTATTTGCCGGGCGGGTTGGGGTCGGATTTGAAGCCGCCGGGGATGAGGTGGCCGACCTTATTGGCGTGGGCTGGGACGAGAGAGGAGCTGGTGGTGGTGACGTGCCAGCCTCCGAAGCGATCGGCGAGCGGGACGTGGTGACCGATTTCGTCGTAGCGGTAGGTTTCCTGAGTGGATCCGTCCCATGTGACGCCGACGGAGCTGATGACGAGGCCGGGGAGGTGGCGGCTCTGGGTGTCCGCGTGGCAATTCATGCAGCGGGTGGAGCGGGTGAAGGCGGGTCGGTCGGCGACCCTGCTACGGTCGGAGATGTAGAAGACCATGCCGGCGTCGGGGTCGAAGCTGGCGATTTCGAGGCGGCCGCCGGGGATGAAGCCGACGAAGGTGTCTTCGTTGAAGTAGAGGGCGCGCGGGTTTCGTGGGTTGACGATGCCGCTTTGGAGGCTGGTGGCGGAGAACACCATGAGCTGGGTGCTGTCGTCGATTTCGAGCGCCTTGAGGAGAGATTCGAGGAGGGATTTTTCGGAGGAGGAGTCGACGGCGAGCTTACCGGATTCGATGGCCTGATTGAGACGGGCGAAGCGGTCGGCGGGTTTCCGGTTCCAGTAGTCGTGGGGGGGCTCAGCGAATTCCGCGGCGTGGGCGGCGGTGGAGGCGAGAAGGAGGAGGGCGGTGATGCCTTGGGCCGTGGAGCGGAGGGCAGGCGGCAGCGGAGGCATGGTGGCTGGCATCGGTATTCGAGGTCGGATACGATGGCGTGGTCTGGAAAGATGCAAGCCCCGGAGGTGCGGAGTGGAAGTGAGAAGTGAGAAGTGAGAAGTGAGAATGGCTTGAACGGAGAGAGGGGGATCACGCGAATGGGCGGAGGGCTCGTGGGGAGAGGGCTGCCAGGCGCACTCCGTGCGCGCAGGGAGAGCTGTAATTCTGACAGCAGTCCAGAGCCTGCGGCTGCTGGTTCGGAGGGATGTCAGGAAGGGGCGCAGTCGTTGATGGCGTCGATGAGGCGGCGGAGGCGGCCGTAGTTGCGACGGTGTGGGGTGAAGATGAGGCGTGGGAGGTGGGTGAGGGATTCCTCGTCAGCTTCCTGAGGAAGTGCGGCGCCCTGGGTGATGGTGCCGGATTTGACGAGATCGGAGAAGTCGGTGTTGAGGCGTTCGATGTGGGCGTCGCTGAGACGGCGCTGGAGGCGGATGACGAGTTTGTCTCGGACGAAGCGATAGGAATGGAAGACTCGGTAGAAGTGTTTGAATTCGTGGACGGCTTCTTCGATGTCGTCGGTGATGCGGAAGAGGGCGAAGTCGTCTTCGGAGATGAGGCGGCGGGAGAGGAGTTCGTTGCGGAGGAAGGCGTCGAAGGTTTTCCAGTAGGAAGCGCCAGGGGCGTCGACCATGACGAGGGGGAGGATGGCGGTTTTGCCGGTCTGGATGAGGGTGAGGACCTCGAAGCCCTCGTCCATGGTGCCGAAGCCGCCGGCGAAGAGGGCGAAGCCTTCGGATTCCTTGACGAAGGTTAGTTTACGGGTGAAGAAATAGTTGAAGGGGACGAGTTTGGGGTCGCCTTCGATGGTATCGTTCGCGTCCTGTTCGAAGGGGAGGCGGATATTGAGGCCGAAGCTGTTGTCGGCTCCCGCGCCTTTCTGGGCGGCACCCATGATGCCAGCGCCTGCGCCGGTGATGATCATGAAGCCTTCTTCGACCATGCGCCTTGAGAAACGTTCGGCGGCTTTGGCTTCGGGTTCGTCAGGGTGGGTGCGGGCGGAGCCGTAGACGGCGACCTTGCGTCGGTTAGTGAACGGGCGGAAGACGCGCCATGCGTTGCGGAGTTCCTTGACCGAGCGGTTGAGGAGTTTGAGTTCGGCGACGCTGACGTCGTGGCGTGCGAGGCGGAGGGCGGAGATGATGAGTTCTTCGATGAGATCGGGGTTGGCGATGCCGGCCCAGTCTTTGACGAGCTGGTCGACGCGGGCGTCGAAGGCGGGGTCGCCGGTGGTGGTGCGTTTGCCGCTGAGGGCGAGGATGCCGCCGCCGGTGAAGTCTTTACCGGTTTTTTCGTGAGGCGATTCCTTGTTCATGGTGTGTGATAGATGATGCCCGGACCGTCCGGGCTAAAGAAAGAACGAGTGAGGGTTGGTGCGGGTCGATGGATTATTTCAGGGTTTGGGGGGATTGGCGGCGAGCTGGCTGGTGATCCATGCGTCGATGGTGTCGCGGTCGGCGCGGTGAGCGAGGATTTTGTGGAGACGGGAGGAGAAGGCGGTGCGGTCGAAGTTATCGGGGAGAGGGAAGGGCCAGAGGAGGAGAGGGGATTCGCGGCGTGGGGCGGAGGAGAGGGGCGTGCAGGGGTCGTCTGGATCGAGGGCGCGCATGAGGGCGAGGGCTTCGGGCGGGGTGTTGCCAAGGTTGACCCATTGGGCGAGGATGGCGGCGCGGCGGTCGGTGGGAAGGTTAGGGAACTGGAAGAGGACAGCGCCGAGGAAGCGGCGGGGGAAGCTCTGATCATCGATGGAGTCGATGCGGACGAGGGATTCCGAGGAAAGCTCGATGACGGAGAGGTCGCCGCGGGCGATGCGGATGGTGTGGGCGAGGACTTGGGAGGCGAAGGCCTTTTCGTCCGGGCTGCTTCCGGCGAGGATGGCGAGAGATTTGGGGAGAGCGGAGTCGGGGATGAGGGCGAGGGCGGGCGGCCATGCGGCGAGGAGGGAGAGAGCGAAGCGCCGGTCGGAGGGGGCGGTGAGGGCGGCTTCGGGCCAGCGGGAGGCGAGTTCAGAGAGGAGCGCGGTGGCGGCTGGGTTGGAGGCGGCGGCGGGGGCGGCCCAGTGTGCGGAGAGGTGCCAGCGGCGGGCGGGATCGGGGATGGCGGTGGCGAGCCATGCGAGGGAATCGGGCTCGAGGGCGGCTGAGGGAGTGGGGAGGGAAGTGACAAAGCTGGCGAAGGACCAGTCGGTTAGGGAGGTGTTGAGAAGGGCGGTGTTGCGGGCGATGGTGGCGAAGGCGGCGCAGGAGGCCGCGCCCTCGACGCCGACGTGGCGGAGGATGGCGGAGGCGCGGCCGAATTCGTTGGCATCGAGGGCGATTTTGAAGGCGTTGGCGAGATCAGCGTCTTCGCTGTTACCGGAGTCGATGAGGATCGGGGTGATTTGGCGGAGGAGACGGCGGGCGGGCTCTGATGGGAGCCTGTGGAGGGCGGCGATGCGGGCGATGGTGGCGGCGAGGTCGGCGTCTGCGGGGGAATTGGCGGCGGATGAGAGGTAGAGTTCGGCGGCGAGGTAGGGGATGGCTGGGGAGGTGAAGGGGGATTCGGCCAGGGCGATGGCGGCGTGGAGCCGGCAGTGGCGGGCGATGGAGGGGTCGGCGAGGAGGGATTCCCATGAATCGGTGCCGGTGAACCATGATTGGAAGCGGGGCCGGTCATCAGAATTGATGAAGAACTGGAGCGCGCCGGGGAGGAGGGCGAGACGGTCGCCGCGATTGGTGAGGAATTCCGCGCCTGGGAACGAACCGTTCCAGAGCCATGGGGAGTCCTGGTTGGAGGCGGTTGTAGTTAGGAAGGATGCGATGGCGTCGGGATCCGGGCGGTGGGAGAAGCGCAGGTTAGGCGCGGAGGCGGCGCGGGCGACGCAGGCGAGCATGAGGGCGCGCGGTTCGGGGTCGCGCGGGGTGGTGAGGGCGTCTTCGAGGGCGTCGTCGAGGATCTGGGAATCGATGATGGAGGCGGCGTGGAGGCAGACGGCGAGGGATTCATCGACCTTGGGTTTGCCGGCGAGGACAGCGGTGGAGAGGATCTCGCGGATGGCGGAGGAGGCGTCGTCGGCGGTGATGTCGCGCGGGGATTTGAGGTTGCGGAGTTTTGTGAGGGAGGAATTGCTGGCGGCGGTTTCGGCGTCGGCGGCGATCTGGCGTGCGGAGGCTAGAAAGGCCTTGGTTTCGGGGGAGAGGGACGCGTCGTCCGGGGAGAGGGACCAGCTGTTGAAGGTGCGGGCCCATGCAGCTGCGGAGGCTGGTTGGGCGGCGGCGATGGCGGCGAGGGCGGTGGTGGTGGCGGAGTCGTCGTCGGAGAGGAGGGCGGCGAGGAGGCGGCGGGTGAGAGAATCCGGATCGCTGGAGAGGAGGGCCTTGGTGGCGGCGAGGTAGTCGCTGTTCTGGTCGTTGAGGAGAGCGCGGAGGGGATCGATGGGGTGGGTGGTGTCCGGGAAGATGGTGAGACTTGAATCCGAGAGGAAACCGGCGCGGCGGATGGTGGCGGCGAGTTTGGTGGGATCGCCTGAGGCGACGGCTTCAGTGAGGACATCGAAGTCGGCCGACCAGCGTTTGTTCAAGGTGGAGCGGAGGTCGTCGGGGACGAAAGGGATGACGTGTTTGTGGAGGGCGGCGCGGGCTGGGATGATGGCGGCCGCAGAGAACTTGAGGCAGCGGGAGATGGTGGAGACGAAGAGGAGGGGAGCGGCCTCTTCCGTGCGTGGTTTGGGGGAGTCGTTGGTGGCGCGGCCCCAGCGGACGGAGGCGAGTCGGGAGGCGCGGGAGTCGGGCGGGCCGAGGAGGCGGAGGGCGAGGGAATCGAAGAAGGCGCTGGCGGCTTCGGGTCCTTTGGTGGTTGCGGTGATGGAAGCGAGGGCGGCGGCGGCGGCGGAGCCGAATTGATAGGAATTATTGTCGATGGGAGGGGTGAGGATGGCGTCGAGGGAGGCGAAGAGGTCGGGGACGATCTGGCGGTCGGAGGCGGCGACGGCGACGATGGACCATGAGGAGGGCTGGGGGTCGGCGGAGAGGAAGTCGCGGCAGGCAGCGGAGAAGTTGTCAGGGTCGGCGGTGTAGAGGGCGATGAGACGGCGGGCGGCGGCGGCGCGACCGGCGGGAGCGATTTTGGAGGCCAGGGAGACGTCTAGGGATGCGGCCTTGTTATCGCGCCATGATTCTCGGATGGCGGCGGCGGCGAGGGACGTCCATGACTTGACGGGGTAGCGGGCTCCGGTGAGGTCGAGGGGCCATTCAGGCCAGAAAGACTCGTCGGGTTTGGCTGGGGGCTGGGGGGCGGAGGCGGTGGCGATGGTGGCGGCGACGGCGGCGTCGGCGAGGATGGCGGCGGGGGTTTCGGGGTGTCGGAAGGAGAGGAAGCCGAAGGCGCGGGAGGCGGCTTTGGGGAAGCGGCAGACGAGCGGGTAGAGTTCGCGGGCGACGGTGTTGCGGGTTTCGGGGTCGAAATCGACTACTGAGTAGACGGCGGCGGCGATCCATTCCGAGGAATCGGGCGGGAGGGAAGGGATGATGCGGCGGAGCGTTTCGTGGCAGGCAGCGGCGTAGCGTTTCGGGTCGGTCGGTTTCCAATTGACGGGGGAGGAGGCGAGGACCCATGCGTTCATGCGGTGGGCGTCCGAGATGGCGAGGAGGTGGGCGGCGGCGGCGGGGGCGTCGAGTTGGTGGATGGCGAAGGCGAAGAGTTTCGCGTGTGCGGATTCGAGGGTGGACGGCGGGCCGGAGAGGGCTTCTTGGAGGAGAGGTTTGGCGAGGGTGTCCTGCCGGAGCCATGAGAGGGCGGTGCCGCGGGCGAGCTGGTTGGAGTCGGCGGCGGCGAGGGCGGCGGAGACCTCGGCGGTTAGGCCGTGGTCGGAGACCGATGCGAGCCATGCGAGGATGGGGTCGGGGAGCCGGTTCCAGAAGCCTGGGGCGGTGGCGGCGTCGGCGGTGATGGTGGTGGCGTCGGCGAGTGCGGAGGAGACGAGGAGATTGATAGCGTCGGGTTGGTTGCCGGCGGCGATGAGTTCGTTGATGCGGGTTGGGGAGAAGCGCGAGTCTTTGGAGGAATCGGGAGGATTGCCCTGACTGGCGGCGGGGCGGACGTTAGTATGGGAGGCGAGTCCGGGTGGCAGGGGTGAGAGGGCGAGGGCTTCCTTTTCGAGGCCGAGGTTGCGGAGAATGGCGGCTAGGGTCTGGCGCTGGAGTGGGGAACGGGCGTCGCGGCGGAGACGGAGGGCGGCGTCGCGTGCTGCTGCTGCGGCGGATTCAGGGAGACTGGGCTCCGTGCCGAGCTGGGCGAGGGAGGAGTCGACGAGGGAGCGGATTTCGCGGGGGAGGTTAGCGGCGGAGGCGCGGATGAGGAAGTCGGCGGCGCGCGGGAACTCGCTGGTTTCGAGGAACCATGAGGCGAGGAGGACGAGGGAGGCGGGGTCGGTGCCTGCGGAGGCGGCGAGGGTTTCCATGGCTGCTTCGCGCTTGGAGTCGTCGTGGACGGCCATGGTCATGAGGGCGCGGAGGAGCGAGAGATTGGTGAGGGCGGCGGCGTCGGCGACGAAATCGGCGTCTTCGAAGGGATCGGTTGGACGAACAGGGGGGCCGTCGGTGCAGAGTTCGAGGAGGATGGAGGAGACGCCGGGGAGTTCGGGCGGGGGGAATTCGAGGGAATCGGCAGCCGAGCCTGGGGTGGAATAGTTGAGGGGGAGAGGGTGGTTGAGTTCGTGGGTTAGGACGGTGACGAGACGTGCGGCGTCCCTGCGGCGGATGGCGGAGGCGGCGAGGGCGTTAGCAACCATGGGCTTGAGATCGCGGAGGAGTCCGGAGTCAGCCTTGAGGTTGGGGTGCCATGAGGCGAGGACGTCTTCGAGGGCGT
>QQNF01000087.1 GCA_003402705.1 Verrucomicrobiota bacterium | reverse complement strand
TCCCCGCCAACTCCGGCAGCCGCCAGCTTTGCGAGGACTTCCTCTACGGCGCTTCCCTCCCCAACGCCACCTCCAGACTCGAACTCACAGGCCTCACCGCCGGTCAATCCTACACGCTCACACTCTTCTCCACCGGCTTCGGCGGTCTCGAAGCCCGTCGCCTCAGAATCACCCCCTCCGACTCCAACTCCCCCGTCCAGATCGACCAGAACGCCAGCAACAACGGCAACGGCTTCCTCCTCAAGTACCTCTACAAATGCCCGCCCTCCGGCACCATCGCCTTCGACTTCCTCCCCGTCACCGCCGGCGCTTCATGGCACCATTACGCGTTCTCTAACGAATCCACCGCCGCGCTCCCCGACGAACGCCCCACCCCCGCCTCAGTCTCCATCGCCGGCTTTTCCTCACAACTCACCGGCACCCTAACCCGCGGCGCCGTCAACACCATCAACGGCTCAGGCCTCACCTCCGCCACCGGCATCCACGGCACTTCCCCGGAAGGCACCATGTGGCTCTCCACCGGCACCTTCAGCGGCGGCACCGACCCGCTCCCAGCCTTCATCACCTTCGACCTCGGCGCACTTACCGACCTCACTTCCTTCCAGGTCTGGAATTACAACGAACTCAACCTCACCTCCCGCGGTGCCAATCAGGTCGAAATCCAGACCGCCACCCAGCCCGGCGGTCCCTTCACCACCACCGCCACCGTCAACTTCTCCCGCGCCTTCGGCATCACCAGCGAAATCGGTCAGCGCATCCCCCTCATCGCCTCCGGCATCCGTCAGGTCCGCCTCAACATCCTCTCCAGCCACGGCGGCGACAACCAGTTCGCCGGTCTCAGCGAAATCCGCTTCTTCTCCCCAGGCCGCCCCGAAGACCAACCGCCACCCAAACTCCGCGTCCCCATCGCCTCGCTCTTCAATTCCGGAGTCGGCGACGACTCCCGCCCGCTCCCTCCCGGCCTCGCCGACCCCCACTTCTCTAACACCGCCGACAGTTCCCCGGCCGTCGCCATGGCCCCCAACCCCGCATGGCTCGGCGACGACGGCCTCTCCCGCTTCATCGGCTTCTCCGGCTCAGGCACCGACAACGCCCCCGCCGGCTCGTTCACGTTCCGCACGTCCTTCAGTCTCGCCGACTACGTCCCCGGCTCCGCCCAGATCAGTCTCTACGCCTCCGCCGATAACTCGCTCGATTCTGTCCGCCTCAACGGCAGCGCCCCCGTCGCCGGCATCTCCGCCCCGGCCTTCAATACGTACTTCGGCCCATTCGCCATCCCCGGCCCCTTCAACCCGGGCAGCAACTCCATCGACTTCACATGGACCAATGCCGGCCCCGGCCCCAACCCCGGCGGTCTCCGTCTCCGCTGGGATTCCTCCGCCGAACCGCTCTGGGGCCGCACCACGCTCCCCACCAACCCCACCACCACATGGTTCCGCCGCGCCTTCTCCCTTGAGGGCACCCCCTCCACTAACTACTCCGCAGTCCTCCGCTTCGCCGCCGACGACGGCGCGGTCTTCTACCTCAACGGCATCGAGGTCCACCGCTTCAATCTCCCCGCAGGCCCGCTCACCCCAGCTACCCCGGCCTCCAATGACGTCCTCTACCCCATGATCAGCGCCCGCATCGCCCTCGATGGTGCCATGCTCCGCGCCGGCCCTAACGTCCTCGCCATCGAACTCCACCAGGCCTCCGCTTCCTCCCCAGACGCATGGTTCATGGCCTCGCTCGATGTCACCGGCACCACCCCGCCTGCCTCCTCCGCCTCTCTCCGCCTCGACAAGGTCGCCTCCGCCCTCTCCCCTTCCTTCTCCCTCGACCTCGTCAACCCAACCTCCGCTCCACTCAATCTCTCGGGAACCATCGTCCGCTCGTCCACCGGCCCCGAATTCGCCCTCTCCGGTTCCCTCGCCCCCGGCGCAACCCTCTCGCTATCCGCCGCCCAACTCGGCTTCCAACCCGCCGACGGCGACAAGCTCTTCCTCCTCTCCGACTCCGGCACCACCATCCTCGACGCCGTCATCGTCGCCAACCGCGACAAGGCCCGCACCCCGTCCGGCTCATGGGCCGTCCCCTCCTCCCTCAACCCCGGCGGCACCGCCGTCTTCTCCATCCCGGACAGCATCGTCATCAACGAAATCATGTACCACCACCAGCCGGTCACTCTCCCCACCGGCACCACTAACGATCCCGAAGAATGGATCGAACTCCTCAACCGCTCCACCTCACCAGTCGACCTCTCCGGCTGGCAGATCCGCGGCGGCATCGACTTCAACTTCGCCCCCGGCACCATCCTCCAGCCCGGCGCGTTCCTCGTCGTCTCTAACAACCCCACCGCCCTCGCCACCCGCTTCCCCGGCATCACCGCCATCGGCCCATTCTCCGGCTCGCTCTCCAATTCCTCCGACTCCATCCGCCTCGAAGACGCCGTCGGCAATACCGCCGACGAGGTCGCCTACCACTCCGGCGGGCGCTGGGACTCCCGCGCCGACGGCAGCGGCGCAAGTCTCGAACTCCGCGATCCCGACGCCGATAACAATTCCCCCGAATCATGGGCGGCCAGCGACGAATCCGCACGCAGCACATGGCAGTCAGTCTCTTTCTCCGGCAACGGCGCTCCCTTCCCCGGCACCAACGACCCCACCCTCTACAACGAACTCGTCCTCGGGCTCCTCAACTCCGGCGAATGCCTCATCGACGATGTCAGCGTCCGCGAGGTCACCTCAGGAAACCGCGAACTCATCCAGAACGGCAACTTCTCCTCCGCCACCACCTCATGGCGGCTCCTCGGCAATCACGGCAGCCACGGCCGCTCCATCTCCCAGCCCGACCCCTCCAACTCCGGCAACCCCGTCCTCCGCATCACCGCCACCGGCGGCACGGAACACATGCACAATCACATCGAAACCACGCTGAGATCCGGCAGCACCTTCGTCCCCCTCAACCCCTCCGCCACCTACGCCGTCAGCTTCCGCGCCCGCTGGCTCAGCGGCTCCCCGCGCCTCCTCTCCCGGCTCTACTTCAACCGACTCGCCCGCCAGATCATCCTCGCCGTCCCCATGAACAACGGCACCCCAGGCGCTCCTAACTCCCGCGCCACTCCTAACATCGGTCCTTCCCTCTCCGCCCTCGCCCACCTCCCCGCCCTCCCGCTCCCCGACCAGTCCGTCTCCGTCTCCGTCCGCGCCTCCGACCCCGACGGCATCGCCTCGGTCGTCCTCCGCTGGCGTCCCGACGGCGCCGGAACCTTCAGCTCAACACCCATGTTGGGCACCTCGGCCTTCTCCGCCGCCCTCCCCCCACAACCCGCCGGCTCGCTCCTCGAATTCTTCATCGATGCCACCGACAACGCCGGTGCCGTCTCCCGCTACCCAGCCAATGGCGCTCTCGTCCGCTGGAACGACGGCACCGCTCCCCCCGGCCCAGGCCACGGGCTCCGCGTCCTCATGACCACCGCCAACGCAGACTTCATGCACCTGCCCACTAACGTCATGAGCAACGACACGCTCCCCTGCACCGTCATCTACAAGGAATCCGAAATCTTCTACAACGCCCGCTGCCGACTCAAAAGCAGTCAGCGCGGCCGTCTCGCCGATGTCCGTCTCGGCTTCGCCATCGACTTCGATCCCGCCCAGCCGTTCCGAGGGGTCATGACCACCGTCAATCTCGACCGCTCCAGCTACGGCCGCGGCTCGCCAGGCAGCGGCTACGGCCACGGCGAAATCATCAACTGGCACTTCTTCAGCCGCGCCTCCGGCATCCCCTCCATGTACAATGACATGGTCTATCTCATCGCCCCGCGCTCCGCCCACACCGGCAGCTCCACCCTCACCATGGCCGAATTCAATGACCAGTTCCTCGACGGTCAATGGGACAACGGCGCAGACACCCCCACCTTCAAATACGAACTCATCTACTACCCGCTAACCACCGAAGGCGGCACCCCTGAAGGTCTCAAACTCCCCCAGCCCGACGAGGTCAACGCCGTCGCCATCGGCCAGATCTCCGGCCCTGACAAGGAAGCCTACCGCTGGAACTTCCTCATCGGCAACGCCCGCAACAACGACGACTTCTCACGCATCGTCAATCTCAACTCCACCTTCCGCCTCACCGGCACACCCTACGCCCAGGCACTCCCCTCCGCCATCGATGTCGACCAGTGGCTCCGCTGCTTCGCCGCCTGCGCCCTCGCTGGCCCCGGCGACCACTACACCACCGCAGGCGGCGGCTGGCACAATCTCAAACTCTACCACCGCCGCGACGGACGCATCCTCTTCCTCCCATGGGACGGCGACTTCCTCACCCAACCCCCGGACGCCGCCCTCGTCCTCGCCCCGGACCTCGCCAAAATGATCGCCGCCAGCTCGGCCAACCACCGCGCCTACTACGGCCACCTCAACGACATCATCAATCGTTCCTTCAACGAGGCCTACATCGCCCCATGGGCCTCCCACTATCAAACCTTCAGCACCACCGGCGGCAATTGGTCGGAAATCACCACCTACGTCGCCCAGCGGGTCGCCTTCGTCCGCTCCCAGATCGCCCCGCTCTACCCGGCCACCCCATTCGCCATCACCACGAACAACGGGGCCGACTTCTCCGTCACCACCCCACAGGTCACCCTCTCCGGCACCGCCCCCCTCGATGTCCGCTCGCTCCGCATCAACGGTGCCGACGAGTCCGCCACCACCACATGGACGTCCCGTTCCATCTGGTCCGTCTCCCTCCCCGCCGCCCCCGGACCTAACGTTTATCTCATCGAAGCCATCGCCTTCGACGGAACCGTCGCCGCTTCAGACACCATCACCATCACCGGCACCGGCTCCATCATCCCTGCCGCCGCAGGCAATCTCGTCATCTCCGAATTCAACTACCACCCAGCCCCACCCTCCGGCCCGGAACTCGCCTTCCCAGACAACGACGACTTCGAATTCATCGAACTCCTCAACATCAGCCCCAGCACCATCTCCCTCAACGGGGTCCGCTTCTCCTCAGGCATCACATGGAACGCCCCAGCTAACATCACCATGGCCCCCGGCACCCGTCGCATCCTCCCGCGCCGCACCGCCGCCTTCAATCTCCGCTTCCCCGGCATCGCCACGCTCCCCGAATACTTCCTCCCCGCCGCCAACCTCCTCTCCAACACCGGCGAATCCCTCGCCCTCATCGACGCCGCCGGCCAGGACATCGTCCGCTTCTCCTACAGCGACCGTTCCCCATGGCCCGACGCCGACGGCACAGGCCCATCCCTCGTCCTCGTCGCCCCATCCCTCAACCCAGACCCCTCCGACCCACTAAACTGGCGCGCCAGTCGCTCCCCCAACGGCTCCCCCGCCACGTCCGACGCCGCCCCTCTCCCCGCCAACCCCAACGGCGACGACAACAACGACGGCATCTCCAATCTCATGGCTTACGCCACCGGCGGCACCCGCCCCATCCTCTCCGCCTCCGGCCCAGGCGGCACCTTCGAAGCCGTCTTCGTCCGCGCCCCAGGCGCAGATGTCCTCACCTCCGTCGATTCCTCCCCTAACCTCGCCTCATGGGCCCCCACCCCAGCCACCCTCGTCTCCCGCTCCACCCGACCCGACGGCTCAGAAATCCTCACCCTCCGCTCCCCACTCCCCCCCGGCGAATCCCAACGATTCCTCCGCCTCTCCTTCAAATCCCCCTAGCCGCACCACAATCCCCCGGCCTCCTCGTCGCCAACCGATCACCCAGTCAATCCGGTCAGTGAGGTCAATGCCGTCACCCAGTTCCTCAAGCAGACGACCATCACCCACCCTGTCTCTCCTCTCCCTACCCGCCATTCCCCTGCCTCTCCTCCCTCCACCCCATCAGAGAATCCGGCATACCGATAACACCCGCTCGTCCTTCCAGATGTCATCCGGACTGATCGACCGCCTCACATACGGAAAAACAATCCCAGCATGCCGGAAACACTCCTGCACCAGCTCCGAACAGATATACTTCCGGTCCCGCGTCCTCCTCCCCTTGCCTAACAGCGTCCTCACAAGAATCCTCAGAATCTCCCAGTTGTCGTACGGCTTCGTCAGCTCATCCATCCCGAAACTGATCGCCCGCCGGATCTTCTCCGCCTCAGGCACCGGATGCACTCTCCCGATCACAATCCGCCCCTGATACGCCCGCCGCCGCCCATGGTAATCCTTCAGATACTTCGACAACGGCACCACCCGCACCCCGATCATCACCTCGCTCTCCAGCACAAACACCCGGTTCAGCGTCGGATCCTTGTAAATGATCCCGCAATGGCTCCACACCGATCGCGTCACCTTCTGGATCAGCCCGGAAAAAAAATACCGCCCCGAACAGAACACCAGATCCCCCGACTCCAGATTGTGCCGCACCGCTGGATACTCCAGCACCGGCCACGCATCAATCTCCGTCGGTGTCACAGAATCAGCCATCGCATTCAGTCAGCTTCCTGTCAGCCCCACACCACAATCGCCACATAAACCGCCTTGCTCAGAATGTGCAGCGCCTGGTCCTGATGGAAATTCGTCCACTTCTCGCACTTCACGAAATCAATCAGCCAGTGCACCACAAACTCCGCAAACGCAAACACCGCACTCCCCGTCACCACCCACACCGCCCCCGCATGCACCAGCGAATGCGCCGTCAGACAATACACCCACAGACTCCCCGGCGAATCCCCGATGTAATCGATACTCTTGATGTGCCGGTTCTTCCGGATCGCCAGAAACTTGCCCTGCAGCGCAAAGTCCGCCACCGCATGCCCGATCACGAGCGCAAAGAACATCGCCCACGGACCGCTGTCCGTGATGCTCGGGCCTGACATGAAATGCGCCAGCAATGCCATTCGTTCGGGGAGGAATCTCCTGCACGCTTCATCAGGCCGCCGCACGAGTAAAGGGAAGAAACCATCCCACCACCCCCTCCCAAATGAGGAAGGCCGGGATTCCCAATCGGAAATCCCGGCCCCTCAATTGACACTCTCCACTCAGGCCTTCAGCTCCTCACCCACCGCAAACCGCGCAAACCGCTGAATCGTCAGCGTGTCGCCCAGTTCCTTGCCCGTCGCAGCCACCAGATCCCCCACGGATTTGTCAGGATCCTTGATGAACCCCTGCTCCACCAGACACGCCTGGCTGAAGAACTTGTTCAGCATGCCGTTCAGAATCCCTTCCAGCGCCGCCGCTGGCTTGCCCTTCAATCGGTCGGACTCCGCATAGATCTCCTTCTCCTTCGCCACCACCGATTCAGGCACCTCCGAACGATCAAGGAACTCAGGATTCGCCGCCGCAATGTGCATCGTCACATCCTTCAGCAGGGTCTTGAACGCATCCGCATTCAGCGTCTCCGCCTTGCCTGCCTTCACCTCGATCATCACCCCGATCCGCCCGCCCATGTGCAGATACGTCGCCACCGCCGAATCCTCAGCGCCATTGAACCGCACAAACCGGCGCAACACGGTCACTTCTCCAGTCTCCGCTCCCTTGACCTTCACCACTTCATCAACCGTGCCGCCACCCTTGCTGTAGCCCTCCATCAGCAGTTCATCGACCGTCGCCGCAGAAGATTCCAGCGTGTGCGTCGTGATCTCGGACACAAACCCGCGCCAGCCTTCGTTCTTCGCCACAAAGTCCGTCTCGCAGTTCACTTCCAGTAGCACGCCGTTCCGGCCGCACTCGCTCAGCAAGGCATGCACCACGCCCTCTTTGCTGATCCGGTCCGTCCGCTTCTCCATCTTCGTAATGCCCTTCTTGCGGAGAATCTCCTCCGCCTTGTCCATGTCGCCGCCCGCTTCCGCGAGGGCCTTCTTGCAGTCCATCATTCCCGCGTTCGTTTTCGCGCGGAGATCCATCACAGTTTTGGCGCTGATTTCAGCCATGGTCTTAGTTTGGTTTGTTTGGTTGATCGGTTGGAAAACGGGAACGGCGGCGCACTTGCCGGTGCCGCCGCCGTTCCGGAAATCGGGGCAGATTCCGGCTTACTTCTTCCGGGGCGCACGGCCTGTGCTCTCCAGCGCCGCCGTCACCGGCTCCACCAGATGCTGCAGAATGATCTTGATCGAACGAACCGCGTCATCATTCGATGCCACCGGATACGCCACCTTCAGCGGATCCGCATTCGAATCCGTCATCGCCACAATCGGAATCCCAAGGCGGTTGCCCTCGGCAATCGCAATCGACTCCCGGTGGCTGTCCACCACCACCATCACGTCAGGAAGCCCTCCCATCTCGCGGATCCCCGCCAGATTGCGCAGCAGCTTCGCACGCTCACGACCCAACGCCGCCAGTTCCTTCTTAGACATCATCTTGTATTCCGGCTGCGCCTCAATCGTCTCAAGATACTTCAGACGCTGAATCGACTTCTTGATCGTCTCAAGGTTCGTCAGCGTGCCGCCCAGCCAGCGGTGATTCACATAAAACTGCCCAGTCGCCTCCGCCGCCTCGCGCACCGCGTCCTGCGCCTGCCGCTTGCAGCCCACAAACAGAATCTTCCGGCCTTCCTTCGCCAGCCCGCTCAGAAACCCCGCCGCCGCCTCAAGCTGCTTCAGCGTCTCCTCAAGATTGATCAGGTGCACCCCGTTCTTCGTACCGAGCAGGTACGGCTTCATGTTGGGATGCCACTTCTTCGACTGGTGACCGAAATGAACGCCCGCCTCAATCAAGGCCTGCAAAGATTCTGTACTCATGTATTTTAGGGGTCTCCCAGATGCACAGGCCGCGCCACCGGGCGCTCTTTGTTGCTCCTGCTCGGACTCTCGTCCGATCCACCCGGGAGGATGGTTTAGGTTGGTTCCCTCCTGAAAGGGAGCGGGTCTCTCGTTTACCATTCCCCACCGCGCAAGCCGTTTTTTCCTTCGCGCGCCACCACCACGGCTGCACCACGACCCGACTTGCACGATCCCCCAAAATCGTTCCCTGTACCCCATGAACCTTCCCATCCGCCCCAGACGCAACCGCCAATCCCCTGCCCTCCGCGGTCTCGTCAGGGAAACAAGGCTCCACCCGGAACAGTTCATCTACCCGCTCTTCCTCAGCGGCTCCTCAGCCGACGAACCCATCGCCTCCATGCCCGGCTGCCACCGCTGGTCCCTCGATGGCCTCGTCTCCGAAGCCACCGCCGCCTTCTCCGAAGGCATCCGCTCCGTTGTCCTCTTCCCTCGCATCGACGACACCCTCAAAACCCCGCGCGCAGACGAAGCCCTCAACCCCGACGGCCTCATCCCCACCGCCATCCGCACCCTCAAACACGCCCTCCCAGACCTCGCCGTCATCACCGACATCGCCCTCGATCCCTACAACAGCGACGGTCACGACGGCCTCGTCGCCCCAAACGGCACCATCCTCAATGACGAAACCGTCGCCATCCTCACCAACCAGGCCCTCACCCACGCCCGCGCCGGCGCAGACGTCGTCTCCCCTAGCGACATGATGGACGGCCGCGTCGGTGCCATCCGCTCCGCTCTCGACTCCCACGGCTTCACCAGCACCGCCATCCTCAGCTACACCGCCAAATACGCCAGCGCCTGCTACGGCCCCTTCCGCGGCGCCCTCGACTCCGCCCCCCGCGCCGGTGACAAAAAAACCTACCAGATGGACCCCTCCAACGCCCGCGAAGCCCTCCGCGAAGCCGCCCTCGACGAAGCAGAAGGAGCCGACATCCTCATGGTCAAACCCGCCGGACCCTACCTCGACATCATCCACGCCCTCCGCGCCGCCACCCCTCTCCCCATCGCCGCCTACCAGGTCAGCGGCGAATACCTCATGATCCGCAGCGCCGCCGCCGCCGGATGGCTCGACGAAAAGAAAATGATCCTCGAATCCCTCACCGGCATCCACCGCGCCGGCGCAGACATCATCCTCACCTACTTCGCTCGCCACGCCGCCCGCTGGATCCTCAACGACTAAACCCTCCTCCCTTCCCACACCCCATGCTCCTCCCCACAGACATCCAGGCCATCGGCTCGGAAATCGCCATCCGCTGGTCGGACGGCTCCGAAAACTTCTTCCCCATGGAACGCCTCCGCGCCTTCAGCCCCAGCGCAGAAACCGCAGGCGAACAAGACCTCCTCGGCCACAAAATCGGCGGCGACGACCGCACCGAATTCCCAGGCGTCCGCGTCACCGCATGGCAGCACGTCGGCACCTACGCGGTCGCCTTCGCATTCAGCGACGGCCACCGCACAGGCATCTACAGCTTCGATTACTTGAAAAGAATCGCCGCCGCTCTCGGTCAGAATTCCTGAACCCCAACCGCCTCAATAGCGCGTCTGCACCCGCCAGAACTTGGTCGGATCAATCGACTCCGCCGTGAACTCAATCAGCGGCGTGAACGCATCCCCAAACCGAGTCTCCACATCCGTCCACGTATTCAGATTGTCACTCGATTGCAGCCGGTAAACCCGCAGAACAACCCCCGTCATGCTCACATTCAACCGCTGCAGCGGCGTCGCCCCAAGAATCACACTCACAGTCTGCACCGCCCGGAACGCCGAGGCCTTATCCAACAGATTCGTCACGTAGAAATCCTCCTCTCCATTGCTCACCCCGTCCCCATCACTGTCCGCCACCGGGTCAGCCCACCACGGTCTCCCCCACACTGAGGCGCTCTGCCACCGATCCAAAGGTGAAAACGACTGTGAGGATGGAAGGGAGCGGTTTCAAATCCCGAAACTCTGCCGAGCACCGCGACAATTCTGTCATGAAATTTTCATCTTTTTTCGCGTGCGCGGTTGACACTTGAGTGCCCCTGATGCGCGCGACCCCTGTCGAAGATTTTCCTTGGCAGATCGTTAAGGAATCCGTTAATCCGTACTTGGCTGGTATTAATCAGCCACCCCCCCCGAAATCCAACCGCCGATTCCTCCCGGAACCCGGCAAGACTCCCACATCCTCATGCAAATCAGGAATCTGGCTGCTTTGGCTCTGCTCTCATCCACCGCCGCCGCACACTCGCAAGTCTTCACCGGTCCGTACGGCCCCGGCGGAACATGGAACGTCTACCGCGTCATCACCACCGTCGCCACATGGGACGCCGCCAATACCGCCGCGCTCGCCGCCCAGGCCTCCTCAACCGGCCTCCCGTCCCTCGCAGGCAATACCTCCACCGGCCACCTCGTCCAGATCAGCAACGACGAGGAAAATACCTTCGTCGCCATCGCCGCAGCCCTCACCCCAGGCTCCGGCAACTCCAGCATCTGGCTCGGAGCCAATGACAACAACGTCGAAGTAGGCAGCAGCCCCACCGGCTGGGAATGGGCCGGCACCACCGGCGGCACAGGCACCGCCGGCGCTCAAGTCATCGGCACCGACACCCAATTCTTCGCATGGGCCCCCGGCGAACCCAATAACTCCGGCACCGAAAACGCCGCCGAAATGCGCACCGACGGCCGCTGGAACGACAATAAACACAATCTCTCCACCGTCACCCGCCGCTACGTCATCGAATGGAGTCTCGGCCTCCCCGCCGCCCCGGAAGGAGCCGCTCAGCACCCAGTCTACTACACCGCTCCCTACGGCCCAGGCGGCACATGGAATCTCTATAAAATGGTCGCCGCCGGCCAGAACTTCGACACCGCCCGCTCCCTCGCACTCAGCACCACCGCCGGCTCCACCGGCATCTCCGGCGTCTCCACCGGTGCCCTCGCCACCCTAACTGGTTCCCTCGCTACCGTCGCCTCACAGCAGGAAAATGACTTCATCTTCCGCATCTCCGGCTACGCAGGCGCCAACACCATCTCCACATGGCTCGGAGCCACCGACGACCCAGCTCGCGAACCAGGCGCTTCCGAATCCGGCACCAGCAAAACCTCGGGCTGGAAATGGATGGACCGCAACGGCGGCGAATCATGGTCCTATCAGAAATTCGCCACCCGCTTCCCCCTGAATACCGCAGAAAATCCTGACAACTCAGGCGGCACCGAAAGCGCCATCGAACTCCTCGGCACCAGCTTCTGGAACGACATCACCCCAGCCGTCGGCACGCTCCGCCGCTACGTCATCGAGTGGCAGACCGAAAGCACCTCCCCCATCGCCGGAGCCGCCATCCCCGCCCCCATCATCCCCGCTCCCACCCCAGCCCTCGCCAACGCCCACGCCGTCGGCACATGGGCCATCAAGGAACAGCGCGCAGGGCTCGTCACAGCCACCCTCCCCGGCGCTCTCGCCCTCGTCTACGCCAATACCGCCACCTCCGCCACTCAGGCCACCCGCCCTGTCCTCTCCCAGACCGACAACGCGGTCTCCGGTGCCACCGGCCGCTCCACCATCGTCCTCTTCTGGCCCAAAACCGACCTCGTCGGCGATGTCGCCAGCACCGACGATAACAACTACACAGTCTTCGCCAAAACCAAGGTCAACCTCGCCGCCACCGGCCCCTACACCATCAACGTCCACAGCGATGACGGCTTCCTCTGCCGCATCAGCGGCCCAGGCACCGTCACCATCTCCAAGGTCAGCGGCGCTGGCATGCAGGACCCCGGCGACTCCGCCTTCTACTACCCCTTCGGCATCGGCGACTCCAACACCCGCGCCGTCTTCACCGTCTCCACCCCCGGCGACTATGACGTCGAATACATCGGCTGGGAAGGCACCAGCAACTCCTTCCAGGAGGTCTCATGGTGCGAAGGCGCTGCCCCCAATGACTGGGACGGGAACTGGAAACTCCTCGGCGCTCCTCCCACCGGCACCCCGGTTCTCGCCTCCGCAGCCTCATTCAACGCCCCTGCCCCCACTGACAACAAATGGCAGATCCGTGCCATCACCCCCGGCTCCAGCGGAACCCTGACCTCCATCCCAGGCGCTTCCACCGCCCTCCAGAACAGCGTGGCCACCGTCGACTCCGTCGCCCCAGTCATCAACTTCGCCGACTCCAACAACGCTGGCGGTCGCGGGCTCTTCACCCTCGATACCCCGCAGCCAGCCGACACCACCGCCGACGATAACAACTACTCATGGGGCGGCCGCACGCTCCTCACCGTCCCCGCCGCAGGCATCTACACCATCGGCTCTCACGCCGACGACTCCGTCGCCATCCGTCTCCTCAACGGCGCAAAATGGCGCGGCCGCGTATGGAGCACCACCGCCCAGGGCCACATCGACCCCAACGACGACTCCGTCATGTACTGGTTCATCGGCTCCGGCGACGCCAACATCCGCGCCGCCGCATGGTTCCCCGCCGCCGGCACCTACGAAATCCAGTTCCTCCACTACGAAGGTACCGGCGGCTCCTACGCCGAACTCTACTACGCCCCAGGCATCCACTTCGCCGACAACGACACCGGCGCATGGAAACTCATCGGCGATACCTCCGCCGTCCAACCGCTCCTCCCGCCAGTCATCACCGGCTCCCCCTCCGCCTCCACTGGCCAATGGGGCACCCGCTACCTCCGCTTCGCCGGCACCACCCTGAACACCATTCAGGACGCCGTCGCCGCTCTCACCTCCAACGCCGGTGAAAGCGTCTACGGCACCACCCAGGTCATCAACTTCTCTGACCCCTCACAGCCAGGCACCGCCGGGCTCTTCGGCGGCGACCAACCACTCGCCGGTGACCTCGAGTTCACCGACGATAACGATGTCGTCGTCCAGGCCCGCGCCACCATCTTCGTCCCCACCACCGCCCTCTCCACCTTCGGCGTCCGTGCCAGCGAAGGCTTC
>QQNF01000086.1 GCA_003402705.1 Verrucomicrobiota bacterium | reverse complement strand
GAGGAGGAGCCCGGCGATGGTGACGGTGGCGGCGGTGAGGCCATCGGACCATGGGAGGGAGAAACCGTAGAGGTGGAGGGCAGAGCCGAGAGCGGACATGCCGACGAAGAGGGCGGTGGTAGGGAGACGTGTGGAGGCCATGAGGAGGCCTGCGACGACGAGGAAGAGGAGGTGGTCTGGACCGATGACGGGGTGGGCGATTCCGGAGAGGACACCCTGTGCGGCGGTGGAGGGTGGGGCTCCATCCATGGCGTGGTGAGCGTGGGCCTGAGGGGTGGCGGCGAGGAGTGCGGCGATGCCTGGCAGGAGACGGGAGGCGGCGAGAGATTTCATATTTGTGAGGGTCCGGAGGTTGGACGAGGGGGATCAGATGGAGGAGTCTGTGTCTGGAATGTCGGTTAGGGAGACGGCGACCGGGGAGGTGAGGCGGAGGATGGTTTCGTGATCGTGGTGGCCGTGGCCGTGGCCGTGGCCGTGGCCGTGGCCGTGGCCGTGGCCGTGGCCGTGGCCGTGGCCGTGGTCGTGGTCGTGGTGGTGGCCGTGATCATGATCATGGTGATGATCATGGTGATGGTCGTGGTCATGGTCATGGTCATGGTCATGGTCATGGTGGTGGTCGTGATCGTGATCATGATCGTGGTCATGATGATCATGACCGTTGGGGAGGAAGGCGTTTTCGAGGGAGAGGGCGACGCCGTGGGGGGTATGGCGGATGGCCTTGTCCCAGAGGGCCTGTTGCTGGGAGAGGGCTGGGCGGGAGGTGAAGCCGCGGGCGATGATGACGTGTTCGAGGGCGTCGGCCCAGTGGTTGAAGTAGGTGTCGCCGTGGTCTGGGTCGCCGGCTGCCTGGGCGTTGAGGATGGCGGCGTTCATGGCGGATTCCCATTCTTTGCAGGAGACGATGCCCTGTTTGATGAGGAGGTTGCCGATGGCGAAGGCTTCGGCTTCTGAGAGGTCGCGGAAGGGAGGAGAGCCGTCGTCTTTGAGGAGAGGGGGGGCGGGTTCCCTGAGGAGGTCTTCGCGGAGCTGGATGGGGGACATGGGTGAGGGTGTTAGGGGAGGCGATCAGAGGCGGAGGCGGAAGAAGCCCGAGGGCTGGCCTGTCTGGACGATGTAGGGGCTGAGGGCGCCGGGGACATCCTCCCAGAGTTTGAGGTCTGGGGAGGATTGGAGAGATCCGCGGCCCCATTCGAGGACGAGACGGCCCTGATCGTCGAGGGATTCGTGGATGGAGCCGACGGGGGAGGTGAGTTGGGGTTCCCAGAGGTCGGCGTAGATGGCCATGTCAGGTTCTGCGTATTCCTGGCCCCAGATGTCTGTGGCGTTGAAGCGGACGCTGTAGAGAGGGATGACGAAGCGCTGATCGTCGCCTGCGCCGCGGCATTCGATATCTGGGTAGGCCTGACCGTAGGCACCGGTGTAGGTGACGGGGTTTTGGGCGGAGGGGGAGGCAGGCTGGATGGGTGCGACGGGGTAGACCTTGTCGATGGTGCCGGTTTTGCCGCGGTAGAGCGGGTATTCGCGGGTGTGGCCGATGGTGGTCTGGACGACGGCGGAGACGAGGTCGCCGGCTTTCCATCGAGGTTTGTTATAGACGCCTGGTTTGTAGAGGGGGGAGGAGTATTTGAAGGAGGCGTCGGGGCGGCCGAAGCCTGGCACGGATTCGCCGCGTGCGGCTAGTTTGAGTGAGGAGGCGCGGGCGAGGGAGGCGGTGTCGATGATGGCTGGGAGACTGCCGCGAGGGGAGGTGAGATCGGTGAGGGAAGCGCCGCCGGATTCGAGGAGGTTGAGGGCGACCGAGCGGAGCCAGAGTTCCATGTAGGAGGAATTCGAGTAGTTGCGGGGGTGCATGAGTTCGCGGCCCCAGCGTGCGCGGTCGAGGTTGGCGGTGGAGAGGATGGCGTAGATGGCAGAGAAGTGGCCTTCCCAATCGGGTTCGAGCCATGGGGAGATGCTGGCACCGGGTTTGGCTTCCGGCTGAGATTTGGCGGGGATTTCGTCGAAACCGATCCAGCCGTGGGTATTGTGAGGGCCTTCCATGGGAGTGAGGGGTGAGGGGTTAGAGGATATCGGTGCCGATCATGGAGTCGCGGGAGATGAGGTCAGTCATCTGTTGTTCGGACCATGAGTCGGAGACGTAGGCAGGGCGGCTGGGGATGACGAGGAAGCGAGCTTCCGAGTTGGAGTCCCAGACGCGGATTTCGGAGAGGCGAGAGAGGTAGCTTTCGACGTAGGGTTGGTAGTTGGGGATGCCGTAGGGGGCGAGTCGGTTGGCGGGTTTGGCGGCGGCGAATTCGCGGATGATGCCGCGTGGGGCGCAGACGGCGCGGCTGCGGTACTGGCGTGATTTGTACCAGACGGGCTGGATGCCGAGGAGGGCCTGGGGGTAGCAGGAGCAGAGCGTGCAGACGACGAGGTTGTGGACGGGAGGGGCGCCGGGGCTGGCGGGGCCGTTCTGGACGACGCGGAGCCATTCGCCTTCGGGGCCGATGGACCAGCCGCCGGTGGATTGAGGGGAGATGAGCTGGCGGTCTTTGAGGAAGTCGCGGATGATGCGGGTAGCGGCGAAGGGTTCGGAGGCTGGAGGATTTGTCAGGGCGGCGGCGAACGCGGGGTTTTTCCATGCGTGGGCGATGACGGTGGCTCCGAGGCGAGGGGTGACGACGTTAGTGTAGTAGTCGACGAAGCCGCCGAGCATGGCTTCTGTGAAGACGCCCTTGTCGTAGAGGAGTTGTTTGAGGGCGTTGACTCTTGTTTTGAGCGGCCAGAGGGTGGCGCTGACATCGCAGACGGGGGCACCGCCGAGGTCGGCGCGGGAGTCGTCAGCGGGAGGGGTGGGGGTGTCACCGGCGTGGGAGGCGGCGGTGGTGCCGAGGAGTGCGGCGGCGCCGGTGCCTGACAGGCTGGAGACCTTGAGAAACTGCCGTCGTGAGGAGGCTGGGTCTGGATTGGACATGATGCAGCCATTAATTCCGGGGGGGCAGGGAGCGCAAGATTTGCGGGGTCCGTGCGCGATATCGAAAGCGGGGGTGCGCGAAATCCGAGTGTGGGAGGCTGGGGGTGGTGGGAAGGGGAGAAGGCGGCGGTGGGCTGTCCATTAAGCGACGGTAGATTTTGCGGATGGGTGGATTGCTGCGGAGGGGAGGGTGGAGTAAATGAAATTTGAAAAATTTTACCTGCATATTAACCCCATAAGATGAGACACTGGAGAACTGAGACCTGGGGCTGGTGGGGTGTTGTGGTGGTTGGAAACCGGGAGGTGCGGAGATGACTGCGAAGCGGAAGGCATTACTGAGTGCGGTGACGCTGGAGGAGGCGCAGGCGATGACTGGGCGGATCTGGTCGCGGCACCGGAGCGCGGTGGCGGAGCCTGGGGAGTTCAGGTCCGACATTGAGCGGTATGCGGTGGGGCAGTCGCATGTGGCGATGGTGGAATGCGGGTCGGCGATTGCGGTGGATGTGGAGGGGTGTGTGGACCGGGTGTTTGTGTATCTGCCGGTGGAGGGCCGGGTGGAGTTTGAGGTGGGAGGGGAGCGGCTGGCGGCGGGGCCTGGCGGGCTGGCGCTGATGGCGCCTGGTGGGGGGTATCGGTTTGAGGCGACGCCGGTGAGGTGTCTGGTGCTGGAAGTTAGGTTGGAGCGGTTGGCGGAGGAGTTGAAGGTGAAGGGGTATCCCGATGGGAGGGTGGGGTCGATGGCTTGGGAGGCGGGGAATTCCGGGGCTGACGGGGTGACGGCGCTGGTGGGGTTTGTGTATGGGGAGTTGCGGGACACGAGTCGACCGCCGCCGTCGGTGCGGTATTTGCGGCGGATGGATGCGGTGCTGCTAACGAGTCTGGCTCGGTTGGTGGCGGGGGCGATGGCTGCGGCGGTCGGGAGGGGGGAGTTGATCGGGAGGCGGACGCTGGATGAGGTGGAGGTGTGGATGAAGGGGCGGGTGGAGCGGCCTTTTGCGGCGGCGGAACTGGCGGCGTACGCGGGATTGACGGTTCGGTCGATGCAGCGGGGGTTTATCCGGCATTTTCACAGTACGCCGGTGGCGTATCTGCAGGGCTTGCGGCTGGAGGGTGCGAGGGAGGCGCTGCTGGCTGGGCGGGGACGGCTGACGGTGACGGATGTGGCGCCGGACTATCAATTTCACCATCTGGGGCGGTTTGCGTCGGCGTACCGCCGGAAATTCGGGGAATCGCCCTCGACAACCATTGGTCATTTGAAGGAGACAAAGGCATGAGAAACATGAAGCGAGACAGGAAATGCGATCGGAATACTGGTGACGGCGCTGCGGGCCGGGTGGGGGGCGTGGTGGCGATGGTGTTGGTGGCGGGAGGGTTGGTCGGGTGTTCCGGGGTTGGAGGGACGCCGATGGGAGCGGTGGTGCCGTCGATTTATTCGAGGATGCGGCCGCAGCAGTACACGTGGCATCCGGAGCGAGCGACGGCTGGGCCGGTGCTGGTGTTTGTGAGCATTCCGCGGCAGGAGGCGGTGGTGTATCGGAACGGGGTGAGGATTGGGCGGGCGGCGGTGAGTACTGGGAAGGAAGGGCATGCGACGCCGACGGGGGTGTTTCAGATACTGGAGAAGGATGTGGATCATCATTCGAAGACTTATGGCAACGCGCCGATGCCCTACATGGAAAGACTGACGTGGGATGGGGTGGCGCTGCATGCGGGGTTCAATCCGGGGCATCCTGCATCGCACGGGTGTGTGCGGATGCCGGAGCCGTTTGCGCGGGAGTTGTATGGCGTGACGAAGAAGGGCGGGACGGTTATTATATCAAAGAGTGCGAAGCTGCCGACGATGACGGTGGGTGTGGCTGGAGGCGGTGGTGGCGGGGGATCGCCCGGGGCGATTGTGATGAGCACGACGACGCGGAATGTGGTAGTGTATCAGAACGGGAAGGAGACGGGGAGGTCGTCGCTAACGGTGAGTGGCGGGATGGAGCGGTTCCGCGGGGAGAGTGTGTTTCTTTACGGGAGTGATGGGGTTTGGCACCGGGTGGAGGGTGGAGGCCGGGTGGAGGATTTGCGTGCGATGATGGTGCCGCCGGCGAGTTTTGCGGGGAAGATGAAGGCGGTGATTCGACCGGGGACGACGATGGTGGTGACGAGCGAGCCGCTGGTGACGGGTGGC
Source organism: Verrucomicrobiota bacterium (assembly GCA_003402705.1). Classification (GTDB taxonomy): domain Bacteria; phylum Verrucomicrobiota; class Verrucomicrobiia; order Verrucomicrobiales; family V1-33; genus V1-33. The sequence goes on along the minus strand of QQNF01000086.1, from coordinate 8,830 downwards.
GGCGGGACGAGTCGCGGAGTGATGGGGGTGCGGTGATGAACTGCGATGGATCTTCCGAACAATCTTAATCCATGGAATTTATGAAACTGAACGAGATCAAACTGACTGTTGTGATGGCGGCTGTGATAGCGGCGATGGTGCCGGTGCAAGCGGCGGATAAGGACGGGGAGAAGGGGAAGAAGCCTGCGAAGAGTGGGAAGTCCGGGAAGAAGGCTGGGAAGGGGTCGGCGGCGCAGAAGGTGGAGGAGAAGGCTAGTGGAGGAGGGTTTCGGAAGGAACTGAGCATGCAGGGGGTGACGTTCCGGATTGAGAGTGCGAACAGGGGGTCTGAGAACCGGGTGACGGTGACGCCGACTGGGTTGGCGAAGGACAATGCGGTGGTGAGTGCTGAGGCTGACGGGACGGTGGTGGGGGCGGAGGTGGCGGATCTTGATGCGGACGGTTCGCCGGAGGTTTATGTGTATACGCGGAGTGCGGGGAGCGGGTCGTATGGGGCGGTGCTGGCATGGGCGGCGAACCGGAAGCAGACGCTGAGTGCGGTGACGATGGCTGATCTGATGGCCGACAAGGTGGCGGCGGCCGGGTATGGCGGGCACGATGAGTTTGCGGTGGTGGAGAGCAGCCTTGTGAGGCGGTTCAAGGTGATGCGGCCCGGGGATGCGAATGCGTCGCCGACGGGCAAGGTTCGGCAGATTCCGTATCGGTTGGAGGCGGGGGAGGCTGGCTGGGTCCTGCGAGCGGGGAAGCCGGAGGAATTCTGAGAAGCCTGAGCGTGGAGGGTGGGGCGAGCGAATGGAACCAATCAACCAGATGAAAATGATGAAATCAAAAAAAAATATGTTAGTTGCGGCCGCCACGGTGATGGCGGTGAGTTCCTGTGCGGTGAGTCACGGCCGGCGGGTGTTTCGTGAACTGGACAGCAACGGGGATGGGAAGGTCACGGTGGCGGAGTTTTCCGGGCACCTTGGGCGGGAGACGTTCCGGGTGCTGGATCGTGATGGAGATGGCCGGGTGAGTGCGGTGGAGTGGAATGAGAAGGAGACGCGGAAGACGTCGGCGGCCTTGTTCCGGAAGCTGGATGGGAATGGCGACGGGTTTCTGGATGCTGGGGAGTTTGCGGTGGCGGCTGGGAGTGCGAGGGAGGCGGAAGTGGCGTCGGTTTTCCACACCCTTGACCGGGATCATGATGGAGCGCTGGAGTGGCGGGAGATTGAGGAGTGAGAAAATAAAGTCAGGAAACCTGAGAAAAAGAAAGCTATGAAGACATTACTGAACAGAAGAATGGTGACGGTGGCGAGTGTGATTGCCGGGTTGGCGATCGGGCGAGCGGATCAGTATTATGGGTATGAGGAGCGGGATCATCATGGGGGCGAGCATCATTTGAGTGCGACGGAGAAGGCGATTGCGGGGGCGGCGGTGGCGGCGCTGGCGGTGGCGGCGGTGAAGAGTTCGCAGAGGAGGCAGAGCGTGCCGGAGCAGGCGTATCGTGCGGAAGCGCCGCCGCGTGCGGACTACCGTGGGCAGGATGATGTGGTGGAGGTGCGGGTGCGGGCGGTGGATGGCGGGTGTGTGCCGGTGTATCTGCACCGGACGCCGACTGGTTATGTGGGGCCGCGCGGGGAGTATTATCCGGCGATGCCGACGGCGGCGATGCTGGAGAACATGTATGGTGGGTGGAACGACAGGCCGGCGGTGCGGCCTTCGGCGCCGGTGCGTGAGTCAGCGCCGAAGGCGGCGGTTGAGCAGGGGCGGGTGCGGATCATCCGCGATGGGAGGACGGTGACGACGCTGCGGCCGGCGATGCCGTTTGTGGAGCGTTACAAGTTCACGAATAACAATCAGCAGATCATCATCAAGTCGCGGGGGAACCATGGGCCTGCGACGGTGGAGAAGTTCAACATCAGCGATGGATCGCTGGCGGACAAAGTGCTGGCGTTTGCGATCAAGGGGGGCAAGCCCTCGTGGGCGCGCGGGTGGGAGGACTGACGGCTGGGGGTCAGTCGATGGGGCGGACGAGGTCGGCGGAGGAGAAGGGGGAGGTGGAGCCGTTTGGTAGGCGGAGGAGGAGTTCGCCGTTTGGGCCGAGGCCGGCCCATGAGCCGGTGAATTCGGTGCCGTTGGAGGTGAGGCGGATGGATTTGCCGGTGAGGGAGCTGCGTTGGGAGCAGTCGGCGAGGAGGGATGGGAAGTCGGAGGTGGCGGTGGTGATGGATTGGGCGAAGGATTCGAGGAAGGCGATGGTGAAGGCGGTGCGGTCTGTGAGGATGCCGCCGTTTTCTGCGTAGACGGAAGTGGCGGTGGGGCGGAGGTCAGGGGGGAAGTCGTCGGGTGTGGCGTTGAGATTGATGCCGAGGCCGACGACGACGAAGCCGGAGGAAGGGTGGAGGACGGATTCGAGGAGGATGCCGCAGACCTTGCGGGAGGCGAGGAGGACATCGTTAGGCCACTTGATGGTGGCTGGTGGGAGGGTTGGGGAGAGGTCGAGCGTGTGGGTGACGGCGAGGGCGGCGGCGTGGGTGAGACGTGGCCATTGCTCTGGTGGGAGGGAAGGGCGGAGGAGGATGGAGAGGATGAGATTGCGGCCGGGAGGGGAGATCCATGATGAGCCGCGGCGGCCGCGGCCGGAGGATTGGGAATCGGCGGTGATTACGGAGCCGTGGGGGGCGCCGGAGAGACCGAGGGTGCGGGCGTCGTCGTTAGTGGAGGAGGTGGAGTCGAGACAGCGAGCGGAAGCGCCGGGCCAGAGACGATGGCAGGCGGCGGAGAGGGCGGCTTCGTCGAGCGGGGAGACGAAGGTCATGCGTGCGGGGCGAAGTCGAGGCCGAGGTCGAGGGCCTTGACGGAATGGGTGAGGGCTCCGCTGCTGATGAAGTCGACGCCGGTGGCGGCGAGGGAGGGGAGACGTTCGAGGGTGATGCCGCCGGAGGCTTCGAGTTGGATGCCTGAGCCCTTGGCCATGGTGACGCAGCGGGCGACGGTGTCGTTGTCCATGTTGTCGAGGAGGATGATGTTGACGCCATCGAGTTGGAGGAATTGGGCGACTTGTTCCGGGGTATCGGCTTCGATTTCGATGCGGATGGAGGGGTGGAGGGATTTGGCGAGGGCGATGCCGGCTTTGAGTTCGGCGGGGTTGCCTGCGGACATGAGGTGATTGTCTTTGACCATGACCATGTCGTAGAGGCCGGAGCGGTGGTTGGTGCCGCCACCGGCGCGGACGGCGGCTTTTTCGAGCCAGCGCCAGCCGGGGGTGGTTTTGCGGGTATCGAGGATGCGGGTGTGGGTGTGGGCGATGGCGTCGACGGCGCGGCGGGTTTGGGTGGCGATGCCGCTGAGGCGCTGGAGGAAGTTGAGGGCGGTGCGTTCTGCGGAGAGGATGCTGCGTGCTGGTCCGGAGAGGGAGATGACTTTGGTGCCTCGGGAGAGTGGTGCGCCGTCGGTGAGGTGGGAGGTGACGGAGATGAGTGGGTCGAGTTCGCGGAAGACGGCGGCGGCGGTTTCGGTGCCGGCGAGGATGCCCTGTTCGCGGGCGACGATGTCGGCGGAGGCCGAGCGGTTTGCGGGGACGAAGCAGGAAGCGGTGACGTCGCCTGGGCCGAGGTCTTCTGAGAGGGCCATGCGGATGAGTTGGAGGACGGCGTCTGGGAGCATGGGAGGGAGATTCTGCGGGCGGGGGGAAAAGTAAAGCCGTGGTGGCTGATCGGCGAACAGAAAGCTGGTGCAGGGGGTGGGGGAAGTGGCAGGATGGGGGTTCATGAAGCGATCACTTTTGATAATCGGGATGCTGATGGGAGCGGGCTGGCTGCGTGCTGGCGACGTGAACGTGGCGGCGGGTCGTCCGGTGGTGGCGAGCGGGGCGACGACTGGCGTGCCGGGGTTGGTGACGGACGGGGATGCGACGACGGTGACGGCACCGGTGACGGCTGGGGTGAATGGGTTTTACTATCAGATTGATCTGGGGCGGGAAGTGCCGCTGGAGCAGATTCAGTTGTACAGTCAGATCAATGGGAATGCGAACCGGCTGTCGAGGGTGCGGATGAGTGTGTTCAGTGACAATGGGGGAGTGGCTGGGGTGGAGCGGTGGCGGTACACGATTCGGCCTGGGGGTGAGAACAATCCGCAGGGCGGGGTGGATGTGCTGACGGCGGGGTTGCATCCAGCGGGGACGTTCCGCGGGAGATTTGTGAGGATCACGAATGACGGACTGACGACGAATTGTCCGAATGTGGCGGAGATTGAGGTGTATGAGGCGCCGACGCCTGAGGTGACGTATTTCGGGGTGGATGCGGGGAATGTGACGGTGACGGGGCGGCCGGGGTTGCCGGTGGAGGCGGTGCTGGAGTGGAAGGTGGCGGGTGCGACGACGGTGACGATTGATCAGGGGATCGGGGTGGTGAGCGTGCCGACGGGGAGGGTGACGGTGCGGCCTGATGCGAGGACGACGTACACCCTAACGGCGACGAACGGGGCTGGGGTGACGGTGCGGACGGTGACGGTGGGGGTGGATGAGACTGAGTTGCCGCCGGTGGTTTCGGAGTTTCTGGCGAGCAATGCGGGAGGGATTGAGGACAATGAAGGGCAGCGGCACGACTGGGTGGAGGTGTTCAATCCGAATCCGTTCACGGTGAATCTGAGTGGTTATCACCTGACGGATAATCCGTCGAATCCGACGAAGTGGCGGTTTCCGTCGTTCAGTGTGCCTGCGAATGGTTATGGGTGGGTGTGGGCGTCGAACCGGGCGACGCCGGGCGAGCCGCTGGAGATTCCGCACACGAATTTCGCGCTGAACACGAGTGGGGAGTATGTGGGGCTGGTGGGTCGGGACGGGAGGACGGTGGTGAGCCAGATTCCGGCGGCGTGGCCGGCGGTGGCGGTGTATCCGGTGCAGGCGGTGGATCACAGTTATGGTCGGAGTGGTGGCGGGGAGGGTTATTTTCAGGTGCCGACGCCTGGAGCGGCGAACGGGGCGAGGTTTGAGGGGGTGACGGCGGAGCCAGTGTTTTCGGTGGCGCGGGGGTTTTACGCGGCGTCGCAGAATCTGACGATTACGACGACGACGCCTGGGGCGGAGGTGAGGTACACGACGAACGGGGCGGCACCGACGGCGACGACTGGGACGGTGTTAGTGCCCGGGGGATTCATTGCGGTGAGTGCGACGCGGGTGATTCGGGCGGCGGCGTTCCGAGCGGGATGGGTGCCGTCGGATGTGGTGACGCATACGTATCTGTTTCCGGCGACGCAGAGTACGGCGGGGTGGTTGAATGCGTCGATTGCGACGAATCCACTTTATGCGCCGCAGATGGTGGATGCGTTGAAGCAGGTGCCGAGCATGAGCATGACGGTGGGGCCGGTGACGATTGACGGGGCGAGTGACAAGGTGGGGGCGCTGGAGTGGATTGATCCGGCGGGCGGGCCTGGTTTTGTGATTCCGTGCGGGGCGAAGCTGTTTGGCGGGGCGTTCACGAATTTCGCGAAGAAGAGTTACCGGATCAGTTTCAAGGGTGAGTATGGAGCGGGGAAGCTGCGGTTTCCGTTGTTTGCGGGATTTGACCGCGGGCTGGCGGCGACCGATGAGTTCGATCAGATCGAGCTGAGGAGCGGGTCGCACGACATGGTGGACCGCGGGTTCTACATGTCTAACATTTTCACGGATGTGACGGTGCTGGACATGGGTGTGTTTGCGCCGCACGGGCGGTTTGTGCATCTGTATCTGAATGGGTCGTACTGGGGGCTCTATCATCTGCGGGAGCGGTGGGCGGCGGAGATGATGTCGTCGTATTACGGGGGGAGGAGCAGTGATTATGAGTCGATTAACGGGAATCTGAATGTGGGTGGCTGGGCGGATCCGGGGTTGCCTTATGACAATGGGACTGGGGCGATGTGGACGGAGATGAAGGCGCGGGCGTTGTCTGGCGGGGATGTGTACGGGAAGCTGAGGCCGCTGGTGGATGTGCCGCAGTATGTGGATTACATGACGATGTGGATGTTCGGGAAGTCGGAGGACGAGTATCGACTGACTGGGCCGACGGGGCCGGGGCACGGGGGGAAGTTCCTGCTGAACGATGCGGACGGGTATTTGTACCTTGCGGCGTATGGCGGGCCGGGGTCGGACCGGACGGGGAGGTCGACGCCGGGGAAGTCGGCGGGGGACGGGCCGGGGTCATTGTTTTCGATGCTGTATCGTGATGGTGGGAGTGATTACCGGATGCTGCTGGCGGATCGGATTCAGCGGGCGTTTGTGGCTCCGGGGGGTGCGATGACGCCTGCGGCGAATGCGGCGCGGTTGACGGAGTTGTGTGCGGGGATTGAGAAGGCGATGATTCCGGAGTGTGCGCGGTGGAATTACCGGACCCCGCCGAGTTGGACGGCGGCGCGGGACGGGGCGTTGAATTGGTTTCTGGGGACGAGGGTGGGGTCGTCGGCGACGTTCACGGTGCCGCGGACGACGACGGTGTTGGGGCATTATACGACGGCGGGATTTTATCCTGCGGTGGCGGCACCGGTGGCGAATCCGGGTCCGGGGGTGGTGGCGGCGGGAACGGGTGTACAGCTGACGAGTGCGACGGCGGCGGCGGGGATATTGTATACGGTGAATGGGCCGGATCCGAGGATGGGCGGGGTGCTGGTGCCGAACACGCAGGTGCTGGGAGCTGGGGCGACGGGGCGGTACCGGGTGCCGGCGACGAGTGGCGAGGGGATTGCGAGTGCGGTGATTCCTGGGTTGGCGGCGTACTGGCCGATGGATGGGAGTCCTGCGGAGGCGCAGGGGTTGTTCAACGGGGCGTTTTCGAACGGGGCGCTGGCGGCGAGTCCGGGGCGGTTTGGGAGTGGTTGTGTGGAGCTGGACGGGACGAATGATTATGTGTTTCTCGGGAATCCAGCGGGGTTGCAGATTACCGGGCAGATTACGATTTCGGCGTGGGTGAAGCCTGACAATTCGACTGGGGTGCGGAACATTGTGAACAAAGGGCATGACACGGGAACGCCGAACGGGGAGATCACGCTGCGGATCAGTGCAGGGTCCTATCAATGCGGGTATTGGGCGGGGAATGCGGGAGGGGTGCTGGCGATGGGGCCGGCGACGGGGGCGGGATCGGCGGCTGCGGATCTTGGGACGTGGCATCATATTGCGGGATTGTGGGATGGGGAGGCGTGGCGGGTGTATCGGGACGGCGTGCAGATTGCGAGTGCGCCGAGTACGACGGGAGCGGTGACGGTGCCGACGGTGGGGTGGGCGATCGGGGCTCGGGGGAATGGCGGGGAGCGGTATTTTGACGGACAGATTGATGAGGTTAGGATCTACCGTCGGGGGTTGCGGGCGGATGAAGTGCAGGCGCTGGCGAGCAACGTGACGGTGTCGGATCAGGCGGTGTGGACGCATGTGGATTATGATGACGGTGGGTGGGTTGGTGCGGCGAATGGGGTTGGGTTTGCGCCGGCTGGGGATGCGCTGGGGGCGGGGGTGGTGCAGGATATTGGGGCGGCGGTGCGAGGGGTGAATGCGAGTGTGTACACGCGGTATCCGTTTGTGCTGAGTGCGGCGGAGCGGGCGGCGACGGTGTCGCTGACGTTGAAGGTGAGGGCGGACGACGGGTATGCGGCGTTTTTGAACGGGACGCGGGTGGCGGGGCGGAACGTGCCGTTTCCGATGACGGGGACGAGTGCGGCGACTGGGGAGACGGCGGACGGGGTGGCGCTGGCCGGGGAGACGGTGGATCTGACGGGATTTCTGCCGTTGTTGAGGGACGGGACGAATGTGCTGTCGGTGCAGGGATTGAATGCGGCGGCGGGGGATGATGATGCGTTAGTGGCGGTGGAACTGCTGAGTTTCCGGGGGACGCCGGGGTTGTCGCCGGTGGCGCAGACGTACGTGGCGGGATCGCCGCCGGTGGTGTCGGTGAATTCGGTGGTGCGGGCGCGTTCGTGGGTGGCGGCGACGCGGGCGTGGAGTGCGATGAGCGAGACCTTTCACCAGGTGGGGGCGCACGCGTGTCCGCCGGGTTGGCTAGTGTGTTCCGAGCTGCATTACAATCCGCGTGGGGATGAGGACGGGGAGTTCATGGAATTGATGAATGCGGGGCCTGGGGCGGTGAATCTGCGGGGGGCGCGGTTCACGAGTGGGGTGACCTTTGCGTTTCCGGGGAACCGGGACACGATTCTGGGGCCCGGGGAGCGATTGGTGCTGGCGGACAGTGCGATTGCTTATCAGCGGGTGCAGGGTTGGGCGGCTGGGTTCGGGGGGATTTACCGGGACAGCCTGTCGAATGCCGGGGAGCGCCTGACATTGGTGAGTGCGGACGGGTTGACGACCCTGGTGGATTTTGTGTGGGACGGGACGGGGGCGTGGCCGGATGAGGCTGACGGGGGCGGGCGGAGTCTGGTGCTGGTGAATCCGCGTGCGGGGATGGACCTCAATGATCCAGCGAACTGGCGGGCGAGCACGGGGGATCACGGGAATCCTAACGGGAGTGATGCGGTTGGGTTCAGCGGGGATCCGCGGGTGGATCGGGATGGGGATGGCCTGACGGCGTGGGAGGAGTATGCGTATGGGACGAGTGACAACCGGGCGGGGGACCGGGTGGAGTTAGTGCCGGGTGCGGGTTGGCCGTACGAGTGGGCGGTGGATCACGCGGCGGCGGCGGATGGGGCGGCGGTGCGGGTGGCGGGGAGTGGAGATCTGCGGGGGTGGACGGTGCCGATGCAGTTGACGCGTCGGGTGGTGCTGCCGGATGGGCGGGTGCGGTCGACGTGGCGGCCGGCGGTGCCGCCGGAGCGGGCGTTTTTTGTGCCGCTGGTGCCGGGGGTGCCTTGAGGGGCTCTTGAGTGTTAGAAT
>QQNF01000085.1 GCA_003402705.1 Verrucomicrobiota bacterium | reverse complement strand
GGGGGGGGGGGGTGGGGGGGGGGGGTGGGGGGGGGGGGGGGGGGGGGGGTGGAGGAACGGGTGGTGGAGCGTGGCAAGTACAGCAAGCCGGGGGTGGTGGCGGCGCGGGGGATGCCGGAGGCGTTTGGTTATCCGGGGATCGTGGAGCGGGACGGGAGTGGTCGGGCGGCGCTGGCGGAGCAGATGGCGGATGCTGGGAATCCGCTGACGGCGCGGGTGATGGTGAACCGGATCTGGCACCATGTGTTTGGCCGGGGGATTGTGGCGACGGTGGATAACTTCGGGTGGTTAGGCGAGCGGCCGACGCATCCTGAGCTGCTGGATCATCTGGCGGCGCAGTTTGTGATGGAGGATGGGTGGTCGGTGAAGCGGATGGTGCGGCGATTGGTGCTGAGTGATGCGTTCGGGCGGGCGAGTGTGGCTGCGGATGCGGAGACGGAGGGGAAGGACCCGATGAATTTGTGGTGGCACCGGATGCCGGTGCGGCGGCTGGAGGGAGAGGCGATTCGGGATGCGCTGCTGACGGTGTCAGGGCGGTTGGATCGGACGGTGGGCGGGGTGCCGGTGCCGGTGCACCTGACGGATTTCATTGTGGGGCGCGGGAGGCCTGGGGTGAGCGGGCCGCTGGATGGGGGAGGGAGGCGGAGTATTTACACGTCGGTGCGGCGGAATTTTCTATCGGGGATGATGCTGGCGTTTGACTATCCGGTGCCGTTCAGTGCGGTGGGGAGGAGGAATGTGACGAATGTTCCTGGGCAGGCGCTGGTGATGCTGAATGATCCAATGGTGCGGGAGCAGGCGGACGTTTGGGTTAGGAGGATGGTGGCGGCGGTGCCGGAGGGGGATGATGTGGCGCGGGTGCGGTGGTTGTTCGGGTGGGCGTTCAGCAGGCCGCCGAGCGAGGCGGAAGGGGCGGCGGCGCTTGAGTCGTTAGGGGAGATGCGGGCGCTGGCGGAGGGTGGGGCTGGGGAAGCGGCGTGGGTGGAGTTTGCGCACGGGTTGCTGGGGGCGAGTGAGTTCATTTTTCTGAAGTGACATGAGACTGGTGATCCTGATGACGGTGATGGTGAGCGGGGTGGCGTGTGGGGATCCAGTGCCGGCGATGCGGCTGCTGCGAAGCCAGTGTCTGGGGTGTCACAGTGAGTCGAAGCACAAGGGAGGATTAGTGTTGGGGAGTCGGGAGGCGATGCTCAAGGGCGGGAGCAGCGGGGCGGTGGTGAGGGAAGGGAAGCCTGAGGAGAGCCCGCTGGTGGGGTTGCTGGCGGCGGGGGCGGATCCTCACATGCCGCCGAAGCGGCAGCTGACAGCGGAGGAAGTGGCGGTTTTGAGCGAGTGGGTGCGGGGCGGGGCGGCGTGGGATGCGGCGGCGCTGGCGCCGGATGCGGCGACGGTGCGGCCGGTGACGCTGGGGGCATTGCCTGCGGGTTACCGTCCGGTGATGGCGCTGGCGGTTTCGCCGGATGGGATGCGGCTGGCGGCGGGGTGTGGGAATGAAGTGCTGGTGTTTGCGGTGACCGATGGAGGGTTGGAATTGCGGGCGCGGGCGGTGGCGCAGATGGATGCGGTGCAGTCGGTGGCGTGGCTGGGGGACGGGCGGTTAGTGAGCGGGGCGTTTCGGCGGGTGGTGGTGTGGGATGTGGAGGGATTGGTGAAGGAGCGGGAGGTGACGGAGGGATTGACGGATCGTGTGACGGCGCTGGTGGCGCTGGTGGAGGGAGGGAGAGTGCTGGTGGCGGACGGGCTGGCTGGGGAAGCGGGGATGGTTAGGGTGATGGAGGTGGCGACGGGGGGATTGGAGCGGTCGTGGAAGGCGCATGACGACACGGTATTTGCGATGGCGCTGACGGGGGATGGGAAGACGGTGGTGACGGCGGGAGGGGACAAGTTTGTGAAGTTCTGGGAGGTGGGGAGCGGGCGGGAGACGATGCGGGTGGAGGCGCATGGGACGCAGGTGCTGGGGATGGCGTTGAATGGGGACGGAACGCAGCTGGTGACGGGGGGAGCGGACCGGCAGTTGAAGGTGTGGGATGTGAAGACGCGGGAGAGCACGGTGACGCTGTCGGGGAAGCCTGCGGCGTTCAACGCGGTGGTGTGGGGAGGCGGGGCGGTGTATGCGGCGACGGACGACGGGGCGCTGGTGCGTTATGGGGATTTGAAGGCGCACACGGGCGCGCAGAGTTCGGAGACGGGGAATGAGAAGGCGCTGGGGCGGTCGGGGACGTCGCTGTATTGTGTGGCGGCGCGGGCGGATGGGACGCGGGTGTTTGCGGGGAGTGCGGAGGGTCGGATTGTGGGGTGGGACCGTGACGGGAAGCAGGTGGATGATGTGGATGTGGCGGCGGTGAAGGTGGCGGGTGGGCCTTGAGAGAGATCGGGGGTTGACCTGAGGGCGGGAGTCACGGATGTGGGGAGAGGCGGCTGAGTGCTGATCTACCGATTCAATTTATGACCATGCGATGCTGTGTTTTTGCTTCTGTGATGTTATCTGTGCTGATGAGCTCCTGTGCGAGCAACGAGGAGGTGCAGAAGCGGGTGGATGCGCGGAATGAGGGGTATCAGAAGTACCAGGACCGGCGGCAGATCCGGGAGGAGGGGAGGGACGAGCGTTATGATGCATGGTTCAATCGGATCATGAACTGAGCGAAGTGATGGGAAAGGGGTTTGGGAATAATCCTGGCATGGCGTGTGCGAACAGTTGCGCGGCGGAGCGAGATGGTGGTATGCGTCGCTGCTGAGGATCAATTGATTCCGGATGCCAACACTGATGCTGACATGAAGAAAGAGAATCGACGCTCGTTAACCGGGTGGCCAGTGCTAGTGCTGGCTGCGGGGCTGGGTGTTTCGTCGTGCAAGCGGGCGGTGCCGGCGATGCCGGTGATGCCGCCGCCATTGGTGGAGGTGGCGCGGCCATTGAAGGCGGATGTGCCGATGATGGCGGAGTCGATCGGGCGGACGGAGGCGGTGGCGAGTGTGGAGGTGCGGGCTCGGGTGGAGGCGACGGTGGAGAAGATTCTGTTTGCGGATGGTACGGAGGTTAAGGAGGGGGATCCGTTGTTTTTGCTGGATCGGAAGCCGATTGAGCAGCGGGTGGAGGTGGCGAAGGGGAATCTGGGGCAGGTGGAGGCGGCTCTGGCGCAGACGAAGCTGGATGTGGAGCGGTTGAAGCCGCTGGCGAAGGTTGGGGCGGTGCCGCGGAAGGATCTGGATCAGGCGACATCGGCGCAGGCGCAGGCGCAGGCTGCGGTGGAGAGTGCGAAGGCGTCGTTGAGGGGAGCGGAGATTGATCTTGGTTATACGGTGATCAATGCGCCGGTGTCGGGGATTATTGGTTCGAAGCAGGTGGATCTGGGGGCCTTGGTGGGGAAGGGAGAGCCGACGGTGATGGCGACGATTTCGCCGGTGGATCCGATCTGGGCGAGTCTGGATGTGAGTGAGGTGGCGTATTTGAACAGTGCGGAGCGATTGGGGAAGGGAGGGGAGACGGTGTTTTCGGCGGTGCTGGCGAATGGGGCGCTGCATCCGAGTTTTGGGAAGCTGGTGTTTCTGGATCGGGCGGTGAATGCGGCGACTGGGACGATCAAGTTGCGGGTGGAGTTTCCGAATCCTGGCAAAGTGCTGAGGCCGGGGCAGTTTCTGAGGGTGCGGGCGCTGTTGCGGACATTGCCGGGAGCGCTGCTGGTGCCGGAGTATGCGGTGGTGGAGCTGCAGGGGCGGGAGAATGTGTATGTGGTGGGAGCGGAGGGGAAGGTGGAGATGCGGGCGGTGAAGACCGGGCTGCATTTCGGGTCGCTGTGTGTGGTGACGGAGGGGTTGGGGGAGAATGATCAGGTGATTATCGAAGGCGTGCAGAAGGTGCGGAGCGGGGTGGTGGTGACGGCGACGGAGGGGAAGGTGGATGAGAGTGCATTGAATGAGCTGCGGGCGAAAGTGCCGGGCGGTGCGGGTGGCGGGGCGGTGTTGCCGAAGAAACCCTGAACCTGAGGATATTGAGCGATGGCTGACTTTTTCATCCGAAGGCCGATTGTGGCGATGGTGATTTCCATCCTCACGGTGATCATTGGTCTGATCTCGCTGTCGCGGCTTCCGGTTTCGGAATATCCGAATGTTAGTCCGACGCTGATTCAGGTGACGAGTTCGTATCGCGGGGCGGCGGCGGAGGCGGTAATGGAGTCGGTGGCGACGCCGATTGAGTCGAAGGTGAACGGGGTGGATCAGTTGCTGTACATGCAGTCGTACAGTGCGAACGACGGGAAGATGACGCTGAATGTGACCTTTGATGTGGGGACAGATGTGGACATCATGCAGGTGAACACGCAGAACCGGGTGGGGCAGGCGGAGGCGCAGTTGCCGGATGCGGTGAAGCGTGAGGGCGTGGTGGTGAACCGGTCGTCGCCGGACATTCTGCTGGCGATTGGTCTGGCGTCGCCGAAGGGGACGTACGACGGCGTGTTTCTGGGGAACTATGCGGATATCAATCTGGTGGATCAGATCAAGCGGGTGAAGGGGGTTGGGGATGTGAGGAATTTCACGGCGCAGGACTATGCGATGAGGATCTGGCTGGATCCGGAGAAGCTGGCGACGTATGGGATTACGCCGTCTGAGGTGGCGAGTGCGGTGAAGGAGCAGAATGCGCAGACCCCGGCTGGGCGGATCGGGGCAGAGCCGGCTCCGGCGGGGCAGGCGAAGCAGTACAATATTCGTGCGGCTGGGTTGCTGAAGGAGCCGAAGGAGTTTGAGAGTATCATCATCCGGGCGGCGTCGGATGGGTCGCAGGTGAAGATCAGCGATGTGGGGCGGGTGGAGTTGGGGGCGCAGACGTATGATTTGCGGGCGAGGTTGAACAAGTCGCCGGCGGGAGCGATCGGGGTTTACCTAGCACCTGGGGCGAATGCGATTGAGACGGCGGATGCGGTGAAGAAGATTCTGGAAGAAGCGGCGGCGAAGTTTCCGCCTGACGTGGAGTACAGCATTACATTGGATTCGACGCTGCCGATCAAGGCGTCGATGGAGGAGATTGTGCACACGCTGGTGGAGGCGATCGTGCTGGTGCTGGTGGTGGTGTTTGTGTTTCTGCAGAGTTTCCGGGCGACGATCATTCCGATGCTGACGGTGCCGGTGTCGCTGCTGGGGGTGTTCATGGTGTTTCCGATGCTGGGGTTCAGTGTGAACACGCTGACGATGTTCGGGCTGGTGCTGGCGATTGGGATTGTGGTGGACGATGCGATTGTGGTGGTGGAGGCGGTGCAGCACCACATTGAGCATGGGATGAGTCCGGTGGAGGCGACGCGGCAGGCGATGAAGGAAGTGGCTGGGCCGGTGGTGGCGATTGCGCTGATTCTGTGTGCGGTGTTTCTGCCGGTGGCGTTCATGGGCGGGGTGACGGGGGCGTTGTACCAGCAGTTTGCGATCACGATTGCGGTGTCGGTGGTGTTTTCGGCGATCAATGCGCTGACGCTGAGTCCGGCGTTGTCGGCGATGATGCTGAGGAAGCCTGTGCCTGGTCGCGGGCCGCTGGCTTGGTTTTTCCGGAAGTTCAATCAGTGCTTTGACTGGGTGACGAATGTGTATGGGGTGGTGGTGGGCGGATTGATCCGGAAGGCGGCGCGTTCGATGCTGCTGCTGGCTGCGGTGATGGGAGGGATTTACGCGTTGGGGAAGGTGGTGCCGGGAGGGTTTATTCCTGACGAGGACAAAGGGTATCTGTTTGTGGCGGTGGAGTTGCCTGACGGGACATCGCTGCAGCGGACGGATGCGTTGCTGAAGCAGGTGGAGGAGATTGTGGGGAGCACGAAAGGGGTGAGGTCGGCGCTGGCGATTTCGGGGATGAACATCCTGAATTCGCTGAGTTTTCCGAATTCTGCGCTGATGTTCATCGGGTTGGACGACTGGAAGGATCGTGAGGATCCGGCGCTGCATTCGAAGGCGCTGGCGCTGGAGTGGAACCGGAAGTTCAGCCGGATTGCGGGGGCGCGGGTGTTTGCGTTCGGGCCGCCGCCGCTGCCGGGTTATGGGAACGTATCGGGGTTCACGATGCAGCTGCAGGACCGGGCGGGCGGGAGTATTGCGGAGTTAGGGGAGCATGTGGAGCGGGTGGTGGCGGAGTGCACGAAGCGGCCGGAGATTGCGCGGGTGATCACGACGTTTCAGCCGGCGACGCCGCAGGTGAAGGTGGAGCTGGACCGGGAGAAGGCGCGGGCGCTGGGGGTGCCGGTGGACAGCGTGTTTCAGACCCTGCAGGCCTATCTGAGCGGGATGTATGTGAATGATTTTGTGAAGTTCGGGCGGGTGTACAAAGTGTTTCTGCAGGCGGAGCCGGAGCATACGAATTCGCCGGACGACATCGGGAAGTTTTTTGTGAGGAACAATGCGGGTGGGATGGTGCCGCTGAGCACGCTGGTGAATGTGTCGAAGATGTCGGGGCCGAATTTTGCGACGCGGTTCAATCTGTATCCTGCGGCGGAGTTGTCGGGCGTGCCTGCACCCGGGTACAGTGCGGCGCAGGGGATGAAGGCGATGGAGGAAGTGGTGAAGTCGATGGGCGCTGGGGTGGGGTATGAATGGTCCGGGCTAACCTTGCAGGCCAAGAAGGCGGAGGGGCAGGCCCCGGTGATTTTCGGGATGGCGGTGTTGTTTGTGTTTCTGCTGCTGGCGGCGCAGTATGAGAGCTGGTCGCTGCCGTTTGCGGTGCTGCTGTCGGTGCCGACGGTGATTCTGGGGACGCTGGTGGGATTGTATCTGAGGCATTATGATCTGAATGTGTATGCGCAGGTGGGGGTGGTGATGCTGATCGGGCTGGCGGCGAAGAATGCGATTCTGATCATTGAGTTTGCGAAGATGAAGCGTGAGGAAGGCGTGCCGCTGCTGGAGGCGGCGCTGGAGGGTGCGAAGCTGAGGTTGCGGCCGATTCTGATGACGTCGTTTGCGTTCATTCTGGGATGTGTGCCGCTGATGCTGGCGACGGGATCGGGGGCGGCGTCGCGGAGCACGATGGGGACTGGGGTGGTGTACGGGATGTCGGTGGCGACGGTGGCCGGGTTGTTCATCATTCCGGTGTGTTATGTGTTTGTACAGCGGCTGTCGGAATGGCGCAAGAAACCGGAGGAGAAGAAGTGAACGCTGAACTGAGAACGACTGCTGTGAACTGTATCCGAATTGTGCTGGGAATGGTCGGGGTGGCGGGCTTGGCGGCCTGCAAGGTTGGGCCTGGGTATGTGCGGCCGGAGGTTGGCGGCGGTGGAGGATTCCGGTTTGGGGGAAGCGGGGCGGAGAGTATCGGGGAACTGGAGTGGCGGACGGTGTATCGTGATCCGGCGTTGCGGGAGCTGATTGAGAGCGCGCTGGCAGAGAATCCTGACGTCGCGGCGGCGGCGGCGCGGGTGATGCAGGCGCAGGCGAATCTGGACGTGGTGCGGTCGCAGTTTTATCCGGCGCTGGGTGCGAGTTATTCTTACAGCAGGTTGCAGACGAACGGGTTGACGCTGCCGGGGCCATTGGAGCTGCCGATTGATCTGGATGTGAGGCAGAACGTGGTGGGGATCAGCCTGCTGCAATACGAAGTGGATTTCTGGGGGCGGATCCGGCGGGCGACGGAATCGGCGCGGGCGAAGCTGCTAGCGACGGTGGAGGCGAAGAGGATGGTGGAGGTGGGGTTGGTGGCGACGGTGGCGGGGACGTATGTGGCGTTGCGGGAGCAGGATCATGAACTGGAGATTGCGAAGCGGACGAAGGAGACTCGCGTGCGGTCGTTGAAGCTGATTTCGATCCGTCAGGAGGGCGGGCAGAGTTCGCTGACGGAGGTGAGGCAGGCGGAGGTGCTGGTGGCGGAGGTGGATGCGGCGATCAGCCGGATTGAGCGGCAGATTGCGCAATTGGAGAATCAGTTGAGTGTGCTGGCGGGGCGGGTGCCGGGGGCGGTGAGACGGGGAACGGCGTTCACGGGGACGAATCTGCTAGCGTCGGTGCCGGCGGGTTTGCGGTCGGATCTGCTGAACCGTCGGCCGGATATTCGGGGAGCGGAGCAGGCGTTGATCAGTGCGACGGCGGAGATTGGGGCAGCGGAGGCGAGATTGCTGCCGGCGTTCACGCTGACGGCGGGTGCCGGGTTGAAGAGCCGGGAGTTTTCGGAACTGCTGAGTGATCCGCTGCGGGTGTGGCAGATCGGGCCTGCGGTAAACGTGCCGGTGTTTGCGGGCGGGCGGCTGCGCGCAGGGGTGAGGGGGAGCCAGGCGGTGCGGGACGAGGCGGAGGCGACGTACCGGAAGTCGGTTCTGACGGCGATGCGGGAGGTGTCGGATTCGCTAGTGGCGCGGACGAAGAATGCGGAGTTGGTGGCGGCGACGGAGCGGGTGGTGGTGGCGCGGAAGGATGCGTCGAATCTGATCTGGCAGCGGTACGACAACGGGGTGTCGAGTTATCTGGAGGTGCTGTACAATGATCAGGAGTTGTTTGATGCGGAGTTGTCGAACGCGCGGGCGCGGCTGGATGAATTGAATGCGGTGATTCAGTTGTACCGTGCGCTGGGGGGTGGCTGGGAGCGGGGGAAGTGAGGCGGGGTGGGGGGTGGGAGGGCGGTGAGGGGATGGAAAAAGAGATTGCGGGCGGGGGGTGAATCCGGCACGATTGGGGGACGCCCGAGTTTGGCGTTGAGCCCCCGTTCCCCATGAAACGCCTACTGATATTCCTTGGCCTTGCGGTTGGCCGTGTGGCTGCTGCGCCGACTGCGAATGCTGATCTGTATACGACTTCGGAGGATGTGCCGCTGGTGGTGGCGGCTCCGGGGATATTCGGGAATGATTCAGTGGAGTATCCGAAGACGGGGTTGAATGCGGTGGTGACGGGGCAGCCGGCGAACGGGACGGTGAGTGTGGCGAGTGACGGGTCGTTCCGGTACACGCCGAGGGCGGATTTCAGTGGGACGGAGACGTTTTCGTACAAGGCGATCGGGGCGCGGGATTTTGTGATCGACCGGGCGCGGTCGACGGTGAATGTGAGGTTGTCTGTGAACGTGACTGGATTGGGGACGGCGACGGACAACAAGAACGGGAGAGTGGTGGGGAATGTGAAGGCGCTGTTGAATCCGGCGGGAGCTCCACTGCAGCAGATTCAGGTTCAGGATCTGGTGACGAGGCTGGACGAGAAGATGACGATGCGGTTGTCATGGTTTTTCGGGACGGCGACGATTTCCGGGGAGATTGATCCGTTTCGGGCGGGTGATCCGGATTCGCTGGTGATCACGATGGACGAGCCTGGGCCGCCGGTGCTGTTGGGTGCGGGCGGGGTGTTTGCGCAGCCGGGGAACAAGTTTTCTGCGGTGGGGCGGGCGAAGCTTTCGGCGACTGGGCTGGCGGCGAGTCTGGTGACGATTCCGCCGACGGCGGACATCAATCTGGCGGGGGTGCCATACGACATTGCGACGGTGCCGAACGAGCCGACGTTGAGTGCGCCTAAGGTGGTGGTGGTGGGGAACAATCTGGAGCTGACGATTCCGTTGAAGATCGAGCAGCCGCTGGTGGATCCGGCGTATACGGGGTCGATTATTGTGAAGGGGACGATAGTGGCGGTGGCACCGATCAATCCATTGCCGGAGACGGCGGCGGTGCCGGTGACGATTGAGGTGATGCCTGCGGATGATCCACCGCGGGCATTTGATGATGTTTATGTGACGAGACAGAATCAGGCGCTGGCGGTGGCGGCGGCGGTGGTGTCGGTGGAGGAGACGGTGGTGGCGGAGCGGGGGCGCTGGTGGTGGAGGACGGGGAGTGATCTGGGGACGGCGTGGCGGGAGTGGGGGTATGATGCGGGTGCGTGGGCGTCGGGGCTGGGGCCGTTTGGTTATGGGGACGGGGACGAAGTGACGCTAGTGGATGACAATCCGGTGCCTGGGTACAATAACAATCCGGTGCCGACGGACCGGTATCCGACGGCGTATTTCCGGAGGGATTTTGACGTGGGGAATTTGCAGGACACGGCGGCGATGAGGTTTGAGCTGGTGCGGGACGATGCGGCGGTGGTGTATATGAACGGGGTGGAGGTGTACAGGGATGCGGTGGCGTTTACGGCTGGCGGGGTGGCTCCGTTGCCGGTGTTTCCGGGGGCAATCGGGTATGGGACGACGGCGGCGGCGGCGATTCCGAACGAGTTGGAGAGTGTTTTCACGGCTCCGGTGGAGATTCCGCGGCGGTTGTTGTTCGAGGGGAGGAATGTGATTGGGGTGGAGGTGCACCAGGCTGGGAGTGGCGGGGTGGTGAACAGCAGCGACATGAGTTTTGACGGAAGGCTGAAGCGGGTGAGGGGAGTGAGCGGCGTGTTAGGGAATGATGTGGATCCGGAGGGGAATGCGTTTTTGGCGCAGCTGGTGACGGGGCCGCGGAATGGGAGTGTGGTTTTGAATGCGGATGGGTCGTTCCGGTACACGCCGGCGGCGGGATTTGCGGGGACGGACACGTTTGGGTATCGGCTGGTGCAGTCTGGGGTGCCGGTGGTGCGGGATGTGCCGATTGTGGTGCCGGGGACGGAATCGGTGCCTGGGTCGGAGCCGTTGTGGCGATATCTGGATACTGGGGTGGATCCGGGGGCGACGTGGCGGAGTGCGGGGTTTGCGGATGGGGCGTGGAAGGAGGGAGCGGCGGAGTTAGGGTATGGGGACGGGGATGAGAAGACGGTGGTGGAGGACAATCCTGAGCCTGGGTACAGCAACACGCCGAATCCTGGGAATCGGTATCTGACGACATGGTTCCGCAAGAAAGTGGTGATTATGAATCGGGCGGGATTGACGGCGTTGAAGTGGCGGGTGCGGCGGGATGACGGGGTGGCGGTGTATTTGAATGGCGTGCGGGTGTTTACGGACAACCTGCCGGCGACGTTCACGGCGGCGACGCCGGCGCTGGGTGCGGTGGCGGACGAGTTGGTGTATGTGCCGTTCCGGATGACGAATCTGGCGTCGGTGGTTGAGGGGGAGAACGTGATTTCTGCGGAGGTGCATCAAGCGGATGCGGGGAGCAGCGATTTGAGTTTTGATCTCGGGCTGGTGGCGGAGTACGGGGTGGGTGGGACGGTGACGGTGGAGGTGCTGGCGGACGATGTGGATAGTGACGGGATTTCGGACACGTGGGAGCGGGCGCATGGGTTGGGCACGGCGGAGAACAGTGCGGCTGCGGATGCGGACGGGGACGGGCAGGACAACCGTTCGGAGTTTCTGGCGGGGACGGATCCGCGGGATGCGCGGAGTGCGATGCGGGCGGTGGGAGCGGAGCGGACGCCGGGGGGCGTGATGCTGGAGTTTGCGACGGTGGCGGGGATTCGGTATCAGTTGCAGCGGTCGACGGGATTGAGCGGGTGGGTGAATGAGGGCGTGGTGGTGACGGCGACGGGGGCGACGACGGCGTTCAGTGCGGCGGTGAGTGGCGGGTCGAGCGGGTACTGGCGGTTGAGGTGCCTGAGCACTTGGCCGTGAGCGAGGGGGGAAGGGTTTTCAGTTGCGGAAAGATCAGGGAAAGGGAACTTTCAGGAATTCCTGATGACACCCTGATGAGCCGAATCATTCTATCCATTCTGTGCGGGAGTGCCGCGTGTGTGTTCACTTCGTGCGTCGGGTTGAATCCGAGGCCGGGAGCGCAGGCGGATCCGTATGCGGCGAACGGGGTGGCGGGACCGTATAACAATTACACGCCTCCCGCGCAGACGTCGCCACCGGCGGCGCAGGACCCGTATGCTGCGGGGCAATACAGTCAGGGCGGGTACAATCAGGGTGGGTACGGGACGGCCCCGGTGGCAGACAGTGGGTCGTCTGGTGGGGGGTATAGTGGGGGTGGGGCGGCGGGTGGTGCGAGGTCGCATACGGTGGCACCAGGGGAGAACCTGACAAAGATCAGCCGGACGTATAATGTGTCGATTGATGCGCTGGTGCGGGCGAACAATCTGAGCAGCCCGGATCAGATTCGGTCGGGGCAGAAGCTGGCGATTCCTTGAGGGTTCTGGGGTTGGGTGGCGAGTGGTGTGGGATCTGCATGCCAAGGGCTGCGGTCTATTTCATGTGGGCGTTGAGGTCACGGGCAAGATGCCTGTGCCACTTTGCTTGATGCGGGGTTAGGGGGGGCAGGGATGTCCCCCCTCCGTTGGCGGGTGTGGGGGGCGTCAGTTGCTGCCGAGGAGTTTATCTAGGCCTGAGTCGCGGGCGGCGCCGGCGCGGATGGCCTCGCGGTAGTGGCGGCGTGCTGCGTCGAGGCGGGGAGGATCCGAGGTGGCGTGGATGACGGCGAGATTGAAGTGGGCCTCGCTGCAGTTCGGGTCATTGGCGATGGCCTTTTCGAAGTAGTTGCGGGCGGTGTCGCGTTTGCCGTTTTTGAGAACGATGAGGCCGAGGGTGTGCCATGCGGCGGCGTGGGACGGGTTGATTTTGAGGCCGGTGCTGATTTCGGTGGCGGCGGCGTCGAGGCGGCCCTGACGGAGGTAGGCGACGCCGAGGAGGTAGTGGGAGAAGTCGTTATCGAAGTCGTGGGCCTGGGCTTTGCGGAGGGTTTCGACGGCGGCGTCGAGTTTATCCTGACGGAGTTGGGTGACGCCGAGGTTATTGAGTGCGTAGACGTTCTGAGGTTCGACGGTGAGGATTTTGCGGAAGTTGAGTTCAGCGTCCTCGAAGGCGCCGGATTTGAAGTGTTCTTCAGCGGCGATGGCGTTGGTTTTGAGTTCCGGGCTGAGATTGGCGCGGTCGGTGGCACCGGTGGGTTCCGGGAGGGGGTCGGTGGAGGGATTGGGAGGGGAGGCGGAGTCGTCGACGAGGTAGAGTTCCTTGCCGTCGGCGCTGGTCATGAGTTTATTGACCTGAGTGGAGGTGATGACCTCGCGTTGTGCGCGGGTGAGGGTGACTGGGGCGGCCATTTCGTTGACGGCGCGGAGCATTTTATCGGATTCGACGCCGAGGTCCTTGAGACGGTCGAAGACCCCGTCGCGGGTGAGTTCGTCCATGAGGTTCTGGCGGGCGCGTTCGCGGCGGGCCTGTTGTTTGAGCTGCTGGAGGATGATTTCGCGGAGGACCTGATTTTCGGCGACGGCTTCCTGTTCGGGGAGGGCACCGGCGGCACCGGAGTCGGCGAGGCGCTTGGAGGTGGCGTCGAGCCGCATGGTTAGGGAAGCGATCTGCTGACGGTATTCCTCGTTTTCCTGCTGGATCTGGGCGAGGGATTCCTGAACGCCTTTGACCTGGTCCTTGAGGACAGCGATCTCGGCCTTGTCTTTTTCGCTAGAAGAGGAGAGCTCGGTGAGCCTTGCCTGGGCGGAGGCGAGTTCGCGTTTGAGGCGCTGATTTTCTTCGAGGATTTTGAGTTTGGCGGGGGCTTTCATGCCGTCATCGCCGGAGAGGAGAGCGGTGATCTGGTCGCGTTCCTTGCGGAGGGAGTCGCGTTCTTCGGTGAGGGTTTTGATATCGGAGTAGGCCTTGGTGAGGTCTGCGGCCATTTGTTCGGTGCGGAGATTGGCTTCGGTGAGTTTGGAGGTGGCTTCGGCGAGGGCCGTCTGGAGGGAAGCGACCTGGGCGATGAGTTCGCGGTGGCGGCGTTTTTCGCCGGCGTCGGCGGTATCGATTTTGGTTTGGGCGGCGACGAGCCGTTCGCGGAGGTCTTTTTCGCTGACGCGGGAGTCGAGGAGATCGCTGCGGGTCTGGCGGAGTTCTTCGGTTTTAGCGCCGAGGGATTTGAGGATGTCCTCGTTCTTTTTCTCGAGTTTCTGGATGTAGGCGCTGAGGGCCTTCATGCGTTCTTCCATGACGACCTGGCCGGTGCGGGGGGTGGCTGGGGAGTCGTCTGGGGGAGTGGGGCTGGTGAAGGTGGGTTCTGCGCCATTGAGATTGCCGACGATGCCGGCGGGGGAAGGAGGGCCGCCGGCGGCGCGGCGTTGGATTTCCTTCTGGCGGACGAGTTCCATGTCTTCGAGGATGCGGCGGCGGCGGAATTCGACGACTTCGGCGTTCCACGAGGGGTCGGTGGCGTGGACGGCGTTGAATGTGTCGCGGGCGTCGCGGAATTTGAAGTAGGAGGCTGCGAACTCGCCTTTGTCGCGGAGTTTTTCGGCTTCCGACATGGTTTGGAAGCCTTCGAGGTAGAGGTCTGCGACGCCGGATTTGCCGGTGATGGGTTTCCCGGCTGGGAGGGGTGGGGGTGATGGGGCGGGGGATTGGGCGTGGAGCGGGGAGATGAAGCCGTGGGCGGCCATGATCAGGGAGAGGCTGACGCGGCGCGTGTGGGAAGGGGCATTCATGGGGGAGAGCTGGGAGGGCTGGGACGGTGGGAGAGCATAGGAAAACCACCAGGTTCCTGCAACGGCCTGTTTTTGAGGAGAGTGGGTGGCGGGCCGGCCGGTGGTTACTGGCCGGAGGAGTCGGAGGGGAT
>QQNF01000084.1 GCA_003402705.1 Verrucomicrobiota bacterium | reverse complement strand
TTTCTCAGCAGGAGAGCCGGGTTTTGCTTCGCCGGATCATAGACATAATTCGAATCCCGGATGATGATCGTGCGGGGGAATTGCTGAGCGCTGCCGGCGGCGCTGTATTCCGCGGCGGTGGGGAGAGCACCCGCCGGATTCCGGACCACGGTCCAGTTGTCGTTGCCGCCGCTTCCCAAGGTCAACCTCCATGAGGTGGTGTAAGTAGCGGGGGCCGTGGCCGAAGCGGGAGCCCATTTCCATTCGAACTCATAGTCCTGCGGCCGGGCGGCGAAGTCGCCGGTGTGGCGCAGCGTCACCTGCTCGTCGAGCGGGTTCCTGCTGTAGAGCGTTTTCAACTCGCCGGTGTAAAGTCTCGGAACCACTTTGAAGACCTTCACCTGGACGGGATCGCCGATGGGAGTGAAAGCCTCCCCATTGCCGAAAATCATCGTCACCCAGCCGGCCCCTTCGCCGGTGGCGGTGACGGCGTAACTGTCCACGGCGGTGTCGGCGTCGGTGATCTTTGTGAGCGCGTCCTCGCCCACCTGCACCGTCTGTGAGGGGTCGGGGATGTAGGTGCCGCGACGCTGCGGATTCTCGATGAAGGTCTCGACCTTCGTGCTGAGGGTATCGATAACGGAGTCCCAATTGAATTTTACCGGACCGGTCTCCGTGCAGAGCGCTTTCAATGCCGTGATCTGCGCTGCGGTGAGCACATTGAGATGCAGGTAGTCCTCTCCGGCGATTTCATCTTTGAATTGACCCGCCAGCACGAGCGTGCCGGGGCGCAAGTCGCGATTGGGTGAACGCAGCGGATCGAACCAGATGCGTTCCTGCAAATCGGGCGCAAGGCGCTGGAAGAAAAGTTTTCCGAGATGGCTGGTGGTGGCGATGGATGCCGGCAGGCCGGTGACCAGCCCCCTCTCCGCGATTTGAACCGACTTTTCCCGGGTGGCGTCATGGAGCGTGACGCTGGGCTTGGCCGTGGCGAGAGCGCGGGACTGTTCGTAAAAGACTTCGGCGCTCACCTGGCCGCGCACCTGCGGCAGGCCGAATTTCGGCAGGGTCAGCGTCTCGCCGACCTGCAGTTCCGGCGCATTGGCCGGCCATGCAGGGATGAAATGGACCGTTAGGGGAGTTCCGGTGACCGGGTTGCCCTGCGGCACCCCGGCGGCGAGCGGCCTGAGGAAAGGCAGCAGCGTGCCCCCGGCGATTTCCGTTCCGGTTCCGCTCGCGTTGGGCAGGAAGAATCCCGGGCGGCTCACATATTTGTACTGCATGGCGAGCCGCTTCGTGGTGTCTGTGCCGCTGTGCGGTCCGCGGTAGATCCAGTGGAACCCCTTGCGGTCCTTTTTGGTAAAGGAATCCCATTCGTCCGGACTCGCCGCGTTCACCGCGGGATCGAGACCGCTGCTCGGCGTCACTTCCGCGTTCTGGCAAACGCCATTCGCATCGAAAGGCAACTGCATGAGCGGCAGCGGATAGGGAGCGACGAGCAGATTCCCGGCGATGGCGGGCCGGTCGAAGAGAATGTCGAACGGATCCGCGCGGTCGCCGTCATCATCCACCTCGCGCACGACCTTATAAACTCTCATATCCGGGCGCAGGTCCGCAGGGTTGGTGTAGGCAATGAGCACGAAGGGCTTCGACTGCTGCGGCACGATCATGTTCAGGTCATCCCGCAGCGCATAGGCACGGGATCCGATCATGACGGCGTGCTCTTCGTTTGGATTATAGCCGGGCAGTGTCTTTTCGTTCTGATAGTAAAGGGATCCGGCGATGACTTCGGGATCGAGATCGTCCGTGCCCACGCCCTGGGCGATGATGATCTGCGGCGTCGTGGTGGCGGGAAAACTCACCGTGTAGCGACCGATCTTGCCGGGCACATGGAAATCCGGAAAACCGGAGCCCGGGGCGGTCACTTTCTTGAACCAGCGGACGGTGAGGAGATTGTTTCCGGGCAGGTCGTTGACGGGAATGATGGCGCCCTGGTTCGCCACCGGGAAACCAACCGTGAAGGGATTGAGATAGCCTTTCGGAAAGTAGTTGGTGCCGCCGGAGATGTAGCCCGCGGGTTCGTGCCCGGTCGGCGGGACAAGGCGGGTGCCGACCGTGGCCGGGGCGTTGATCGGCGCGAGCGCATCCGACTCCACCGTAAAGGTATAGATCGCATTGGTGGAGACAGGTGCGGACAGAACGAAGCGGGTGTTGTCCGTGATACTTACAATGGACGCCGCTCCGCCGGGAATGGCGGTGCCCGTGACCATCATGCCGGCCTCGAGGCCGACAGTGCTGCCGCCTCCGGTGAGCGTCACGGTCGTGGTGCCGTTCACACTCACGCTGCGCGTCGTCTGCCGGTTTTCCGCCTGCGAGTAGAGATTCACATACCAAACCTCGCCGCTGCTGGAGAATTTGAGCAGGGAGCGGTTCCGCTTGTAGGGATTGCCCGGGGCGAAGTTCACAAAGAGCCGCTGGGTGTTGATATCGATCACGGCCTCCGCCTGGGCGGGGTCATCCTGCCAGACGAGTGTCGGCAGAGAACCGCCCGGGAAAGATACCCCCGTGGCAGGGCTGCTGCCGGCAGGCTCCACGCTGTAGTGCGCGTAGTCCGTGAGATTCGGCGACCAGCGCTGCCAGTATCGGGTCTGGAACTTCGGCCACCTGATGCCAAAATTATCCGGGGGGGAATCCATCCAGTAGAAGACGACTTTGTTGTACGCATCGGAGGAAGCGGGTTGCCCGTTGTCCGGATTGTTGGCGGGGCTGGTCTCGCGCTCGGCGAAGTAGGCCTGCGAACCGTCCGGCCGCACGGTGGCTCCATAGTAGTTTCCGCCTCCCTGAGCGGTGTTCAGGACCGGGGAGGCCGTCAGCAGTTCATCGCCGGGCTGCATCGGCACGCGCGGAGTCAGTTCCGTTCCCAGATTCTGCACAACCTGAACCACATCCGGCTTCCGTTTGATCTCCACCACATCGATTCCGAGGAACTGGTAAACTTCTCCAAATCGAAGGTTGCCCAGATATTCGATGAGGATGCGCCCTTCCGCATTGTAGGCGCGAAGCTGACCCGTCCCGTTGAACTTGTCGAAGTAGAGAGTCGAGAGATTGGGCATGAGCGGCGTATACCCCGGGATGCGGACCTCTTCCGGGACGGCCTTGGGCACGGTGCTGTAATGGATCGGGTTGACGGTGCTGACGCGGGCATCGGTGATCTGGATGATCGGCCCGTTGAACGATCCCTCAGTCCAGTAGATCGTGCGTATCGGCTTCTGGGTGGTCCCGGAAACGATGAAAGCCTCCTGTCTTTTTTGATCCAAATTCACCGTGACCCATGTCATCGTGACCTGTCCCGGCTGCGAAGCGAAGACCTTCTCTGCGTGCCGGCTGTAATAAAAAGGAGTGGCCGGGGTAATGGGCCTCGCAGCGTTCCCGGTGATCGTTTCATTGGGTTTGCCGGCCAGAACCACCGTA
This sequence comes from Verrucomicrobiota bacterium, assembly GCA_003402705.1. Lineage (GTDB taxonomy): Bacteria > Verrucomicrobiota > Verrucomicrobiia > Verrucomicrobiales > V1-33 > V1-33. The sequence goes on along the minus strand of QQNF01000084.1, from coordinate 11,647 downwards.
AAGGGGCCGGTGCCGCTGATCCTGGTGATCGGCTGGCCCAGCAGGATCGCACCCGTGACCAATCCCACCGGGGCCGGCGAGGCGGCGACCACGACCGTCGTGCTGTTGAGGGCGTTCGGGTCTGCAGAGGTCACCGTAGCCGTTCCCAGGGGCGTCAGGATTCCTCCAACGAGTGGAAGATTTTCCCCAGGCAGCGCGGGCTGGGCCCGCCAGTAAAGCCGGGCGGCTGCGAGTTTCTGCGCATCGGTGCCACCGGGCGCAAGATCCTGGCCTGTGGCATTCACCAGCGGCGGCGTGATCTCATCGCCCATGAAATACAGCGCAGTGCCGGAGGCAAAGGTCCCTCCCATGATGGACTTCCTGGTCACAATGGTATTGGCCGGGTCGGAAGGGTAGCGGTCGCCGTAGTCGGCGGAAGTGGACAGCGGACCCCCGGCCCCGGATACCGGTCCCATGCCCTGGAAGTTGCTGTTCGGCGTGGCCGGAACCAATGACTGATTCGCGCCCACAGGCACCGCTGACGGCGCGATGTACAATCGGTTAAAGTTGCCCGCCCTGACTTCGTAGTTCTGCGCCAGCGCGGGCATGGCGGCCGGCAGCAGAAAGCCGACGGCAAGGAGTGGGATGCGCAGGAGTTTCATGGCCGTGAGGTGGAGAGATCGGAGAGTGTGGGAACGGTGGAATTGCCGGAGGGATCTTGACCCGGGAGCGGAAAGCCCCGCGACTCGCCGGTCCGGGGCAGTGCCCCGGACCGGGAGAGCGTAGTCGTGGACTCAGCAATCACTTGCCATCCTTCAGGGAGGTGGTGCGCGCCGTGCCTTTGCCGGCCGTGATCAACAGTTTTTCGATGGTGACCAGCCTCTCGTCGCGGGCCTTGTCTGCGGCTTCCAGCTCCGCGAATCGCCGCTCGCTCGCGGCCAGCCTGGTCCGCAGCTCGGCATTCTCCGCCTTGATGGCCTCCACTTGTTTGGCCAGATCCTGAATCGCTCCGATGCCCGTGGTGAAGAGCCGGTTGTAGTCCACGGTCAGGAAGTCATCCACCACCTTGCCATAGACGAAGACGTCCAGAATCGGGGCTTCGACTGGCCCGGCCACAAACGACGTGGCATCGGGTGTTTCGGAAACCAACAGATCCCAGGATCTCTTGTCATCCGACACTTGGACGGTGTCGCCTTTCTTCAAGCCGTGAGCCTTCTCCAGGACGATGCCCATGGTCTTGGCACCCGGATCAAATGTTGCCGTCCTGGCAGGAGCATTGATGCTTGGGATAGAGCGCTTCTCCAGTTTCTTCACCGCCTCCGGCACGATCTGTTGCACCTCTTGGGCGATGAATCCCTTTTGAACGGTATTTCCGGGTGTCTTTCGCTCGATTAACCGATAGTCAGTCACCTGAAGCTTCCGAATCGATTCCAGGTCCGAGTGCGGGTTCGAGCGGCCTACGATACTTTTGATCCTCGCATCAGAAGACAAGGTGAAGGTCTGTGCAATTAATTGCTCGCTAAAAAACCCGGAGCCTTCCACATGCAGCGTGGCTTGCGACGGGACGAGCGTGTGGATCCCTACGAGCCCACCGACTGGGCAGAAGGCCAGGTTCTTTGTGATTCCGTTGTCCAGGGAATCAATGTAATTGCAGCCCAGAGAATTCGCGAGGAGGCCAAGCCGGATCTGCGCGTTGTCGCTGTTGTTGTTGATCCGGGCGGTGTCGCCGATCCAGATTTCGCGGTTGTTTGGAATGTTGACACCCAACAACAGGGCGGGGCCGTTGACCGCATCAGGTCCACCCGTCAGCCGCAAGGCCTCGGACGTGCGACCGGATGTTGGTAAGTTAACTTGTACAGGCGCGCCGGGACTTGTTGTGCCGACGCCGACCCTGCCGGAAGCGCGATACACGTTGCCACCCTGCGTGCTCCAGACCCCGATGCCTGGATCCAGCTTCGCGGCGCTTACCGAACCGTCGAGAATCTTCAGGGAGGTAATGGAGTTGTCGGCGACTTTGGCCGTGGTGACCGAACCGTCCGGAATCTTCGCCGTGGTGACCGAACCGTCGAGAATCTTCAGCGAGGTAATGGAGTTGTCAGCGACTTTGGCAGCGGTGACCGCGCCGTCGGCCAGTGCCGGGGTGGCAATGGCCAGATTGGGCACCGTATCCGCGATCCTGGAGCGGAAGCTGTAGGCGGAGGTGGTAATGCGCTGGCGCGGAGTGACCGGCACATCGGCCCCGGAGGTAAAAGTCCCGTTGCCATCGTCCACCACGATCTCAAGGTAGCGTACAGGACCGGCAGGAGTGACGGCTCCACCGCCGGTGAAGACGGTGTCCAGCGCGGGCCGCGATTCGGTCACGGCATCATAGACGGCATCGATTCCCTGACCGAGCAGCACGCTGAACTCTCCGAGGGAAATCGTGGCGGTGTGCTGCTCTGACCAAAGTCTTGTGCCTCCGGTCTGGGCGTCGAAAATACGGAAGATAATTTTACGGTTCTCCGGTGCGGCGATAAAGTTGGGCGCAGTGCCGGTGGATCCGACGGGGATTCCGGTGCCGCCGGTGACCTGTCCCTGGTAGTTGATGATGAGCGGCACGGTTTGGGCGTGCAGAGAACACTGGCTGGCGAGGCTCAAAGCCGTGAGGATGATAGCGTAGTTTTTCATGGAGTGGTTGGAGTGTTTGGAAAGTGGCTTGGGATTTGTCGGATCAGCCGGATCCGTCCGATCAATTGACAGTCAGGGTTCCGATCTCGCTGGCGCGGCGGAGGATGAAAGTGCCGGTGACCGTGTGGTCTTTTATATGCAGACCTTTGATCACCTCGGTATAGTTTCCGCCGATGCTGGTGCTGCCCCAGCCCGTGGCGCTCACACCCGGGGGCGGAGTGGCGGTGAACTCGAAACTGAGCGTGCGGGTGATGCCGTAACTCTCGACTCCGGCGCTCAACGGCTGGCCGCGGGGGGACTTGTTATTGTGGTCGGGATGGTAGCGGTGGACGAAGGGATTGGTGGCGTCGTCGAACGGGATCGCGCAGGTGCGCACGAGCGTCTGCCCGGGGGCGACCGACCCGCTGCCGGCGGCGAGCACGCGGTCGAGCGGCAGGTGCGCGGCCACGATGCGGGAGGCGCTGGCCAGTTCCGCCGTGCTGAGGCCGGATTCTTTCGTGCAGAGGCCATCGGAACCGCCGGACAGTTTACCGATGAAAACCTGCGAGAGCACACGGGCGGTGCCGCCGTCGTCCACATGCAGGATCGTGCGCAGCGACGGCGTGCGCGCCGTGGCGGTGCCGGGAGGCACCGGTGCCGGAATGGTGATGGCCGGTGCGGCCAGATAACCGCTGCCGCCATTCGTGATCGCATAGCCGGTGACTTTGCCTTTCTCCACAATCGCCGTGGCCGTCGCCGCACTCCGCGCCGGAGGCGGCCCGACGGTGACAACGGGGGCCGCCGTGTATCCGGTGCCGGGCGTTAGAACAGTGATGCCGGTGAGCCGCCCCTGGTTCACGGTTGCCACCGCCGTGGCTGCCGTGCCCCCCTCCGGCGCGCCGATGGTGACACTCGGCGGGGAAAAATAGCCCGCTCCCGGATTCGTGACCTCTGCGTAAGCCACTTTGCCGCCGGCAATGACCGCCGTCGCCGCTGCCTGCACGACCGCGGCTGCCGGCAGCGCCAGCGTGACCACCGGTAAGCCAGTGTAGCCGCTGCCGCCGCTGAGAATGGCAAGGCCGGTGACACTCCCGCGGCTCACCGTGGCTCTCGCCGTGGCCGCGGTGCCGCCGGCGGGTGCCGGGATCGTGATCTCCGGCGCGATGGCATAACCGGATCCAGGATTTGTCAGGGAAAGGCCTGTCACTGCGCCACTGGCAATCGTCGCTGTGGCCGTGGCCTGCACGCCATCCGGTGACGCGATCACCGGCACCGGCACCGAACTATAGCCAAAACCGCCGCTGGTGACTTCTATACCCGTGAGAACGCCGTCCGTGATCACCCCTCTGGCAGTTGCCGTCGATTGCACCTGGCTGGAAACATTGGTCAGGGTCGCATCGCCCACCCACAGCCCGGCCATTGAGGCCACTCTTGCGGAAACCGGCAGGCTGATGTCGAAGAGGTTGCCTGAATCCGTCAACCTGAGCAGGCTGGCGTAGAGCGCATTCGAAGCCCCGGCCATGGCGGCCCGGTTGATTCCGAAACTCAATTCCACCGTGCTGTTGGCCCCGATGACTTCGGTGTAAGCGCCGGTGATGGAAGTTTCGGTCCATGAGGCGGTGCCGGTATTGAAGGTGCGTCTTGTCAGCGGCACCTGACCCACGATGGTGTCCTGACCGGCCGGGGCCGCGAGCGAAGCCAACGGCGCCAGCGTGAGCGTCATGTTCGCGGAGGTGGTGTTGCGGACCAGAGCGGTGACGACGGAGCCTGTCCGTCCGAAATCAAGGCCCGCGGCCTGACTCAGGCTGATGTTCAGCGGCGCGTAGAAATTGCCTACTACTTCCGCCTCGAACCAGTAGGGTTTGTTCCGATCCACCTGCTCGAGAGTCGTGGAGAAAATCTGGAGCGGATTGGCCGGTCCGAGGTCACCGCCGACGTACTTGAAGATCTTGGCATTGCCCGCCAGGGCCGCGGGGAACGACTGAAAGTAGGTAGAGAACGACGGATAATTCGGCGCGGTGAGTTTTGAGGGAAACCCGAGCAGGTTCGCTCCCGAGCGCACCCATGTGGCGGACGGCGGCAGCGCTTTCTGGAGGATGGGCACGTTCCATGCCGTCGCCGCGGTGCCGTTGCATTTCACCAGATAGGCGGTCTGACCGGTGAGGTTCAGGAGATTGCTTTGCGCCGGGAGTCCGCGTTTCCACACGTTCCATTCCGGTGTTCCCGAGGCCGGAATGAGCGGCGTGTAGGTGAACTGGATCTGGTTGGGCCTGGGATTCCACCGCCAGACTTCGATGACGCCCGCCGTCTGTCCGCTGTTTGGAAAAAGCACATCCGGCGTGGCATGCGTAGCCTCGCCGTGGAGGTAGATGGCGTTCCAGCCGCCTTTGAGGGCGTAGGTGGTTGAGAACCACTGGGCATGCGCGGTTCCGACGAGTGCGAGGAGAACGAGGGCGAGGAACGATTTCATGGTTCAGCGGACGGTGAGGCGGTAGAGTTCCTTGTTGAAGTCGGTGCCGGGCAGGCAGGCGGCGGGGATGATGCCGACAGCGGTGGCGGTGAAGGTTTCGCTTCCGGCGGGCAGGGGAGTGCCGGACGGCGAGACGTCGGTGTTGGCGGAGAACGGGACGCGGGTCCATGTTTTCAGATCCGTGCTGCGTTCCAGCGTGTAGGTTTTGCCGGTGATGGCAAAAAAGTCGAAGCGGACGCTGTCAGCGGCTTTCGAGTTGATGGTGACGTCGAATCGCTCTGTGGCGTCTCCGGCGAAGGTGCCGGCGAGGTATTCGATGAAATTGCTTTGACCGTCGCCGTCGAAGTCGCCGTTCCGGTCGATCAGGTTCATGGGCCAGAGACCGTCGTCACCTGGATATTTTCCGGCGTGGAAGAGCTGCCACTGTTCCCATGCGTCGGGGAGACCGTCATTGTCGAGGTCTTCGCCGAGGGTGAGGTCAAGGCGTACGGATTCTCCTCCTTTGCCTGCGGTGAGGTTTCCCTTCACTTCGATGGGGAAGAAGCGCTGGCTGCCGATTTCGACCATGAGACTGAACTGGCCCTGGGCGGCCACGGCACTGGTGTTGTAGAGGGTGGTCGCAGGTCTGGCCTGATCGATCCGGACTTTCAGCTCGTAGTTTTTGTCAGGTTGCGCGAGTGGTCCGATGGTGGCGCGTCCTACTGCGGCGGTGCCTTTGAAGAGGATGACGGAAGTGTTTTCGGCCTGCACCACCTGGCCGGTCTGGTCCCGGACGATGCCGTGAAGCGTGTAGTATGGCGCCGGCGGGAAGGCCCGGGCGACACCCACTCCACAGAGGAGCACGGCGGGAAGACTCAGTAAGCAGGATCTCATGGTGAATTTCGTTATTCACCCGCCTTCTCACCGGTTCCCGCCGGATCATTTCACGATTTGTGAAAAAAGTTTTCGGAATGTTTTCCGCGCTATTTTCCGCCGAGCACCGTCCTCGCCCATGTGCCGTAGAAATCGCCGGCGGGCAGCGCGGCGATCTTTTCCCGCAGAGTAAAGATGCCATTGCCGGGATGATACCGCACCTGACCCGCGGCATCGAGCCGGCTGAGCGCCAGGGTTTCCAGCAGATCGGGAAACCATGCGGGGGCAGGTCCGCGCGGGATGGAGATCGTCCAGGAGCCGCCCGCGTTCGCCGAGTTTCCCAGAAAGACCCGGGTGCCATCCGCCGACAGCATGGAGTGGCTGGCGTCGTCGTCCCACCCCATGCCGGCCGAGATCGGAAAGGGATGGTGGATGGTCACCGGACGTCCGGTGGCGACTTCGTAGAACTGAAACCCCGAGTGATCCCGGACGAGGAGACAGTGCCTGTCGGGAGTGAAGCGCACGCCGAAGACCGTTGTCCGGTTTCCGAGCGGTTCGGACACCGGCTCGCCCGTGCCGGTGTCCCAGAGGCGCGCGGTGCCATCGCGCGAGGCGGTCGCAAGGAGACGGCCCGAAGGGTGAAACCCCAGGTGCGAAAGGTCGCCACGGTGCGTCATCGGCGGGGTGGGCAGCGGCGCCCCGGTGGCGGCGTCCCACAGGCGCGCGGTCCAATCGTAAGAACCAGTGGCGATCCGCCGGCAGTCCGGGCTGAAGGCGGCGGTGAGCACCGTGCCCGTATGGCCGCGCAGCGTGGTCAGTATTTTCCCTGAGTTCAGATCCCAGACATGGACGAGAGTGTCGGTCGAGCCGGACAAGAATCGCCCGCTGCGATCCGGCGCGAAGCGCAGCACCTTGATCTCGCCGGAGTGCTCGAGCGTTTGCTCCACGAGGCCAGTGGCGGTGTCATAGACGCGGATGTGGCCGTCGTTGTGGCCGGCGATGATGCGGCTGCCATCCGGGGAGATGGCCGCGGGTCTGATGGCGCCCGGCTGGTGGTTCGCCTCCCACAGCGCCTCGCCTGTTACGAGAGACCAGCCATAGACCCAGCCATTCGCGGTGAGTGCGTAATAACGCTGCATATCGGGCGAAAAGAGATGGGTGTGAATATCGCCCGCCACAGGTCGATCGAGGACCACGCGATCGGTTTCGATTTCGTAGAGATACGCGCGGTTTTTGTCCCAGAGACCGAGGCAGCCCAGGCGTCCATCGGGACTGAGACGGCATCCATTAAAATCGCGATGTCCGGGCACGGGGTGGAGCCGCGGTGCCCTGCCCGAGGTGGGGTGCCACACTTCCAGCTTCCGTGGCTGAGCGTTTCGCGCGCGCTGCGAGAGGAGAATGCGCGAACCGTCCCGGCAGAGATCCATGGACGGCGTTTCCCGGTCGGGCTGCATGACCGGCTCCATGACCATGCCTCCGTCGGTGGAATTCCAGACGATTACCCGGCCGTCCCAGCTCGAGGTCGCGGATCGTGAGCCATCGGCGGATACCACGAGTGCGTTCGATTGGTAGAGGTGCCGCATTGGCGGCGAAATGCGGACCCCTCTGGCGATATCGTAAACGCCGAGATCGCTGCCGCGATAAGCCAGGGTCAGTCGTTCGCCGGTGGTGTTGAATTCGCCGAAGATAATGGGCGAGAGTTCGCTCGCGAAAGTTTGCAGACTCTGCCCGGTCGCGACGTCCCATACTTCGGCGCGAAAGTTGCCATCCACCAGTGCGAGGCGGTCGCCGGAACGGTGCATGATCCCGGCGCGAAACCGCTCCTGCGCGGCCAGGGTGCGGACGCGCTGGCCCGTAGCCGCATCCCAGACCACCGCCTCTTTCGATCCAAAGGCAAACAAGCGCTGGCCGTCGTCGCTGAGCGCCAGGCCGCGATTCGCATCGCCTTTGGCAACCAGCCGGGGCGCGGCAGTGGCGTCGCCCGGATTCCAAAGCTCGATGTCGCCAGCGGATGCCGCAGCGAGCGTGGCGCCGTCGGCGGAAAAGTCGAAGGCCTGCACCGGTTGCGTTTGGCTGCGCAACAGGCGGCGCACTTCCGTGCCGGAAAAAGGCCACATCTGCACCGCGCCATCCGCGGTGCCGAGGACCGCTGACTTCCCGTCGGGTGCGATGCTCATCGCCGAAGGATCCGACGTCAGGTTCAGCGCCGCGATTTCCTGCCCGCTCGCGACATCAAACACCCGTGCCACCCTATCCTTGCCCACATCCACAAACCGCTGGCCGTCCGGAGTGATCTGTGCCGGGACTGCGGGCGCCGACGGAAACTCCACCGACGGACCGGCGAGGATCGGAAACGGCCGCCGCTCGACAATCGACATGGCATACATCGCCGCCTGCCAGCGATGGGGATCATCCCGCAGCAACGAAGCCAGGTAGGCGAGCGCGGGCGGCGCTTCGTCGCCTTCCACCCAGCGGCCGATCTCCGCCCATTGAAGATGTTCGAGCGCGACCTCCTGTGCGGCCCGCGCGCGTTCGGCCCGCCGCCACTGCCACGTCACCCCCGCGAAACCCAGCAGGAAAGCCAGCACCAGCACCCCGAGCAGGGCCGCGATCTTCGGACGCCGCCGCGCCCAGCGCCAGAGCGCCTCGGGGCCGGTCACCGGGCGAGCGCGGATGAGTTCGCCGCGCGCAAAACGCTCGAGGTCCTCCGCCACCGCCAGCGCCGAGGCGTAACGCTGCGCAGGCACCTTTGCGAGACACTTCAGGCACACCGTGCTGAGATCGCGCGGCGCAGCCGGGAGCGGCGCGGGTGCCTCCTCGACGACGCGCTTCGCCGTCGCGAGCGGAGACGCGGCGAGGAAGGGCGGACGCCCCGCGAGCAATTCGTAAAGCACTGCGCCCAGTCCATACACATCGGTCGCCGTGGTCACCTCGCGATGCCGGCCATCGGCCTGCTCCGGCGCCATGTAGCTTGGACTGCCGAGCATCATCGCCGAGAGCGTCAGGCTGCTGTCCTCCTCCTGCACCAGTTTCGCCAGACCGAAGTCCGTGACCTGCGGCTCGCCCTTTTCATCCACGAGAATGTTCGACGGCTTGAGATCGCGGTGCAGCACGCCGCGCTCGTGCGCGAAGGCCACCGCGCGCGCGATCTTTGCCATCATCGCCGCCACCGCCTGCGCTCGCTTCCCCGGCGGCAGGTCCAGCGACTTCGCCCATGTCGCCACATTCCGCCCGCCGGTGACGAGCCGCATTGCAAAGTAGTGCTGCGTCTCGCATTCCCCGACCTCATAGACCGGGACGATGTTCGGATGATCGAGCTTCGCCGCCGCCGCCGCTTCATTGCGAAAACGCCGCACCGATTCCGTGGTCGCGAGCTGCCCGGCGAGGATCATCTTCACGGCGACCGGCCGGTTCAGGCTGAGCTGCCGCGCGCGATAGACCACGCCCATCCCGCCGCGCGCGAGTTCCTCCTGCAATTCAAAGTCGCCCACACGGCGCACCTGCATGGCGTCGAGCATCCCCTCATCCACCACCGCAAACATTCCCGCGCCGCTCCCGAGACTCAGCAGGCATTTCGGGCACTGGCCGAAGGGCGCATGAGGCGGAATGGGCGCTCCGCAGAGCGCGCAGTGCGGCTCTTCACGCGGGGCTGGTTTCGGGGCGGAATTCATGCGTCGGGCAAAAGAGGTGCGGCGGCAGCGCAGACGGTAAAGATGGAAAAAATCGGGATCACAGCTCCCATACTCACCCAAATCGCGCCGGATATTACAAAGCTCCGCATAAATCGCGTCGGTTTCATTGCGACACCACGGTCATCAAATGCGCCAGCTCCGCGTCCGCCTCCTCCGGCGAAGACACCGTCTGGGCGATTTCATCGCGCAACAATTCGCCATAGCGCCGGCGCATCCGGTGAATGGAAACCCCGACTCCGCTTGGGCTCTGGCGGATCTGCCGGGCCAACTGCTCGTAACCCGGCAGGCTCTCTTTTCTGGCCAGATAAGGCTGCAACTTCTCGAAAAGCTCCGCGCGCCCCGCCCGCTCATACTCCTCACGCAGCCGCGCAAAAACCCGCTCCAGCAGCGCGAAGGCCCAGCTTCGTTCAAACTGCACCTCGGGCGTGACCTCGTCCGCCGGTTCCCGCGCGAAACGGCGTTCGCCCTCCTCCGCATCAAGGGACAGAATTTCGCGGCTGCCACCCCGCTTGATCGTTTGCTGCCGGCGAACTTCTTTCGCCAGGAAAAGCTGGAGCGCACCGAGCAAGAACGAACGGAACCGCCCGCGTTCCCGATCCGCGCGTCCGAGCAGCGGCCCCTCGAGCAAATGCAGCATGAAACCCTGCGTCACATCCTCCGCATCCTCCGGCGAATATCCGCGCCGCCGCACAAAGGCATAAAGCGGGAACCAATAATCCCGGCATAGCCGCTCCAGCGCTGCCAATCCCTCACCCTCCGGCTCCGAACCGGCACGCAAGACCACACTCCAGCGGGTGTCGGGAAACAGCGGGCTGTCCGGCCTTGGGAAATCCACTCGATCGTGGTCAGGCATCAGCGCGAAAAGGCGAAAGACACTTTGTTTCCACATTCATCAGCAGCAAAGAAACCGATGGGCTCCGCTCCGGTGCGTGCGAGCGGCCCGCGTGAGGCATCGCCCGCCAGTCGATGCCCGTGGCCCCGCCTGCTGCGGACAGGTGCATTGCAGATGCAACATTGAACAACTCCTTCTCGCGTGCGGGCTGGTGGTTCACTCTCAATTCCTGGCTGGTGACGCCGGGCAGCGCAAGCATCATCCTTGCGACACCGTCGCTGGAATTCCTGTCCCTGCGGCTACTACGGCGACGTGAAGCGCGAGTGCCGCTGCGGCACGCCGCAGGTGCTGCGCTACCGTCAGCGGATCAGCGGGCCGCTGCTGGATCGCATCGACATCCACGTCGAGGTTCCACTGGTGGAATACCGCGATCTGGCGAAGTCGGAATCGGGCGAGCCCAGCGCCGCCATTCGCGCCAGAGTGGAGGCTGCGCGCGCCGTGCAGCAGCGCCGCCTCGCCGGCACCGGGCTGACGCGCAATGCCACGCTGACACCACGGCTGATGAAGGAGCACTGCCGCATCGATGAGGAAAGCTCCATGCTCCTGGAGAACACCATGTCGCAGATGAACTTCAGTGCCCGCGCGCACGACCGGATTCTGAAAGTCGCCCGCACGGTCGCCGACCTCGCGGGCTGCCCGGACATCACTGCGGATCACCTTCTCGAAGCAATCGGCTACCGCACGCTGGACCGCAAACTGCTGGGGTAACACGGCGTTCGTGTCCCGGGAGCAATTATGTTCACTGCCGCTGGACCTGGAGGAAATAGTATCGCCGCGGTCCGGTGCCGGCGGGGTCGAGAATGGTGCGCACGGTGCCCGCGTCGGTGACGGTGCCGATGACGGGAGCCCAGAGGGTGAGGTTGCTGCTGCCCTGGAGCGGACGGTCGGGTGGCGGCGAGTCCGGATGGTCGGTATGCGGCGATGGTGCTGACGGCGGAGGCGGTGTCGATTCATGCGCCGGGGAGCGGGGAGGTGCTGGGGATGCTGAGGCATCCGCTAGAGGGGGCGGTGACGGCGTTAGGGTTCAGTGCGGATGGCCGGATGCTGGGCGTGCTGGCGGGGTTGCGGTTCCATGTGTGGAACCTGGCGGTGCTGGAGGCGGAGGGAGCGCTGAGG
>QQNF01000083.1 GCA_003402705.1 Verrucomicrobiota bacterium | reverse complement strand
GTTCTGGCGGGGGGAGATCGCGGCCGACCATGAGACTGACGATGCGGTCGGGGGCGAGTTCTGATTTGGTGAGGGTGCCGGTGAAGCGACCGTCTTTGAGGACGATGACGCGGTCGGCGATGGCGGTGATTTCGGGGATGCGGTGGGAGATGAAGACGACGCAGATGCCGGCGGTGCGGAGATCGCGGACGACGGAGAAGAGCGTGGCGGTCTCTCCGGCGGTTAGGGAGCTGGTGGGTTCGTCCATGATGACCATGCGGGCATGGAGGGAGAGGGCGCGGGCGATTTCGACGAGCTGGCGCTGACCGATGGAGAGGGAGGAGACGGGAGTGTTTGTGGGGATGCGGAGCCCGATGCGCTCGAGGAGAGCGGCGGTGCGGGCGCGCATGGCGGTGCCGTCGAGGAAGCAGCCGGCTTTTTTGAGTTCGCGGCCGAGGAAGACGTTCGCGGCGACGTCGAGATTGTCGCAGAGGTTGAGTTCCTGGTGGATGAAGGCGATGCCGAGTTGTTCGGCGCGGCGGGTGGAGGTGATGCGGAGGTCTTTGCCTTGCCATGTGAGGGTGCCTGAGTCCGGCTGATGGACTCCGGCGAGGCATTTCATGAGCGTGCTTTTGCCGGCGCCGTTTTCGCCCATGACGGCGACGACCTCGCCCTGGAAGAAGTCGGCGCTGACATTGTCGAGGGCGCGGACCCCGGCGAAGCGTTTGGAGATGCCGCGGGCGCTGAGGAGGGGTGCGGACATGCCGTGGCGCGGGCGGGGCTTGTCAGGGTTTGGCGGAGAGCTCGTCGATCATGCCCTGCTGGCGTTCGCGGGCATTCTGGGCGTCCATGGAGCCGACGAAGACGGCGATTTTGCCGCCGTCGGGGAGCGAGGAACGGATGAGTTTGCCGAGTTCGCGGCCGGCGGAGTAGTTGTCCATGCCGTGGTAGAGCTTGCGTGGGCTGGAGGGGGCGTCACTGTCGTGGGTGACGAGAGGGACCTTGGCGGCGATGGCGGCGAGGACATCGGCCTGCGCGTCGGCGGACATGACGGTGATGGCGACGCCCTTGGTGTCGGGTTTGTTGAGGACGTTTTCGATGACGGCGTTCTGGGCGGAGACCTCCTGGCGGTCGGGCATCTGGAAGTCGACGGTGATGCCGAGTTCGGCCTGGGCTTTGAGGCAACCGGCGCGGGCTTCGTCCCAGAATGAAGAGTTGTTATTGGTGATGAAGACGAAGCGTGGGGCTCCGGCGGGTGGCGGGGTGGCGGCGGCGGCGGACTTCATGAGTTCGGCGAGAGCGGCCTCGTGTGGGGCGATGTTGTCTTTGGTGATGACCTTGACGGGGATGTCGATGGTGCCGTTTCTGGAGGTGACGGGTTGGCCATCGGCGAGGGCTTTGAGGGATTTCATCGACTGGTAGCCGTATTCGAACGGTTGCTGGACGATGGTGCCGGTGATTTCGCCGGATTTGATGCCAGCGAGGGTGGGTTCGAGGCCATCGAAGCCGAAGATGCGGACGGAGGCGGGTTTGCCGGAGGCTTTGGCGGCGTCGCGGACGGCTTCGAGGCAGGCGGGTGGGTTGTAGCCGTAGAGGCCGGCCATGGCGGCGAGGTCGGGGTGGAGGCGGAGGGCGTTTTCGGCGTTGGATTTGGCGGCGACGGTGTCAGCGCCGTCGGTCATGGTGGCGACGATGGTGAATTTGCCTGCGGTGATGGTGCCTGAGCCGGCGGTGCCTGCGGCGGGTTTGGAGCAGGCGGGGAGGAAGGCGACGGGGAGGGCGGCGAGGAGGGGGAGGAAGCGTTTCATGCGGGGATGTGGGGGGAGATTGGGAGGGATGGGTGCGGGCATACCTGAATCCCCGGGGCGCGTAAAGTGGCGCGTTGGCGGGGTGGGAGCGGATTGGGGGGCCGCGTGGGGGAGGCGGGAGCGGGCGGGGAGGCCTGGTCAGACGGGTCAGACGAAGATGACCGTCTTGTTGTTGTAGGCGAGGACCTTGCGCTGGGCGTGCCAGCGGACGGCGCGGGAGAGGACGACTTTTTCGAGATCGCGGCCCTGGCGGACGAGGTCGGCGACGGTCTGGCGGTGGGTGACGCGGATAACGTCCTGTTCGATGATAGGGCCCTCATCGAGATCGCCGGTGACGTAGTGGCTGGTGGCACCGATGATTTTGACGCCGCGGGCGTGGGCGGAGTGATAGGGTTTGGCTCCGGGGAAGGCGGGGAGGAAGCTGTGGTGGATGTTGATGATCCGGTTAGGGTAGGCCGAGGCGAACTCGTCCGAGAGGATCTGCATGTAGCGGGCGAGGACGATGGTGTCGATGTTGTGATCGTCGATGAGGGCGCGCTGGCGGGATTCGGCCTCGGCTTTGGTGGCAGAGGTGACGGGGATGACGTGGAAGGGGATGCCGAAGCGTTCGGCGGCTGGGCGGAGGGTTTCGTGATTGGCGACGATGAGAGGGATATCGGCTTCGAGTTCACCGGCCTCGTGGCGGCTGAGCAGGTCGTAGAGACAGTGGGCGTCCTTGCTAACGAAGAGGGCGAGGCGGTGGCGCTGATCGCTGAAGTGGAGACTCCATGTCATGCGGCGGGGTTCGGCGAGGGCGCGGATGAAGACGGGGAGGTCGGTGCGCGGGATGACGAAGTTTTCGAGGTCCCATTCGGCGCGCATGAAGAAGATGCCGGCCTGGGTATCGACGTGCTGGTCGAACTGGATGATGTTGCCGCCGTTTTCTGCGATGAAGGAGGCGACGGCGCGGACGAGGCCGGGTTGGTCCGGGCAGTGTGTGAGGAGGATCGCGGAGGGCATGGCGGCGGAGGTGGGTCAGCTGAGAGAGCCCTGGTGGAGGCGGAGGTGGCGCTGCATGCGGGCGGCGGTGGATTGGTCGTGGGTGACGAGGACGAGGGCGCTGCCGGTGGCGGCGTTGAGTTCGAGGAGGAGATCGGTGAGGGAGGCGGCGGCGGTGGCGTCGAGGGCTCCGGTGGGTTCGTCGGCGAGGACGAGGCCTGGCTGGCGGATGAGGGCGCGGACGACGGCGACGCGTTGGCGTTCACCGCCGGAGAGTTGGGCGGGGAATTTGGAGAGATGGTCGGCGAGGCCGACGCGGGCGAGGAGGTCGGTGGCGCGGGCGCGGGCGGCGGGGAGGTCCGGGGCATCGTGGCCTGCGAGCATGGGGAGCAGGACGTTTTCGATGGCGGAGAGGTGAGGGAGGAGGTGGTGGGACTGGAAGATGAAGCCGAGGTGGCGGGCGCGGAGCCTGCTGAGGCTGGATTCGTCCATGGAGGCTGGGTTCTGGCCGAAGAGGGAGACGGCGCCTGAGGTGGGTTGGTCGAGGGTGCCGAGGATGTTGAGGAGCGTGCTTTTGCCGCAGCCGCTGGGGCCTGTGACGGCGATGGTTTCGCCCGGGAGGATGGTTAGGGAGACGTCTTTGAGGACGTGCTGGATGGGGGCGCCGGGCGCGGATTGGAAGTCGCGCGAGACGTTGGTGAGGGTGGCGATGGGGTTGCTCACGATGGGATCAGCGTGCGGCCTCGATGAGTTCCGCGAATTCGCTGAAGAAGTAGCGGGCGTCGTTGGGGCCTGGAGCGGCTTCGGGGTGGTACTGGACGGAGAAGACGGGGGCGTCGCGGTGGCGGAGGCCTTCGACGGTTTGGTCGTTGAGATTGATGTGGGTGACCTCGACGTTGGTGGGGAGGGAATCGGGGTCGACGGCGAAGCCGTGGTTCTGGCTGGTGATGGCGACGGTGCCGGAGCGGAGGTCTTTGACGGGTTGGTTGCCGCCGCGGTGGCCGAAGGGGAGTTTGAAGGTTTTTCCGCCGAAGGCGTGGCCGAGGATCTGGTGGCCGAGGCAGATGGCGAAGATGGGTTTGCGGCCGAGGAGTTGGCGGACCTCTTGGTGGACGTAGTCGAGAGCGGCTGGGTCGCCGGGGCCGTTGGAGAGGAAGATGCCGTCGGGGTTGAGGGCGAGGATGTCTGCGGCGGAGGTGCGGGCGTTGACGACCTCGACGGCGAAACCTTCCTGGCGGAGACGGCGGAGGATGTTGAATTTGATGCCGAAGTCGAAGGCGACGATTTTGTATTTCGCGGGGACGAGGACGGGGTCCGGGTTGCCCTGGCCGTTGGGGAGGACCCATTCGCGGCTGAGGGAACTGTCCGGGTCCCACGAGTAGTTGGCGGGGGTGGAGACCTCACGGACGAAGTCGCTGCCGGCCATGGGTGAGCTGGCGGCGGCGCGGGCGGTGGCTTCGGCGGGGTCGAGGATTTCGGTGCTGAGGAAGGCGCGCATGGCTCCGCGGGTGCGGAGGTGGCGGGTGAGCCTGCGGGTATCGATTCCTTCGATGCCGAGGAGGTTCCATTTTTTGAAGTAGTCGTCGAGACTCATGGAGGCGCGCCAATTGCTTGGCGTGCGGCAGAGTTCGCCGACGACGAAGCCGCGGACGTGGGGTTGGGAGCTTTCGTCGTCTTCCGGGTTGACGCCGTAGTTGCCGATGAGCGGGTAGGTCATGGCGACGATCTGGCCGCGGTACGAGGGGTCGGTGAGGACCTCCTGGTAACCGGTCATGGAGGTATTGAAGCAGGCTTCACCGGTGGAGGAACCGGTGACACCGAAGGATTCACCGAAAAAATGGACTCCGTCTTCGAGGGCGAGAATGGCTTTCATGCGGGCTTGTGGAGGGCCTTAGACGGCGCGTTGGGGGTTGGCAACCCGGAAGGCGGATGGGGGCGGGGAGGGGAATGGCGGATTTTTGCAGGGCGTCATCTGCGACTGGGTCTGAGTTTCTGCCAGGACTCGTGGATGCGGGGCTTTTTGATGGTCTCGCAGGAGTCCTGAGAGGTTGATCGGCTCCATGGTCTGAGGAGGTTGGCGTTTCCTGTCGGGTGCTGAGGTCCGGGGTCGCCACCGCCGCCCACCGGCTCGCGGATTGTCATGGCGTGCGTGTGACCCGGAGCCTGAGGAACCGCCGGGAGTAAGCACTCATGATTCCGGTGTCCACCACGGTAACGGGACCGGTCGCGGGGCTGACGGGGGGATTGATCGGGGTCCACGAGCCGGGGGCCAGTGCAGTGCTCGCCTCCACGGTGTAGGTGAGCGACTCGTCGAGGATGCGGTGGAATGTCAGGGCAAGCCGAGTGTTGCGGCCGGAACCGCTGAGGGAAAGCGACGCGGGAGATCCGGGGTCGGGGTTCAGGGGGTTGGTGGCGGTGGCATACTCGATGAGGTTGTGGCGGCCGTCCTTGTCGTAGTCCGCGGCATCCGCAGCATCGCTGGTGGCAAAGGCAGAACCGAAGTAACGGAGTCGCCAGCGTTCGATGAGCGTGAGCGGATTGCCGGCGGCGTTGATCATGACGAGATTGTGCCCGGCGCAACAACCCGGGGAGAGGGCAGCCACATGGGCTGTGGCAAGGTCACCGCCGCTGATCCGGCCCGGGATAGCCACCGGATCGGAAAGGCCGGACCCGAGTTGACTGAGAAGATTGTCGCCCCACCCGAAGAGCTTGCCGCCTTCGGTGCGCACCACCGTGTGCTTGCTGCCGGCAGCGATGGCGAGCAGGGGATCGGCCGGGTCGAACGCGTTCACCGCCACTGCCACCGGGACCCGGCTGCGATTGGCGGCACTGCCGTCTCCGAGCTGGCGGCGGTCGTTGGCACCCCATGTGAACAGGCCACCGGCGATGTCGAGCACCACGCTGTGGCTTTCGCCGGCGGCGATGGCGACGGCACGGGCATGATAGTTCGGGATGGCATTGGCTAACGAGATTCCCGCCGGCGAGTGGACGTTTGAGGAGGAATCGTTGCCCACCTGTCCTTCGGCATTGGAGCCCCATGCGTAAACAGCTCCGCCACTGTCCAAAGCCATGCTGTGTTTACCACCCGCGGCGATGGAAGTCACGAACCGGCCGGCGAGAACACCTGTCATCTCCACCGCCACCGGGGTGGGACTTGCGCCAAAGGAGCCATTGCCGAGCTGCCCCTCGGAGTCCGAGCCCCAGGCCAGGATGCGGCCACTGGCGGTCAGGGCGAGACTGTGATGGGTGCCGGCGGCAATGGCAATCACAGCCTCGTTGGCGAGCTCGCCGCTGACATATACGGCAGTGGGTTGATCGCGATCATCGGTTCCCGACGAGGTTCCCAATTGGCCTTGGTCGCCACGCCCCCATGCGAAAACCAGCCCGTCGGCGGTGAGTGCGAGGCAGTGGTCGGCACCGGCGGCGATGGCGATCACGGTCTTGCCCTGCAGCGCTCCGTGCATGGTCACGGCGACCGGGACCGGGCTGCTCGGGTCGGGATGGGCGCAACCGAGTTGGCCGTTGCTATTGCCGCCCCATGCGGCGAGCGTGCCGTCATCACAAAGGGCGAGGGAATGCGTGAGTCCGGCGGCAACCGCTGCCACGACCCTGCCCTGGAGCGCGTGAGTGGAGGGGATCACCGCGGGGACCCCGCTGATTCTGTTAGGGCCCGCCTGGCCGACGGTATTGTCACCCCAGCCGTAAAGGGCCGAGGCCGCCACATGGTAGTAGGCCTGACCGTTGATTAAACCACCTCCCAGCGGATTCCCCATGACATCGGTGATGCCCGTCCCGGTGGCTTTCAGATCGATCCGCACGGCTCCGGCACCGGTCACTCCGGTGACGACAGCATAACGGATATCTCCGGTGCCCAACACCTTGCTGACCTGACCGGTTGCGGATCCCGTGGTCACCACTGTGAAGTCGGATGGATCGACGCCGGTCACGGGCTTGTCGAATGTGAGGCGGAACATCAGCGAGCCCGCCGTGGTGATGGCGGCCCCCTCTGGCACAGCAACCGGCTGGCTGCGGGAAATCTCCAGCGGGATCGGCGGGCGGGCGTCCAGCCGAATTCGGGAAAGATCCACGCTCGGGGGCAGTGCGTGGTCAACGCCCAGTCCGTAGCGATCGACCACGCCAAGATGGTGGGTGAAATAGGGTGACAGGCCATCCGGGGCGTAGTCACCCGGCTGCACCAGATAGCGGAACGTCAGCAGGCTGGAGCCGCTGCCGGACAGGTAGCTGGCGTAGCCGATCCTGCCAAAGCCCTGGTCAAGGGCAAGGGATGGGCTGCCGGTCACCGTGACGGTTTCTGAAAACGAAAGATGAAACGTGAGGGCGGCATCTGCCGGATAGGTGCCGGAGCCTGGCACTACCATTCCGGTCACATTGGCCCTCGGGTGGACGAGGGCGAGGGAGTGCCATGCGTCGGAACCCGCACTGATGCTGATGACAGCCGCGTGGCTGAGCACTCCGGTCGTTAGAACGGGGCCGGGGACGCGGTTGGCCGGAACGCCATCCATGCCGGGATCGATGGTGCCTTTGCCGAGTTGGCCCGTGCTGTTGTTGCCCCAGGTGAAGAGCGAGCCATCGGCACTCAGCGCGCCACTCCAGCTATTGCCTGCTCCGAGGCCGACGATGGACTGACCGGCCAAGGCCCCGTTCATGAGCACCCGGGATGAGGACGAGCTGAACATCAAAGCGGTCGTGATCCCGAGCTGACCGCTTTGGCCATTCCCCCAGCACAGCAGGTTACCGGTGTCGGCCCGGACAAGATTGTGACCGGCTCCGGCAGAGATCTCAACGACGGTGCTCAATGAAACAGGCTGGCCGGCAACCCCGATAGGCACGCGGCTGAGCGCGACATCGGTGCCCCCAAGGCGGGAAAACGCATTATCACCCCATGCGTATACCTTTCCATTGCTGGACAGAGCGAGGCTGTGTGAGTCACCGGCGCTGATCGCCACGATGTGCTGGCCGGCGAGCACGCCGCTGCGATCCACCGCAACCGGTCTATGGAAAACCGACTCGCTAGAGCCATTGCCGAGTTGGCCGAAGCTGTTGTCACCCCATGCGAAGACCTGACCATCCGCGGCGAGGGCCAAAGTGTGCTGGTGTCCGGCGGAGATGGCGACGATGGGCTTCCCCGCCATGGGAGTCCCGGCATCCAGCACGACAGCGGGCTGGTTATAGTTGGCACCGTCGCCGGTGCCAAGTTGGCCTCGGTCGTTGACGCCCCAGCAGAAGACCAGACCGCTCTGCGCCAGGGCCACGCTGTGGTATCCTCCGGCAGCGACCGTGACGACCCGCTGGCCGGCCAAGATGTTGGTCATGGTGGTGGCGACGGGGACGGCACTGGAACCATTGCTGAAATTCCCGAGCTGTCCCCCGGTATTGTTTCCCCAGCCGAAGATGCTGCCTTCGCGGGTGAGCACGAGGCTGTGGACGCGGCCGGTGGCGGCCACCGCCACGAGTTGGTTCCCGATGGCACCGGCCGGCGGGACCATGGGCGAGGTGTGGCTGGAGGCGGCCGCCCCGTCGATCTGATGGAAGGAGTTGTCACCCCACGCGACCAGACTGGCGGCAAGGCGGCCGAAGGTCTCTCCCGCGCTGAATGCGGTGACCGGATTGCCTGCGTGGTCGGAAAAACTGTTTGCCACGACATCAAGGCGCAGCAGCCCGTATCCTGTTAGACCGGCGATGGTGACATACCACTCGGTGCCGGACCCGCGGATCGAATCAAGCGTGCCGCCGGCAAGCCCGCTGCTGCGGACGAGCTGGAAGGCGGCCGGGGGAGGCGTGAGGACCGGCTCACTGAAGCTGACCCGGAACACCACGATTCCGGATGTCGTGTTAGGGACCTGCGGCAGATGGCGCCGGATCGAGGCCGCAGCCGGGGCGGCGGTGTCGATGACTGTCAGAAAGCCGTCGTCGATGATGGAGATATCGGCGGGCTCGCCTCCGGGACCGAGGATGGTTCCACTGTTCAGCTCGACCAGCACGAGGGACAGAGAGGGTGCGTTGTGGCCGGGTTGGACCGTGTAGCGGAACGTGAGTTGATCTGTACCGCTGCCCGAGTGGTAGCTGGCGTACACAATCTGCGAGTCCGCTAGCATCCTGATGCGAGGGGTGCCCGTCACGACGAGCGGAGCGTTGAACCGCAGGCCCACGTCAATCACGTCGCCGGCGTTGTAATAGCCCGGCGGCGGGGGGATGATCCGGGAAAGATGGGCGGGTGCGGCGT
Source organism: Verrucomicrobiota bacterium (assembly GCA_003402705.1). Classification (GTDB taxonomy): domain Bacteria; phylum Verrucomicrobiota; class Verrucomicrobiia; order Verrucomicrobiales; family V1-33; genus V1-33. Next base: position 6,407 of record QQNF01000083.1, on the reverse strand, counting down.
GGACGGCGCTGCCGAGCAGGACCATCAGCATGGGCAGGATGGCCGCGGTGAGGTGGCGGGTGCGGGAACCGGGCAGAAATTGGCTCATGGCGGTGGAATTGGGGCGTAACCATTCGGCGCGAAGCTCCCCACCGGTGCCGTGAAAGGGGCATTTTGCTGTTGGAGCCGTTGGCGGGGCCGCGAATGCGGAAAACGGGTCATGCAGGAGGATAGGGGTGGCATCAGTTCGGGATTCGAGGACAGGGCAGGGAAGTTCCTCATGAAGCGGGATTTGGACGGTTGATTCCGGCCGACGCCGGCGGGAATGAGGAGGCTCCTCAATGAACTGGGAGGATGACGGAGCTTACCAGCTCTGCCTGAAGCACCAAGACTTTAAAAAAGGTATTTAGTGACTATTCAGGTGTGATATTCGAGGGTTTGACTGGGGTGGTCTGGCTGGCAACCGGGTTTGTGTCCGGAGGTGTTGCGGCGCGGAGATTTGGTTTTGCGCTTCAAACCGTCCGCTGGAGGCGGTTTGCTGCAACGCTCACGGGGTCATTCATGCGCCGCGATGAAGGAATCGGCCATGGGGGGAGAGGGCTGCGATGGCGGCAGCAAACGGGTTGCGGTGCGGGAGGGGATGGTTTAGGAAGCCGACCGCCGGAAAGCGGCCTGAAAAATCACCAGCCAACTACGAACATGTTCAATCGACTTGCCAGACTCATCAAAGGATTCTTCGGCCTCTTTGTCGGCGGCCTCGAGCGCAAGAATCCGGAAGCGCTGCTTCAGTTGGAGAAGGACAATCTGCAGAAGCAGCTTGGGGAGTACAACAAGGGGCTGTCGGGACATGCGGCGCTGGTGGAGCGGTTGATTTCGCGGGTGAGGTCGCTGGAAGCTGAGGAGAAGGATCTGCATGCGAAGGTGCTGGCGAATCTGCGTGCTGGGAACAAGGAAGCGGCGGCGCAGTTTGCGTTGCGGCACCAGCAGGCGAAGACGGAGCATGTGGCGGTGCGCGGGCAAATGGAGGAATCGGAGCGGATGTACAAGGAGTTGCTGACGGCGCGTGACGTGACGATGAAGGCGGCGCGCGAGAAGATTGAGAAGGTGGCGCGTGGGATCAACGAGGCGAAGGTGGCGAAGGCGACGGCGGAGTTGAATCAGATGGCGGCAGGGATGGTGACGGAGATCGGTGCTGCGGGTGAGACGCTGGGGCGGTTGGAGGAGATTGTGAGGGAGGAGAAGGAGAAGGCGGCAGGGGTGGCACGGGTGGCGCGTGACAGCATTGATATGACTGGGATTACGATGAAGGCTGGGGAGCAGAAGGCGCTGGAGGATCTGGCGCTGGCGGATTTTGCGGCGATGGAGGGGATTGCGATCGAGGGAGCGTCGGCGACCGGGAGTACCGGGGGTGAAGCGCCTGCGAAGACGATGAGCGGGCCGCAGGCGACAGCGGAGTGAGAGAGGGTGGGTGGTCCGCAGGACGGACCTTTGAGCGAACGAATCCGACGAACCTATGAACATGAACCGAATCGTGGGGCCGCACCCGGGGGTGTGTGCCTTTCTGCTGGCGGCTGGGGGTTGTCTGGTGTTGGCTGGAGTTTATTGGATCCGGGGGCCGGAGAGTGTGAAGCAGATGGAGGCGGAGCCTGGAGGGATTGGGGAGGTGGTGCCGTGGGTGCTGATTGGGTTAGGGGTGTTGCTGTGGCTGGCGGGTTCGGTGTTATTCGGTAGGGTGAGGGGTGTGAGTCTGTGGCTGTCGCTGCTGCTGGGGAGTCTGACGATTCCGGGGATTGTGATCCTTGCGGTGATGCGGAAGCCGTTGACGGCGCATGAGGCGTGGGAGCGGCAGAATCCGGGGATGGCGAAGCAACGGGTCCGCCGGGAGTACCGGGATGTGAAGCCGTTGTACTGAAGAGCGGGCGGGATTATGAACTGAACTGAAGCTGAACTGATGGCGACATTACCAGGATGGACGAGTGAGATCGCGGGGCAGTACGAGAGCCTTGCGGCGAGTCAGTTTGTGCTGCATGGGAATGTAGGGGATTTGTTTGCGCTGCCGGAGAACGGCGGGGTGAGACTGGCTGGGCTGGAGGATTATCTGCTGGAGACCCTGCTGACGGGGTTTGATGTGGTGCTGACGTATGATCTTGGGAACGGGTTGCGGGTGGTGCGGGGGCAGAAGGTGTTTGCGCAGTGGCCGACGTACGGGGCTGGGCAGGCGTTGCCGCGGGTGCCGCGGGAGGCTGTGGATCTGCTGACGCACTATGCACGGTTTCTGTCGAATGTGAGGAGGGTGAAGGGGGAGGCGGTGAAGGCGGCGTTTATTCTGAGGGAGGCGGCGCTGTCGATTCCTGCTGCGCCGGGGGGATTGAACAATGATTTGAATGCGATGGCGCTGCTGGTGCGGGCGTGGGCGTCGGAGACGGCATTGACGGATCATCCGCTGGCGACGTTTCTGATCACGGAGAATCTGAATGATCTGCATCCGCTAGTGGCTGGGGATCCGCGGTCGGCGAACATCCGGGTGCCGCTGCCGGGGCCGGAGGAACTGGTGACGGTGTTCACGGCGCTGGCTGGGAAGTATCCGGTGGCGTTAGGGTCGTGGGCGGGGAAGCTGGAGGTGCCGGCCGGGCAGTTGGCGGGCGCGAGTCTGGTGTCGATTCAGTCGTTATTGCGGACGAAGGAGTACCGGAAGGAGGCGATCACGGAGCAGGATCTGGCGGTGCTGAAGAAGGAGTTAGTGGAGAAGGACAGCCAGGGATTGATCGAATTCATCGAGCCGAAGCGGACCCTGAATGATCTGCATGGGCAGGAGGCGATCAAGGAGTGGATGCGTCAGGACATTGCGTTGTGGCGGCAGGGGGATCTGGAGGCGATGCCGATGGGGTATCTGCTGTGCGGGCCGGTGGGGACGGGGAAGACGTTCATGGTGGAATGTCTGGCTGGGGAGGCCGGGGTGCCGGTGGTGAAGATGAAGAATTTCCGGGACAAGTGGGTGGGGAGCACGGAGGGGAATCTGGAGAAGATCTTCCGGCTGCTGCATGCGCTGGGGAGGTGTTATGTGTTCATCGACGAGGCGGACCAGGCGCTAGGGAAGCGGAATCAGGATGGGGATAGCGGAGTGGGAGGTCGCGTTTATTCGATGATGGCGAAGGAGATGAGCGACAGCAGCAACCGCGGGAAGATTGTGTGGATTCTGGCGTCGAGTCGGCCGGATTTGATCGAGGTGGATTTGAAGCGGCCTGGTCGGGTGGATGTGAAGATTCCGATTTTTCCGACGACGACGCCTGAGGAGGGCTTTCAGTTGATTCGTGCGCTGTGCAAGCGGCGTGGGATGGTGCTGGAGGCCGGGGATCTGGAGGTGTTGCGTGCGCGGATTCCTGACTGGCTGACGCCGGGGGCGGCGGAGGCGCTGGCGGTGAAGGTGTACCGGATGGTGAAGACGAAGCAGTTGACGCCGCAGGCAGCGCTGGCGGAGGCGCTGGAGACGTATCAGCCGGCGGTGTCGCGGGAGACGATGGAGTTTCAGGTGGGGCTGGCGGTGTCGGAGGCGAGTGATTTGAGTTTTGTGCCGGAGTCGCTGCGGCATTTTGGGAATGCGGAGGGGTGAGGGGGGGGTAAGGTGACGAAGATGAGGCGGCGTTAGTGGCGGTGAAGGCGCTGAAGCTGGATCCGGCGGACGCGGATCTGCCGAAGATCGAGACGATGAAGGTGGAGAATGTGATTGCGGCGGTGGTGAAGGAGAAGGGGGGATGCGGTGATGGGATCTGTGGTGCAGGAGAGTGCGACGGAGGTGACGATCCGGAATCAGCCGGGGGCCGAGCAGAAGATCGCGGTCGCGGACATTCAGGAGCGCAGAAGCTGCCGACGAGTCTGATGCCGCCGGGGTTGATGAATCAGCTGACGGTGAAGGATTTTGCGAGTCTGCTGGATTATCTCGAGGTGCTGGCGAAGGAGCAGAAGAAGTGAGGGGGCGGCTGTGGTTGCCATTCACCACAGCAGCTTCGCGCCATACGGTGGAAATTGGGAATCGCAGGAGATGTTGCGAGGTCCTCTGCGAGAGCTTGGGCGATGATTAAACGGTCAAAGGGATCGTTGTGAAGAACGGGCAGTCGCTGGTGTTCGTGCAGGTGCGGAATCAGTATCGGCAGCAGCAAGATGTTGGAGTCATCGAGGCGAGCCGGGAACAATTGCTCGAAGGGTTCCGGTAGTGACAGTTTGCCCAACGAGTCTTTGATGCCGATCTCCCACAGGGTCGCGGGACTGACAAAGAGTGTGTTCCGTTGATCCTGAATGAAGGCCCGTGCCCTGACGCTGAGCTTGCTGCTGCCTGCGAGAAACCAAAGCAAGGCATGAGCATCGAGCAGACCTTTCATGGACGATACTCAGCGAAGGCTTCGAGAGGCGCATCGAAATCATCGGCCAACTCAATGCCAGGCGCCGAGCCGTAGCCTGGGCGCACATCCGTAGCCGCTGCGGGACTGTCGGATGTTTTGGATTTAAGAAAACACAAGTAGTGCCACACTTCGCGCAGCAATGGCTCCGGTTGTTGGGAGACTTCACTGATGATGAGTTGCTTGAATGACATGCCGCAATTCTACTGCATCGTCCGCTCGCTGCCAAGTCCCGTTCTGAGTCGCGGCTGCTGGTATGAGGCGCCCGCGCGGCGTCATGAAGGCTGATTTCCTTCCCGCAGGACCGCCATCCAATCCCTGGTCGCCACTTCGTCCAAGCGTTTCAGCAGGGCGGCGCGGGGAGAGCTCATGTCGGGGCTGTCGTCTGCGTTCGTCTGTGATGTGGGGTCGTTCATGAGCGTCGGCACACTTGCGTTCAGTGGGACGGCATGGCAGAATACGGACCATGAGCATTCAGACCGCCTTTCATCGGGGGCTCGCGCCCGTGCTTCAGCTCCTGCTTCCGGGAAGGGAGCAATTGGTGTTGGATGCGCGGCCTGATCAAGCATTGCGGAATCACATCGACAACCTTGCGGCCAGGAACACCGAGGACGAATTGACCGACGATGAGCGTGCGGAATATGAAGGCTACGTTCGAGCCAACAAGTTCCTCGCGGTTCTTCGCCGCGAAGCCAAGTTCATGATCGAGGCCGCTCGATGACAGAGTTGCTGCGGCAGTTTGTCCGTGAGCGAGCACGGCATCGCTGCGAGTACTGTCTGCTTCATCAGGACGACTCTCCGCTGGCCGCGCTCCATTTGGAAGACGGGGTTGAACTTCAGTCACCTGGTCGCTACCATGAAGAACGATGAACACAACCCTCAGTCTCGACATCCCTGCTGACGCTCTCGCTAGCGCACGCATGACGTTGGAGGACATCCGGCTCGAGCTGGCCATCCTGCTGTTCCGGCTGGATCGGTTGTCTCTGGGAAAGGCGGCGGAGTTTGCGCTGCTGCCTGTGGGGATGTTTCAGAATCACCTCGCGAGCCGAAAGGTGGGGCCTCATTACGATGTGGCTGATGCCCTTGAGGATGCCGCCACTCTTGCTGCTCTGCCTCGGTGAACAATCATGATCGTCGTTGCGGATTCGGATGAACGACGAGGCCGTGAGGCGGCGAAGCGCCTTGGCATTACCTGCACTGGATTGGTTGGAGTTCTTCTTGAAGCCCGCAGGCGCGGCGCAGTCAATGATCCAGCGAGCCTCGCGCAAGAACTTCGAGACGTCGCTGGATTCTGGATTGCGGACGAACTCATGGCCCTGCTTCGGTAACGAATGGGAAGTTAGCATAAGGCTCATCGTGCTGACCGATTCCGGCTAGTTATCCTCCCGGAGCACCGCCAGCCAGTCCTTGGTCGCCACTTCGACGAGGCGTTTCAGCAGGGCGGCGCGGGGAGTGCTCATGTCGGGGCTGTCGTCTTTCGCGAGGGTCTGCATCAGGCTCTTCACCGCCAGCGAGACATAGAAGGTCAGGCCTCTGCGCGGCTCTTCGACGAAGCGGATCAGGCGCTAGGAAAGCGGAATCAGGATGGGGACAGCGGGGTGGGCGGTCGCGTTTATTCGATGATGGCGAAGGAGATGAGCGACAGCAGCAACCGCGGGAAGATTGTGTGGATTCTGGCGTCGAGTCGGCCGGATTTGATCGAGGTGGATTTGAAGCGGCCGGGGCGTGTGGATGTGAAGATTCCGATTTTTCCGACGACGACGCCTGAGGAGGGGTTTCAGTTGATCCGGGCGTTGTGCAAGCGGCGGGGGATGGTGCTGGAGCCCGGGGATCTGGAGGTGTTGCGGGCGCGGATTCCTGACTGGCTGACGCCGGGGGCGGCGGAGGCGCTGGCGGTGAAGGTGTACCGGATGGTGAAGACGAAGCAGTTGACGCCGCAGGCAGCGCTGGCGGAGGCGTTAGAGACGTATCAGCCGGCGGTGTCGCGGGAGACGATGGAGTTTCAGGTGGGGCTGGCGGTATCGGAGGCGAGTG
>QQNF01000082.1 GCA_003402705.1 Verrucomicrobiota bacterium | reverse complement strand
CGGACCGGACCGGGCAATCCCGCCGTCAATGTTGCGGTCAAGGGCGTTCGGCACCCCATCGTTGTCAATGTCAGGATCGACAATGTTCGGTACGCCGTCACCGTCAAGATCAGGTGCCCGCCCCGCCGCACTGGCGGAAGCTGCAGCAAACAAGGTGGCGGCGACAAGGGCGCTGAGGGATCGGCTTTTCATTTTTTGTGTAATGGTTGGGGCGCTCACGTGAATATTGGATTGGATCGCCGGATGAATCAAAGTGTCTGAGGTAACGGTGTGGTTGGGAAACTCGTCGGCACTCCATCTCAGCGCACCACCCGGTGCCTCAGAAACCTTCTCCGTGCCCCCGGCAGCCCGCTCCCATCACGAATCAGCACCTCCCTCACCCCCGTCCCCGCAATCTCACCTGACACATATCCCACCCCGCTCCATGGCCCACCAGACACGCTCATCGCCAACATGTTCCATGGCCCCGCAAGGTCGTTCGCCGCCTCCACCGACACCGTCACGTCACTCCGCGCAGGATCCCGCCGCACCCGACTCTCCAGCAATCCGCCCGCCCCCATCACCACCGCCGGCAACGCCGCCGCATCTCTCTCCGTCGGATTCAGCAGCAATCCGTATTCCACCAGATTCGGTACGCCGTCGAAATCCGGATCCCCCAGATCCATCGCTTCCGCATCACCCAGCCACTCCAGCTTCCACTGCTGCAATGGCCCAAGGCTGGAAAACCGGAACACCGTCCCACCACCACCAACCCCGCCCGCAGGCGTCGTCCCCGTCACCACGCCGTCCGCCCCAACCGCCAACCCACCCGTCACCAGCAACCCTCCTTCCGCAAAACCTCCCCGCCCCGGTGCCGCCCCACCATTCCCCGTGAACGAAACCATTCCCTCCAACCCCACCCCAACACGGTACTTCCAAACCGCCCCGTACCCTCCCGTCCCACCCTCAGTCGTCATCCCGTAAATCACTCCATCCGCTCCCACCGCCACCGGTCCCGCTGGCACCACCCCCGTCACCCCGCCAAACTCCGCCACCACCGCCCAGTCATTGCTCGCAGGCCGCACCCGGATCAGCGCCCCGCCATCCACCGCCCCACCACGACTCACCGTCCCATACAAAGCCCCATCAACCCCTGCCACCAATCCCCCGAGCGGCACCCGCGGCCCCGTCCCCGTAAACTCCCCGATCGTCGTCAGCACCCCGCTCGCCGTCATCCGGAAAATCGTCCCCGCATCCGCCGCACCGCCCCCTTCCGTCACTCCGTAATAACTCGCATTCGACGCTAACACCACACCACCCCGCGGGCGCGATCCCTTCGCAGTCCCCGCCGTCCCCGTAAAACTCACCAACCGCGTCCTCACTCCCGCCGCCGTCACTTTGTAAACCGTCCCCCGCCCCGTCGCCCCGCCTTCCCGCGCCGTCCCGTACAATCCCCCGTCACTCCCCAATACCAGCGGCCCGTCCGGCAGGCTCCCGCCACTCAATGTCGCCACCGACACTAACGCCGCACCAGTCCCGCCAAACCGATACACCGTCCCCCTCCCATTCGCCCCGCCTCCCGACGCCACCCCAAAATAATCTGCACCCACCCGCACTAACCCACCCTCCGGCGCACTCCCCGTCAACCCGCCTAACACGCCATCCACCGTCACCGCCCCGCCAACTCCCATCCGCACAAGGGTCCCGCCTCCATTCACTCCACCCATCCGCATCGAAAAAAGCCACTCCGCACCACTCGCCACCGGCGCTCCCGATGGCATCCATCCCATCGTCGTTCCAAACGCCGCCACCACCCCATACACGCCACCAGTCGACACGCGGAAAATCCCGCCATTCTCCCCAGCCATCCCAGCACTCGCCGTCCCGTACAGCCAGCCATCACCTCCCAGCGTCAACCCTCCCCGCGGCACCGATCCCGCCGCCGCCCCCGCACTCCCCGTCAGCGATGCCACCACCGCATGCACCCCGCCCGTCGTCAGGCTGAACACGGTCCCGAACCCACCCGCACCGCCACTAGCCGTAGTCCCGTAAAGCAACCCGTTAGCCGCCCGCGCCAGCGCCCCCGTCGGCTGCGATCCCGTCGCGTCCGCAAACGCCCGCAGACTCGTGAACGTCCCCGCCGTCGTCAGCCGCCATGCCGTCCCAAAATCGTTAGCGCCGCCGAACTCCGTCGTCCCGTATAGATTCCCGTCACTGTTCAGCAGCAACCCGCCCGCAGGATTCGCCCCCGGCCGCGCTCCTCCCGTCCCGCTGAATTCCGCTAGCAATCCATACACCCCGCTCGTCGTCACACTGAACACCGTCCCAAAGCCTCCGCTCCCGCCCTCGCGCGTCACGCCATATAACGTATTCCCGCTGAACACCATCGCCCCAACCGGCCTCGCCCCCCGCGCCGCTCCACCCGCACCCGTAAACTCCACCAGCGTCGTCAGCACGCCGCCAGACGTCAGCCGGAATACCGTCCCGAAGCCACCCGCCCCACCAGCCGCCGTCGTCCCGTAGAAATTCCCGTCACCGTGCCGCACCAGTTGCTGCGGCACCGCCCCGCGCGCCGCTCCTCCCGTCCCCGTAAACGACAGCACCGTCGCAAACACACCGGCCTCCGTCACCCGGAACACCGTCCCGTACCCGCCCGCTCCATCCTCACTCGTCGTCCCGAAAAACTCCCCGCCCAACCCAGCCGTCAACCCGCTCACCGGCCCAGCCCCATCACTCCCGCCAAACGAAAGCACCGTCCTAACTACGCCGTCACCGCCCACCCTGACCACTGCCCCCAGCCCATTCGCCCCGCCCGCCGACGCCGTCGCGTACCACCGCCCATCCCCACCAGCACTCAACGGAGCCATCGGCTGCACCGCCGGCCGCTCAAACGCCGCCAGCAACTCATACCCCGCCCTCACCCGCATCGCCGTGCACGCCATAACTGAAATTCCGATGGTCAGATGTCGCTTCATCATTCCCCACCAGTAACCATGCCCGCCATCCCGGCCACCCGCTCTCCGTAACCGTCGCGTTACGCTTCAACAGTTTCCAAATCCACTTCCTGCGCCATCATCCCCTCATTCATGAACCTGCCAACCCGCCACCGCTCCAATGCGCTGCTCATGGCCGCCGCCAGCGCAGGAGCCATCGCAGGTTCACTCGGCACTCTCGCCATCCAGCACTGGCAGAACCCCACAATTTCCGGGACGGCCGTTTCCGCTCCCGGGACCCAAGCGTCGCCGGTCCGGAATCCGGCGCTCACCGCCCGGACCGGCGACCACAGGGTCAAACTCTCCCAGATCATCAACGCAGACGATCTGGAACACAAGAGCGTCGATCTCCAGCGCCTCGGCTCGGAAGTCGCCGCCACCGATCAGGCCCTCGCCCTCCGCATGGCCGGCGGCATCGCCAGCCAGGCCGACCGCTCGGACTTCCTCCGGGGGGTCGTCGCCGCCATGGCCGACCACGACCCGCTCGCAGCCGCTCAATTCGCCCTCCAGCAGTTCTCCCCAGGAGCCCTCCAGGCCGACGCCCTCCGCATCACCCTCGGCAAATGGGGTGCCGCCAACCCCCGCGACGCCTACGCATGGGCCAACTCTAACCTCAGCGGTCCCGTCAGGGACGAAGCCATCAACGCCGTCGTCTCCCACTGGGCCGCCAACGCCCCGGATCAGGCCGCCAAATGGTTCACTGAAACCGGCAGCACTTCCCAGCCGCTCCTAACTGCACTCGTAGGCTCGTGGGCCGCCAAATCCCCAGCCGACGCCGCCCGCTGGGTCGAAACCCTCCCCGACGCCGTCAACCGCGACACCGGTCGCGTCGTCGCCGCTCGCGAATGGGCAGCCCAGAACCCCTCCGAAGCCGCCGCCGCCTACCCTAACCCCCCTCTGGAACTCGCCGCCGTCCTCGCCGACATCTGGGGCTCCTCAAATCCCGCCGACGCCGCCCATTGGGTCAACCAACTCCCTAGCGGCCCCAGCCGCGAAGAAGCCGCCGCCACCCTCGCCACCGTCTGGGCCGCCAGCGACATCAACGCCGCCGCCGCATGGTCCGCCAACCTCCCGGACCCCTCCATCCGCGCCGCCGCCGTCGAACACATCGCCGCCACATGGGGCGCCATCGACCCAGACAACGCCATCGCATGGCTCGGCACCCAACCCGAAAACCTCCGCGACCGCGGCTACCTCGGAGCCTACAATTCATGGGCCGGAACCGACCCCGACGGCCTAGCCGACTGGATCTCCCAACTCCCCGCCAGCCCCCAGGCCGACACCGCACGCCGCAGTCTCGGCGAGGTCACCATCGAATCCGACCCCGCCGCCGCCATGGACCTCGCCCTCGGCATGAACCCAGCCTCCCAGGCCGACACCGCCGGCCGCTGGTTCCGCGCATGGTGCCGCTCCGACGATGCCGCTGCCCAGGATCGGCTCCAGCAGAACTGGAACACGCTCCCGGACACCACCCGCGCCCGACTCGGCTCGGAACAGTCCCGCTCCCTGCCCTGACAAGGCTCAGCCTAACTCGGCGATCACTTCGATCTCCACCAGCGCATCCAGCGGCAGCTTCGCCACCTGCACCGTGCTCCGCGCCGGCTTGTGACTCCCAAACGCCGCCGCATACAGCTCGTTCATCGCCGCAAAATCCCCCAGATCCTTCAGAAACACGGTCGCCTTCACCACATTCGCAAACGTCGCCCCCGCCGCCTCCAGCACCGCACTCATATTCGCCAGCACCCGCTCGGTCTGCCCGCGAATCTCCACAGCCTCGATCTTCATCGTCTCCGGATTCAACGGCAGCATCCCCGCACAAAACAACAGATGCCCGCTCCGGATCGCCTGCGAATAAGGCCCGACCGCCGCCGGTGCATGTTCAGAACTGATAATCTCCATAGGCCCCAACCCATGCACAGCACCCGCCACACGTCGAGCGCATACGTCGACTGATGCCCGCCCGCCGCTTGCAAGTTGCCCGCACCCGCGGACGTAGGCCGTTCTATGCCCGCGCCCTCTCATCCTCCCTCCCCACTCAAACGGGTCACCGGGATGCTGCTCCATCCTGTCATCCTCTGCATCATCATCGCCTTCCTCCTCGTCGGCATCGGCGACCAGTACCCTTTCTCACCCTTCCCCATGTACAGCCGCATCGACGGCAAAGCGGAAGTCCTCTACGTTACTAACGAAAAAGACGAACCCATGCCGCTCTCCAAAATGTTCGGCAACGGCTCCGCTCAGCTCAAGAAACGCTTCGAATCCAACCTCTTCGACGTCGCCAAAACCAAAGACTGGTGGAAAACCACCGAACCTCAGCGCCAGGACGCCGCCGACCGCTTCCTCTCACGCGAAATCGAAAAACTCGACGCCTCCAAACGCGCCAAGTACCCCGCCTCCTCCCTCAAGGTCTGGCTCATCAGCATCACCATGGACGGCTCCACCTTCAGCAAAGAGCACGTCTTCATGGGATCCAAACCCCTCACCACTCCCGCCCCGTGAACAAACTCCGCGATTTCCTCAGGGTCCGCCCCATGGCGTGGAACGCCGACGAAACCTTCGTCATGCGCTTCCTCTTCTCCCTCGTCCTCTACTTCATGGCCATCCACTGGGAACTCAGCCCCAGTTACGCCGCCGTCCCCAAACCCAACGGCTTCGCAAAAATCTTCCCCGTCGGCTGGATGGCCGATCCCTCCCTCATCGGCTTCCTCAAACCCGTCGTCGGCCTCGGCCTCGCCGCCTACACGCTCGGCCTCGCCCCCGTCATCACGCTCTTCCCTGCCCTCCTCATCGGCGTCGGCACCGGAGCCCTCCGCAATTCTCAGGGCGATATCTCCCACCACAGCCAGCTCGCCATCATGGTCCTGCTCGCTCAGTGGGTCGTCTACGCCACCCACGCCGTCCGCACCAGATCATGGACCAAAACCGACGAAGCCACCCACAGCCGCGCCGTCTGGTGGTCCATCATGATGATCGGCGCAGGCTACGTCGCCAGCGGCATCGTCAAACTTCACGCCACCCACGGCATGTGGATCCATCGCGTCCCCGTCCTCGCCGTCCAATCCATCAAGGCCAATCTCTCCCAGTACTACTCAACGCTCGTCCAACCCGAGGGCTTCAAGGTCACCGTCGTCCCCGACCTCATCGTCAAATTCCCTAACCTCGCACGGCTCTTCTTCGGCTCCGGCCTCGTCCTCGAAATCCTCGGCTTCATGCTCCTCCTCAACCGCCCAGTCTGCCGCTGGTTCGGTCTCGCCCTCCTCATCATGCACGTCGGCATCGCTTTCCTCATGGAAATCGAATTCTGGAACCACATCTGGCTCCTCCTCATCTTCTGCATCAACATCGGCGACTGGCTCGGCCTAACCAAAGCCAGCGCCGCCGGCCGCAGCGCCAAACGCAAACCCCGCCTCAACAAGGCCTGACCCGCCGCTGCCCGAGGCACACAAACGCCTCGCCCGCCCCGCCCTCCACACTCAACGGATCCCCGGGCACCACCGCCCTCACAAACTCTCCCTGCCCGCACCGGAACACCGTCACCAGTCCCGCTTCCTCGCCCCACCGCTCAAGGTCGTCAAAGTTCACGTCCACCGTGACGTCGCACTTCCCCGTCAGCCCGTACAGCGCACCCGCTCCCAACCGCTCGTGCCGCCAGTACCCGCGCACCGTGCCCCCAGGCCGCCGCCCGTAAATCTCCTCCCCGCTCCCGCCGTAATCCACCGTCAGCATCGCCCCGCCACGCCACCCCGGCACCCACCCGCGCAACCACTCGCGCCAGCTCGTCAGCACTTCCACCCGCTGCCCCTCCGGCCAATCGGCGCCCAGCACCGCCGACTCCACCCCCTCAGGCATCGGCTCCAGCACCTCCGCAATCGCCCCACTCTCCAGCTCCGCCAGCCAAACTTCCCGCCACTCCCCGCCCTCGCGCTGCAGCAGGGTCGCCGGAAACGCATCCGCTAGCTCATTCGAAAAAATCAGCGCCTCCCCGCCACAAGCCGCCAGCGCTTCCTCCATCGTCCCATGCCACCGCACCCGCCCGAACCCTAGCCGCTTCTCCTGCTCCCGCCGCAGCCCCGGCGACCGCTCCACCAGATGGCTCCGCAATCCCCACCGCCCTAGCCACCCCAGCGCCCCACGCACAGTCTCATGCAGCGACCCATCCCCCGGGCCAATCTCAATCAGCGGCAGCTTCCTCCCCGCCTCCCGCCACTCCCGCCGCACCCACGCCGCCACCGCCCGACCCAACCCGTCACTCAAAGTCGCACTCGTCGAAAAATCCCCACCCCGCCCCACCGTCCGCACGGTCGCCGTGTAATACCCGCTCTCCACATCATACAGCGCCGCCTCCATCCAATCCCGCCACGCCATCCGCCCGCCACGCTTCCTCAGCAGCCGGCGCAGCGGCGTCACCGCGCCCCCTTACCTGCACTCTTCCCTAGCGGCCGCCGCCCCACCGCCGTCACCCACTTCCCGCGCTTCACCGGATCTCCAAACTCCAATCCCGCACGCCGCCCCGCATCCAGGCAATCCGCCGCCTGCGTCGCCAGAATCCCCGACACCATCACCACACCCCCACGCTTCACCGCCGCCGCAATCCTCTCGAACGAAATTGTCAGGACATCAAAAAAAATGTTCGCCGCCACCACGTCATACTCCCGCCCCGGCACCCACTTCGTCACATCGTCCTCCGTGAACTTCAGCCCCTTCAACCCGTGCCGCCGCGCATTCCGGTTCGCCACCTTCACCGCCGCTGGATCAAAATCAAACCCGTCCACCTCACTAGCCCCCAGCAGCGCCGCCGCGATCGCCAGAATCCCCGTCCCGCACCCCAGATCCAGCAGGCTCCACGGCCGCCCCCTAGCCTCCCGTGCATAATCCACCAGCAGTCGCAGACACGTGCTCGTCGTCGCATGATCCCCCGTCCCAAACGCCATCTCCCCTGGAATACACAGCACCACCCGATCCGGATGCGCCACCCCCATCGCCGCCGCCGCTTCCTCCGTATGACACACAATCAACCGATCCCGCACCCGCACCGGCTGCAGCGCCTCCGCCGACTTCGCCGCCCAGTTCACCGACTTCACCTCCCTAACATGCCCCCCGAATTCCTTCCGGATCCGCTCCGCATCCGCCTTCTTCTCACAGTAAACTTCCACCCGCACCGTCCGCCCCCCAGGCAGGCTCGATATCACCAACCCAGTCGCCAGCGGCCCGTGAAAACGCTCCACCCACGCATCCTCCCACTGCGCACCACTCAGCTTGGACCACACATGCATGCTCTTATATGTTTAATTCCGGAAATCCTAGCGCCTCGACTCCGTCCGGTGCCCCGCCTCACGCGCCGGCAGATACCGCGGGTCATACCGATCCTTAGGACTGAACAGAAACCCCGGCCGCGCATTGATCACTTCATACTTCCGCGCCGCAAACACCGGCACCTGCAAGTCCGCATTCGGATCATAACACCGCCGCCCCGTGAACGTCCCCCACACCCGGTACTCATAGTTGTGATCAAATCCATGCGCCCGTCCGTCCCCGCTCGGCATCTCCGAAACCCGGTCCGGCGTCAGCACCCCGCGCCCTTCATCCATCACCACCAATTGTGCCGTCTCCCACGTCTGCCCGGGCTTCCTCAGATACCCCCAGTACCGGCACTTCTCCGTGAAATACCGCCGCCCCACATACCAGTCACCCCTCGGCTCACCCGCAATCGCCGCATTCCGCGCCTGCACCGCCGGCCCGTTGTCCATCTCTCCAGCCGCACCAGTCGTCGTACACGAAGGCAGCACCACCACCACAGCAGCACTCAGCATCAATAGCAGATATCTCTTCATAGTGTTCGTCTTTCAGCTTTCAGCCACCTTATCGGCAGCCATCTGTTTCTCAATCGCCTCCGCCGCCTTCGCTCCTTGCCGCATCGCACTGTGCATGTTCGGATAACAAAACGCCCCCTGCCTCCCCGCCGTCCGCAGATTCGCAATCCCTCCCACCCAATCCATGATCCGCCGGAAATGAGGCTCAAACCCCAGCCGGAACACCGGATACCCATGCCGCGCATGAAACACATTCCACTCCACAATCTGATCGCGCCTCACAATGTTCTCCGCCTCCAGATCCGCCATGATCCGCTCCCGCACCTCCGGCGTCGCCTCCCACTTCTCATCCCCTTCCTCACACGTCGTCTCCACAATCAGCACACTGTGATCCTCCGGCGTCACCCGCAATCCCGCGTTCTTCGGCTCCCCAACCCGGTGAAAGAACCGCTCCCGATAGTAAATATACAGCCCGTCAATGCACTTCGGCTTGTTCACTAGCAACCCGTGCACCGTGATCGGCTTGTACTTCAGATGCCCGCAGCTCTCCACCACCTCCGCAGGCACCGCATCCCCCCGCACGCTCGCCACCAGCAGCGGCAGCGGCACCGTGTTGATCACATAATCACACTCATGCCGCTCCTCCACCCCGCGCTCCTCATCCC
Organism: Verrucomicrobiota bacterium; assembly: GCA_003402705.1. Classification (GTDB taxonomy): domain Bacteria; phylum Verrucomicrobiota; class Verrucomicrobiia; order Verrucomicrobiales; family V1-33; genus V1-33. The sequence goes on along the minus strand of QQNF01000082.1, from coordinate 6,519 downwards.
GCACCGTCACCGCCCTCACCCGCCCACCCTCAATCTCCACCCCGCTCACTTCCCTCGACAACAGCACCCGCCCACCACCAGCCCGCACCGTCTCCGCCAGCCGCCGCGTCATCGCCTCCGCCCCAGTCTTCGAATAATGCAGGGTCTCCTCACTCAATGCACTCTCCACCGCCTTCACACTCCGGTCCTTGATCCCCGCCTTGCCCAGCACTTTCTTGATCACATCCACCGCCGTCAGCCGCGGCATCTTCGTCGTGATGAACTTCGCATCCAGCTCGGTCGTCGGAAAACCCCAGTAACGATGCGTGAAATCCCTGAAGAAAAACTCATACAGCGGCCGCCCGTACAATTGAATCAGCGCCTCCTCCGCATCCTTCGGCGCCCTCGGTAAAATCTTGTACCACAACTGCGTCGCCAGCAACCCCGCCACGCACCTCGCCAGCGTCAGCGGCGGAATCCCCCGCACCATGTCCCCAAACTGCAGCGGGTACCGGTAAAATGCCCCAGCCCACCGGATCTTCGCATCCAGCGCCACCTCAATCCGCTCCTCCCCCATCACATGATCCCGAATGTCCTCGAAAATCCCCCGGTCAAACTCATGCAGCATGTGCACCCCCAGATCATACCAGTTCCCGCTCCGCGCATGACTCGTCGCCAACCCGCCCGGCCGTTCCTCCTTCTCAATCAGGGTCACCGCATGCCCGCGCTGCGTCAGCACCCGCGCCGCATAAAGCCCCGTCGGCCCTCCCCCCAGAATCAGGATGCGGGGACGTGCTTCATTCGCAGAATCAGGGGTCATAAGCTTCAATTCGGAACCGGCCACCAGTAGCAGCCGCCTCCTCATTCCCCGAGCGATGCCCGCCGCCTCCCCGCCGCGCAAGGGAATTTGAACCACTCACCAAGGTTTTCCCTCCTCGCCCCTCCCCGCGCCACCAGCCGCGTTTTACAGTTGAAACCACCCCCGGTCTCCGCATGGCTGAACCCCCTCCCGTTCCCGTCGCCCCACGGTCCCTCGCCCACCCCTCCACTTTCCCATCATGCCTCTCCGCAATATCACCGACGATGTCCGCATCGCCGATATCAATAGCCTGATTTCACCGGAAATCCTCATGCACGACATCAACCCGGGTGACAAGGCCTTCGAATTCGTCGCCCATAGTCGCCGCTCCGCCGAAGCCATCCTCCAGCGCCGCGACAACCGTCTCCTCGTCGTCGCCGGCCCCTGCTCCATCCACGACGAAAAAGCCGCCCTCGAATACGCCGCCCTCATCCGCGACGAAGCCCGCAGACACGCAGAAAACCTCTGCATCGTCATGCGCGTCTACTTCGAAAAACCTCGCACCACCGTCGGCTGGAAAGGCTACATCAACGACCCAGGCCTCGACGAAAGCTTCGACATCAATCGCGGCCTCCGCCTCGCCCGCCAGCTCCTCGCCTCCCTCACGGAAATGGAAATCGCCTGCGGCACCGAATTCCTCGACACCATCAGCCCTCAATACGTCGCCGACCTCGTCACGTGGGGCGCTATCGGCGCACGCACCGTCGAAAGCCAGGTCCACCGCGAACTCGCCAGCGGCCTCAGCATGCCCGTCGGCTTCAAAAACGGCACCGGCGGCGGCATCGGCATCGCCATCGACGCCATCCGCGCCGCCGCCTGCCCACACCGCTTCCTCAGCGTCACCAAACAAGGCGTCGCCGCCATCATCGAAACCACCGGCAACCCCACCTGCCACATCATCCTCCGCGGCGGCAAATCCGGCCCCAACTACGACGCCGCCACCGTCGCCGAGGTCTCCGCCCTCCTCGAAAAAGCAGGCCTCGTCCCCTCCATCATGGTCGATTGCTCCCACGGCAACTCCAACAAGGACCACCGCAACCAGCCAGCCGTCGCCAACAACATCGCCAGCCAGATCCGCTCCGGCAACCACGCCATCACCGGCGTCATGATCGAAAGCCATCTCGTCGAAGGCCGCCAGGACGTCGTCCCAGGCCAACCTCTCGTCTACGGCCAGAGCATCACCGACGCCTGCATCAATTGGGACCAGACCCGCGAGGTCTTCAACTCCCTCGCCGACGCCGTCGCCGACCGCCGCAACCTCCTCCGCCCCTGACGGCCCGCCCCTCATACGGATTTGCCCCCACCAACCCCTTGCAGCCTCCCAAGGCCGCCCTGATTGACTCAACCTCTCTCATGGCCTGCCGTTTCTCCTGCCGCCGCCGCGTCGCCTTCTCGGAAACCGACCTCGCCGGCATCATGCACTTCTCCGTCTTCCTCCGCTGGATGGAAGACGCCGAACACGCCTTCTACAGATCCCTCGGCCTCAGCGTCCACCCATCCCAGCAGGGCTTCCCAGACACCGAAACCGGCTGGCCGCGCCTCAAGGTCTCCGCAGAATACCGCCAGCCCCTCCAGTTCGAAGAAGAAGCCGAAATCGAGGTCCTCGTCGCAGAAATGCGCTCCAAGGCCATCCGCCTCGTCTTCCGCATCTGGAAACACCCAGACATCCCAGCCTCCCGTTCCCTCGCCGCCTCCGGCGAATTCGTCGTCGTCGCCGTCCGCGCCACCCCGGGCACCCGCGAAATGAAAGCCACCGCGATACCTGACGCCTTCCGCGCCCGTATCGAACCCGCTCCAGATCACCTCCTCGCCATCCAGGGCCCATCCTCCTGACAATTTCCTCAACCTCCATTCCTGTGAACACCAAAATGAACACCACCGCTCTCTCATGGGTCCTCGGCGTCGTCATCTGCTGGGGCCTCTACAGCGTCTTCCTCCACATGGGCAGCCTCGGCATGAAAATCGAAGGCATCAAACCCGACCCCACCGCCAATCGCATGAAGGCCTTCCTCTGGGTCGGCATCGCCTACTTCCTCGTCGCCGTCGTCGGCCCCCTCATCGTCCTCAAACTCCGCGGCGCCGCCATCACCCAGATGCCAGCCGCCGCCTCATGGAACAGTCTCATCGCAGGCCTCCTCGGCGCCGTCGGTGCCTTCTGCCTCCTCATGGCCCTCAGCAGCGGCACCAGCCCCGCAGAAAACAAACAACTCATCGCCCTCGTCCCCACCCTCGTCTTCGCAGGCGCTCCCCTCGTCAACGCCATGGTCAGCGTCACCAAGGAAAAAATGTGGGGCCACACCCCACCTCAGTTCTTCATCGGTCTCGTCCTCGCCGCCGTCGGCGCTGGCCTCGTCATGGCCTACAAACCCAGCGGCTCCCACGCCCCAGGCCCTGACAAAAAAACCGGAGCCCTCTCCACTCCCGCTCGCCCCGCCACCACCCCAGCCGCTCGCCCCCAGCGCCAGCCAGTCCAGGTCGCAGAAGGCTTCGCCGACGTCACCACGCGCCGCTACTTCGTCTCCTGACTCGGCACCCCTGCCGATCCCATGCGCCACGAACGCATCCAGCAGCAGCGCGTCGCCATCCGCGCCTCCCAGTGGGACCGCCTCCGCGCCGTCCTCGACACCATCCTCATCACTAACCCTTTCCACAGGAAACGCATCGGCCACCTCTCCTTCGATTCCCTCGAGGAATTCACCGAACGCTGCCCGCTCATGACCAAACGCATGATCGTCGCAGACCGCGAATCCAACCCGCCCTACGGCACCAATCAGTCCTACCCACTCGAAAACTACACGCGCTTCTGCCAGACCAGCGGCACCACCGGCCCACCACTCACATGGCTCGACAGCCGCGACGACTGGAACAGCATGCTCGCCGCATGGCAGCTCATCTACGACCACGCCGACCTCGAACCCGGCGAAGACAGGCTCTTCTTCCCCTTCTCCTTCGGACCCTTCCTCGGCTTCTGGACCGCCTTCGAAGCCGCTAGCCGCCTCGGCTGCATGGTCATCCCCGGCGGCGGCATGAGTAGCCACGCCAGGCTCCAGCTCATGCTCGACCACAAGGTCTCCGTCATCGCCACCACCCCCACCTACGCGCTCCACCTCGCCGAAGTCCGCGACGCCGCCACCTCCTTCGACGACCTCCCCTTCCACCTCCGCCTCATCATCGTCGCCGGCGAACCCGGCGGCTCCCAGCCCGACCTCCGCCGCCGTCTCGAAGCCGCATGGCCCGGCGCTCGCATCTTCGACCACCACGGCCTCACCGAAACCGGCCCCCTCAGCTTCCAGGCCCCCGGCCCCTCCCCGCGCCTCCAGGTCCTCGAAGACATCCACTTCGCCGAAATCCTCGACCCAGCCACCGGCCAGGAGGTCCTCGAAGGCGGTGAAGGCGAACTCGTCGTCACCACTCTCCAGCGTCTCGGCTGCCCCATGCTCCGCTACCGCACCGGCGACCTCGTCCGCAAAGCCTACGCCGACGACTCCGGCGCCCTCTGCTTCGACGGCGGCATCATCGGCCGCTACGACGACATGGTCTGCGTCCGCGGGGTCAATGTCTACCCCTCAGCCGTCGACGCCCTCCTCCGCCAGTTCCCAGAAATCGGTGAATACCAAGTCCGCGAGATCCGCAACGGCGCTCTCCTCGACCTCCACCTCATCGTCGAAATCAAACCCGGCCTCCGCGTCCCCGACCTCCCAGACCGCATCAGCACCGCCCTCCGCGACGCCCTCCAGATCCGCATGCCCGTCCAGTGCGTCACCCCAGGCACCCTCCCACGCTTCGAATTCAAAGCCCGTCGCTGGATCAAGGAATCCCCAGCCACCTGACCGACCCCAAGGCGCTCACACCGCCCCGGATTCCGCGCACCACACGCCAGCGTGCCCCCAATGCCCGCGTCCCTCCGTGCCCTCGCCCTGGCCTTCCTCGGCCCCCCACTCCCGCACGCCGCACCAGCCGCCGACCCTCCTCCCGCCACCCTAACTATCCAACCCGACCGCCCCGCCCAGGCCATCCAGAGCATGGGCTGCGGTGCCACCTTCTACGAGGCCCATACCCAACGAACCAGGCTTTCCCCACACCCAGCCAGGCTGTTTCTTCTCCCCGGGGCCCCAACAACTCCCCGGACTTCATCAACTCCGCCACCGAATTCTGGCTCACCATGACCGAAGCCTTCAACGACGGCGCTCACGCATGGATGCCCTACGCCTGGGTCTACCCTCCCCGCAAAGGCGGCGTAGCCCTCATCCACCTCGACAAACCCACCAACGGCTCCCTCCCCACCCCCCTCCCCCCCCCGCACCATGGCCACCTGGCTCCTCTCCAGCTACCCCCCCTCCCCAAGAGCCCTGTCCACTTGCTGAACACCGCTACCCCCCTCCCAAGAGCCCTGTCCACTTGCTGAACACCACGAGAGGATATGCCCAAACCGCGCGCCCCAACGAACACCCTCAATACCCCGCCCCAAGAGCCCTGTCTACTTGCTGAAAACCGCTACCTCCCCCGCCAAGAGCCCTGTCCACTTGCGTGATCCAGTTCTCCCCAACAAAATACCACGCGTCCACTATGCCCACGATTGACCCAGCAGAATTTGCGCGGATTTCACAACCCCTGCTCGGCCTGACCGTCATGCGGACCTCGAATTCGTTCGGCAGTGCCATCTTTTTGGATTTGGACACCGCAGACGATGGAGGTGCCATTTCCTTCTATTGGGATTGGCGGTTGGAGGATGATACTGAGATCCTTTGCGGCAGTTCGAACAGCCGTCCTGATATCAGTTCCGCACTTCAAACATTGATCGGGTTGAAGATCGCGGGACTCGTCGTTGAAAAGCCGCTGCCCGATATAACCATCATCCTTTCAAATGGATGGCGCTTGCGATCCATGTCGCTCATTTCCGGAAACCCCGAATGGCATATCACATTGCCAGATCAAAGCATACTCGGCGGCAGGCTCGGCAAGCTGATTCATACCCTGAATCAGATCCCTGACGACTACCATCCAGATCCTCTGGCGGATAGATTTCGCGATATCTCAATCGCAGCCGAGAAACGCTGGTTCGATCGTTCCGCCATTGCTCCGGGAAACAAATGCCAGGATTGCTTGTTCTTCGTCCGCCTGAACGGACCGGCTGCTTTCCTCTGGTACGGAGCCTGCGCCTGCGCCGATAGTCCTTTCGATCGGAAGGTGGTTCATCAGGCATCGCACTGCGACCAGTTTTTTCCCGCTAACCCAGTGCCGCCGTAAAGAGAGGTCCGTCATCCTGGATCCCCGCTCTTCAATCGTCCGGATCGATTGCGCGCATGCCCTCACTCCCGCAACTGCCGCAGGTTGTACAATTCCCGCCACTCCTTCCCGATCCGCCGCGCCCCCGTCTTCCGCTCCTCCCGGCTTTTTCCGCCAAACCAGCTCCGGTTCCGCTCAAACCACCCGTCGATGAACCCGCGGCTCCCGAATATCACTCCATCGGTCAGGTGACGCACGCGCCGCAGCAGCAGTTCTGTCCGGATCCCCGCTTCGCCCTCCAAACGCGCCCTCGTCCTTTCACTCAAGCCCTTCCGCACCACCCGTCCCTCCTCATCAACCCGAGGTCGTCCCGCAATCCCCAGCAACCGGCGGTACCGCACCAACGCCTGCAGTTCCCTCCGGCGGCGCTGCCGCTCCGTCTCCACCGGAACCGG
>QQNF01000081.1 GCA_003402705.1 Verrucomicrobiota bacterium | reverse complement strand
CTGACCACGCCCCCACCCTTCTCCGTCCACACCCAAGAGGTCTGTCCACCTGTTTCGATTCGCCACCCCCGCCACCCTCGTCACCCTCGCGCCCCACCAAGAGGTCTGCCCACCTATTCCCCAATACCCAACCCGCCCAGACGACGCCCCAATCCTTCTCCGTCCAACCCCAAGAGGTCTGTCCAAACATCGCCGCAAACACCCCGCCACTCTTTCCGCCTCCCCACAAGAGGTCTGTCTAATTGTCCACTCCACCCTTCACCGCTTCGCCTCCGCCCTCCCTGCGCGCCGCGAAGAGGTCTGTCTCATTATCCACCGCCCCACGCCTCCCTCCCCAGCGCATCGAAGAGGTCTGCCTAATTGTCCGCACCTCTCCGAAGGATCCGTCTCCAAGTAGTCTGTCTCATCGTCTCCAAGAGGCCTGCCTGCTTTTCCGCACCCCTCGAATTCGTGAACTCCGTCCGATATCCTCCCCACGCCCCATCAAGAGGTCTGTCCACCTATTCCCATTCTCTCCCCCTTCCGCGCCTGCACCCGACCCCATCTGCCACCCGCCTCATTCCCCTGCGCCCCACCCCCAACCCAGCCGCATTTCCGTCTCGGCAAACCCTCATCACCCCCTCTACACTCTTCCTCATGCGCCCAGCCCTCATCCTCCTCGCCGCCGCAATCTCCGCCACCGCCGCACCGCCGGACGACAAGGCCCTGCTCGCCCTCATCCGCGACCGCTCCAAGGCCGTCGACCGCGTCACCGCCGCCCCGGTCAGCATGGACCACCTCACCGCCCTCGATTGCCGCGCCCCATCCAGCCCACCTGTCCCCACCGGCCCGCACAAGGACGCCCGCCTCCACCTCTTCGTCTCCAGCGGCCACCACGCCGCGCTCTTCGACCCGTGGGCGAAATTCCCCGAAGGCACCGTCCTCCTCAAAGAAAAACTCCCCGCCAAAGACGACGGCCCGCCCACCCTCTTCACCGGCATGATCAAACGCGAGAAAGGCTTCTGGCCCGAACTCGGCGACTGGGAATTCTTCACCGCCGACGGCAACGCCGCCGCCATCACCTCCCGCGGCAAAACCGAAACCTGCGCCGCCTGCCACACCGACTACAAAGACCGCGACTTCGTCTCCAAACGCATCACCATCCCCGGCGACGCCCCCGCTCCTGAACTCACCCAACTCTCCAGCGGCCGCGTCGTCCTCCACTCAGTCCGCGCCATCGTGTCCGGCAAAAACCTCCGCTACGAACCACCGCAGAACAAAAACACCCTCGGCTTCTGGACCGACCCCGCAGACTCCGCCTCATGGACGTTTTCCATCCACACCCCCGGGAAATTCGACGTCGAAGTCGTCCAGGGCTGCGGCAAAGGCTCCGGCGACGCCCTCGTCGAAGTCTCCTTCGCTCCACTCAATTCCGACAAATCCGCCCCTCCCATCGCCCCCCTCAAGTTCACCGTCGAAGACACCGGCCACTTCCAGAACTTCGTCCCGCGCTCCATCGGTACCGTCACCCTCCCCGCCGCCGGCCTCTGGTCCGTCACCGTCCAACCCCGCTCCAAACCAGGCCCCGCCGTCATGGACCTCCAATCCATCAATCTCTCTCCCATCCCGAAATAATTCCCTCCGGAAATCTTCCAACCACCCCTTGCCCCACCAGTCCCGCGTGCTAAGGCCGCAGGCTTCCCACAATCATTAATCATCTCATGAAAGCCCCCATTCGCGTGGCCGTCACCGGCGCTGCCGGTCAGATCGGATACTCCCTCCTCGTCCGCATCGCCTCCGGAGCCATGTTCGGCCCCGATCAGCCGGTCATCCTCCAGCTCCTCGAAATCGAACCTGCCCTCCCCGCCCTCCAGGGCGTCGTCATGGAACTCGACGACTGCGCCTTCCCTCTCCTCCAAGGCATCGTCCCCACTGCCAACATGGACGAAGCCTTCCGCGGCGTGAACTGGGCCCTCCTCGTCGGCAGCGTCCCCCGCAAACAAGGCATGGAACGCAAGGACCTCCTCAACATCAACGGCAAGATCTTCATCGGTCAGGGCCAGGCCATCCAGCGCTCCGCCGCCTCCGATGTCCGCATCCTCGTCGTCGGCAATCCCTGCAACACCAACTGCCTCATCGCCCTCAATAACGCCCGCGATATCCCCGCCCATCGCTGGTTCGCCATGACCCGGCTCGACGAAAACCGCGCCAAAAGCCAGCTCGCCGCCAAAGCCGGCCGCCACGTCAGCGAAGTCACCAACATGACCATCTGGGGCAACCACAGCAGCACTCAATACCCGGACATCTTCCACGCCAGAATCGGCGGCACCCCAGCCACCGACGTCATCAGCGACCACGACTGGCTCAAAGGCGACTTCATCTCCACCGTCCAGCAACGCGGCGCAGCCATCATCAAAGCCCGCGGCCTCAGCTCCGCTGCCAGCGCCGCCAACGGCGTCGTCGACACCGTCCGCAGTCTCACCACCCCCACCCCAGCCGGCGACTGGACCAGCGTCTGCGTCGTCTCCGACGGCTCCTACGGCATCGAAAAAGGCCTCGTCACCGGTTACCCCATCCGCACCGACGGCCAGAACTGGGAAATCGTCCAGGGCCTCACCCACAACGACTTCGCCCAATCCAAAATCGACGCCACCATCAACGAACTCAAAGAAGAACGCGACGCCGTCAGCGAATTGATCCCCGCCTGACCGCTTCCCTCACGGCGGTGCGCCCCCCGAACCCTTCCGGTCCGGCGCACCGCCGCCCCTTTTTCCCCCGTCCCCCGGCCCGCGGAACGAATCCGCCCGCCGGAAACGCTCTCTTTACAACTCCCCCGTCCCACCCAAACTCCCTCCCCTTATGCTGAGCGTCTTCATTGTCCTCGTGACCATCATCCTCGTGGCAGTCTGCCTGCTCCTCATCCTCCTCGTCCTCATGCAGCGGCCGAAACAGGAAGGCCTCGGCGCCGCCTTCGGCGCAGGCGTCACCGACCAGATCTGGGGCAGCCAAACCACTAACGTCCTCCAGAAAGGCACCGTCTACCTCGGCGTCCTCTTCTTCGTCCTCAGCCTCGTCCTCGCCATGCTCAAAGCTCGCGAAGCACGCAACTTCACCATCGATCTCCCCAAAACTTCCCCAGTCGCCGCCCTCCCAGCCGACGCCACCACCACCAACCCAGCCCCGTCACCCATCACCGTGACCCCAGGCTCGGCCTCCCCGACCCCCATCACCATCACCCCGACGCCTGCCGCGGAAACCACCGTCACCCCGGCCCCAGCCGCGGAAACTCCAGCGTCCGAAACCCCGGCTGCACCAGCTGCCGAAACACCCGCCGCCGAAACCCCGGCAACTCCAGCCGCCGAAACTCCAGCGTCCGAAACCCCGGCCGCCGTGCCCGCCGAGACCCCAGCCAAGTAACCGCGGCCTCCTCGCCGGACCTAGCAGTTTCCCGGAAAACGCGCCCCGCAACGGGCGCGTTTTTTCATGCCCCCATCACCGAAAACTCCACCGCCAAACCGCTCGCAGCCTGACAAACCCTCACAAACCTCACACCTCTCCCCGCTGCAGCGCCCTCACTTCATCCGCTATAATCGCCAACCCCTCCCGCACCACCGCCTCCGGCCCGCTGTAATTCAACCTCACACACTCGTGCCGGTGCCCCCATTCCTCCTTCAGCCCGAAAAAGAAATGCTCCCCAGGCACCACCAGCACTTTCCTCGTCTTCAATCGCTCGTACAGCTCCAGACTCGTCACCGGCAATCCCTCCACTCGCAGCCACAGAAAAAACGCCCCCTCCGTCCGGTGCACCGACCACCCGCGCACGCCCGCAAAACTCTCCGCCAGCCACTCCCGCGCCGCCGCCGCCCGTCCTTCGTAAAACGGCCGGATCACCTCCCGCGACATCGCCAGCAGCTCGCCTGACCGCAACAGCGGCAGCACCAGCTGCTGCCCCGCATTGCTGTTCGCCAGTCCGGTCACCGACGTCATCGCCGCCACCGCCGCCGCCGTCCGCGGCGACGCCACCACCATCCCCGTCCTCGTCCCCGGCAACCCTAACTTCGACAGGCTCAATGTCAGGATCACCTGCTCATCCCACAACGGGGTCGCCTCCGTAAACACCGCCCCCGGAAACGGCAGCCCGTACGCATTGTCAATAATCAGCGGCACATCATAACGCTTCGCCAGCCCCAGCAACCGCTCCATCTCCCCGTCCGTCAGCACATTCCCCGTCGGATTCGTCGGCCGCGATACACAAATCGCCCCGATCCCTCCGCCCTCCAAGGTCGCCTCCACCGCCCCGAAATCCACCCGATACTTGAATTCATGCTCCCCGGTCCGCTCAATCACCGCAGGACACCCCGCAAACTGTTCCGCCCCCAACCCCTGATTCGCATAACCAATATACTCCGGCACCAGCGGCAGCAATATCCGCCGCCGCGTCCCGTCCGCCATCACCCCGCCATACAGGTTGAACAGAAAAAACAACGCAGTCTGCCCGCCCGTCGTCACCGCCAGATGCTCCGGCGTCACCGCCCACCCGCAAGTCTCCCTCAAAAACCCCGCCAGCACCTCCAGAAAAACCGGATTCCCACGCGGCGGATCATAGTTCCCTAGCATCCGCTCCAGCGCATCCCCATCCGCCATCAATTCCCCCATCCGCCGCCTCCACACCGCATCCACCGCCCCGATGTGCGCCGGATTCCCCCCGCCCAACATCCTCATCCCGGGATCCGTCGTCAGCGCCCTCCCCAGATCATCCATCAGATCAAGGATCCCGCTCCGCGCCGCCAGTCGCCCGCCTGCCTCCGAAAATGTCTCGTTCATCCCCCCCTCATGCGCCTCTCCCCCTCCCGCGCAACCCCGGCTTCACCCTTGCACCCCCGCTTTTGAAAAGCCATCGCTCCCCCCTCGTATGTCTCCAGCCATGCCTCATCGTCCCCTTTTCCTCGTGCCGTTCTTCGTCTCCGCAGCCGTCGCCTGCGCCGCCGATCCCGACCCCGGCTCAGAGGCCTACTTCTCCGCCTTCATCCGCCCGATCCTCGAATCCTCCTGCACGCACTGCCACGGCAATTCCGAAGACAAAGGCGATCTCCGTCTCCACACCCTCGAAGCCGCCCTCAAAGGCACCGACGGCAAACCCGCCCTCGTCCCCGGCAAACCCGAAGACAGCCCGCTCTACACCACCACCATCCTCGCTCCCGACCACGACGACATCATGCCGCCGTCCAAGGAACCAGCCCTCGTCAAAGAACAAACCGAACGGCTCCGCGCATGGATCGCCGCGGGAGCCAAATGGCCCGCAGGCCTCGAACTCGGCCAGGAACCTCGCATGCAGTTTGTCCGCGATATCCAACCGATCCTCGAACAGAACTGCGTCTCCTGCCACAAACCCGACAAATCCGAAGGCGATCTCGACATGACCACGCTCGAGAAATCCCTCGCCGGTGGCGAATCTGGCCCCGGTCTCGTCCGCTACGACACCGAAAAATCCCTCATCTTCACCCGCACCAATCTCCCCGCGGACGACGACGACCTCATGCCGCCTACCAAAAAAGGTGGCCCGCTCTCCAAAGAACAGATCCAGAAGCTCCAGCTCTGGGTCAAACAAGGCGCCCCATGGCCCGATGGCCTCGTCCTCACCCAGAAGGCCCTCCAGGTCGACCGCCCGCCAAACCCCGACAACGCCGAATTCGTCGCCAGAATCCACGAAGCCATTACCCAGAAATCCTCGGAAAAATCCCCCGAGGACATGAAACCCTACACCGGCACCATCTCCAAAACCGGCAAGGAATACAAAATGGTCGTCATCCCCGGCGGCGAATTCACCATGGGCAGCCCGGACTCCGAAAAGGACCGCAAACCCGACGAAGGCCCCCAGGTCAAAGTCAAAATCGATCCGTTCTGGATGGGTGCCTACGAAATCACATGGGACCAGTACCTCAACTTCATGCTGACGCCCGACTCCCGCTACAAGGACGGCGCCAAAAAAACCGCCCCGCCCGCCGATAGCCCGCTCGTCGACACGGTCAGCAGCCCCACCCAACCCTACACCGACATGACCTTCGGCATGGGCCAGGACGGCTTCCCCGCCATCTCCATGACCGAACAGGCCGCCAGCAAATTCTGCGAATGGCTCAGCGCCCAGACCGGCCACTTCTACCGCCTCCCCACCGAAGCCGAATGGGAATACGCCGCCCGCGCCGGCACCTCCACCGCCTACTTCTTCGGCGACGACGCCTCCAAACTCGGCGAATACGCATGGTTCTACGAAAACAGCGACGGCAAAACCCAGCCCGTCGGCCAGAAGAAGCCCAACCCATGGGGCCTCTACGACATCACCGGCAATGTCACCGAGTGGACGCTCGACCAGTACGACGAAAAATACTACGGCTCCCTCAACGGCACCGCCGAAAACCCCTTCAACCGCCCGCGCACCATCTACCCGCGCGTCGCCCGCGGCGGTTCATGGGACGATGACGCCAAGGACCTCCGCATCGCCACCCGCCGCGCCTCCGGCGAAGCATGGAAACAACAGGACCCCCAGCTCCCCAAATCCATCTGGTACCACACCAACGCCCAGTTCCTCGGCTTCCGCATCGTCCGTCCCCTCAAAGTGCCTTCCGCTCAGGAAATGCACTACTACTGGAACATCGGGACTCTCAACGAACAGAAGTAACGCGCAGCAAGCAAGGTGGCACGGGCGTCCCGCCTGTGACCCCATCCCACGAGCCCCCACCGTAGCAAGCGTCCCGCCCTTGCCTCCGACCGAGCTCTCCTGTCTAAGTCCCCCCGCACGCCCTCCCGGAAACCGTCTTGCAAACCTCCGACCCGCGCCCATGGGCAGTGGCTCATGAAAATCCTCGTCACCGGCAAAGGCGGACGCGAACACGCCCTCATCTCCGCGCTCCACAACTCCCCCGGCGCTCACTCGCTCTTCACATGGCCAGGCAGCGATGCCATCGCCTCCCTCGCCTCCCGCGCCCCAGCCACCGACGTCCCCGCCCTCGTCGCATGGATGGTCGCAGAAGGCATCGACCTCTGCGTCGCCGGTGACGAAAGTCTCCTCGTCGCCGGCGATGGCCTCGCCAATCTCTGCAAGGCCGCAGGCATCCCCTGCTGGGGCCCTCACAAACAATCCGCCCAACTCGAAGCCAGCAAGGAATTCGCCAAACAATTCCTCGTCCGCCACCAAATCCCCACCGCCGCCTACGCCGCCGTCAGCTCCATCGAAGAAGCCCGCGCCGCCATCTCCTCTCTCCCCGTAGTCCTCAAATTCGACGGCCTCGCCGCAGGCAAAGGGGTCTCCGTCTGCACTTCTCAAGAGATGGTCGACGACTTCCTCGACGTCGTCTTCACCCGACAACAATTCGGCCCCGGCCGTCTCGTCATCGAAGAATGCCTCACCGGCCCCGAACTCAGCGTCTTCTGCTCCATCGCCGACGGCTCGTTCCACCTCCTCACCCCCGCCCGCGACTACAAACGCATCCGCGACAACGACGACGGCCCTAACACCGGCGGCATGGGTGCCGTCGCCTCCCGCTCCATCGTCTCCCCAGAAGTCCTCACCGAAATCGAAGACCGCATCGTCCGCCCCACCGTCGCCGGTCTCGTCAAAGACGGTCTCCCCTACCGCGGCTTCCTCTACTTCGGCCTCATGCTCACCCCCGACGGCCCCAAAATCATCGAATACAACTGCCGCTTCGGTGACCCGGAATGCGAGGCCGTCATGCCGCTCCTCTCCGGCGACTTCGCCCAGTACCTCTTCGACGCCGCTAACGGAACTCTCAACCCGGACCTCATCACCTTCAGCAATCACTGGAGTCTCTGCCTCATCCTCGCCAGCCACGGCTACCCGGAATCCAGTCGCTCCGGCGACGCCATCTCCGGCCTCGACACCATCTCCCACGCCACCACGTTCCACTGCGGCACTCGTCTCAACAACGAAGGCAACTTCGAAACCAACGGCGGCCGCGTCCTCGCCATCGTCGCCACTGCCCCCACCCTCACCGCCGCACGCGAAACCGCCTACTCGGAAGCCGCCAAAATCTCCTTCCCTGGCCGCCAGAACCGCTCGGACATCGGTCTCCTCCACTTCGCCAACGCCCCGGGCTAACACCTCTCTTCCCACCACCCATCACCATGGAACCTCAGGGCTCTCGTCTCCTCGGCGCTCGCGAACTCGACATCCGCATCCACCGGCTCGCCTTCCAGATCCTCGAAAATCACCCGCGCGCCGACTTCGTCCTCGTCGGCATCCACCGCCGCGGGGTCCCCCTCGCCCGCCGCATCGCCCGCGTCCTCGAATCCGAACGCCCTGACATCCCCGTCGGCACGCTCGACATCACGTTCTACCACGACGACCCCCGCAATCTCAATGTCGCCGACTCCACCGGCCGCACCGACATCCCCTTCCCCACCGCCAACCGCCACGTCATCCTCGTCGACGACGTCCTCTACACCGGCCGCACCATCCGCGCCGCCATCGACGGTCTCCTCGACATCGGCCGCCCCTCCCGCATCGAACTCGCTGTCCTCGTCGATCGCGGCCACCGCGAACTCCCCATCCAACCGGACTACTGCGGGCTCCTCCGCCCCACCGGCCCCTCCGAGTACCTCCGCGTCCTCCTCCGCGAGCAGGATGGACAAGACGGTCTCTTCGTGGTTCAAAATAAAAACGACCCCGTATGACGCGCCGCAAAGACCTCCTCGACATCGAAAGCCTCTCCCGCGAGGAAATCGATCACCTCCTCTCCGCCGCCCGACCCTTCAAGGACCTCCTCCGCCGCTCCGTCGGCAAGGTCCCTCCCCTCCGCGGCCGCCACGTCCTCACGCTCTTCTACGAGCCAAGCACCCGCACGCGCTCGTCCTTCGAAATCGCCGCCAAACGCCTCAGCGCCGATGTCACCAACTTCACCGTCTCCACCAGCAGCGTCGTCAAAGGGGAATCCATCATCGACACCATCGACACGCTCCAGGCCATGCAGGTCGATTACATCATCGTCCGCCACGGCTCCTCAGGCGTCCCTAACCTCATCGCCCGCCACACCGCCGCCAGTGTTATCAACGCCGGTGACGGCCACCACGCCCATCCCACCCAGGGCCTCCTCGACGCCTTCACCATGCAGGAAGCCCTCGGCCCTAACCTCGCCGGCCGCCGCATCGTCATCATCGGCGATATCCTCCACAGCCGCGTCGCCCGCAGCACGTCCACCATCCTCACCAAACTCGGCGCAGAAGTCGCCTTCTTCGGCCCAGGCTCGCTCATCCCGGCCGACCGCCGCCAAGGCATCCCCGCCCTCCGCACGTTCGACGAGGTCTTCGACTGGAAACCTGACGTCATCTACCTCCTCCGCATCCAGATGGAACGCCAGAAGGACCAGTTCTTCCCCAGTCTCCGCGAATACCACCGGCTCTACGGGGTCACCGACGAACGTCTCGCCGTCATCCGCCAGCGCGGCCTCCCCATCATGCACCCAGGCCCGGTCAACCGCGGCGTCGAACTCGTCGACTCCGTCATGACCTACGAACACTGTCTCATCAACGACCAGGTCGAAAACGGCATCGCCTGCCGCATGGCTGTCCTTCACTGGCTCCAGCCCAAAACCGCCGTCCGCGCCATGGACTGACGCCCCCCCGCACACCCGCGCCACCCTCGCCGACGTTCCTTGGGCCGCCCGTTGCGCCTCCAGTCTTCCTGCGCCACGGTCGCCCTTCCCATGTCGTCTCCTGACAATATCCGCAGCCTCAGCCGCTTCGGCAGAATCTTCCTGCCGCTCCTCCTCGTCGCCCTCGGCGCTGCCGCCCAGCAGGCCGCCGTCAAATTCGGCCGCCGCGCCGACAAGGCCGTCGTCCAAACCCCGGTCCCCGACGTCGAACTCCTCAAAGCCGAACTCTCCGACGCCCCCGTCACCCTCGCCGCCCAGGGCGTCATCGAACCCATCACCCAATCCCGCGCCGCCGCCGAAGTCGCCGGCCGCGTCATCGCCGTCAGCCCATCATGGCGCGACGGCGCTCCCTTCAAACAAGGCGAAGAACTCCTCCGCCTCGACGACGCCGACTACCTCTCCGCTCTCGCTACCGCCGAAGCCAACGCCGCCGACGCCGCCATGCAGGTCCGCATGGAACGGGCCCGCGCCGACCAAGCCATGCGCGACTGGAAAAAACTCGCCTCCGGCAACCCGGAAAGCGATCTCGTCACCAGAGCCCCTCAACTCAAAGCCGCCCACGCCCGCGTCGCCGCCACCAACGCCGCCGTCGCTAAAGCCAAACGCGACCTCGAACGCACCGTCCTCCGCGCCCCCTTCGACGGCCGCATCCTCCGCACCCTCACAAACCTCGGCTCCTACGCCGCCCCCGGAGCAGCCCTCGCCGAATTCTACGCCACTGACAAATTCCAGGTCAAACTCCCGCTCCCGCTCGACGACTTCACGCTCCTCGACTCCGCCGCCGATTCCCCTGTCACCCTCTCCGCCACCGCCGGCACCCGCACCATCTCCATCAAGGCCACCCTCGTCCGCTCCGCCGCAGAAATCGACCGCGCCAGCCGCACACTCCCCGTCACCGTCGAATTCTCCCCAGGCCCAGACCCGGACCCGCTCATCGCCCCAGGCCTCTACGTCAACGCTTCCCTCCTCGGCCGCCCTCTCAAAAACGTCGTCCGCATCCCCCGCCGCGCCCTCCTCGCCGGCGATCGCGTCGCCGTCTCCTCCGCTGACCACCACCTCTCCTTCCGACCAGTCACCATCGCCCGCACCACCCGCGACGATGTCCTCCTCTCCAGCGGCCTCAAACCCGGCGATCTCGTCCTCACCACTTCCCTCGCCGTCATCACCGAAGGCATGGCCGTCAACCCAGTCTCTCCCACGGCCACTCCCGCCGCCCCGGCCCCTCAAGCCAAACCCTGACCTCCCATGCGATCCCTCATCAACTGGTGGTCCAAAAACCACATCGCCGCCAACTTCCTCATGTGGGGGCTCATCGCCCTCGGCCTCCTCTCATGGTTCGGCCAACGCAAGGAAATCTTCCCGGAAGTCACCACTAACATCATCACGGTCTCGGTCCCCTACCCGAACGCGGCCCCCGAGGAAGTCGAAAAAGGGGTCTGCATCCCCGTCGAAGAAGCCGTCCAGGGACTCGATGGCATCAAACGGCTCACCAGTCGCTCTAACGAATCCGTCGGGGTCGTCATCATCGAGGTCAAAGAGGAATTCGACGAACAGGAGGTCGCCAACCGCGTCAAAGCCCGCGTCGATGGCATCCGCAATTTCGCCGAAAGCGCCGAAAAACCGGTCATCGAGGTCATCCCCATCAAGTCCCAGATCATGTCGGTCACCGTCAGCGCGGCCGGCACCGACGACAAAAACCTCCGCGCCGTCGCCGAACAGGTCCGCGACGCCATCGAAGCCCTCCCCGATGTCACTCAGGTCGAACTCTCCGGCATCAAACGCCATGAGGTCTCCATCGAGGTCTCCGAAGACACGCTCCGCCGTCACGGCCTGACCTTCGACCAGGTCGCCGCCGCCGTCCGCTCGTCGTCCCTCGATCTCCCCGGCGGCTCTCTCCGCACCAAAGCCGGCGAAATCCTCATCCGCACTCAGGCCCGCAAATACTCCGCCGCGGAATTCGAGGAAATCACCGTCCTGACAAGACCCGACGGCAGTCGTCTCCTCATCAAGGACATCGCCTCCGTCATCGACGGCTTCCAGGAAGTCGACCTCTTCACCCGCTTCGACGGCCGCCCCGCCATCGTCGTCAATATCTACCGCACCGGCGACGAAGACACGCTCAAGGTCGCCGCCGCCGTCAAAAAATGGCTCGAAACCGCACCCCAGCAATTCCCCGAAGGGGTCCGCCTCGAGGTCTGGAACGATGTCAGTCTCCTCCTCGAAGGCCGTCTCAATCTCATGCTTCAGGACGCGTGGCAGGGCTTCTGCCTCGTCTACCTCATGCTGTCCCTCTTCCTCAGGCCAGCCCTAGCCTTCCACGTCGCCCTCGGCATCCCCATCGCCTTCGCCGGCGGTCTCATCTTCCTCCCGCTCGTCGACATCAGCGTGAACATGATCTCCCTGTTCGCCTTCATCGTCGTCCTCGGCATCGTCACCGACGACGCCATCGTCGTCGGCGAAAATGTCCACGCCCGCATGTCCACCGGCGAACCCTCCAAACTAGCCGCACCCCGCGGTGCCTACGAGGTCATGGTCGTCGCCATCTTCGGGGTCTTCACCGTCGTCGTCGCCTTCATGCCCATGCTCTTCGTTAGCGGCGTCGGCGGCAAAATCTGGCGCAACATCCCATGGGTCGTCATCCCCACGCTCCTCGTCTCCCTCATCGAGACAAACCTCATCCTCCCAGCTCACCTCTCCCACCTCAAACCGGAGAAACCGCTCGACCAGATCAACCCCTTCGTCCGCTTCATCGTCCGCGTCCAGCGCGCCATGAGCCGCCACGTCGAATCCTTCATCCAGAACCGCTACCGCCCGTTCATCAACCTAGCCCTCCGTTGGCGCTACGCCACCGTCACCGCCTTCATCGCCGTCTTCCTCGGCGTCATCGGCCTCATCATGGGCAGCTGGATCCCCTTCGAATTCTTCCCCCGCGTCGAAGCAGAAATCATCTCCGCCAAACTCACGATGCCCGCAGGCGTCGCCGTCGAAACCACCCAGCAGGCCATCGACCGCATCGAAGCCGCCGCCAATCGCCTCAACGATCACTTCAAAGGCCTCGACGGCGAACCCGTCGTCAAACACATGCTCAGCGCCGTCGGCGCTCAACCATTCAAGGTCGGCATGACCCCCGGCGGCTCATCCGATTCCTCTAACATAGGCGAGGTCACCGTCGAACTCATCGCCGCCTCCGCACGCAGCATCAAATCCCAGGACATCGTCGCCAAATGGCGCGAACTAACAGGCCCCATCCCCGGCACCGTCGAACTCTCCTTTCTCGAAAATACCTCACGCACCGGAGCCGCCATCGAACTCCTCCTTCACGGCCGCGACCTCGACCGTCTCAATCAGGCCACCGCTCTCGTCAAAGAAAACCTCGCCGCCATCCGCGGGGTCACCGACATCACCGACACCAACCGCGACGGAAAACGCGAACTCAAACTCAACATCCTCCCGGAAGCCGAAAACCTCGGCATCCGCCTGGCCGATGTCGCCCGTCAGACCAGGCAGGCCTTCTACGGCGAGGAAGTCCAGCGTCTCCAGCGCGGCCGCGACGAGGTCAAGGTCATGGTCCGCTACCCACGCGACGAACGCCGCTCGCTCGAAGACATCGCCAGTCTCCGCATCCGCACCCCGCAAGGCGCAGAACTCCCCTTCTCCTCCGTCGCCGCACCAGTCGAAGGCCGCGGCTTTTCCTCCATCTACCGCTCCGATCGCGAACGCGGGGTCATCATCTCAGCCGAACTCGACAAGAACGTCCCCGACGTCGATGCCAACATGGTCGTCGCCGCTCTCGTCAGACCAGACACCGGCGACGGCGGCGGCATCCTCACCAGACTCCAGCGCGACTTCCCAGACGTCCGCTGGTCCTTCGAAGGCGAACAGAAAAATCAGCGCGATAACCTCAAGGACATCGCCCTCGGCGGGCTCCTCGCCCTCTTCGGCATCTACGTCCTCCTCGCCATCCCCCTCCGCAGCTACGTCCAGCCTTTCATCGTCATGAGCGTCATCCCCTTCGGCATGACCGGAGCCGTCATCGGCCACCTCGTCATGGGCGTCGAACTCAGCATCATGAGCATGATCGGCATCGTCGCCCTCAGCGGGGTCGTCGTAAACGAAAGCCTCGTCCTCGTCGAATACGTCAACCGCCACCGCCGCGGCGGCGAAAGCATCACCGGTGCCGCCCGCGAAGGCGGTGCCGCCCGCTTCCAGGCCATCATGCTCACTAGCATCACTAGCTTCATCGGCGTCATGCCCATCGTCACCGAATCCAGCATCCAGGCCAAATTCCTCATCCCCTGCGCCATCTCCCTCGCCTTCGGCTGTCTCAGCAATCTCCTCAATACCCTCATCCTCGTCCCCTGCGTCTACGCCATCCTCGAAGACATCAAACGTCTCCTCTTCACCCGCGAACAACGCCTCCACTGGGAAGAAACCGAACGCGAAGAAGCCCGCGAGCGCGGCCTCGAATGGATGGACGGCGGCAACCCCGCCCCAGCCTCCCCCCCACCGTAGCAAGGCCGTCCCGGCCTTGTCTCCGACCAAGCCACCCACCTCTAACACGCTTTCCCACCCCCGCCTCTCGCCTTTCTACCCAAGCCCCACCTACGCGAAAACGTCCCCCACCCCTCCCCCGCACACGCCCATGCTCACCCGCAT
The DNA here is from genome assembly GCA_003402705.1 of Verrucomicrobiota bacterium. Taxonomy (GTDB): domain Bacteria; phylum Verrucomicrobiota; class Verrucomicrobiia; order Verrucomicrobiales; family V1-33; genus V1-33. The sequence continues at coordinate 1,670 of QQNF01000081.1, read as the reverse complement.
GATGCGTCTCCTCACCCTCTGCGCCACCCTCGCGCTCTCGCTCCTCCCCGCCGCCGCCAAACCCAACTTCCTCTTCCTCCTCGCCGACGACCAGCGCCCAGACACCATCGCCGCCCTCGGCTCCCCCGTCGCCCAAACCCCCGTCCTCGACGCCCTCGTCCGCCGCGGCACCGCCTTCTCCAAAGCCTACTGCATGGGTGCCAATCAAGGCGCCGTCTGCGTCCCCTCCCGCGCCATGCTCCTCAGCGGCCGCCCGCTCCAGGAAGCCGACGAAACCCTCAAGGACAAAACATGGCCCGAACTCTTCGCCGATCACGGCTACCGCACGTTCATCACCGGCAAATGGCACAACGGCGCACCCTCTCTCCGCCGCGCCTTCAACTCCGGCCGCTCCATCTTCCTCGGCGGCATGACCGACCCCGATTCCGCCAAGGTCGTCGACTTCCTCCCCGACGGCAAACTCTCCCCTCCTCACAAGGTCTCCCAGCACTGCGTCGCCCAGTTCGCCTCGGAAGCCGCCGACTTCCTCAAGTCCTCCGACGCCTCCTCCCCATGGCTCTGCTACGTCGCCTTCAACGCCCCGCACGACCCACGCAAAGCCCCGCCCGAATGGCACGCGAAATTCCAGCCGTCATCCATCCCGGTCCCTGACAACTTCCTCCCCGAACACCCCTTCGATAACGGCGAACTCAAAATCCGCGACGAACTCCTCGCCCCTCACCCGCGCACCCCCGCCGACGTCCAGCGCCACCTCGCCGACTACCACGCCGCCATCGCCTTCATGGACCACCAGATCGGCCGCATCCTCGACGCCATCCCCGAAAACCAACGCGACTCCACCTACATCGTCTTCACCGCCGACTCCGGCCTAGCCATCGGCAGCCACGGACTCTTCGGAAAACAGAACCTCTACGAGCACTCCATGCGCGTCCCCCTCATCATCGCCGGCCCAGGCATCACCGCCAACCGCACCACCCCAGCCCTCGTCTACCTCCACGATCTCTTCCCCACCCTCGCCTCCCTAGCCTCTCTCCCCTCCCTCGACCAAAGCCGCGGCCTCAATCTCTCCCCAGTCCTGCTAGAGAACAAGAACTCCGCCCGCCAGCACATCACCACTTCCTACCGCCACCTCCAACGCGCCGTCACCGACGGCCGCTGGAAATGCATCGACTACCCTCTCATCTCCCGCACCCAACTCTTCGACCTCTCCTCCGACCCCTCCGAAATCCACGACCTCTCCTCCAACCCCACCCACGCCACCACCCTCACCTCCCTCCGCTCCCTCCTCCCCGACATCTCCCACCAACCCCCACGCAAAAAATCCCGCTGACGACCCCATTCCCCAGCCCCAGCAAGCAACGTAGCACGGGTGTCCCACCCGTGACCTCGTACCAAACAAAGTGACACAGGCATCTTGCCTGTGACCTCGTACCAAACAAAGTGGCACGGGCATCTTGCCTGTGACCTCACCCCACAAGCCACCACAACAACACCCTCCCGGCCTTGTCATCCGTACCAGCTCCCCACCAATCCCAACGGGATTGCGCCCCAAAGCCCAAGCAAAGTGGCACGGGCATGTTGCCTGTGACCTCACCCCACAAGCCACCATAACAACACCCTCCCGGCCTTGTCATCCGTACCAGCTCCCCACCAATCCCAACGGGATTGCG
>QQNF01000080.1 GCA_003402705.1 Verrucomicrobiota bacterium | reverse complement strand
GTGATTGGGGTTGGCGGCACGGATGAGGATCATCACAACATTGCGGTGCAGTGCGAGCCGGGGATGAACAAGAAGGCTCTGGGGTGTATTCGGCGGGTGTTGAAGCGGTTGAAGGCGAATCCGGAAACGACGGATATCTGGGTGCAGGGGGAGGCGGAGAAGAATCTTGGGTTGAAGTGAGGGGGGGATTTGGGGATTTGAGATTTGAGATTTGAGATTTGAGAGGGGGCTTGTTGGGAGAGGCGCGAGTTGGGAGGGCTGGTAGGCGCACTCCGTGCGCGGAGAGAGCTGTGATTCTCCCAGCAGTCCAGAGCCTTCGGCTGGCTTGTTCGGAGGGGGCGAGTTCGGAAAACGCCGAGCTGGGGCTCAGCGCTCCCCAGGGGCTTGTTGGGAGAGGGGCGAGTACGGAGCCTTGCGTGCCCGGGCTTGTTGGGAAGGCGGGTAGGCGCACTCCTTGCTCAGGGAGAGCTGTGATTCTGACAGCAGTCCAGAGCCTTCGGCTGGCTTGTACGGAGGGGGCGGGTGTGCGGAGGTCACAGGCAGGATGCCCGTGCCACTTTGGGAGGCGGAGGGGTTTAGAGGCCGATGTTGGCGAGGGTGGTGGCGAGGGTGTTGAGTTGGGCGGTGAGGTCTGGGTGGGAGGCTTCGAAGGATTGGAGGGAGGAGCGGAGGTCGTCGAGGGCGGAGGGTTCCGGGGAGGGGAGTTCGGAGGCGGCGGCTGGTTCCATGGCGTTGATGTGGCCGAGGAGGGTGGCGCGGTCGGCGTCGGAGAGGCCCTCGGCGTCGTTGACGGAGGCGCGGAGTTTTTCGAGCAGGTCGGCGATCATGGTGCTGATGGGCGGTTGATAAGGGTTGGAGTCAGGCGAGGGCGGAGACGCAGCGGCCGCAGAGGGCTGGGTGGGCGTCGAAGGAACCGACGTCGGGGAGGTGACGCCAGCAGCGCTGGCATTTGGTGCAGGTGGTGCGGGTGACGGCGACGGAGAATGGTTGGCCGGTGGTGATGGTGAGGTCGCTGACGATGAGGAATTCGCTAACGGTGTCGCGGTCGGCGAGGATGGAGGCGGCGGGGTGGCCGTCTGGGATGGTGAGGGTGGCGGCGGCTTCGAGGTTGCTGCCGATGGTTTTGTCCTTGCGGGCGCGATCGATTTCCTGCTGGAGGAGATCGCGGATGGACTGGAGTTGTGCGATGGCGCTGGAGGCTTCGGAGTTAGCGAAGGCTGGGTCCGGGGTGGGGAAGTCCTGTTCGTGGACACTGTCGGTGTGCCCGGCGAATTCCCATGTTTCGTCGGCGGTGAAGGCGAGGATGGGGGCGAGGAGTTTGGTGAGGTCTGTGAGGACCTTGTGCATGGCGGACTGGGCGCTGCGGCGGCGCGGGCTATTGGCGGGGTCGCAGTAGAGCCGGTCCTTGGTGATGTCGATGTGGAGGGCGCTGAGGTCTGTGGCGCAGAACTGGTTGAGTGTGATGAAGACCTTGCGGAAGTCGTAGGCGGCGTAGGCGGCTAGGCAGTCGCGGGTGACGGAGTGGAGCCGTTCGAGGATCCAGCGGTCGAGGAGCGTGAGAGCGTCGTTCGGGACGGAGTGATCGGCAGGTGAGAAGTCGTGGAGATTGCCGAGGAGGATGCGGAGCGTGTTGCGGAAGCGGCGGTAGACTTCGCCGTTCTGTTCGAAGAGCTTGTCGGAGAACGGGACATCGTTCTGCCAGTCGACGGAGGCGACCCAGAGTCGGACGAGGTCTGCGCCGTATTTGTTATAGTAGTATTCGGCGTTGATGGGTTTGTCGCCGCTCTTGCTGATTTTTTCGCCTGAGGTGTCGGTGACAAAGCCGTGGGTCATGACGGTTTTGTAGGGGGCGGTGCCGCGGTGGATGATGCTGCACATGAGGGACGACTGGAACCAGCCGCGGTGCTGGTCGGTGGCTTCGATGTAGAGGTCGGCGATGCCGCCGTTGCCGAGTTCGGGGCGTGATTCGGTGACGGCCATGCTGGAGCATCCGGAGTCGATCCAGACATCGAGGGTGTCGCGGCCTTTGGTCCAATGGGAGGGGAGGTCGAGGAGGGCGGTGAGTTCGGCGTGGGATTTTTCGAACCAGACATTGGTGCCGAGGGATTCGATGAGCGCGGCGACCTTGCGTGCGACGGCGGCGTCGAGGACGGGTTCGCCGTTGTTGTAGAAGACGGGGAGGGGGACGCCCCATGTGCGTTGGCGGCTGATGCACCAGTCCGGGCGGCTTTCAGCGGTGCCGTGGATGCGGGCGCGGCCCCAGTGAGGGAGCCATTGGACGCGGTCGATTTCGGAGAGGGCGGCGGCGCGGATGTCGTCGATGCGGAGGAAGAACTGGGGGACGCTGCGGAAGATGATAGGGGTTTTGCTGCGCCAGCAGTGAGGGTAGTCGTGTTTGTAGTTTTCCTTACCGAGGAGCATGCCGCGTTCGGCGAGGAGCCGGATGATGGGGCCGTTGGCGTCGAAGACGAGCGTGCCGGCGAGTTCCGGGATGCCGCAATCGGCGGTGAGACGGCCGTCGTCGTCGACTGGGGAGAGGAGACCGAGGTTGTGTTCGCGTCCGGCGATGTAGTCTTCCTTGCCGTGGCCTGGGGCGGTGTGGACCTGGCCGGTGCCGGTGTCATCGGTGACGAAGTCCGTGCAGATGACCTTGGAGGAGCGGTCGAGGAACGGGTGCTGGGCTAGGGAGCCTGCGAGGGCGTCGCCTTTGAGTTCGGTGCCGGGGCCGGTGAGGTGGAAGCCGGTTTTGGCGGCGAAGGCGTCGATGAGCGGGCGGACGATGAGGAGCGTGGCGGAGCGACCGTCTTCGTGGGAGAACTCGCCGAGGACGTAGGTGTAGTCGCGTTTGACCATGATCCCGAGATTGGCTGGGAGGGTCCATGGGGTGGTGGTCCAGATGACGAACGAGCCCTTGGCGTCGGCGACTGGGCCGGTGAGGGCGGGGAAGCGGACGAAGATGGCTGGGGAGGTTTTCTCTTTGTATTCGACCTCGGCTTCGGCTAGGGCGGTTTTGGCGCCGTAGCTCCACTGGACTGGGCGCTTGTCGCGGTAGACGAGATTTTTTTCGAGACAGGTGGCGAAGAAGCGGACGATGTGGGCTTCGTAGGAAGCGGAGAGCGTGAGGTAGGGATGGTCCCAGTCGCCGAAGACCCCGAGACGGCGGAAGGAGGCCTTTTGGACATCGATCCATTTGCGGGCGAATTCCTCGCTGCGGCGGCGGACTTCGGGTGGGGTGAGGCCGGTGTCTTCGCGGACGACTTTGAATTCGATGGGGAGCCCGTGGCAGTCCCAGCCGGGGATGTAGGGGGTTTCGAAGCCGGCCATGGACTTCGATTTGAGGACGAGGTCTTTGATGACCTTGTTGAGGGCGGTGCCCATGTGGACGTCGCCGTTGGCGAAGGGAGGGCCGTCGTGGAGGATGAATTTTGGGGCGGCGGCGGCTTTTCGGCGCTGCTGGATGCGGTGGTAGAGGCCTGAGGATTCCCATGCGGCGAGTCTGAGGGGTTCGCGGGCGACGAGGTCCGCCTTCATGGGGAAGTCGGTCTTCGGGAGGTTGACGGAGTCTTTGTAATTCGTGCCAGCGGTGCTCATGGGAGGGATGAGCGTAGAGCCCATGAGGCGGTGGAAAAGGGGAAATCGGAGGCGTGGGGGATGGTGAGATGGGGTAGAGTTGGCCGTGATTCCGTATGTGTCTGGGAGGTGGAGCGTGGAGGTGGAGGGCTGTAATGGAGAGACAAGATGACAACGAACCAGAGACAACTGACGGTGGAGAGAAGGAAGCAGGGAATGATCGGGCGGCTGGTGCCGGGGGTGGTGGCCTTGGCGACGATGGCGATGGGGGTGCGGGCGGAGATGCCGTTCGGGCGTGGGGACTATGTGATTTGTTATGGGAATTCGATGATGGAGCGGTTGAGTGAGCAGGGGGAGCTGGAGGCGCTGGTGCAGGTGGCGGAGGCTGGGAAGCAGTTGAGGTTCCGGAGCTTTGCGTGGACGGGGGATGAGGTGGGGTATCGGTTGAGGCCCGAGGGGTATGAGGAGCATTTGAGGACCCTGATGAAGGAATGGCCGGCGAAGGTGGTGGTGGCTGGGTACGGGATGAATGAGGCGTTTGCGGGGGAGGCAGGGCTGGGGGATTTCCGGGAGCAGTTAGGTGGGTATCTGGATCAACTGGCGCGGCTGCATGCGGGGGCGAAGGTGGTGCTGGTGGGGCCGACGGCGGTGGAGCCTGGGTTTCCGGGGCCGGATGCGGCGGGGCGGAATGCGTACATTGAGCGGTATGGGAAGGTGATGTCGGAGGAGGCTGGGAAGCGTGGGGTGGTGTATGTGGATGTTTACGGGGCGAGTGTTGCGGGGCATGGGCGGCTGACGACGAACGGGCTGCATTTGAACGAAGAGGGAAACCGGGTGGTGGCGCGGGTGATTGCGGGTGCGCTGGTGGGGGAAGCGGTAGTTAGGGGGATTGATGATGGGCGGGTGAAGGAAGTGGCGAAGGCGGTGGGGCGGAAGCAGAAGTATGTGGCGGAAGTGGTGCGGCCGAAGAATGCGGATTTGTATTACGGGATCAGGAAGCGGCCGGAGGAGTATGCGGCGGAGATGCCGCGTTATCATGAGATGGTGCGGAGATGTGAGGCGGTGGTGCATGAGCTGGCGGCGACGCCGGGGAAGAAGGTTGAGGACATGCCGGTGGCGTGGATGGAGCCGCTGCCGGCGATTGCGGGGAGTGATGATGGCGGGGCGACGGGAGTGATCCGGAAGCCGGCAGAGGCGATGGCGGAGTTCCGGGTAGCGGATGGTTATGCGGTGAATCTGTTTGCGTCGGAGGAAGAGTTTCCGGAGTTGAAGAATCCGGTGCAGATTGCGTTTGATGGGCGGGGGCGGCTCTGGGTGGTGACGATGCCGTCGTTTCCGCATACGGTGCCGGGATTGCCGCCGGAGGACCGGATTGTGGTCCTGGAGGATGTTGATCGGGATGGGAAGGCGGACCGGTGCACGACGTTTGCGGAGGGATTTGATGCGCTGGATGGGATTGCGTTCACCGAGTGGGGAGTGATAGTGTCCGAGCAGCCGCGGTTGTGGCTGATGAATGACACGGACGGGGACGGGAAGGCGGACACGAAGCGGGAGTTTTTCAGGGGGATTGACGTGACGGATTCGCACCATGGCGGGATGATTGCGACGGATGCGCTAGGGCATGTGATGTTCTGTGACGGTGTGTTTCACCGGTCGCAGCTGGAAACACCGTTCGGGGTGGTGCGGGGGATTGATGCGACGACGTACCGGTTGCATCCGAGGACGGGGAGGGTGGAGACCGAGTGGCAGAGCAACACGCCCAATCCGTGGAAGATCACGTATGACAGGACAGGCGGCATTTTTCAGATGTACGGGGATGGACTGCCGCTGGACACCCTTGCGCTGACGTGGACGCCGCTAGGAGTGTATCATCCGTTTTCGTATGGGAACACGGGGAGCAACGGGAAGGGATCGGCGCTGACGAGTCTTTCGAGCCCGAATTTTCCCGATGCCTATCAGAACGGGATGGTGACGGCGTCGCTGCTGGGGAACTATGCGGTGTCGCTGTGGAAGTATGATTACAGCAAGGGGGTGGTGCGTGGGATTGAGCGGGTGGATGTGGTGAGTTCGCCGAATGCGGCGTTCCGGCCGGCGGATGTGGAGTTCGGGTTCGACGGCGGGTTGTACGTGTCGGATTTCTGCAGTCCGATCATCGGGCATGCGCAGCATGCGATGAGGGATCCGCACTGGGATCACACGCACGGGAGGATCTGGCGGGTGGTGTCGAAGGAGAAGCCGGTGGTGCGGGACTTTCCGGTGGTGGAGGGGGCGGGGGTGCCGGCGCTGCTGGAGTTTCTGAAGCATCCGCAGAATATTGTGAGGCACCATGCGAGGATCGGGCTGAGGAAGGTCGGGGTGGAGGTGATGGGGGCGCTGGATGCGTGGGTGAAGGGATTGGATGAGAAGGCGGAAGGGTATGGGCAGCGCCTGCTGGAAGCGGTGTTTGTGGCGGAGGGGTTGAGGGAAGTGAGGCCCGAATGGCTGATGAGACTGACGAGGGTGCGGGACGAGCAGATTCGAGCGGCGGCGGTGCGGATGGTTAGGTTTCAGGCGGATCGGTTGCCGAATGCGGTGAACTTGCTGGCAACGGCGGCGGCGCATCCGAGCCCGCGGGTGCAGATGGAGGTGGTGGATGCGGTGGCGCATTTGAGGCCGAGGTATCCGGAGGTGGAGCTGGTGCTGCAGGGTGTGCGGGCGGCGAACGGGGATGTGCAGCACATGCTGGATGATCTGAGACATGGGACGAAGCCGGCGCTGGGGAGGAGTGTGCCTGTGCTGGAGGTGGCGGAGGGGACCCGGGTGAAGGAGTGGGTGGATCTGGGGAAGGGAGCGTGGCGGACATTTGTGAGGGCGGAGGCGGAGCAGCCTGCGGTGCTGGCGGTGCGGCATGGTTATGTGGACATTCTGGTGAATGGAGTGCCGATGCTGACATCGGATTCGATGTGGCTGAATGACCAGCAGGTGCAGTTGAAACTGGGGGCTGGATTGAATGTGATTGAGACGAGGTTCCGGAACATTGAGAAGCCGCCGGCGGTGTATCTGTATGATTCGCTAGGGCAGCGGCTGGCGAAGGCCCGGGCGGCGGAGGCGGCTGAGGAACTGGCGGCGATGGCGGCGGAATATGAGAAGGCGCAGGCGGCGCTGGGTGATGCGATTTTTGTGCAGGCGGTGCCTGGGCGGATGAGTTTCGAGCCCGGGAGCATGACGGTGAAGGCGGGGGCAAAGGTGCGGCTGATTTTCCGGAATCCTGACGTGATGCTGCACAATCTGGTGGTGCTGGCTCCGGGGTCGCTGGAGAAGGTGGGGGCGCTGGCGGACAAGCTGGCTGGAGGGCAGGACGGGTTGGCGAAGGGTTATGTGCCTGCGGTGCCGGAAGTGCTGCAGGCGACGCCGCTGGTGCAGCCGGGGAAGGAAGCGGAGTTGGTGTTTACGGCACCGGCGGCGCCTGGGGAGTATCCGCTGGTGTGTACGTTTCCGGGGCACTGGCGGGTGATGCGCGGCGTGCTGGTGGTGGAGTGAGGGGAAGAGCTGGGAAAAGAAGGAGGGCAGGTGGAAGGGAGCTTTTCCCGGGTTGGGAAGGGACCATGGAAGCAAGGTGGATGGAGACATTGGCATTGGGGTCACAGGCGGGACGCCCGTGCCACTTTGCTTGGTGCGGCGGCGTGCGCTGGTTGCAGGGGTTGCTCAAACACGGGGGGCGGTCAGGGGAGGTAGGCGGCGACGCGGAGGAAGCGCGAGTTCTGGTCGGCGGGGATGGAGAGGGAGATGTCGCGCGGGGAGGTGGTGGCGGTGACGGACTGGGCTTCTGACCAGAAGATGAGGTCCGGGCTGGACTGGAGGGAGGCTTTGCGGTTGGCGGCGAGGGGGAGGCGGACGGTGATGGTGTTGGCGGAGATGGAGGCGGAGGTGATGCGGAATGTGCTGGCGGCGTTGCGGGGGTCGGTACCGGCGGCGAATTCGGATAGGTTCGAGGAGCCGTCGCTGTCGAGGTCGGAAAGACTGTCGGATGGGTCGGCGGGGTTGAGACCGTTGGCGGATTCCCAGTCGGAGGGGAGACCGTCGGAGTCGCGGTCAGCGGAGATGAAGGCGAACGTGCCTGCGGCGTAGCGGTTGGCGGGGCCGCCGTCGGGGGAGGCGGGGAACTGGTTAGCGTTGCCGTAGCGGCCGGTGCCGGAGAAGCGGAGGAGACCGCCGCCGTCATTGGTGGACCATGAGGGGACAGCGCCGCTGGCGTTGCCGTTGGGTTCGGTGGTGGTGTAGCCGAAGGCGACGATGGAGTAGGAACCTGCGGGGAGGGAGAGCGGGGTGGTGAGGTCTTTGAAGCGGTTCGAGGACGAGGGGGCGAGCGTGCCTGGGGAAGCGGGTGAGAACGAGAGGGAGCCGAGCAGTTGCTGGGTTGGGGCGGTGCGCCAGAGTTGCGCGGTTAGGGTGGCGCTGAGGCCATTGGCACCGCTGTCGAAGACACCGAGACGGGTGACGAGGATGGGAGAGATGACATCGAAGTCCATGCCGAGACTGCCGTTGTAGTTCTGGTTGCCGATGGTGCCAGCGGGGACGTGGAAGGCGGTGATGGTGGCGTCGGCGGCGGAGGTGGCGACGAAGATGGTGATGGGGAGGGAAGTGCTGGAGAGCCCGGTGAGGTCGGTGGCGCGGGCGGTGAGGCTGCGCGGGCCGGGGGCGGCGTTGAGCCATGTCAATTGCCATGGCGGGGCGGAGGCGGAGCCGATGAGGGTGGAGTCGGCGAAGAAGTCGACCTGCTGGAGGAGGTTTTCGGGGTCGCGGGCGGCGGCGGTGATGAGGACGGGGGCGGCGGTGTTGAAGCGGGTGCCCTGAGCTGGCGAGAGGATGGCGGCCATGGGGGGATCGCTGAGAAGTGTCAGGGAGAACGATGCCGAGGAGGCAGCGATACGGTCATCCCATGCGGTGGCGGAGATGGTGTGTGGGCCGGTGGTGTTGGAAGACCATGAGAAGAGATAGGGGGGAGTGGTGGAAGTGGCGGCGATGGTGCCGTTGACGGACCATTGGACGGCGGTGATGCGGCCGTCGGGGTCGGATGGGGAGGCGGAGAAGGAGAGCGGGATCCCGGCGGGGGCGGAGGTGCCGGAAGGCGAGGAGATGGTGATGGACGGCGGGGTGTTAGTTGAAGGAAGCGCTCCTGGGGAGGGAGGGGCGGGCGACCATGAGTCGGGGAGCAACCCGAAGGAATCGGGGAGCGATCGTGTGAGGGATGGTCCGGTGCCGTCGGCGGCGGGGGGCCATGGGAAGGAGTCGCGATAGATGACCTCGTCGGCGGTGATTTCCGGGGTGAGGCCGAAGTCCGGGCCTTCGATGGAGACTGGGGGGAGACGGCGGATGAGCCGGACTGTGCCGTTGCCGTTGTCGAGTGAGCCGAACCATGGGCCGACGACGGACGTGCCGTCGGGGACGGAGAATCGGGCGAGGAATTCTGTTGGAGGGAGCGGGGAGAAGACGAGGAAGGCGTTGGGGCGGAGGGAAGTGCCTTCGGGGAGGGCGAACGAGACATCGCCGTCGAGCTGCCAGCCGCTGAGATCGACGGGGGAGGTGCTAGTGTTGCGGATTTCGATGAATTCGTAGAGACTGTTGTCGCCTGGGGCGTCGGGCGGGTGATAATTGAATTCGGAGATGACGACCGGGCCGACGGCGGGGATGTTATTGGGGGTGGCGGGGGAGGGGATGATGGGGACGAAGACGAAGGAGTCGGGGAGAGAGACCCGGCCCCATGGGCGGCCATCGAAGGGGCCGTAGGGTTGGTGGCTGCGGTGAGTGCCGTGGTGTTGGAGGAAGAGATCGCCGCCGCGGATGGGGTCGAGGGTGAAGGGGAGGGAGGCGGCGGTGAGGGAGAAGGTTGCGCCTGGGGCGAGGGCGGGGGAATCGGGCGGGAAGGAGAAGGCGAGAGGGCTGTTGATGGCGGGGGAGAGCGACCAGTTGGCTAGGGGGACCGGTTGGGAGCTGGCGTTGAAGAGTTCGATGTCCGGGTAGAGGCGGGTGATGACGACATCGGTGATGGCGAGGGCATTGGGATCGCCGGGGGAAGCGCTGGAGGGGAAGGCGGTGGATGGGCCTGAGGCGTCGGGGAGACGGCCTTCGGAGATACCGGAGAGCTGCGGGCCGAAAGTTAGGGAGTCGATGAGTTCTCCTGAGGAGGTGGAGAGGGAGAGGGAAGCGCCGCTGGCGGCGAGTTTGAAGTTGAGGTGGTGAGGGCCTGGGTTGCGGTCGGCGAGGAACTGCTGAAAGCCGCGCGGGCCGATGAAGGAGAGAGCTGGGAGAGTGGAGATGGAGGGACTGTTGGTGATGCGGAGGCCGGCGAGCGGGACGGGTAGAGCGGATGGGTTGGCTAGTTCGAGCCAGTCCGGGCCGTCCGGGTTGGAGGCCATCCATTCGTTGAAGCGGAGAGCAGAAGGGATGCCGAGATCGGTGGTGGTGTTAGGGGTTCCCGGGGATGGGTTGGCGAGTTGCCAGCCGGTGGGGGAGCGTGCGAGGGAGAAGTCGGGTGCCTGGGGGCCGAAGGAAATGGAGTCGGCGAGCGAGCCGTCGGGATTGAGGAGGAGGACCGTCTGGCCGTCGCCGTCGAGGCGGAAGGGGGCGCGGGAGTCGAGCGTGATGGTGAGGAGAGCGCCGGGGGCGAGGACGGTGGCTGGGGGGAAGGTGAATTTGGGCGGAGCGGCGGGGTTATCGGTGAGGGACATGCCGGAGAGTTCGGCTGCGGAGGTGCTGGTGTTGAGGAGTTCGATGAAATCGGGGGATGAGCCGCGGGCGAAGATTTCGTTGAGTTGGATGACGGGCGTGGAAAGTGGCGGAGAGCCGAAGGAGAACGTGCGTTCCGGGGATTCGAAGGAAGGGTGGCCGTCGCGGTCGGTGAAGAAGCATTTCCAGAAGTAGGTCGTGCCGAAAGTCAGGGAATCGAAGGGGATGGGGAGATCGGTGAGGGAAGAGGAGCTGGTGATGCGGGCGACCGGGCGATCCCATGGTGAGCCGGAGGCGCGGATGAGCCATGTGGTGGAGGCGTGGGGTGGAGCGGGAGCGGGGGCGGTGTGGGAGTAGGGAGCGGTGAGGAGACGGGCGCTGGGGAGGACCGAGGCGAGGGGTGCGGGGGCGGAGGGGATGGGAGTGGCGGGACGGTGGAACGTGCCGAGGGCGAGCTGGGAATTGACGCTAGTGTGGCGGGCGGTGGCGAAGGACTGGAGCCCGTTGTAGCCTGAGGGGCCGAAGGCGGCGGGGAGGAGGACCGTGTGATTGAGGAGCCAGAGACGCTGGCGGAATTCGTTGCGGAAGGCTTTGAGGAACGAGTCCTTGATCCAGTGGGGGCCGCGGAGCGTGTCGGGCTGGGGGATGGCGTATTCGTCCCAGTAGATGTGCTGGGTGGTGTTAGAGAGTTCGCCGTCGACGTCCCATGGGAGCATGGCCCAGCGGCCGTTGGCGCGGCGCCAGAGGAAGTAGTTGTGGGTGACATCGTCGACTGGGGAGCACCAGTTGCGGATGGCGATGTAGTCGAGCGTGGCGTTGACGTCGAAGCGGGCAGTTAGGAACGAGCGGAGGGCGGCGAGGTCGGGTGCGGGGGCGAGCGGGGAGTCGCCGCGAGCGGTCCAGAGACCGGTGATAAGGGATTCGGTGTCACGGCCGCCGATCCATTGGTGCATCTGGGGGCCGTAGGTGAATTCGTAGCGCTGGCGGGTTAACCAGCCTTGTTTCGGGGGGATGGGGGAGGCGTTGCCGATGAAGTAGGGGCCTTCGCCGCTGGCGGAATAGATGCTAGTGGTGCCGATGCCGGCGGCCGTTTCGAAGGGGACGGTGCCGGTGGATTTGTAGAATTCGCCGGTGGGTTCGGGGGATGAGCCTGGGAAGCGGAGGGCTTCGGAGGCGGCGAAGGCTTCGAAGTGGCGTTCGTCCATTTCGGGGACTTCGAGACGCTGGAGGATAGCGTTGTTATTGAGATAGAGTTCGGCGTAGCGGGCGGAGAAGGCGGGGAGGCCGGCGGCGCGGTATATGAGGGAGGCGACGGGGTGTTCCTCGCCTTTATCTTTGAAGAAGATGGCTTCGCGGGAGTCGAGCCGGGCGTAGCGAGGGAACTGGATTTTGTAGGAGGCGCGGGAGGGGTCGCGGCGGTAGCGGCTGCCGTGGTGGCGCATGCGGACATCGATGACGAGCCCGTCGCGGATGAGGACGGCGGGTTCGGTGGCGGTCCATGAGGCGCGGGGGAGGCCTGGAGGGTCCGGGTAGACGATGCGGCGGGGGGATTGGGAGATGTTGGTAGCGAGCCTTGATAGGGAGGCGGAGGAGATGAAGAGATCGTAGATGGGGCGCGGGCTGCTGCGGATTGGGGAGATGAAGCAGGCGTGGAATGGGAACGGGTCGTCGGTGCGCGGGGAGATGGTGGTGGGCGTGGGAGGGGAAGAGGAGAGGATGCGGAAGCGGATGATGGAGCGCGAGGATTGGCCGGGGAGGATGGCGCGCCAGAGCCCGGGGTCGGCGGGGACTGGTGCCATGGGGAGGGACGAGCGGGTTTCGGAGGCGAGATTGATGTCGTCGCGGAAGAATTCGACGGTGGGCGGAGAGGATGGGGCGGAGGAGAAGCGGGCGTCGATGCGGATGGGTTCGGCGGCGCGGATGATGATGGAGTTAGTGGAGTGCTGGACGGCGGAGACGGAGGTGGCGATGAGGATGGGGGAGGGGAGGGTGATGGAGTTAGGTCGGCCTGGGGAGGGGCCGGCGGGGAGCGGGGAGGCGATCCAGTTGGCGGGGTCGTTAGCGGGGGAGGCGAACGAGATGCGTTCGAGGGAACGGCCGCGGTACTGGAGGAGGGATTCGTTGATGCCGGTCCAGTCGGATTCTGCGCCGAGGGCGTGGGCGGCGACGGGCCATGGCGGGGAGCTGGAGTAGGAGACGGCGTCGATGGTGGAGCCGGAGATGGATTCGAGGCGGATGGAGTCGCCGGAGTTGGAGAGTTGGCCGGACCATGGGCCGAGGACCGAGTTGGGTGTGAGGGCGTAGGCGGGGAGGGCAGCGAGGCGGTCGGGTTGGCTAGCGATGACGGTGAAGCCGCCTGGGGGGATGGAGGCGGAGGGAGGGAAGTCGAAGCGGATGCCGCCGCGGAGTTTCCAGCCGGCCAGGGAGACGGGAGTTGGGCCGGAGTTGTGGAGTTCGATGAATTCGTGGACGTCGTCGGAGAGGTCGAGGACGGGATCGCCTGCGGGGGTGAAGGCTGGGCGCTCGACTGGGTGGTACATGATTTCGCTGATGACGACGTCTGCGGGGAGCGGGGCGGCGAGGGCGAGGGCCAGGGTGAAGAAGAGAGGGCGCATGGAGGCGGGAGCTGGGGCGGGCAAAAGAAACCCCACTGCCCTGCGTGGGGCAGTGGGGGTGAGAGAGGAGAGGGAAGCTGTCAGCGGGTGAGGCGGAAGAATTCCGGGGAATCGGAGGCAGGAGTGGTGAAGCCGCTGGTGGCGGAAGGGAGGAAGTCCCATGGGCCTGCGGAGAGGTCGCGGGAGCGTTCGAGGATACCGGTGGGGTCGGACCATTCGAGTTTGATGGAACCGTCGGTGTTGCGGGAGATGGTGAGGTTGGCTGGGGGGACGTCTGGTGCGAAGATGAAGGAACCAGCTGCGTAGCGGTTAGCGGGGCCGCCGTCGGCGGTATCGGCCATGGCGGTGGCGTCGACGTTGTAGTAGCTGCGGCCGGTGAAGGAGAGGCAGCCGCCGGAGAACGTGGTGAGGCCGAGATTGGTGCTGCCGGCGTTGCCGTTGGGTTCGAGGTCGCCGTAGCCGCTAGTGACGATCATGCCTTTGAAGCCTGCGGGGAGGGCGAGGGGAGAGGCGAGCGGGAGGAATCGGGAACCGTCGATGAGATTGCCGTCGTTGCCTGGTTCGAAGGTGGCTGAGGCGAGGACCTTGTAGGCGTCGCGGTCGTAGAGCCGGACGGAGATGGGTTGCTGGATGCCGTCGCCTGCGCTGTCGAAGGCACCGAGACTGGTGATGAGGACCGGGCGATCGACATCGAAGGCCATGCCGAGGGCGCCGCCGAAGATCTGGTTGCCGATGGTGTCTGCGGGGACGGAGAAGGCGACGCCGCCGGCGCGAGGGGCCGGGGTGGCGCTGATGATATTGGAGACGAGACTGGATTGTCCGGCGGCGGCGATGGCGGTGAGTGAGTAGAACAGTTCGGTGCCGTTAGGGAGAGCGGAGTCGAGGAAGGACGGGGAAGTGGATTCGCCGATAGTTAGGAAAGGGCCGTCGATGGTGGCGCTGCGGGCGATGGCGTAGCGAGCGGCTGGGAGCGGTTGGGTGACGGCAGGCCATGAGAGGCGGATCGCGTGGTTTTCCGGGCGGGCGGAGATGATAGGGGTGCCGGGGACGACGGGTGGGGTGGTTTCGAAGACGAAGGTGCCTGCGGCGTACTGAGCGGGGAGCGTGTCAGGGGATTCCGGGAAGGCACCGGGGACGATGGGGAAGTTGTAGCGGGAGTTGCCAGTGAAGACGAGGGAGCCTCGGCCGCTGTTGGTGGACCATGCGATATTGCCGGGGATGGTGAAGGAATTTCTGACACGTTCCATGGCGTTGTAGCCTTCGGCGACGATGACCCCGCGGAAGCCGAGGGGGAGATTGACGGGGGTGTCGAGCGGTTTGAAGCGCATGCCGCCGATGGGTTCGCCGTCTTCGCGGGGCAGGGTGCCGGGGTCGTCGGGCGGGAAGGATAGGGACGCGACGACCTCCTGGGTGTCGCGGTTGTAGATGCGGACAGAGATTTCGGCGAAGAGCCCGTCGGAGTTGTCGTCGAAGCAGCCGAGCTGGCGGACGATGATGGGGTTGGTGACATCGAAGTCCATGCCGAGGGCTCCGCTGAAGTCCTGAGTGCCGGCGATGCCCCATGGGGTGTCGTAGGCGATGAAGCGGTCCGTGCCGAGGTTGAAGGGACGGGCGCAGACGACGGGGGATTCGAGGCCGACCTGGCCTCCGGAGGCGACGCCGATGATTTTATAGCAATAGAGTGTTCCGTTGGTGAGGCTGGTGTTGCGGAAGGAAGTGGTGGTGACTTCAGCGATCTGGGTGAAGTCGCCGCCTGGGGAATCGCTGCGGAGGATGCGGTAGGTGGCTGCGGGGAGAGGAGCGGTGACGGCGGCCCATGCGAGGTCGACGGTGGCGTCGGATGGGGTGGCGGCTGGGGATGGGGCGGCGGGTTTTTCCGGTGGGGTGGTGCGGAAGACGAACGTGCCGGCGGCGTATCGAGTGGCGGGGCCGGAGTCCGGGCTGGCGGGGAAGGCGCCGGGGATTGGGGGGAAGTTGTAGCGGCCGGTGCCGACGAAGGCGATGGAGCTGCCGCCGTTGTCGGTGGTCCACGGGTTGGGCTGGCGGTTGCCGTTGCGTTCGCCGGGGCCGTAGCCTTCGCCGACGATGGTGCCGCGGAAGCCGGTGGGGAGAGAGATGATCGCGTCGAGGGGTTTGAAGCGGGAGCCGCCGACGAGCGTGCCGTCGTCGCCTGGGGAGAAGGTGGCGGAGGCGAGGACTTCCTGGGTATCGCGGTTGTAGAGGCGGACTGCGATGGGTGTCTGGATGCCGTCGGAGTTGTCGTCGAAGCAGCCGAGTTGGGTGATTTCGATGCGGTTGGAGACATCGAAGTCCATGCCGAGGGCTCCGTCGAAGGCCTGATTGCCGGCGGTGCCCGCGGGGACGACGTAGGCGGTGTGGGTGGACTGGGCGGAGGCTGGGGAGACGGCGGCGGCGAGGGCGGCGATCCAGAGACGTGGGGAGGGGGGACGTTTCATGGGCGAGGTTTATAGGGAATTGGGCGATGGGAGGTCGAGACGAAACTGGGGCGGTTGGTGGCGGGGTATGGTGGAGTTGGGCGGCGCGGGGTATGGGGGAGTCTGAGAGCGCTGGGGTGGAATCGTGGCATGATCGCGCTGGGCGTGGGCTCGACTTTCCGTGCTTGGTCACTTGCGGTGAGGCTGCGGAGCTGCTAGAAGCAACTTCAATATGTCTGCTGTCTTCGCAGCTAATCTGCCTTTCATGATTGTCGGCGAGCGATGGGTTGAGGGATTGCGGTGCGGGTTCGGGCCGTGCCGCGACGACCGCAGCGGCAACCGCCAGTGGCGGCGCGATGCCGCCGCTCACGCAGCAGGCGTGACCACGGAAGACCAGTGGTACGAATATGACGGGCTCTACCAGGTGGGCGAGTTTCAGCGCGGCACGCTTTCCGGCAGCGATCGGGAACTTTTAGGGCATCACCACGGTGAATCAGAATCAGGACTGGATTTACGAAAGCGTTCTGGTAGTGCTGAAAAATACCTGGCCGCACTCCATCCGCGGGGCTAATCGTAAAATAGAAGGTGTTCCAATGAAAAGAGTTCATTTCCTGATTGTTTTCCTGATTGTTGTGATTGCTTCCAGCTGCAGATCCACAAGGTCGCCGGAGAGTTCGAGCGAGGAGCAACGAAGTGAGGTGAATTCGTTTACCCAAGGATTCCGCGAACTGTGTAACGACCGAGCAGACGTTATTTCCCAACTGCGGATCGAGTCAGCTCCATCAGATGGGTATTATGAGGCTTTGGGTAAGAGCTCTGCACTCGGATGGAGAGCGAAGGATTTGAACCTCAAAGCATTTCAGATTTCGCAATTTCTACCAAATGCTGAAGCCCGCGTTCTGGCAGATAGGCTTAGGAACGAGTGCTACGTGGACATGTCCGCGAATAAAATTCTCAAAACTCTGATGTCGGAGAATTAGAAAGCGGAACGAGATTTAATGGCATGAAATCAAAATCAACCCAGGGTAGGCCCGCGGTGCAGGCCAACCCTGGGCTGGGGGGCGCAATCCCGTTGGGATTGGGGGTCTTGCTGGAGGCGGGGGACCCAGGGTAGGCCCGCGGTGCAGGCCAACCGTGGGCTGGGGGACGCAATCCCTTTGGGATTGGGGAGGCCATGCCAATTTGCCTGGTGGGTTTACATGGTGAGGCTTTGGCATTGGGGGTCACAGGCAGGATGCCCGTGCCACCTTGCTTGTTGGGGCGCGGGCCAATCGTGGGCTGGGGGGCGCAATCCCGTTGGGATTGGGGGGGT
>QQNF01000079.1 GCA_003402705.1 Verrucomicrobiota bacterium | reverse complement strand
GTTCGATAGCGAAAAGACGCCATCCGGTGCCCCGACCAGTACCAGTATCGTCACGTTGAAGATCCCGGCATCTCAATTGGTCGGGGATAGCGCACACTATTCCAATTTACATGACGTCGTGCCTAAGTTGCCGTACATTTCCGAGAAGACGAAGGGCGTAGAACTTGTGACCGAACGCCTCCTGCCCATTGAGGTAAAGGTCGTGAACCGTGATAATCCGGCGAAAACTTGGACGACAGGCCCAGTCACATCAGGCCCACTCGCTTACACGAGTCCGACAATCTCCGAAGTGTCCGATGTGAAGAACGGCGACCTCATCAGTTGGAGCGTGCCGGGACTGACGGGCGGCTCATTCCAATGGTGGGCAACTGGTCCCAGCGGCTCCCGCAAGGATGCTCCTTCGAGCGTAACAGGCAACGAATGGAAGCTCGAAGATCCGCTCGATTGGCTGCCCGGAAAATGGCGTATTCATTGCCGCTATACGCCGTCGGGCGGTGCAGCTGCCGAGATTGACTATGATCAGAATCTTGGCTATCGAAGCCCTGACATCACGGTGATTGGCTGGATGGATGGTGAGCAGATTATTCTTCCGGCTGGCACTGATATACCGCACCAAAATTGGTGGGGAGTGACACCTGTTCCTCTCGTCAATGTTAGCACCCTAATGGGCAATTTAAGCCACAGACTGATATTTTTGGCGGGGCTTAGCACAGGCGTTGACTATCCATCGCCTTTACTTCCTGATGATGCTCGAAAGTATGTGAACGCGTGGCTTATCAAAGACACCCCTAATGACGCGCCGCCAGCGTCATTTTTAGTGGGGTGGAACGGCTATCCAGAACGGTACATGGTCGATGAAGGTAGATTAGCTGATTTCAGTAACGACTTGAAGAAGTTTCGTTCATTTCATCGGTTTCAAGCAAGGTTTGAGTTGGATGATTCTGGGAGAATCAAAGGAAGCCCACACTTAATAACAAGCGAGACGAACGTCGGCGTTACGCCTACTGATTGGTTGGGAAGCTTCCCCCCTGACCCGAGAGGTGAAACTGGCCCGCATGATCGCGAGATCAATGCCACTGGGGTTGCGATACGGTTCAATCCAAAGAATGGCAAAACTCACAGCGCCAAGCTCAGAGACGACTTTGAACAATACACCCAAGGTAGGATTGCTTGGGAAGGGGCGTT
This sequence comes from Verrucomicrobiota bacterium, assembly GCA_003402705.1. Taxonomy (GTDB): domain Bacteria; phylum Verrucomicrobiota; class Verrucomicrobiia; order Verrucomicrobiales; family V1-33; genus V1-33. The sequence continues at coordinate 15,725 of QQNF01000079.1, read as the reverse complement.
TCTGAGCAAAAGGTTAAACAGCCTCGATGTTCCGTGGATCTGGTCCATCATCGAGTTTAGTGCTGCTCATGCAAAAGCTGGAACCACAGCAGTTCCAGAACATGAAATCTTCCCAGTCTATCACGTCTATTACAACGGCAAGCGGCTAGATTCAATAACTAACACAATCAGCGAGGCTAAAATGGAGGAGTTTATTCAACTTGGAGCGCCACTTGCACCATGAACAAAAAGAACGCCTCTATCATTGCCGGTGGCGGCTGCGCTTTGCTTCTTGTTGTTTTAGCACTGCGAGACCCACCACCTGTTTCGTCATCTGGCCCACAGAGTTCAGCAAAGATAGCCTTAGTCGAACTGCCCGCCTCAAAAGAGCAAGGTTCATTTCATCGTTACGACCCTGCTCGTGATCCAAAGTCTTCGATCGAAGCCGCCCGATCCTATTATGAGGAGCGCGAGAAGGTGTTCAGGGAGTATCACGGTGATGGACGGATCGACAGACCATTGGCTGTAGTAAAATCTGGTCAAGGAACTGTGTCTGAGATTGTGACTGCCCTCGGCGCGATACGGCGGCATGAAACGATCACCGCATTGCCCTATGTTGAAAAGCTGCTCGACCATTCAGACAAGAGTGTGCAGCGAGTTGCCGCAGAAGTTCTTTGTTTTTTCGGAGATCGCCGAGGTTTCGATTTCATATTTGATCAGAGAAAAAAAGAAGGGGGCTTTAACGACTGGCACTCATTGTTAGAAAAGGTGTTGGTGGAGAATGGTCAGACCGCATACAATGACGAGTTGGTTAAGATGATGAGGGGAATAGGTAGCTCTTCGATGGAGCAACGTGTTGAATCATGTGCGCTGGCAAAGCTCCTTGCGCGATTAGGTGATACATCAGGACTCAACATCATTGCTGAAATCTTCCAGAAGTATCCACCTGAGTCGCCAGACAGTGTTATTGCATTGAAGGGAGTAAGTGCCCCTAAAGCAAGGGAGATTGCAGCTGATTTGGCTCTCAACGGGATCAATGACGGCGTGAAGCAAGCTGCGGTTGTTGTGCTTGCAAAACTCGGTGATGAGTCGGCTCGACGGCAGATACTGGAAGTTGCCAAGCGAGTAACCGGCCTGCCGCAACCGCAGAATGCCGACGGCATCGACAAGCCAGGCATGAAGCCCAAGGTAATTGGAGAAATAACACCTGCATGGGATGGCAACGCAGTGTTTGCGCTCGAGCACGGAATGGAAGTTGTCGCTCCTGCGCAAGCAGTGCCAGTGCTACGAGACATCGCGATTCAAGCGGACAACGTGCGCTTCAGCAGAACGGCCATCGAGCTTCTGGCGAAAATCGGCGACGAGACGGCACGAAATGCCCTCTGGGAAGTGGCTCGTTCAGTTCAGGCTAAGCGTCGAACATTTGAGGACACGTTGTTCACGACGACAGGAAAAGCGTTGATGCTGTTTGGCGATCCAACCTCAGCTTCGTTGGCAACAACGATGTTTAGCGGTGACAAGCATGGCATGGAAGTCTCGCAGTTCCTCGCCGAATCGAGAGGATGGGACGGTCTGTTCAAGCTCGATCTGTTGTACTGAGCAATGACCAACTCAAGCGCTTCGCAAAGCTCGCGGCTCCGCCCGCTCCCACCCCCTCCGCAAGGGAATGTGCGGCTTTCCGTAAAGCCGCAGCTCCGCACCGGTGATAAACCCAACTCATCGAGTGTGGCTCGCACAACTCGCCAGCTCTCCGCACCCAAGACGGTAACTACGACACAATGCGGAGTAGTGTGCAGTAGGCCGCCATCCGCTCAAAAGCAACGGGACCCGGGGGCCTACTGTTCGCTCGCAAAGCCTCGCCACACGACGGCGCATTGTGTGTAGTTCCCTCCTTCCCGGTATCAGGCTGCGACGTTCGTGCCTCACTGTGCAGCAACGAGGCTCAGGCCTTCCGCCCTTGGCGCTCGACACGCTGCTTGATGCCTATTTCTACCGAATGTGGGTCAGTGGCTCGTGGCTCGATCTTGACCGATTCGCTCCGTGGCGAACGATCTAAGGGTGGCATAGGGAGTTCGACCGCATCGGACTCTGGTCGAAGCTCGTTCGCTTCGTCGCTCGGCCGACGGACACGTCCCGTTTTGTGGACGGTACGCTCGTCAACGTCATCCACCACCATGGAGAGGATCGCGCTCCGCGACCCGGCCTCGGCGGCCCCGATGAAGAGCCAGTTCTTCTTGCCGACCGCAGTCGATCGGATCGAGTTCTCGATCTCGTTGTTGTCTGTCTCGATGCGGCCGTCCAAAACGTATACCAGCAGGTCGTCCCACAATAGGCGTGAAGCGCAGGCTCGTAGGGAAAGGTGTTTCCGTTGCATGAAAGTCACATGTCGGGAATCTGCCCGTATGGGTAGCACCAAGCAAGGACAGGCACCATTTGGCTATCGCTGGCAGGGAGGGCACCTTCGGCTGAATGAGCAGGAGGCGGCAACCCGAAGGACAGCATTTGATTTGTTCATCACGCTGAAATCCAAGAGTGCCGTTGCGCGCGCGCTCAACGATCAGAAGCGATTCACTCGCAGTGGCAAGGACTGGAGCGATGTCCAAATCGGACGAATCCTGGAATGCTCCTCAGCCATCGGTCGCTATGAGATCAACAGGACTGCGGTGGGGGATGACGGCAAGAGAATGGCCACGGGATTTGCTGCGCGCGCCGTTGTGGCGTGTGAGCCCATCGTCACTCAGAAGGTCTGGAGTCGGACGGCCGAGATTCTTCGAGCGAAGAGAACCGCACGAAAGGCTGATCCGGAGGTGACGCTCGCGGGACTTGTCCGGTGTCGGTGTGGCGTTCAAATGAGCCATTCTGCTGAACGTGCGGAATTCCGCTGTTCCAAGTGCGCGACGAATTTGGGACTGGATGACTTGGAGGCCATTTTTTCTGGGGATTTTGGGTAAACCCGGCAACCACCTCAGTTGGGGCGCATGCGACGATGCGGAGGGCGGATGGTAAATTGAAAATTGAAAATAGTGAATAGTAAAAGTTGGCTGGTGGGGAGAGTGCTTGTGAACCACGAATTTCACGAATGGGCACGAATGGTTTCTGAGGTGGGAGAGGGGCTTGTTGGGAGAGGGCCGACGGGGACGGTTTTGCAGTGGCGGTGTGGGGGACAGGAAAGTCCCCCCTCCGGTGGCGAGTTGGGAGGGGGTGAGCGGGAGCTGGAGGGGTGGCGGGGAATGGGCGAAGGGGTGTCATTTGCACTTTACACCCCCAGGCTGACTCCTACTCTGCCGACCCTTTTACCTATAAATCCATGGACAAGAAGAAAGTGCTGGTTGCTGATCCGATCTCCGAGAAGGGGATTGATGAATTGCGTGCTGTTCCCGAGCTGGATGTGGTGGTGCGGATTGGCATCAAGCCTGAGGAGCTGCTGGAGTGCGCGCATGAGTTTGAAGGGATCGTGGTGCGGTCGCAGACTAAGATCACGGCGGCGGTGTTTGAGAAGGCGGTGAAGCTGAAGGCGGTGGGGCGAGCGGGGGTTGGGGTGGACAACATTGACGTGGCGGCGGCTAACAAGCACGGGGTGATCGTGATGAACACACCGGCTGGGAACACGATTTCGACGGCGGAGCATTCGTTCACGCTGCTGATGAGTCTGGCGCGGAGCATTCCGCAGGCGCATGCGAGTGTGATTGCGGGGAAGTGGGAGCGGAAGCACTTCGAGGGCGTGGAGCTGAATGGGAAGACGCTGGCGGTGCTGGGGATGGGGCGGATTGGGGGCGAGGTGGCGCGGCGGGCGATGGCGTTCGGGATGCGGGTGGTGTGTTATGATCCTTATCTTGCGGCGGCGCGGGCGACGGCGCTGCGGGTTGAGCTGATGACGACGGTGGAGGATGCGATCCGGGATGCGGATTTCATCACGGTGCACATGCCGATGACGGCGGAGACGAAGTATCTGCTGAACAAGGAACGGCTAGCGCTGTGCAAGCGGGGTGTGAGGATTGTGAACTGTGCGCGGGGCGGTCTGGTGGAGGAAGCGGCGCTGGTGGAGGCGCTGCGGAGCGGGCATGTGGGCGGAGCGGCGCTGGATGTCTATGAGACTGAGCCGCCGGCGGCGGATCATGCGCTGTTCAGTTTTCCGAATGTGGTGCTGACGCCGCACCTTGGGGCGTCGACGTATGAGGCGCAGGAGAACGTGGGGATTGAGATTGCGCGGGCGATCAAGGATGCGCTGGTGGACGGGATTGTTTCGAATGCGGTGAACATGCCGAGCGTGGACCGGAAGACGCTGGACGCGATCGGGCCTTACTTGAGGTTTGCGGAGACGCTAGGGCGGCTGGTGGGGCAGCTGGCTCCGAAGCAGCCGGAAGTGCTGCGGGTGAATTATTCCGGGCAGGTTGGCGAGGGCGACACGACGCTGATTTCGCGGGCGATCCTGAAGGGGTATCTTGAGGTTGGGTCGAGCGAAGGGGCGGTCAACTGGGTGAATGCGCCGGGGGTGGCGGAACGGCTAGGGCTGCGGGTGACGGAGAGTCGGCTGGCGACGCCTGCGGACTTCACGGAACTGATAGAAGTGACGGCGGGGACGGGAGAGCGCCGGGCGAGTGTGGCGGGGACGTTCTTCGGGAAATCACCGCGGATTGTGGGCATCAACGGGCGGCGGATTGAGGCTGCGCCTGAGGGTACGCTGCTGATTTATGAGAACCGGGACCAGCCGGGGATTGTCGGGACGGTGGGCAACATCCTCGGGCAGCACAACGTGAACATTGCGAGCATGTCGCTATCGCGCGATGCGCGGGACGGGGTGGCGCTGACGGTGCTGAATCTGGACCATGGAGCGGGGCCGGAGGTGCTGGCGGAGCTGACGCGGCATCCGGCGATTCTGAATGCGCGGGAGTTGCGGATCTGAGGGGAAGGGACCGCTGGAGTGAATTGAATGGCGATGGCGGCGGGCATGCGGGCCTGCCGCGATGGCGGTTGAGGGGAGGTGGAGTGGTTGGCGGAGCCGGAAATGCGGCAAAAAATTCGCGATTCCGATTGCGATTCGGGCCGAGAGCCGCAAGGGTCAGGCTTCTCGAAACCACTTCAACGACCAGATCCCATGCCTGCAAAATCCGCCACGCCGACCCCTTCCGGAGAAGACCGTATTGCCGCCGCCCGCGCCAAAAACCTTGAAAGTGCCTTACAGCAGATCCAGAAGGACTTCGGCGAGGGCTCGATCATGCGATTGGGCGACAACCGGAAGATGGACATTGAGGTGATTCCGACGGGGAATCTGCTGATTGACCGGGCGCTTGGATGCGGTGGATTTCCGCGTGGGCGGATCGTGGAAGTCTTCGGTCCTGAATCGTCGGGTAAAACGACGCTTACGCTTACGGTGATTGCGCAGGCGCAGAAGCGGGGTGGTCTTGCGGCGTTCATCGACGTGGAACACGCGCTTGATCCTGAGTACGCGCGGAAGCTTGGGGTGAAGCTGGACGACTTGCTGGTGTCGCAGCCGAACAGTGGTGAGGAGGCGCTGCGGATCTGCGAGACGCTGATTCGTTCGAATGCGCTGGATGTGATTGTGCTGGATTCGGTGGCGGCGCTGATCACGAAGGCGGAGTTGGAGGGGGAGATCGGGGACAGTACGGTGGGGGCGCAGGCGCGATTGATGAGTGCGGCGATGCGGAAGCTGACGAGTCTGATCGCGCGGGCGCGGACGCTTTGTATTTTCACGAATCAGATCCGTGAGAAGATCGGGGTGATGTTCGGGAATCCTGAGACGACGCCTGGTGGGCGGGCGCTGAAGTTCTTTTCGAGTGTCCGGGTGGACGTGCGGCGGATTGGGCAGATCAAGGGGAGCGAGGGGACGATCACGGGGAGCCGGACGAAGGTGAAGATTGTGAAGAACAAGGTGGCGGCACCGTTTGGTGAGGCTGAGTTCGACATCATGTATGACGAGGGGATTTCGTCGACGGGCAGCCTGCTGGATCTGGCGCTGGAGCAGGAGATTCTGCAGAAGCGGGGATCGTGGATCAGTTACAAGGGAACGCAGCTGGCGCAGGGGCGTGATGCGGTGAAGGAGCTCCTGAAGAGTGACGCGACGCTGTTTGCGGATCTTGAAGCGGCGGTGAAGGAGAAGCTAGGGTTGAACAAGGCGGAAGCGGCGTCCACGAAGGCGCTGCCGGTGGAGCCGATCCGCGATGAGGAATGAGCATGGGCGGGCACGGGCTTTGTTTCTGGAGACGGTGATGGTGCGACACTGACGAGTGCCGCCGGGCGTTGGATGAGGCCAGTGGTGGCTGAGTCCGCGTGCGGCGGCACTTTTACGTTTGGCTTACAATTTGGAGATTGCCGGGCGGCGGGGCCGGGTGTCCTATTGGTGGGAAACCGAGACTCTTATGAAAACCGCGCTGCTTTTCCCCGCCATTTCTTTTGTGCTGCTGCCGCTGGCGGTGGCGGCGCCTGCCGAGCCTGGTGCGGGAGGACCTGCGGCGGCGATCATGGCGGAGATTGCCAATACGGAGACGGGAGGCGACACGGTGGCGTGGGTGGTGTCTCCCGGGATGCGGAATGAAGTGACGATCAAGACGGCGGACGGGTTCCGCACGGTGACGTCGAACGGGTGGCCGGATCACGAGCCGGGGCAGTTTCCGAGGCGCGGGAATCCTAACACGCCGACGGGGCAGCAGTACAAGTTCCGGATGCCGCTGGCTCCGAAGGCGGCGGAGGCACCGGTGTTCCGGGGTGGCTGGTGGTGGGGTGTGGCGCTGAATGGTGTGCCGTTCGAGCCGGGCACTGGCGAAACGTGGAACAACGACCCGCGATCGGGCTGGCGCTACGAGGCGGCGACGGGATTTCTGAATCTCGGGCTGGACGAACACAACGCGCACGTGCAGCCGAATGGATCCTATCACTATCATGCGCTGCCGAAGGGCATGGTCGAGAAGCTGGGTGGCGACGAGAAGAAGATGCTGCTGGTCGGGTGGGCGGCGGACGGGTTTCCGCTCTATACGAGCCGGGCGTTCAGCGAGCCGAAGAATGCGGGCAGTGCGCTGCGGGCAATGAAGTCGAGCTATCGTCTCCGTGACGGGCGTCGGCCGGAGGAACCGGAAGGGCCAGGCGGGGCGTTCGATGGGCGCTTTTCGCAGGATTTTGAATTTGTTAAGGACAGCGGGGATCTGGATGAATGCAACGGGCGCACGGGCGTGACGCCGGAGTTTCCGGAGGGAACCTATTACTATTGCATCACGGCGGAGTTTCCGTTCGTGCCGCGGAAGTGGCGCGGTGAGCCGGATGCGAGCTTCGGGAAGGGAGGTCCGCCTCCGGGTGGCGGTGGTCGGGGTGGCATGCGGCCCGGGGGCGCGCCGCGCGGGATTCTTGAGGAGCCGGGTGGCCCACCGCAGGGCGGACTGGGAGGGCCGGGAGGCCGTCCTCAAGGGGTGCCGCCGGTGATGGAGGCGCTGGATCTGAACAAGGACGGGCGTCTTGATCGGGACGAACTCGGGAAGGCCGCGGAATCGCTCAAGAAGCTGGATGCCAATGGCGACGGGACAATTGGGCCGGAGGAGTACCGTCCGGCGGGCGGGGCTGGCGGGGCTGGCGGGCGGCCCTGAGGCGGCGCGGGTCGCGGCGCAATCCCGGGCTTGCGCGGCTGCAGATTCGGGGGAAGGCGAGCGGTAGCATGTCCGCCGAATCCTTTTCCAGCGTCACCGTTCAGACCAAGGCCAACGTTTACTTCGACGGCCGAGTCGTTAGTCACACTGTTCTCTTTCCGACGGGCGAGAAGAAGACGCTGGGGCTGATCTACCCCGGCGAGTATCACTTCGGGACGGCGGCGGCGGAGCGCATGGAGATCATTGCGGGGAGCTGCACGGTGGTGGTCGACGGCGGCACCGAGTCTGCCACGTATCCGGCGGGAACGCACTTCGACGTTGCGGCCAACAGCGGTTTCACGATCACGGTCGCCGAAGGGATTTGCGAGTACATCTGTTCGTTCCTTGCCTGAGGGGTTTGCGGTGGGGACGGCGGGGTTTGGGCACGCGTCATCCGGTGGTGTCGCTGGGAGCGCTCAACCGCCGGCTACAAGCCGTCATCCCTGCGGGATGAGGGAGCGTCGTGCTGAGGACGGGCGATCCGATGAGCGTGAGGATGGAAGATACGCGGGATTGGCCTGACGGGCTCGGTGGTGGCGTGCGGCATGCGGGGATGCTGGGCGGGCATTCGGGGTCTTCAGAGCCAATGAACGGGCCGCGTCTGTGAAGGAATTGTTGGAACATCTTGCAAATACGGTCGAGTCGGATATGGTTGGCGGTGTCCGAAGATATCCATTGTAAATCAGGGGCTTGAGGGTGCCAAAGATGCGCCATCAGGTCCTGATGGACGATGGATGTTTCAACGGATCTGTTGGGAGAATCGATTGTTGGTTTTGCGAAATGAAAAGTGCCCTGGCAATTCTGGTTCTGTGCATGACCCTTTCTGTGTCTGGGCAAAACCTCTTGCGATGGCATCAGGAACCTATTGATCCCGTCGAGTTGAAGAGAGTTTACGACCACTACGTTGGGAGCGAGTTCGCAGAAATTGCACAGGAACTCGCAAAGCGTGTTGGAGTGAATCAGCCTCATCAGAGCTACATTCCGAAGGAAAAATTGGCGGAGCCTTGGACGCACAGTCTGTCTTTAACGCTCTCCTCTGCTTGGCGATTTCACACAGATTATGCCGCTCTAAAAGAACCTATTGGAAAGAAATTTGAAATTCTGATGGCGGTTTTGGAGAATCGAGATGTCCGTTCAGGACGTAGAGTGGCCCTAAACGAGATTGCCACACGGTTGCACTGGGGAAGCTATCCGGTCACGAAGGATGGGAGTTTGCCTCCGAATTCCGATACCGTCCGGCGACTACGTGCGATTGCCTTCAACCGGCAGGAGCAAACCGAATTGCGAGAAGCAATAGTTCCTATTCTACTTGAACATGGCGACCCAAACGATTATCTGGAATTGGCGATCAAACTTGCCTCTCTTAAGGGTGAGCCGCTTGCCATCGCCGCGTCTTTTCGCTTCGCCACTCCTGTTCGTATCTCCGACCGATTGACGAAAGAGAATCGCGCAAGATATCTTAACTACGCTTTTCGACTTCTTGAGAGCATTGACGACAGGAAGTCAGGAACCGGCTACTTCCTAGCGGTGCACATTGGAAGTTTTGTCGGGGTTCTTCCTATTAGACCAGGCCAGGGAGCTTTCGCGCCGGATCAGACCCTTGAAGAGTATCAGGGCGAAAATGGACTTACCGCGTCATTCTTTCAGAAGACAGTGGATAACGCCTCGGAATGGTGGATGAAAAACAAGAGCAAATACCAAGGCGAAAAAGACGGTGGTGGACAATCGGGTGGCCGGCCCGGGTCGAAATGATTCTCATGACTACAAGCCTGAACCCAGATGCGGAGTGGCGTTCTTGGTTGTCAGTGCCATACCTCATCGCTCAACCTCACGGGTGTGACCGCGAAATCATGTGTTTCCTGGGAGCGCCGCCGTCCTCGAGCGGCTTGAACCAACCGGCTCAGTCGCACTGCGCCCCGGAGTGGAAGCATGCCCTGCGGCAAGTCGAAAGGCCGCTCGGGACGGCGGCGCTCCCATGCTTGGCAGGCTCGCCCACACGATTTGCCGGTTGCACCCAACCTCACAGCGCCACTCTCCGATGCCGATCAACCAAGACACACTGAACGCGGCGACCCGCGAGGCACTGCGCTCGTTCTGCAGTCTGTTACCGACCATGGTTGGAGGGTTCAGCGAGATTCCGAGAGACGAGGGGATTGAGTTCACGATTTCGAACCCTTGGATACCTGATCGCCCGCTGACGATCCAAACGGATGGCGAGGAGTTGACTGTGTGTTTCTCCCCGAGCCATTACCACGTCTCAGACTATGGGCAGGGACGGGTAGAGGCAGAGCTGATTGAGGAGATGATCCTTGGTATCGCTGCCATCATCAGAGGCACTTCGAGGGCATACTCAGTACATTCCGGCGAGAGAGTTTTGGGTGGAGGATTCACGACAGGATCATCCGATGAGTTCTCTGGCGGACATTGGAGCCGAGCCGACAGATTTGTTGTTTGCAGCTGGGATGGCTCCGGCGATAGAATCGTAGAGAGACCCGCTACCCCATGACCATAGCACATCAGGCGAGCAGACTGGGCCTTGACTGAGTTCAACGCAACACCCCTGAATCCCTATGCCAGGTCCTGTCAAATTCCCCGGTGTCTTTGTGGAGGAGCGGTCGAGTAGTGTACGCGTCATCGACGGGGTGGAGACGTCGGTGACGGCGTTCATTGGTCGGGCTGTGCGGGGGCCGACGGACGGGGATGATTCGGGGGCGGGCGGGAAGGTGAACGTGTTCAGCTTTGGTGACTACGAGAGGGTTTTCGGGGGATTGTGGGTGGAGAGTGCGATGAGTTATGCGGTGAGGGATTTCTTCGACAACGGAGGTCGAAGGGCTGTGATCATCCGGGTTTTTCATGCGGACGGGCCCAGTCGGGCGATGATTCGGGCGGGGACCGTCGAGCTGGTGGCTGCCTCGCCTGGTGCGTGGGGCAATCGGCTGACGGTGGAGATCGACCACGCAACGGGGCCTGCGGATCCGGAGATGGACGGCATGCTCTTTAATCTCGCGGTGACGGATGCCGGGACGGGGACCAGCGAACGATTCATGAATGTCACCGTCGTTGAGAACCAGCCGATGAGCCTTGACCGGGTTCTGGAAGGGAAATCGGATCTGGTGCGGGTGGAGCCGGGGTCGATGGGGGGTGCGAGGCCCGATGCCACGACGGCACCGCTGGTGGTGGAGAGTCTGGTTAATGATGGTGCTGCGCTCGATGAGTCTGACTTGCTTGGGCAGGCGGATGCCAAGTCGGGGTTGTATGCGTTGAACAAGGTGGAGCTGGTGAACCTTGTCTGCGTGCCGCCGTACTTGGCTGGCGGAGAGGTGGATCTTTCGGTGCTCGCGGCGGCGGCGCAGATTTGCGTGGATCGCCGAGCCTTTCTGATCATTGATGCGCCGGTGGGCTGGACGACTAGCGAGGCTGCCGCACGTGGGGTTGGGTCGATCCGCGAGGCACTTGGGGAGAACGGGCGGAATGCGGCGGTGTATTTCCCATGGCTGTGCCAGCCCGATCCGTTGCGGGGCGGCGAGGTCGGTGTCTTTCCGCCGTGCGGTGCGGTGGCGGGCGTTTTTGCCAGGACGGATGAGGTGCGTGGCGTGTGGAAGGGGCCTGCGGGTGTCGAGGCCGTGTTGAAGGGGGTAGGATCGTTGAGCGTGCTGGTGGATGATCGGGAGAATGCCGTGCTGAATCCTTTGGGCGTGAACTGCCTCCGGCTGATGGCGGGATTTGGGCCCTTGGTGTGGGGTTCGCGCACGCTGCGGGGAGCGGATGGCTTGGGGGACTCGACGTGGAGATATGTCCCGGTGCGACGGCTGGGGCTGTACATCGAAGAGAGCGTCGTACGGGCCACGCGATGGGCGGTGTTTGAGCCCAACGATGAGCGGCTCTGGGAGCGGTTGGGAATTAACATCGACGCCATTCTTCAAGGGCTGTTCCGGCAGGGGGCGTTTGCAGGCAGCAGTGCCGCGGAGGCGTACTTTGTGCGTTGTGATGCGACCACGACGGTGACTGCTGACGTGGCTAGCGGATTGGTGAATGTTCAGGTTGGCTTTGCGCCGATGAAGCCTGCGGAGTTTGTGGTTCTCAACATCCGGGTCATGGCGGGGCAGGAAGGGGGAAGTGAGAAGTGAGAAGGGCTGGTGGGGAGAGGAGGCTTGGACGGAGAGAGGGGGGCTCTTGGTGAGGAGTGAGAATTCCGGCGGCAAGGTTTGCTCGACAATAAATCCGCCATGAGGCATGATCCTGGTCACTATGAAGCGGCGAGTTTTTGTCGTTGATTTAGGAGGGCATCAGTTTGAGGAGGACGGTGCGGGAATTCGCCTTTTTGGAGAGGGTCTGCCGCCCCTGCCGGGGCGGAGCCGTTATTATGTGTTAGACCGGTGGCTGACGCCACCGGCTAATTTCCGTCAAGCCTCCGGCTTGGCGAGCGCGGAGGGCGAGGCGTGAGGGTCTTCTAATTTCCGTCGAGCCTCCGGCTTGGCGGGCGCGGAGGGCGGGTTGGAGAGGGTCCAACCCCTACTGGGTTGTGTTATTATGTGTGCGGTAACCCCGGGTATCGCGATGCGCCACCCGGGGTTATTGATAGGTCGTCCCTACGGGACGGGTCTAGCTTCTGTCAATTCTTTGGGGGTGTGAGTGGGGAGGCGATGATGCCGAGGTGGCTGCCGGAGGGGCGTTCGCGGCCGGGGATGCCGAGGTGGATGGGGCGGTTGAGGATGCGTGGTTTGCCGTCCGGGGAGGCGATGACCATGGTGGTGGTGCCGCCGCCGTCGAGGTTGATGGCGTCGTCGGCTCCTAACGATTGGAGCCATGCGGCCATTTCGGGGGTGGTGGCTCCGCCGCTCCATTTGGACTGGCGGCCGTCGATGGTGATGAGCCAGAGGGTTTTGCCGTCGGCGGAGACGCCTGCGCCGGTGCGGGGGTGGAGTTTGGTGTCTTTGCCAGTGATGGTGCCGTCGCGGAGGAGGACGGCGAAGCCGGAGACGACGGTGGTGGCGGATTCGGGTGCGCCGTGGTCGTCGTGGTGGATGGAAGCGGTGAGGTTGGCGGTGATGGCGAGGCAGGGCTGGCCGTCGGGTGGGGAGATGGTCTGGTTATTGCGGCGCATGAGGCCCTGGACGTTTTCGGGGCCGCCGGGGTTGGCGTAGACCTTGTCGAAGGGTGCGGCGTTGATGGCGGCCTGACATTTCTCGTTGGTGAGGAACGTGCTGGTGGTGATGGCGTCGGTTTCGCCGTCGCGGGTGCCGTTGTCCGGGGTGGTGAGGAACTGGAGGCCTTTGGCGGCGAGGTCGATTTTGAGGACTTCGGCGCGGATGAGGCGAGGTTCGGAGAGTTGGAATGAGCCGTGGCTGATGCCGTTGAAGAGGGGGGTCCAGGTGCGGACGAGCGGGGCGTCGTCGGCGCGGGAGGACGTTAGGGAGAGGGAGAGGGAGAGGGTGATGAGGAGGGCGGGGAGCTTCATGAGGTTAGGAGAAGGCCGCGCGCGGGAGGGGAGGATCAGAGTTGATCCGGGTCTTCCATGAGACGGGCGACGCGGTGGAGGAGACGGCCAGCGCCGCCGCCGTCGAGGACGCGGTGGTCGAAGCTGAGGGTGAGTTCGGCGATGGTGTGGGGCTGGAAGGAGCGGGAGGGTTCGTCCCAGACGGGTTGTTTGGAGCCTGCGCCGAGGCCGAGAACGAGGTTTTGTTCCGGGAGGGGGATGGGGGTGGCCCAGAGGATGCCGAAGGTGCCGTAGTTAGTGATAGTGGCGATGCCGAGGCCGCGGGCTTCGGGTGGGAGACGGCGGTCGCGGGCGGCGACGACGAGTTGGTTGTAATGGACGACGAGTTCGGAGAGGGATTTGCGGTCGACGTCGCGGACGATGGGGACGAGGACGCCGTCGGGGACTTCGACGGCGAAGCCGAGGTCGATGGCGTGGGGGTGGACGATGCGTTTGCCGACGAGACGGCCGGCTGCGGCGGTGTTTTCTGAGAGGGCTAGGGCGAGGGCCCGCATGGCGTAGAGGGCTGGGCCGGGTCGGGGTTCAGGCTGGCGGCGGCGGTGGGCGAGGAGCGGGTCGAGATTGACGGCGATGCCGACGGTGGCGAGGGGTCGGGTCCATGAACGGCGCATGGAATCGGCGACGGCGATGCGCATGGGGCTGGCTGGCGTCATGCGGTGGGACTCGAGTTGAGTCATGAAGGACTCGAAGTCTTCGACGGTGACGCGGCCGCCTGCGCCGCTACCGGCGACTGCGGAGAGGTCTGCGGCGTTGAGGCCGAGTTCCTGCATGCGGACGCGGAGGCGCGGGGAGATGTAGCCTGCGCCGGAGGCGTTGGCGGGGACGGGGAGGCCGGAGAGGGTGGGTTGGACCTCGCGGGGGCGGCCTTCGTGGATGGCGGCGGCCTGATCGAGTTTGAAGTGGAGGTTAGCGGGTTCTTCGGAAGAGTGGGCGGGATCGGCGGATGGGGTGGCGGCCGGGGGAGGGGAATCGATGGGAGAGAGGCCGGCGCGGGCGGCTTCATCGGCGGTGACGTTGAGGAAGCCGAGGGTGGCTCCGACCGGATAGCTGTCGCCGATGCGGCAGTGGAGTTCGGCGACGGTCCCGCTGCAGGGTATGGTGACGCTCATGGTGGCCTTCTGGGTTTCGACCTCCATGATTTCCTGGTCAGCCTGCACGACGGCGCCGGGAGCGACTTCGAGGCGCACGATGGTGGCTTCGGCGATGGATTCACCGAGTTGCGGCATGAGGATGGGGATGCGCATGGGGAGAGGGGAGTCAGAAGGCGAGCAGTTCGCGGAGGGCGGTGGCGATGGCGGCTGCGGTGGGTCGGTGATTGGCCCAGAGGTTAGGGTGATAGGGGATGGGGGTGTCGCGGGCGTTGAGACGGCGTGGCGGGGCGTCGAGGAGGTGGAAGCCGTCGGCGACGACGCGGCTGACGACTTCTGCGCTGACGCCGCCCCATGGGAAGCTTTCGGCGACGGCGAGGAGTCGGCCGGTGCGGGCGACGGAGGCGAGGATGGTGTCGGTGTCGAGGGGTTTGACGCTGCGGAGGTCGACGACTTCGATTTCCCAGCCGTCGTGGAGGAGGTCGTCGGCGGCGCGGAGGCTTTCGTGGAGCATGGCGCTGCAGGTGACGACGGTGGCGTGGCGGCCGCCGCGGGCGATTCTGGCTTTGCCGATGGGGAGTCGTTCTGTGGGCAGGGAGTCGGCCTTGAGGTGATAGTAGAGGAACTTGTGTTCGCAGAAGATGACGGGGTCGTCGAGGGCGACGGCGTCGAGGAGCATGGAGTAGGCGTCGCCGACGGTGGCGGGGGTGAGGACGATGAGGCCGGGGTAGTGGGCGTAGAGGCTTTCCATGCTCTGGCTGTGGAACGGGCCGCCGCCGCTGGTGCCGCCGCTGGGGAGGCGGATGACGAGCGGGCAGGGGACGCCGGTGCGCCAGAAGTGGGTGGCTGCCTGATTGACGATCTGGTTGAAGCCGATGCTGGAGAAGTCGGCGAATTGCATTTCGACGATGGGGCGCATGCCGCTGATGGCAGCGCCGACGGCCATGCCGACCATGGCGTCTTCGCTGATGGGGCTGTCGAGGACGCGGCCGGGGAAGTCGCGCGCGAGGTGCTTGGTGGCTTTGAAGGCGCCGCCGAAGGTGGCGATGTCCTGGCCGTAGATGAACACGGACGGGTCGTCGCGCAGGGCCTTGGCCTGAGCTTCGCGGATGGCTTCCAGATAAGTGATGCTCACGTCGCTTCACCCTCGCCCCGCGGGAGGCTGCGGTTCAAGCCGGAAAAGCGGGCCGCGGCAGGGGAATGGAGGGCAGGGGAATGCGGGTGGCGGGTGGGGAGAGGGAGAGGCAAGGGAATGGGGGGCAGAGGAATGGGATAATCGGACAGACCTCTTCGGGGGTACAAGAGTGGGTGGAGGCGGTGAAGGCGATGCTGGAACTGAGCGGGGTGGCCGAGCTGGCGGGCGTCGCGGATGGAGGTGGCGATAATCGGACAGGCCTCTTCGTGATGCTGTCAAATAAATATCAGGGCAACACCAGTCGGAAGAACCGCCGCCCCGCCGGATTGACCACGCTGAGGCGTTTCACCTGCCCATCGTCCACCACTCCAGTCGAGATCTGCCATGGTCCACTC
>QQNF01000078.1 GCA_003402705.1 Verrucomicrobiota bacterium | reverse complement strand
GGGGGAGGGGGGGGGGGGGGGGGGGGGGGGGGGGGGGGGGGGGGATGGACCGGATTGACCGGATTGACCGGATTGACGGGTGGACGGGATGGAAGGGATCGGGCGAGCGTGAAGATGTGGGGCTTGCGGAGGGAGGGGTGGGTGTGGAGGGGGAGCGTGGATGGGGCCGGGTCAGCGGGCTGGCTTCGGGAAAGCGGCAGCGGGCTTCCGCATTCCGAGGCCTTCGGCGGGCTGGTTTGTGGGGTGTGTGTTATTGGCCGGTGCTGCGGGCGATGACGGCGAGGATGACTGCGGCGGTGATGAGGGAGGTGCCTGCGAAGCGCCATGCCATGGCGCGTGGTCCGGCGCTGGAGCGTTCGGGGTTGCCGAACCATGAGCCTGCGAACCAGACGAGGGCGAGGGACCACATGCCGCGGGTGCTGTAGATGATATTGACGCCTGTGGGGTCGTTGAAGAAGGCGAGGGCGATGCCCATGGCCATGCCTTGGGCGGCGAGGAGGAGGCTTCCCCAGATGACCCATGGTCGGGAGGGTTTGGGGATGCGGAAGGTGGCTGGGGCGGAGGCGGGGATGGCGGCGAGGGAGAAGAGGCCGATGCACTGGGGGAGGGCGGCGAGGAAGGTGGTGCCGCCGAATTTCGGGGCCCACATGCCGATGAGGACATCGGAGACCCCGAAGAAGAGCGAGCTGAGGAGACCGAGGATGAGGGCGTCGGCGCGGGCGCGGCCTAGTTTGGCGTCGCCGAAGCCGACGAGGACGATGCCTGCGGTGGTGAGGAAGGCGGCGAGCCAGAGGGAGGGAGAGAGGGTCGTGCCGGCGAGGGCGACGGCGGTGAAGGCGACGAAGACGACCTTGGTGCCGAGGACTGGGGTGACGACGGAGACATCGCCTTTGGCGATGGCGGCGAAGGTGCACCATGCGCCGGCGTAGATGAGGGCGGAGGTGAGGATGGGGCGCCACCAGTCGGCGGGTGGGAGGTTGCCGGGGTTGACGAAGAACAGCGGCAGGAAGAAGGGCATCGCGAGGATGTTGGCCCAGTGGAAGCTTTCGATGGGGCCGGCACCTTCGAGGTAGGCTCGTTTGAAGAGGAGAGAGCCGACGGTGTAGACCAGCGCGCAGGCGAGCGGGAGCAGGAGGTAGAAGGGCATGGCTGGCGGCGGCGACGTGGGGTGCGTCCTGGGGAAAATCAAACTGAATCGGGTGGCGGGGGCGGATTGTTGTGGCGGCGGAGGGTTAGAGGAGGAAGGGGAAAAAAGAAAGGATGGAACGGGGGGCCGTTCCATCCTTTCGGGGGATTTTAGGTGTTAGGATCGATCAGCCGATGGCCTTGGAGTAGAGGGCGGCGACGGCGTCCCAGTTCACGACATTCCAGAAGGCGGAGATGTAGTCCGGGCGGCGGTTCTGGTAGTGGAGGTAGTAGGCGTGTTCCCAGACGTCGAGGCCGAGGATGGGGGTGCCTTCGCAACCGGCGACGGCTTTGCCCATGATGGGGGAGTCCTGGTTGGCGGTGGAGGAGACGGCGAGTTTGCCGTCGAGGACGACGAGCCATGCCCAGCCGGAGCCGAAGCGGGTGGTCGCGGCTTTGGCGAATTCGGTTTTGAAGTTATCGAAGCTGCCGAAGGTGGCGTCGATGGCTGCGGCGAGCGGGCCGGAGGGGAGACCGCCTTTGCCTGGGCTGAGGATGGACCAGAAGAACGAGTGATTGACGTGACCGCCGGCGTTGTTGCGGACGGCGGTGCGGATGGCCTCGGGGACGGCGGAGAGATCGCGGACGAGGGCGTCGGCGGATTTGGCTTCGAGGTCGGCGTGGGAGGCGAGGGCGTTGTTGAGATTGGTGATGTACGCCTGGTGGTGTTTGCCGTGGTGGATTTCCATGGTGCGCGCGTCGATGTGGGGTTCGAGGGCGTCGAGGGCGTAGGGGAGAGCTGGGAGAGTGTGGGCCATGATAGTGAACGTGAATGAATTGGGGGGACGGTACGCTTCAGAGAGCGGGATGGATGATGGATGGGGAGGCGAGACGTGCAAGCGCGGGGCGGGCGGTTTGCGACATGAGATTCAGAGAGGGAGTTCGCCCTGGATGGGGGGCGCGGGTGGTGGGGAGGTGGTGGTGCGGGAGAATTCGGGGCGGACTGGTTCCTTGCGGCTGCCGTGGCGGAGGTAGACCCGTTTGGCCTCGGACTGAACGGAAGTGAGGCGGCGGAGACGCTGGAAGGCGTCGAGGGCGTGGCGGCGGGCGGAGGTATCGTCGACGATGGGGGCGGGGTATTGGTGGCCGATGCGGCAGTTGGCGCGGATCCGGAGGGAGGCGGGCATGAGGTGGGGTTGGGTGATCCATGCGGCGGGGACGCCTTCGAGTTCCGGGATCCATTGGCGGATGAAGAGACCGTTGGGGTCGTGGGTGGCGGCTTGTTTGGCGGGTGAGTAGACGCGGAGCGTGTTGATGCCGGTGGTGCCGCTCTGCATCTGGAACTGGGGGAAATGGATGCCGGGTTCGAAGTCGAGGAAGTGGCGGGCGAGGAAGACGGCGGAGGGACGCCAGTGGAGCCAGAGGTGATAGGCGGCGAAGGAGGCGAGCATGGCGCGCATGCGGAAGTTGATCCAGCCGGTGGCTTTGGTGGCGCGCATGCAGGCATCGATCATGGGGAAGCCGGTGAGGCCTTCGGACCATGCGGCGAAGCGTTCGCGGCCCTGGGGGGAGTTGGTGGCGGCTTCGCGGAGATCGTCGTAGGCGCGGTGGAGGTTATGGAATTCGAGGGAGGGTTCGTCTTCGAGTTTCTGGATGAAGTGGCAGTGCCAGCGGAGACGGGAGGAGAACGAGCGGAGGGAGTCGCGCCATGGTTTGATGGACGGGTCTGTGGAGACGGGGATGGACTGGAGGTGATGGAGGGCGGCGTCGGATTGCTGGACGACCGAGCGGAGGGAGATGGCGCCCCATGCGAGGTGCGGGCTGAGACGGGAGCAGGCGGAGGTGGCGGAGAGCGGACTGCTCATGCCGCGGCGGTAGTTGATGGCGCGGTGGGAGAGGAACGAGTCGAGGGTGGCGAGGGCGTTTTCGGTGCCGCCGGGCTGGCGGGTTTTGGAGGAAGGGGCGAGGTTGAAGTCGCGGGGTGTGCGGCGTCCGTCGCTGCGGATGCCTTTGATGGCGGGGAGTTGGTGGGGAGTTGGGAGGAGAGATTGGCGCATGCGGGATTCCCAGAGATCGGCCCAGCCGTCGCGGGAGCGGAGACGGCGGACGACCCCGTGCTGGGGGATTTCGGACCATGGGATGCGGCGGTGGCGGCACCATGCGGCGACGGCGCGGTCGCGCGTGTAGGTCCAGTCGGGCCCGGTTTCCTCGTGTGACCAGAGGTGGGTGAAGGCGGTTTCGCGCCAGAGTTTTTCGAGGGCACCGGTGGCGTGGCCGACGCGGGTGACGAGACGGTTGCCGAGATTGCGGAGCGAGCGGTCGAGGGATTCGAGGCATTCGTTAGCGAATTCGAGGTGGGAGGCGTCGAATTCGGGAGCCTGGGGCCATGAGGGTTCGTAGATCCAGAGACAGAGGACGGGGTGGCCGGAGGCGGCTGCGGCGGAGAGTGGGGCGTGGTCGGCGGTGCGGAGGTCGCGTTTGAACCAGACGATCTGGAGGCCGAGGGACATGGGGGAGGGAGAAGAGGGACGGGTGTGGGGATGGACGGTGGAGGAACGACGGTGGGAGGGAGGAGGAAACGTCTGCGGTTGCGATGGGGGTGGGATGGGGGATGGGGAGGGGATGCTGGTGAGCGAGTGCCGATTCACGGCGATTGATTTTGAGAGTGCGGGGGCTGCGCCGGGGATGACGGATGCGCCGGTGCAGTGCGGCATGGCGACGATGAGGGGAGATGCGATTGAGGAGGGGAGTTTTTACCGGACGTATTTGAATCCCGGGAGGCCGGTGACGTGGAGTGCGCGTCAGGTGCATGGGATTGGGACCGAGGCGCTGGAGGGGGCTCCGGTGATGAAGACGTTGTGGCCTGAGTTTCGGGCGCGGTTGGGAGGGGCGGTGGTGGTGGCGCACAGTGCTGGGACGGAGAAGCGGTTTTTGAGGACCTTTCCGCTGCATGGGTTTGGGCCGTGGCTGGACACGGTGGTGCTGGCGCGGCGGGTGTGGAGCGGGCTGGGGGATTATTCGCTGGAGGGGTTGATTGTGCGGCTTGGGATGAAGGCGGAGCTGGACGAATTGTGTCCTGGGCTGTGGTTTCACGATGCGCTGTATGATGCGGTGGGGAGCCTGCTGCTGGTGCGGCGGCTGGTGCGGGAGGCTGGGTTGCAGGGGCGTCCGGTGAGGGAGTTGCTGGGGTGATGGGGGCGTGCGGAGGAGGGTTGGGGCAATGTCCTCTTGCGCGGGAGAGGTGACGCCATCAGGGGAGCGCGGTCCCCTTACTACTGGCCCTGCGAATACATGAGCGACTTCATCAAGCACGAGTGTGGCGTGGCCTTCGTGCGGCTGCGCAAACCGCTGCAATATTACATCGACAAGTATCAGAATCCGCTCTGGGGATTTCATAAGTTGTTCCTGCTCATGGAGAAGCAGCACAACCGGGGTCACGACGGCGTGGGCATCGGGTGTACGAAGCTGAGTGTGCCGCTGGGGCAGCCGTACATGGCGCGGGTGAGGTCGAGCAAGACGGACTCGCTGGGGATGGTGTTCCGGTCACAGATGGCGGTGTATGAGCAACTGGCGCGGAAGAACCGGGTCTCGGTGAAGGACGGTGCGAGTGTGAAGGCGCATTTTGATTTCGGCGGTGAGCTGCTGATGGGGCATTTGCGTTATGGGACGAGCGGGGAGTTCGGGACGGGGTCGTGTCATCCTTATTTCCGGCGGAGCAACTGGCCGACGAAGAGCCTGATGGTGCTGGGGAATTTCAACATGACGAACACGCGGGAGTTGAATCAGCTGATGATTGACCGCGGGCAGCATCCGGTGTTCGGGACGGACACGCAGACCGTGTTGGAGGAGATCGGGTTTCATCTGGACGAAGTGCATACGGATATTTACCGGGAGGAGCGGGATGCCGGGACGCCTGGGAGTGAGATTCCGGCGATCATCAGCCAGAGGCTGGACATTACGGAGATCATCCGGCGGAGTGCGTGTCACTGGGATGGCGGGTATACGATTGCGGGGCAGATCGGGAATGGGGATGCGTTTGTGGTGAGGGATCCGCGGGGGATCCGGCCGTGTTTCTGTTATGAGGATGAGGAAGTGATTGCGTTTGCGAGCGAGCGGGTGCCGCTGATGACGGTGTTCAGTGCGGAGATGGACCGGATTGAGGAAGTGGCACCGGGGACGGTGGTGGGGATGAAGAGTGACGGGACGGTGACGCGGGAGGCGTTCGGGCCGGCGATGCCGGTGACGCCGTGCGCGTTCGAGCGGATTTATTTTTCGCGGGGGAACGATCCTGAGATTTATCAGGAGCGGAAGCGGTTAGGGGCGGCGCTGGTGCCGCAGATTCTGAAGGTGATCGACAATGATCTGGAGCGTGCGGTGTTCAGTTTCATCCCGAACACGGCGGAGGTGGCATATCACGGGATGATGAGCGGGTTGCGGCTGCACCGGAGGCAGGAGGTGAAGCAGGCGATTCTGCAGGCGGCGGCGGAGGGGACGCTGAACGAGGATCTGATTGACGATCTGATTCTGCGGAACTGGCCGCGCGGGGAGAAGATTGCGCACAAGGACATCAAGCTGCGGACGTTCATCAGTCAGGAGAGCAGCCGGCTGCAGCTGGCGAGTCATGTGTATGATGTGACGTACGGGGAGGTGCGGCCTGAGGATTCGCTGGTGGTGATTGATGATTCGATCGTGCGGGGGACGACGTTGAAGCAGAGCATTCTGAAGATGCTGACGAAGACGAATCCGAAGCGGATTGTGGTGGCGAGCACGGCTCCGCAGATTCGTTATCCTGACTGTTATGGGATTGACATGGCGGAGATCGGGAAGTTCATTGCGTTTCAGGCGGCGATTGACCTGCTGAAGTCGGGCGGGCACCGGTCGGTGATTGATGAAGTGTACCGGCGGGCGAAGGAGGAACTGGAGAAGCCTGCGAGTGAGCAGGTGAATGCGGTGAAGGGGATATACGAGCCGTTCAGCGACGAGCAGATAGCGGGGCGGATCAGTGAGTTTGTGTATCCGGAGACGGACTGGCAGGGTGAGCTGATTATCTTGTTTCTGTCGGTGGGCGGGCTGCATGAGGCGGTGTCGCCGGATTGTGGGGACTGGTATTTCACGGGGGATTATCCGACGCCGGGCGGGTATGATGTGTGCAACCGGTCGTTTGTGCATTTCTACGAGAACCGGGTGGGGCGGGTGTATGATGTGTGAGGCGGCATGAAGAAGGAGGTGCAGCAGCCAGTTCAGCCGGTGCAACCGGTGCCGGCTGGGGAGACGTGGCGGCAGCGGTTGGGGGCGGCGTGTCTAGCGGGGTTGGTGAAGGTGTGGTTTGGGACCTTGCGGGTGGAGGTGAGGGATGAGTCGGGGCTGGGGACGGAGCCTCCTGCGGGTGGGAGCATCTGGGTATTCTGGCACAACCGGATTTTCTGTGTGCCGAGCCTGTATCGGCGGGTGACGCGGGGGTTGACGCCTGGGGCGGTGCTAACGAGTGCGAGCCGGGACGGTGCGCAACTGGCGGCGGTGATGGCGCGGTTTGGTTTTCGGGCGGTGCGTGGGTCATCGAGCAAGCGGGCGGCGCAGGCGCTGGTGGAGTGTCGGCGGGTGCTGCGAGGGGGGGCGGTGCTGGGGATCACGCCGGATGGACCGAGGGGGCCGAGGTATCAGCTAGCGCCTGGGGTGGTGCAGCTGGCGCGGGTGACTGGGGTGCCGGTGATTCCGCTGCATATCCGGCTGCATGCGAAGTGGGAATTGAAGTCGTGGGACCGGTTTCAGATTCCGAAGCCGTTTTCGCGGGTGACGGCGGTATTGGGGATGCCGTTTGAGGCTGGGGAGGATATTGAGGCGGAGCGGGAGCGGTTGGAGGGGATTTTGCGGGCTGGGACGGTGGACTGAGGCGCAGGCGCGCGGGGAGTCAGTCGGCTTTTTGGCGGGGAGCTGGACGGGGTTCGTTGTCTTCGTCCTGAGGACCGGTGGTGCCGCTGGACCAGCCTGCGCCTTCGTCTGGTTTGGCGAGGTACTGGCGGAGGTTCTGGTCGCCGCGGAAGATGCTGCCGAGGCCGTAGGAGGCGGCAGCGCCGATGAAGAGGGCCATGATGGTGACCATGGTCATTTCGCCGAGGCTGGGGCGGCAGCGGACGTTGGGGTTGCGGCGCTGGTAGTAGTAGAGGACCGGCGCGATGGAGACGCAGAAGACGGTGAAGAAAATCAGGTGTGGGAGGTAGAATTTGATCACGGCGGCTGGGCGGGGACGGTTGGGGGAATAGTCGGGTTTCGGGGTGCGGCCGTCAACCCCTTGCTCGGGGGCTATAAGTTTTGCAGACGGCCACTTGCCGGGAGAGGGGTGCGTGTTACGGTTTCGTTTTCAATCACGCCGCAACTACACATGGGAAAGACACTGTTCGAAAAAGTCTGGGAAGCGCACACGGTTCGCACGCTGCCCAATGGTCAGACGCAACTGCTTATCGGGACGCACCTGATTCATGAGGTGACGAGTCCGCAGGCGTTTGGGATGCTGCGTGATCTCGGGTTGCCGGTGAAGTTTCCGCGGCGGACGTTTGCGACGGTGGATCACATTGTGCCGACGGACAGCCAGGTGGAGCCGTTTGCGGATCCGCTGGCGGCGGAGATGATCCGGGAGTTGCGGCGGAATGCGGTGGAGTTTGGGATCACGTATTTTGATTTGAGCAGCGGGAAGCAGGGGATTGTGCACGTGGTGGGGCCTGAGCAGGGGATTACGCAGCCTGGGACGACGATTGCGTGTGGTGACAGCCATACGGCGACGCACGGGGCGTTCGGGGCGATTGCGTTTGGGATCGGGACGACGCAGGTGCGGGACGTGCTGGCGACGCAGACGATGGCGATGAGCAAGCCGAAGGTTAGGAGGATCAATGTGGATGGGAAGCTGCGGGCGGGTGTTTACGCGAAGGATGTGATTCTGCACATCATTGCGCAGCTGGGAGCGAAGGGCGGGATTGGGTTTGCGTATGAGTACGGCGGGGAAGTGCTGGATCGGTTTTCGGTGGAGGAGCGGATGACGATGTGCAACATGTCGATCGAGGGCGGGGCGCGGTGTGGTTATGTGAATCCTGACGAAAAGACTTTTGAGTACCTGAAGGGACGGCCGTATTGTCCGAGTGGGGTGGAATGGGAGGCGGCGGTGGCGAACTGGCGGTCGTATGCGAGTGATGCGGATGCGGAGTATGACGATGTGGTGAACATCCGAGCGGAGGACATTGCGCCGACGGTGACGTGGGGGATCAGTCCGGATCAGGGGTTCAGCATCGGGAGTTCGGTGCCGGATCCAGCGGCTGCGGCGGACGAGCTGGAGCGGGAGAGCATTCGTGAAGCCTTGGAGTACATGAAGCTGCCGGCGGGAGCGCCGATCAAGGGGACGAAGATTGACGTGGCGTTTGTGGGGTCGTGCACGAACGGGCGGCTGAGTGATTTCCGGGAAGTGGCGCGGTATTTGAAAGGCCGGAAGGTGGCGGCGCATGTGAAGGCGATTGCGGTGCCGGGGAGTCAGATTGTGGATCACCTGTGCCGCCAGGAGGGATTGGACAAAGTGTTTACGGAGGCTGGGTTTGAGTGGCGCGGGGCTGGATGTTCGATGTGTCTGGCGATGAATCCTGACAAACTGGTGGGTGATCAGCTGTGTGCGTCGTCGTCGAACCGGAACTTCAAGGGACGTCAGGGGAGTCCGACTGGTCGGACGATTCTGATGAGTCCGGTGATGGTGGCGGCGGCGGCGGTGAGTGGTGCGGTGGCGGATGCCCGGGAGGTGTTTGAGGTGACGGAGCCTGCGGCGGCCTGAGGGGTGGGGAGGACCCGGGGTAGGCCTTCGTTCCTCAGGCCAACCCTGGGCTGGGGGGCGCAATCCCGTTGGGACGTGGTGATCTTGTTGGGTTAGGACCCAGGGTAGGCCTTCGTTCCTCAGGCCAACCCTGGGCTGGGGGACGCAATCCCGTTGGGATTGGGGATCTAGTTGGGTTAGGTCCCAGGGTAGGCCTTCGTTCCGCAGGCCAACCCTGGGCTGGGGGACGCAATCCCGTTGGGATTGGGGGGACACGGGCAGGGTTCCAGTGACACGTTGCTTGGTTGGGAGATTGGGGGACAGGAAAGTCCCCCCTCCTTTAAGGTTAGAGGCAGGATGCCCGTACCCAGAGCTTCGCTCTGGGCTGGTATACGGTGTCCCGTGGGGACACAGGTCAGAGGTGTTTGACGACGTCGGTGACGGGCCAGCGGACTTTGGGGGCGGCGGCGTAGGAGTCGGTGGGGGCGCGGTAGCCTGCGGGGCAGAGGACTGCGGTGGTGAGGCCTTGGTCTGGGAGGCCGAGGATGCGGTCGTAGTCTGGCGCGGAGAAGCCTTCCATGGGGCAGGTATCGATATCGAGGAGGGCGGCGGCGAGCATGAATTGGCCGAGGGCGATGTAGGCCTGGCGTGCGGCCCATTCCGGGGTCATCATGGAGGCGGATCCGGTGAGCATTTTTTCGAAGCCTGCGAGGGTGTCGCGATTGGTGTGGCGGGTGGTGGCGACGTCATCGAGGTAGCGGTTGATGTAGGCGGCGTCGATGGAGGTGCGGACGGTCATGATGACGAGGTGGGAGGCGTCGGCGACTTGGCGTTGGTGCCATGAATGGGGGACGAGCTGGGCGCGGATGTCCGGGTTATCGACGA
Organism: Verrucomicrobiota bacterium; assembly: GCA_003402705.1. GTDB lineage: Bacteria > Verrucomicrobiota > Verrucomicrobiia > Verrucomicrobiales > V1-33 > V1-33. The sequence goes on along the minus strand of QQNF01000078.1, from coordinate 8,246 downwards.
TGAGGAACTGCCATGGCTGGAGGCCGAAGGAGGACGGTGTGAGGGCGAGGGATTTTTCGAGATCGGCCCAGACGGAGGGATCGATTTTTCTGGTGGGGTCGAATTGTTTGACGGCGTAGCGCCAGTTGAGGGCGTCGAGGATGGAGGCGGGCGTGGCGCGGGACATGGGCGGCTTGAATTTAGAGAAGTTAGGATGCGGGCGGGCGCAGAAGGCGCGTTGAGCCCGGGACTACGAATGTCCGGGCAGGAAAGGTTGCCGGAGGGGCGTGGAAATTCCGGGGACGGGCGGGTTGGTGACCGGAGCGGAATTACTTGACCGTCTGGATGACGGCGCTGGCGCGCTGGTTGTTGGCGGGGTTCTGGTCGACGAGCCCGTTGGGGTTGCGGAGACGGGAGGAATACTGGAGTTCGCCGGAGGCGGCGAGGGCGGCGTTGTCGACTGGGACGGTGTAGGTCCAGCGTGCTCCGGGGGTGAGCCATGGGACGGAAACGTCCCGGGATTGGCCGGCGGCGTTGACGGAGAGGGTGAGGCCGCTGACGGGTTGGCCGCTGCGGTTCTGGACGACGAAGTCCATGAGGCCCTCGCTGGCGCGGTAGTACTGGCTGGCGATGGAGGTATCGACGTACTGCTGATTGTTGTAGTTCATGGCCCAGCCGAGGTCGACGGTGCCGTATCCGAAGCCTGGGTCGCGGCCGGCTGCGCCTGCGTCGGCGGAGTACTGGGCGAGGAGGTTGGCGGCGTTTTGGGCGGTGAGGCCGGGGACTTGGGACATGAGGGCGGCGATGGAGCCTGCGACGAGCGGGGAGGAACCGGAGGTGCCGTCGAAGGAGACGAGTTTATCGCCTGGCCATGCGGTCTGGAGTTCGAGGCCTGGGGCGGTGACCCAGAGGTTCTGACCGGAGTTGGAGAAGGAGGTTTGCTGGCCGAGGGCGTCGACGGAGCCGACGGAGACGACGCGGGAGTCGGCGGCTGGCCATGTGAGGGAGGCGGCGGTGTCGTTGCCGCCGGCTGCGGTGATGACTGCGCCTTTCTGGTAGGCGTAGGCGATCATGTCGGTGAGGACGGCGGAGTTTTCGTAGGCTCCGAGGCTGATATTGACGATTTGGGCGCCGGCGTCGACGGCGGTTTTGATGCCCTGGGCGAGCGTGAAGATGTCGCTGACCCCGTCTGCGCCGGTGACGCGGATGGAGAGGACGTTGGCGGCGGGAGCGGTGCCGGTGCTGCCGGCGGCGGAACCTGCGGCGAGGGCGGCGACGGCGGTGCCGTGGCCATCGACTTCGCCGGTGCCGCCGAGGCCTTGACCGATGTCGATGGCGCGGAGGCGGTTGCCGAAAGTGCCGAGGGCATCGACCCCGCTGTCGAGGATGGCGATGGTGACGCCTTTGCCCCATGAGGAATTGTCGCCGCGGACGCCCATGAAGGCGAGGGCTCCGTCGCCGAAGCCGACCTCGGCCTGGGTGGGGCGATTTTCTGCGGCGGGGACGCCGGGGATGTGAACGTAGAAGTTGCCGCCGGCGTCCGTGTAGTCGCCGGGGTTGGCGCGCATGTCGTTGCGGAGGGCGGTGAGGTCATCGAAGCCGACGCGGACGGCGTTGAGGGAAGAGATGGTGCCGAGGACCTTGAGGCCGGACTGGGAGGCGCGGGCGAGGAAGCGCTTGAGGGCCTCGGCGGACTCGAAGGTGAGGACGGCCTCGCCCTTGCGGGCTTCCGGGTTGCTGAGGTCGCGGAGGAGCTCGGCCATGAGGGCGGCGGAGGGGTCGCCTGCGCCTCCGCCTGGGGCGGCGGTGGTGGTGTCGGGTGGAGAAGGGTTGCCGTTCTGACCGGCGAGACGGTCGGAATTGCCTGGGCCGCCGGAGGAGGCGTTGCGCCAGTTGGCGCCGGAGAAACCGAGAGAGCCGGGGAGCATGAAGAGCGCGGCTGCAAACAGGAGCAGGCCGAAAGCCAGAGGAATGAGCAGCGGGGATTTATCTTTCATGGGAGGCTGAAGGAAGAACGCGGCGGATTGGGGTTTGGACAACCGCAATCGGGAGGCGTGGGGTCATGAGAATGCTTCCGAGGGCGAGGGGGACCGCCCATGGAAAATGGGGAGGGGAGCGAATCCGTGATGGTGGGTGGGCGTGGCGCAATCTTTTCCAAGGATTGGCTTGCGTGAATTTAGGTGAGGCCATAAATCCCGTGAGACGCCGGTCGGTGGAGCCTGTGATGGTTCCGAGACCGGCGTTGCTGTCCGCCGTTCAACCTTATCCTCTCAGCGCCGTGCTCAAGCAAATCATCGGTCAAAAGCCGCAACCGCCTGTATCTCCCGGAGTTGCTCCGGCTGCGGAATCCGGCTATGCTCCGGCACCTGCCGCCCCACAGGCGTCGGGTTCCTATTACGAATCCAGTTCCAAACCCCGTCCAACAGTTCCTCAGGTCAAATCACCATCCATCATGAGTCCCAACAAGAATATTCTGAGCAGCGACGTCGAGATCAAAGGATCGCTGAAGTTTTCGAACGATCTGATCATTGACGGGAAGATTGACGGCGAGGTGAGTTCGGACGGGAGCCTGACGGTTGGGGAGAATGCGTATGTGACTGGGGAGATCCGGACGAAGTCTGTGGTGATTTTCGGTCGGGTGCAGGGGAACATCACGGTGAGCGAGCGTTGCGAGTTGAAGAGCAGTGCGACGCTTGAGGGCGATGTGATTGCCGGGACGCTGGCGATTGAAGAGGGTGCGACCTTTATGGGCAAGTCGACGGTTGGTAAGGCAGCGGCGGCGGCGGCGCAGAAGAATGCGGCGAAGGCAGCGGCTCCGTCCGGGTCCTGAGAGCTGATTGCGACTGAATCCTCACTGATTTTTCACCCGCCGGGATCGAATGGGACCGGCGGGTGAATTTTTTTCCGGGCTGAGTGCCGAGGAAAAGCGGGGAGGAAAGGCGAGACGCGAGCTTGCGTGCGGCTGGGAGGCGTAAGATGAGCAAACTCGAGTGCGTTGCCATTGTTCCACCATGTTGATCCGTTCCAATTGCCATGTCCGACTGCTGCCCTTGGCGGCATTGGTGCTTGTCGCTGTGCCTGCCTGCCGGAAGGCGGAGATCCGGACGTATGTTGCGCCGAGGGACAAGGAGGTGGTACCGGCGGCGGCTGGTGCGGAGGAAGGCGGTGCGGCGGGTGAGGGGCCGGCGGCGGAGCGGGCGGCGTTGCCTGCGGTGACATGGGCGTTGCCGAGTGGATGGGCGGATCTGGGGTCGGATGGTGGGATGAATGTGGGGCAGTTCAAGGCTGGGGAGGTGATGATCAACCTCACGCCGCTGGCGTCGATGGAGGGGCAGGAGAACACGCTGGTGAACATGTGGCGGAACGTGCTGGGGCAGCCGGCGTTTAGTGAGGCGGAGGCGACGGCGGCATTGCAGGAGACGGAGATTGCTGGAGGGAAGGGACGGTTTTTTGATTTGAGTGCGGAGCGGGGAGGGAGTCCGGTGAGGATTGTGACGGCGTTTCTGCATCGGGAGGGAAGGAGTTGGTTTTTCAAGCTGCAGGGGCCGCCGGATGCGGTTGGGGCGCAGATTGAGGCGTTTAAGGGGTTTTTGAAGACGGTGAAGTTTGGGGCGGCTGCGCCGGTTAACGAGCCGACTCCGGCGGTTGCGCCTGCGGCAGCGCCTGAGCAGCCTGCGGTTGCTCCGGCGCCGGCTCCTGCTGCTGAAGGTGGGGAGATTGCGGTGCCAGGGAAGGTGCCGGAGGGATGGAGTGTGGTGGCGGCTGGGGCGATGCAGGTGGCGAAGTACAGTGTGGCTGGTGGAGCGGAGGTGGCGGTGAGTGTGTTTCCGAGTGATACGGGAGGGTTGGCGGCGAATGTGTTGAGGTGGCGGCGGCAGATGGGGTTGCCGGAGGTTGGGGCGGAGGAGGCGGCGGGTGCGGCGAAGCCGATTGAGGGCGGGCCTGAGGGAGCGGTGGCGGTGGATCTGGAGAATGGGGAGAAGGCGTTGAGTGGGGCGATTGTGCCGCGGGATGGGCGATGGTTTTTCTATAAGCTGACGGGACCGACGGCTGCGGTGGAAGCGGCGCGGGAGACGTTTGTGAATTTTGCCAAGGCGACCCCATGAGTGAAACTGCCGCCCCTGTTAGTGTTGTTCCTGTGAAGTCGCCTTCGGTGGCGGGTCGGGTGTGGAATTTCCTGACATCATTGAAGCTGGCGGTGGTGCTGCTGGGATTGAGTGCGCTGCTGGTGTTTCTGGGGACATTGGCGCAGGTTCATGAGGGATTGTATCTGGCGCAGGAGCGGTGGTTCAAGAGTTGGTGGATTCTGAGGCAGAAGGGGGACATCTGGTGGGTGCCGCCGGTATTTCCGGGCGGGTATGCGCTAGGGCTGGCGTTTCTGATCAACCTGATGTGTGCGCATTTCCGGAGGTTCAAGCGTCCGCCTGGCGGGATGGTGGCGATGCTGCTGCATTACGGTGTCGTGGCGGCGGCGCTGTATGTGGTGACGTGGAAGCTGCTGTGGATGCCGTGGGTGTTTGCGTTCACGTGCGGGGCGCTGCTGGTGGTGGATCTGGTGTTGTCGCGGCGCGGGGCGATGGAGGGTAGCGGGAAGAAGATCGGCGTGGATTTTGTGCATGCGGGGATTGTGATTCTGATGGTGGGGCAACTGGCGACGGACATGCTGGCGACGGAGTCGCAGATCAGTTTTCGTGAGGGAGAGACGGCGAGGTACAGCGAGGAACGGTTTGATTCCGAGCTGGTGTTTCTGAGGTCGGTGGATGGTGAGAATGATGAAGTGACGTCCATTCCGCATGATATGCTGGCGGGGGCGAAGGGTGCGATTGAGCAGGAGAAGCTGCCGTTTGCGGTGCGGGTGGTGCAGTGGATGCCTAACAGTGAGCTGGTGAACCGGCAGACGGCGCAGCAGCATGAGGGGACCCTGCGCGGGGCGCTGGCGGCGTTGGAGTCGCGATACAGCGTTGCGGAGAATCTGCCTGCCGAGGCAGTTAGGGCGAAAGAAGCTCCGGGGCGAGCGGCGGTGTGGGAGGCGGCCTTGAAGGCGATTGGGGAGAGTGGCGGTGGGGATATAGAGGCGGCGGCGAAGCGCGTGGCGGGTCAGCCGGACAAGGCGGCGGCGTTGATGGCGGGGTTGAAGGAACGGTTTCGGGCGGAGATGATGGGGAGGTTTGGGATGCAGGATGCGGAGATGCGATTTGCGGCGCAGCGAATTGCGGCGAATCAGCCGGTGACGGACAGTGATCCGGCACCGCAGGCGGATTCGGATGTGGCGAAGCGTTATTTCACGGTGCCGTTGCCTGAGGCGCGGGACATGGAGGGACGGAACGTGCCGTCGGCGGTGATTGAATTGACCGAGCGCGGGGGTGGGAAGAAAGGGACGTGGCTGGTGACACCGATGCTGAAGGAGCAGGAACTGGATGTGGGCGGATTGAAGTGGCGGGTGGCGCTGCGGATGGCGCGGAACTATCATCCGTTCAGCATGACCCTGATGAAGACGACGCATGAGGTTTATCCGGGGACGGAGATTCCGAAGGATTTCCGGAGTCGTGTGAGGATTGAGAATCCGGGGCAGCGGGAGGACCGGGAGGTGGAGATTTATATGAATGCGCCGCTGCGGTATGCGGGGCTGACGTTTTTCCAGTATCAGATGGGGCGGGATGAGCTGGACCGGAGCCGGGGGACGAGTGCGCTGCAGGTGGTGAGGAACCCGTCCTGGTTTTCGCCGTATTTCGGATGTTCGCTGGTGGGGTATGGGATGCTCCGCCATTTTCTGCTGCATCTTTTCCGCTTCAGCCAAAAACGCCGTACTGCATGAAACGCTGGATACCAATTGCACTAACCCTTGTGCTGGCCGCATGGGTACTGAGTTTTCTGCGGGGTCCGAAGGATCCGGCGGAGGGGATGCCGTTGCGCGGGTTCGGGAGCCTGCCGGTGGTGCAGAACGGGAGGCATCAGCCGATTGATTCGCTGGCGAGGAATTCGCTTCTCCTGCTGAGGAAGAAACAGACCTTGAACACGGAGCCGTGGAAGGGTGAGTTTGGAGGGCCGAAGATCATCAGTGCGACGGCGTGGCTGGCGGAGCTGATGTTTGATGCGGCGGCGGCGGAACAGCAGCCGTGTTTCCGGATCGACAATGCGGATGTGATCGGGTTGCTAGGATTGCCGGCCGGGAAGAGCGAGGCTGGGCGGACGGATGGGAAGCATTATGCGTGGAATCAGATTGCGCCGGGGATGACGAGGCTGCGGGCGGAAGTGTCGCGGGCGTCGGAGATCAAAGAGGATCTGCGGACGGCGTATGATAAGGGACTGGTGAATCTGTGGGATGGGTTGAGTCTTTATCAGACATTGCGAGCGGCGGTGGGGCCGGCGTCGGAGGGCAAGCTGGCGGATGGGGTGGCGGCTTTCCGGAAGCAACTGGAGCGGAGCCGTGCGGCGTTCAACGCTCAGATGGAAGGGCAGCCGTTTGAGTCGGCGGATCTGGAGTGGGTGAAGCCGCATTTGAATGCGCCGCTGATGGTGCCGACGGCGGCGAAGGGTGGGGAATGGGCGCGGGTGCTGCAGACGGTGGACCTGCCGGAGCCGCACTATGCGCTGACGGGTTATGCGGCGATGGCGGCGGCGTATCGTGCGAAGGATGCGGCGGGGTTTGGCAAGGCGGTGAGTGATTACCGTGGGAAGTTGGAGGCTGCGGGGATTCATGAGGCGGATCTGAAGAAAGGGCCGAGGGAGCAATTGTTGAATTTCATCGAGCCGTTTTACCGCGGGATGGTGATTTCGGTGCTGGCGTTTCTGCTGTCGATTTTTGTGTGGTTTGCGCCGGAGCGGTTTGAGTGGGCGCGGAAGTCGGCGGTGTGGCTGATGGTGCTGGCGCTGGTGGTGATGTCGGCTGGGTTGGTGGCGCGGATGGTGCTGGAGGGTAGGCCACCGGTGACGAATCTGTATTCGTCGGCGTTGTTCATTGGTTGGGCGGCGGCGGCGCTTGGATTGGTGCTGGAAGTGATCTGGCCGCGGGCGATCGGGGTGGCGGTGTCGTCGATGCTAGGGTTCGGGACCCTGATGATTGCGCATTTTCTGTCCCTGGACGGGGACACGATGATCATGCTGCGGGCGGTGCTGGACACGAATTTCTGGCTGGCGACGCATGTGGTGATTGTGACCCTGGGTTATGCGGCGACGTTTGTGGCGGGGATCATCGGGATGATTTATGTGATTCGGGGATTCTTCACGCGGCACGTGACGAAGGAGATGGGGAAGGCGTTTGCGAGCATGGTGTTTGCGATCGTGTGTTTCGGGGCGCTGTTCAGTTTTGTGGGGACGGTGCTAGGGGGGATCTGGGCTGACCAGAGCTGGGGACGGTTCTGGGGATGGGATCCGAAGGAGAACGGGGCACTGATCATTGTGTTGTGGAATGCGCTGATTCTGCATGCGCGGATGGGAGGGCTGGTGCGTGAGCGCGGGCTGATGAATCTGGCGATTTTCGGGAATGTGGTGACGAGCTGGTCGTGGTTCGGGACGAACATGCTAGGGATCGGGCTGCACAGTTATGGGTTCATGGGAGCAGCGTTCATGGCGTTGCTGGCGTGGATGGGGGTGAATGTGCTGCTGATAGGGATCGGGATGATTCCGCAGCGGTACTGGGGGAGTTTTCGGGCGAAAGTGAAGGAGCCAGCGGGAGCGCCGGCGATGCCTGGGGCGACGGCTTGAGAGTGGGGGTGCTGGCATGCGCATTGATATTGTCACGATCTTTCCGGAGATGTGTGCCGGGCCGTTGGGTTTGAGCATGATGGGTCGTGCCCGGGAGAAGGGGTTATTGGATTTGCGGGTGCATGATTTGAGGGAGTGGGCGACGGACCGGCATCGGAGGGTGGATGACGAGCCGTATGGTGGGGGGCAGGGGATGGTGATGAAGTGCGAGCCGTGGTTTGCGGCGGTGGAGGGGCTGCGCGGGGAGGGGACGAGGACGGTGCTGATGACGCCGCAGGGTCGGCAGTTTTGTCAGGCGGAGGCGAAGGCGTTTGCGCAGTGCGGGCATCTGCTGGTGCTGTGCGGGCATTACGAGGGGATTGATCACCGGGTGGTAGAGGCGCTGGTGGACGATGAGATTTCGATCGGGGATTATGTGCTGACGAACGGGGCGATTGCGGCGAATGTGTTTGCGGATGCGGTGGTGCGGCTGATTCCGGGGGTGCTGGGGGATGAGCGGTCGGCGGTGGAGGAATCGTTTTCCGACGGGTTGCTGGAAGCGCCGTGCTACACGCGGCCGCCGG
>QQNF01000077.1 GCA_003402705.1 Verrucomicrobiota bacterium | reverse complement strand
CCTTCTTCGGCTTCTGCGGTCATGCCGCCGGCGACCTGGGCGGTACCGACGACGAAGAGGACGAAGCCCTGGAGGGCGAGGAGCGGGAGGAGGCAGAGACGTTCGACGGAGGCGAGGTCGAGGGTGAGCCCGGGAGGGACGGGTTTCCCGTCGGCGATGGATGCGGCGGCGAGCTCATTGTGGAAGCGGAGCTGGGACATCCCGATGGTGCGGGAGAGCGTGAAGATGAAGCCGGCGAGGAGGATGACGATGAGGAGGGAGGCACCGAGGGCGCGGGGGCGGAGCCGGGTGCGGAGGAAGCGGCGGAGGATGGGATTGCGCCAGAGTTGCCACGCTGGGGCTGGGCCGGGGAGGGAGGGAGCGCTCATGAGTTCTGTTCTGCGACGGAGATGAGGAGGTCTTCGAAACTGGATTTGCGTTCTTCGCAGGCGGTGAGGCGGAAGCCGTTAGCAAAGAGCCCTTCGAGGAGATTGGCCTGGGCGTCGGGCGTGCCGGAGAAGGAGAGAGAGATGCGGCCGTCGTGGAGGGAGACGTCGGCGGTGTCGGGTTGGGAGCGGAGCCATGCGGCGGCGTCGTCGGGTTTGGCGAGGACGGAGATGGTTAGGCCGCGTTCCTTGCGGTCGAGGGCGTGGCGGACCTCATCGGCGGTGCCTGAGGAGAGCAGGCGGCCGCGGTTCATGACGCAGAGAGAGGTGCACATTTCAGCGAGTTCGCTGAGGATGTGGGAGCTGATGATAATGGTGGCGCCTGCGGCGGCGAGATGGCGGAGCGTGAGGCGGAGATTGCGTCGGGAGAGAGGGTCCATGCCGCTGGCGGGTTCGTCGAGGACCATGACCTTGGGTCGGTGGAGGAGCGTGCGGGCGAGGACGAGACGCTGGGTCTGGCCGCGGCTGAGGGAGCGGCACATGGCGTTGCCGCGGTCGGAGAGCTGGACTTGTTCGAGACATTCCTGCCAGCGGGTGCGGCGGTCGGAGGCGTTGCCGCCGAGGAAGGATTCGCAGGAGAGGTCGAGGAATTCCCAAACTTTCATGTCCGAGGGGACAGGGGCGAGGTCGGGCATGTAGCCGAGGATGCGGCGGGCTTCTTCGGGGGCTTCGAAGATGTCGATGCCTGCGAGGCGGACTGAGCCGTAGGTGGGAGTCTGGAGAGTGGCGAGGACGCGGAACGTGCTGGTTTTGCCAGCGCCGTTAGGACCGACGAGGCCGAAGACCTCGCCCTGGGGGACGGCTAGGGTGAGGTCGTCGACGGCGATGAAGTTGCCGTAATCGACGCGCAGCTGGCGGATGTCGATGGCTGGAGGTGCGGGAATCATGGGCGGGATGGGGTGAGAGATGGGGGAGATTCGCGAGGTGGACAATGGCGCAATGCGTGGGAGATTGTGCGGGTATGCGTCATATGATTTATCTGATTACGGGATTGGTGATCGGGGTGGCTGGGGCCGTGCTGGTGCGGGACAGCCTGCCGCCGGCGGCGGGGACTGCGGAGGCGCGGCTGCTGGAGGTGGAGAAGGAGTTGAAGGATACGAGACTGCGGCTGGCGAAGATTGATCCGGCGCAGGCGCGGCCGCGGGAAGACAGCACGCATGCGTTAGGGCGTGGAATGCGGCTGGCGATGGAGGATCTGAAGGCGGGGAGGCCGGTGGATCCGAACACGCTGTTCGAGGCGATGAAGCCGCTGATGCGCGATTTCTTTCCGTTGTTTGATAACCTAAGGCGGCGGGATGAGCGGCGGCGATTTGAGAGCCTAGCGGGGGAGTATGGGAGGAAGTACAACCTGACGGCGGGGCAGCAGGAGGAATTGAAGCGGTGGATGGAGGAGCGGTCGGAGGCGAACGCGGCGGCGTTCAAGGCGGCGGCGTTCGGGGAGCAGTCGCGGTTTACGGATTTTGCGAAGGCGTCGCGCGGGCAGCGTTGGGATGATGGGATTGACGGGTTTATGGAGGGGCAGTTGAGCGGGGAGAAGCTGACGACTTACCGCCGGGAGCGATTGGAGGAGAAGGCGGGTCGGGTGGAGCAGGAAGCGGACTGGAAGATGCAGCGCCTGAACGCGACGGTGGGGTTGGATGAGGCGCAGCAGGATCAGGTGTTCGGGATCATGGCGCGGAATGCGCGGGATTTTGATCCGCAGATGCAGATTGAGGGAGTGACGGGCGAGGCTGCGCCTGGGGGGGATCGGGAGGCGGCGATTGAGGCGGTGCTGCGGCCGGAGCAGCGGGCGGCGTACGGGCAGTGGAAGGACGAGCGGCGGGCGCGGGCGGCGCGGGAGTTTGAGGAGATTGGAATGAAGCTGCCGGATGGGTGGGATGCGTTAGAGGAGGATTGAGGGTGAGGGGCTGGTGGTTTGCTTGTTATGGCCTTCCTGAAGTCACAGGCAGGATGCCCGTGCCACTTTGCTTGCTATGGGTGGGAGTGGCGGCCTGGGAAGGTGAGTTCGGCGATGCCTGACTTGTCGAGATCGCCGAGGCCTGCGGCGACCATGCGGTCGAACTGGGCGGCGGTGGCGGCGGCGAGGGGGAGGTTGAGGCCCTTATGGATGGCGAGGTCGAGGGCGATGTGGCTGTCTTTGGCGGCGTGTTCGGCGCTGAAGAAGCAGGAGTGATCGCGATTGAGCATGTCTTCGCCGTCGGTCTGGAGGACGCGGCTGTTGGCGCCGGTGACACTGAAGACCTTGGTGAGCATTTCGAGGTCGAGGCCGAGGGCTGAGCCGAGGCCGAGGCCTTCGGCGAGGGCGGCGGTGTTGATGTTCATGACCATGTTGACGAGGGCTTTGACTTCGGCGGCTTTACCGGCTGGGCCGACGTAGGTGAGGACGGCGCTCATTTTCTGGAGGAGCGGGGCGACGGCGTCGAAGACCTCGCGGCGGCCGCCGATCATGAGTTGGAGGGTGCCTTCGCGGGCCTGGGGGATGGAGCTGGCCATGCAGCCTTCGATGCTTTGGGCTCCGGCGGATTCGGCGGCTTTTTCGAGATCGATGTGGAGTTGCGGGCTGAGGGTGGCGCAGTTGATGAAGATGCGGCCGGAGGCGTTGGTGAGGAGCGAGTCGCCGGAGGGGGCGAAGATGGCGCGCATGGCGGCGTCGTTGGTGACGACGGTGAAGATGACGTCGGCGAGGGCGGTGACCTCGGCGAGAGAGTCGCAGGCTTTGGCTCCGATTTCGGAGGCGAGTTCGGCGGCGGCGGCTGGGTTGACGTCGTAGACGGCGGTGACTGGGTAACCGATTTCGTGGACGCGGCGGGCCATGTTGGCACCCATGCGTCCGACTCCGACGAAGGCGATTTTCTGGGACATGGTGTGTGGGGTCAGTTAGGGGATTTGAATTCCGGGTAGAAAGGATTGTGGGCTTTTTCCTCACCGATGGTGGTGAGGGGGCCGTGGCCTGGGACGACGACGGTGTGGTTCTGTAGGGAGAAGAGTTCCTTGCGGTTGGTTTCGAGGGCGCGGGCCCATGAGACCATGCCGCCGCCCATGGAGCCTGCGAAGAGGGCGTCGCCGACGCAGGCGACTGGGGCGGCGAGCCCGTGGAAGAGGTAGGTCATGCCGCAGACGGCGTGGCCGGAGGTTTCGCGGATTTCGACGCTGACGGCACCGAGGGAGAAGACGTGGCCGGGGGAGACTGGGTGGGCGTCTTTGAAGAGTTCGCCGTGGCCGACGAAGACCTTGGCGTTGGGGAAGGCATCGCGGAGGGCGGGGAGAGCGGCGATGTGGTCCGGGTGGGTGTGGGTGATGAGGATGAGGGAGGGGATGAGCCCGTGGGCGGCGACGGCGTCGATGATGGGGGTGGCGTCAGCGCCGGTGTCGACGATGGCGGCGTGTTTGCTGGCTGGGTCGAAGACGATGGCGGCGTTGACGGTCATGTCGTGCCATGCGGTGTTGAAGACGAGGAGCCCGTCGAGGGAGACCGGGTTGGGTTGCCATTGGTGGCGGCCGAGGGCGAGGAGGCTTTCGGCGTGGAGGTTGAGGGAGGCGGCGACGAGGCGGGTGGAGGTTTCGTCGATGGTGCCGGCGCGGAGGGCTTCGAGTTCTTCGGGGGAGATGTTGGCCTGGGAGGCGAGCATTTCCGAGTTGAGGCTGAGGCCGCGCTGGGCCTTGCCGATGATGTCTTCAAAATTGTCTTCGAGGGGGATGCTCATTTTGAGGGCGACATAGGCTGTGGGGGGGAGTGAAATCAAGGTGCAAGTTCCCGGGGGAAGTGAGAAGAGGGAAGTGAGAAGTGAGAAGTGGGAAGTGGGAAGATGGCTGGTGTTTGGAGGGGCTTCCATGTTGAGGCTTTGGAATTGAGGTCACAGGCAAGATGCCTGTGTCACTTTGGTTGGTGGGAGGGTAAATGGAGGGGGGAGTGGTTTTGTCCTTGCGCGGCATGGGCATCCGTCGTTGTGAGGGGCCCATGAAGTTCATTTTCTTCACGGGTGGTGTGGTGAGTTCGCTGGGCAAGGGTCTGACGGCGGCGTCGTTGGGCACGTTGCTGGAGCACCGGGGTTTGCGGGTGATGCTGCAGAAATTTGATCCGTATTTGAATGTGGATCCTGGGACGATGAGTCCGTATCAGCATGGGGAGGTGTATGTGCTGGATGACGGGGCGGAGACGGATCTCGATTTGGGGCATTATGAGCGGTTCACGAGCGGGCTGCTGACGAGGATCAATAATCTGACGAGCGGGCAGATCTACATGAGCGTGCTGGAGAAGGAGCGGCGCGGGGATTATCTTGGGAAGACGGTGCAGGTGATTCCGCATGTGACGGATGAGATCAAGTCGCGGATTCGTGAGGTGGCGGCGACTGGGAAGGCGGATGTGATCATCACGGAGATTGGGGGGACGACGGGGGACATTGAGGGGTTGCCGTTTCTGGAGGCGATGAGGCAGTTCCGGCATGAGGTGGGGCGTGAGAACTGTCTGTTTGTGCATGTGACGCTGGTGCCGTACATCAAGGCGGCTGGGGAGTTGAAGACGAAGCCGACGCAGCAGTCGGTGGCGAAGCTGCGGGAGATCGGGATTGAGCCTGGGGTGGTGATCTGCCGGACGGAGTTTCCGCTGGAGCAGGATGTGAGGGAGAAGATAGCGCTGTTCACGAACATTCCGGTGGAGGCGGTGATCGAGGCCAGGGACGTGAAGCATTCGATTTATGAATTGCCGCTGATGCTGCGGCGGGAGAAGCTGGATGCGCTGGTGTGCAAGCAGCTGGGGCTGGTGACGCCGGAGCCTGATCTGACGAAGTGGAAGGCGTTTGTGGACCGGGTGGTGAATCCGTCGCGGAAGGTTAGGATTGCGGTGGTGGGCAAGTACATCGAGCTGCAGGATGCGTACAAGAGTGTGTATGAGGCCCTGACGCATGCTGGGGCGGCGAATGATGCGGAGGTGCAGCTGGTGCGGGTGGATGCGGAGGATCTGGAGCACGAGAAGCCTGCGGAGATGCTAGGCGATGTGAGCGGCGTGCTGATTCCGGGAGGGTTCGGGGATCGGGGGACGGAGGGTAAGATCACGGCGGCGCGGTTTGCGCGGGAGCGTGGGATTCCGTATCTCGGGTTGTGTCTGGGGATGCAGATTGCGAGCATTGAGTTTGCGCGGAACGTGTGCGGGCTGGCGGGGGCGAACAGCACGGAGTTTGTGAAGGACGCGGTGCATCCGGTGATTTGCCTGATGGAAGAGCAGGAGGGCGTGACCGAGCTGGGGGCGTCGATGCGACTGGGGACGTGGAAGACGAAGATCCTGCCGGGGAGTCTGGCGGAGAAAGTGTACGGGACGCTGGAGATCAGCGAGCGGCACCGGCACCGGTATGAATTTAATAACAAGTATCGGGCGCAGATGGAGGCGGCTGGTTTCTGTGTGTCGGGGACGAGTCCGGATGGTGCGCTGGTGGAGATGATTGAGGTGAAGGGGCACCCGTTTTACATTGCGTCGCAGTTTCACCCTGAGTTTCTGTCGAAGCCGACGCGGCCGCACCCGTTGTTTGAGGGGTTCATCCGGGCGTCGCTGGAAGCGAAGCAGTGAGACGGAGGGGAGGGGGAAAAGCGATCGGAAAGGGAGAGGCGAGCGGGAGCGTTGAAGCGTGTTGTGAAGCGAATCCTGATTTCCCTGATGATGAGTGCTGGCGCAGTTGAATCGGCTGGGCCGCCGGGGTTCAATTACGACGAGGCGGCGGTGCCGCGGTATGAGTTGCCGGATCCGTTGCGGACGGAGGGAGGGGAAGTGGTGAAGGACGCGGAGATGTGGAGAGCGGTGCGGAGGCCGGAGTTGCTGGCGCTGATTGAGCGCGAGATGTTCGGGAAGGCACCGGCGCGGCCGGCGTTGTGGAGCAAGGCGTTGGAGACACCGGCGGAGGCGCTGGGGGGGAAGGCGGTGCGGCATCGGGTGTTTGTGTCGTTTACGGGGAAGGCGGAGGGGCCGGGGATGGAGCTGCTGGTGTATTTGCCGGCGGGTGCGAAGGGGCCGGTGCCGGTGGTGCTGGGGTTGAATTTCCGGGGGAATCACACGGTGACGGACGATCCTGCGGTGCCGGTGACGGCGAGTTGGGTGCCGAACGATGCGAAGGCGGGGATCAAGGATCACCGGGCGACGGAAGCGGGTCGGGGGAGTGAGGCGGGGCGTTGGCAGGTGCCGTATGCGGTGGGTCGGGGGTATGGGGTGGCGACGGTTTATTACGGGGACATTGATCCGGATGAGGATGACGGGTGGAAGAACGGCGTGCATGCGCTGCATGGCGGGGTGGAGGGCCGGGATGGGGCGTCGTGGGGGAGTATTGCGGCGTGGACGTGGGGGTTGCGGCTGGGGTTGGATGCGCTGGAGCAGATGCCGGGGGTGGACGGGAAGCGCGTGATTTGTCAGGGTCATTCGCGGCTAGGGAAGACCGCGTTGTGGGCCGGGGCGGTGGACGAGCGGTTTGCGATGGTGATTTCGAATGACAGCGGGGCGGGCGGGGCTGCGCTGAACAAGCGGATTTTCGGGGAGACGGTGGGGCGGTTGAACACGTCGTTTCCGCATTGGTTCTGCGGGAATTTCCGGAAGTATTCGGAGAATGAAGGGGCGATGCCGTTTGATGCGCATAGTTTGATCGCGCTGACGGCACCGCGGCCATTGCTGATCACGAGTGCGACGGAGGATTTGTGGGCGGATCCGAAGGGAGAGTTTCTGGGTGGGTTGCATGCGTCGCCGGTGTGGCGGCTGCTGGGTGAGGAGGGGTTAGGGGTGAGTGAGATGCCGGAGCCGATGCGGCTGGTGGGCGGGAGGGTCGGGTATTTTCTGCGGACCGGGCCGCATGATGTGACGCAGGAGGACTGGAAGGCGTACCTTGATTTTGCGGACCGGGTGCTGAAGCCATGAATGTGAGCCGGAGGAGCGTGTTAGGGGGAGGGCTGGCGGGGCTGGCTGGGGTGGTGATGGCTGACGGGGAGGGAGAGAAGGAGAGATTGCGGTGGCGACTGGTGCCGGAGGGATGGGGGGTGGCGGTGGAGGCGGATGTGAAGGCGGTGCTGGGGTCGGTGGTGGGGGAATTGTGGCGGTATTTTCCGGAGCGCCGGTTGGAGCCGTTAGTGATCCGGCGCGGGCGGGAGAGTCCGATTGTGCATTTCCAGCGGAGTGCGCTGGGGGAGATTGTGGTGGAGTTGAACACGCAGGATCGTTTCTGGTGTCAGTATGCGTATCAGTTCAGCCATGAGTTCTGTCATGTGCTGAGCGGGTTTGAGGATGACTGGAAGGGGAATCAGTGGCTGGAGGAATCGTTCTGCGAGTGTGCGTCGCTGTTTGTGCTGAGGCGGCTGGCGGTGACGTGGGCGAAGACCCCGCCGTATGCGTCGTGGCAGGGGTATGCGGTGCATTTCCGGGAGTATGCGGACGACGTGATGCGCGGGTTCGAGCAGGTGCCTGACGCGGGGATTGCGGAATATGTGAGGAAGCACCGCGAGGCGATGGAGAAGCAGGGGACCGACCGGGCGCGGAACGGCGTGGTGGCGGTGGCGCTGCTCAGGCAGCTGGAGGCTGCGCCGCAGTACTGGGAAGCGGTATCGTGGCTGAACAGCAAGCCAGCGCCGAAGGGGGAGACGCTAGAGGAGAGCCTGGGGAAGTGGCTGCGGGCGGCGCCGGAGCGGGTGCGGCCGTTCATTGAGCAGACGGCGAAGCTGCTAGGGGTCAGGGTAGGATCTGCGGGCGGATGACCCTGACGTTGAGGGGTGCCATGGCGGCGACGAGTTTGGAGAACGTGGTGTCGTCCTCGCAGATGCCGACGATGGCGCCGCCGGAGCCGGTGAATTTGGCGCTGACGCCGACGGAGCGTGCGGTTTCGATCATGCGGATGTGGCCTGGGTTGAGCGGGCAGAGACTGCGGCGGAGATCGAAGTTTTCGTTGAGGAGGGCGCTGATGCCGCGGGTGCGTTGGGTGAGGAGCATGAATTTGACCTGTTCGGCGAGATTGGCCCAGCGCTGGATGGCGGCGCGGACCTGCTGATCGCCGCGGTCGTAGCGGGCGCGCATGTCGTTGTGGAAGACCTCGGTGCCTTCGGAGAGGTCAGTGGAGTAGGCGATGTAGAGAGGCGGGAGGAGTGAGGGGTCGAGGGGTTCGTAGAAGCCGTGGCCGAGGCGGTCCATGAGGGCGGCGTCGAAGTCCATGAAGACGACGCCTTCGTAGACCTGGATGACGCGGTCCTGGAGGCCTGCGGGGATATTGAGTTCGATTTTTTCTGCGGAGAGGATGAGGGTAGGGAGCGTGTGGAGAGGGACCTCGACGTTGTAGAAGCCCATGAGGGCGCGGAAGCAGGCGGTGATGATGGCGGAGGAGCCGGCGAGGCCGACGTGGTCTGGGATGTCGCTGCGGTAGGAGAGCCGGAAGTTGCGTGCTGGAAGGGAGATGCGTTCGGATTCGCAGTGATCGGCGAAGACCTTGCAGGCGGCCTTGAGGAGACGGACCCCGCCGTAGTAGCCGAAGCGCTGGACGTCGTTGCGGAGCTGGGAGAGACTGAGGAAGTTGGAGTGGTCGCGGTCGTTGGGGACGATTTCGATGACTGGGTATTCCTCGATGGAGACGCGAGCGGCGAAGTTGCGGACGATGAAGGAGATGGTTTTGCCGTGGTAACCGTCGGAGGGATTGCCGACGAGGCCGGCGCGGGCGTGGGCGAGGTATTCGACTGCTGGCATGGGAAGGGGGATGCGGTACGCGGGTCGGGGAGGGAGGCAAGGCGGCAATGGGGAGTGGGATTGGGATTGCGGAGGGTGGGTGGCGGCGCGTATGGAGAGGGGAGGTTCCGGCGGCTGAGAGATGCTGAGTGCGCTGCGGACCGAATGAGAACCAGAAGCCACCCATGAAAAAACTGATCCTGTTCGTTGCGGCGTTGATTGTCGCGTTGCCCGTGAGTGCTGCGCCTCCTAAGGAGGACAAGAAGGACAAAAAAGAGGAGAAGAAGGACGAGAAGAAGAAGGAAGTGCCGCCGCCGATGTGGACGGTGCAGGTGGAGGGAGGGACTGGGGATACAGCGGCGATGGAAGTGAAGACGATTCTTGCGGGGATGAAGGGCGTGCGGGTGGAGGATAGCGTGTTGAAGGACGGCGTGGTGGAAGCGGTGATCAGCAGTGGGAGCCGGGTGAACCGGACGGATGTGTCGAAGGCGCTGCGGGAGGGGAACAAGGCGTTCAAGCTTAAGGAATTCAAGATGAAGCGGCCAGAGAAGGACGGCGACAAGAAGGCTGGGGCGGAGACGGAAGCGAAGGGGACGGAGAAGAAGGATCCGCTGAAGAAGGAAGCGGTGCCTGCGAAGTCGGGGCTTCCAGCGAAGGAAGCGGTGCCGGCGAAGGACGCAGTGCCGAGTAAGGACGCGGTACCGGCGAAGCCGGGGGCTCCGTCGGTGGAGAAGGCGGCGGAGAAAGCGGTCGAGAAGGCAGTGGAGGCTGTGAAGCCTGCGGTGAAGGCACCTTGAGGGGTGGGGGGATAGAGATTTGGGAGAAGCCCTTGCGGGAGGAGATTCCCGCAGGGGCTTTTTGTGGCTGGTTGAGGATTGTGGATTGGTTTTTGATTAAGAATGGGGGGGTGGGAGGTGCAGACGGGAGCGCATCCGACTTGCGTTGCGGGAATGGGCCGTTATGGAGGGGCGTCGTCGGAGTCCGGCGGGCAAGTTTTCCATGAAGATCCTGCGTTTTACTTTTCGGTTGGTGGCTGCCGTGGTGGTGGTGGCGGGTACGTCCGGGTGTTTGACGATGCCGGTGGTGCCGGGGGCGAGCAGTGCGGTGGCGGAGCTGGGGCCGGTTTTTCCGGGGATTGCGTCGTATATTGTGGTGGATGCGAATGACGGGCACGTGGTGATGGCGCATGCTGCGAATCAGAAGCGGCCGGTGGCGAGTCTGACGAAGCTGGCGACGGCGATGACGGTGCTGGAGTACATGAAGCACAGTGGTGGAGATGCTGGGGAGATGATGGTGGTGCCGAGTCAGATTCAATTGCTGGCGGACCGCGGGGCGCTGGGATTTCTGCCGGGGGACCGGCTGGCGGTGCGTGATGGGTTGTATGCGGCGATGATGGCGAGTGACAATGCGGCGGCGGAGACCCTGGCGGTGCATTTCGGGCAGAAGCTGACTGGTGCGGGATTGGGCGGGGGGAATCCGATGGCGGCTTTTGTGAGTCAGATGAATGGATTGGTGCACCGGCTGGGGATGAACGGGACGATGTTTGTTAATGCGCACGGGTTGGAGGGGAGCGGGCCGATGGGGTATTCGACGGCGGCGGACGTGGGGCGATTGACGATGGCTGGGTTGCGGACGCCGGGGTTGTCTTTTTATTCTTCGCAGAGCCAGCGTGGGATCACGGTGGTGCGGGATGGAGCGGCGCGGCCGATTCTGGTGCGGAACACGAATGTGCTGCTGGGGCGGGCTGGGATTGATGGCGGGAAGACTGGGACGACGACGCCGGCTGGGCCGTGTCTGATGATTACTGCGCCGAGGCCAGCGACGGTGGACAAGCGGCCGGACGGGAGCACGGTGGTGGTGCCGAACCGGTTGATTGTGGTGGTGCTGGGAGCGAGTGACCGGTTCAACCAGGCGTACACATTGCTGATGCAGGGATGGCCTGCGTATGAACGATGGCGTGCTGCCGGGAGTCCGGTGGGTGCGGGTACGGCGCTTGGCGTACCGGCGGCACTTCCCTGAAATACTTTTTTCCCCTGATAACCCACTATAAACTTACATGAGAATCGGCATCCTCAACAGCGGCGGCGACTGCCCGGGCCTGAACGCAGTCATTTACGGCGTGGTTGGCGCGGCCAACAAACTTGGCTGGGAGGTGGTAGGCTTCCGTGACGGGTTTGAGGGATTGCTGCCGCCGGGGGATTACACGATCCTTGATCCTGACAAGATTTCGGAGATTCTGAAACTTGGGGGGACGATTCTCGGGACGACGAACAAAGGGCATTTTGCGGCGAAGGTGGGCGAGGGGAATGTGATGCAGGTGCCTGAGGAGATCATTGAGAAGGCGAAGACGACGCTGAAGCTGCTGGAGATCCGGGCCTTGGTGATTGTGGGTGGGGACGGGTCGCTGACGACGGGGATGCAGCTGATGAAGGCTGGGATTCCGGTGGTGGGTGTGCCGAAGACGATTGATAACGATCTTGCGGCGACGGCGATGACGTTCGGGTTTGATTCTGCGGTGAGCACGGTGGTGGATGCGCTGGACCGGCTGCATACGACGGCGGACAGTCACAAGCGGGTGATGGTGGTGGAAGTGATGGGTCGGAATGCGGGATGGATTGCGTTGTGGGGTGGGATGGCCGGGGGAGCGCACGTGATTCTGATTCCGGAGATTCCGTTCACGTTTGAGCCGATCAAGAAGGCGATTGAGGCGCGTGAGGCGAAGGGATTGCACAGCACGATGGTGGTGGTGGCGGAGGGGGCGAAGCTGCCGGATAGCGGTTTGGTGACGAAGGAGAAGAGCACGTCATCGGAGCATCGGCTGGGTGGCGTGGGTGAAGCGGTGGCGGCGAAGATTGCGGAGATGACTGGCAAGGAGACGAGGTCGTGCACGCTGGGTCACTTACAGCGCGGCGGGAGTCCGACGAGCCTTGACCGGATGCTGGGGACGCGTTTCGGGGTGAAGGCGGTGAAGCTGATTGAGGATGGGAAGTTCGGGCACATGGTGAGTTATCAGTCCTACCATGTGGACAGCGTGCCGATTGAGGAAGCGGTGGAGAAGCCGCGGTTGGTGGAGCCGGACAGCGAAGTGGTGCAGACGGCGCGTGCGGTCGGGATTTGTTTTGGCGACCGCTGAGAATGAAGAATGTGGCCTGAGAGATCAGGCGGAGAGCAGCGGCCTTGGAGGAGATCCGGGGCCGCTGTTTGTTTTTGAGGATTGGAGGGGGTGCCGGTTGGGGCGGGGAGGGATCAGAGGATAGAGCTGTCGTCGGAGCGTTCGAGTTTGCCGATGCGTTTTTTGAGGGATTCGAGTTCGACGGTGATGCGGTGGAGGATGGGGTAGCAGTCGTCCTGGGTTTCTTTGTCTGCGAGGTGGGGGACGGCTGGGTGGATTTTCATCATGAGGCGGGCGATGTCGCGGCAGGCGTCGCGGATTTGCTGAATGGCGTCGGGGCGTTCCATGGTGGGGGAAGCTGAGCGGGAAGGGGGCTGGTGCAAACTGAATCCTGTCATTGCGCAGTGGCAGGCGGCCCCCTACGATCGACGCTTTTTCCGACCCTTTACCGAAAATCAAGTCAGCATGGATCCAGCCGTCATACCGTCACTCTGTGAGGAAAGCCGTCAGATGATACCCGGGTGGGGTAGTGCGGCGCCGGAGGTTGTGCCGATCGAGAAGGGCGGGTCGGACCGGCGGTATTACCGGCTGACTGGGGTGGGGCGTGAGGGTGGGCCGGAGACGGCGATTCTGATGGTGTATACGGCGAACCGGCCGGACAACCTGAGTTTTTTTGCGGCGACGGATGTGCTGGCTGGGGCTGGGTTGAGGATGCCGCGGATTTATGGGCATGATGGGGAGCGGCGGTGTGCGTGGCTGGAGGATCTGGGGCGTGATGATCTTTGGGAATGGCGGGAGCGGGATGGGGAGCGCGGGGCGTTGTACCGGAGCACGCTGCGGCAGGCGGCGAAGATTCATGCGATTGAGCCTGAGGCGTTGCGTGGTGGGTTAGTTGGCGGGGAGTTGCAGCCGCCGTTTGATGAGGGATTGTACCAGTGGGAGCAGGACTATTTTTTCCGGGAGTTTGCGTCGCGGTTTTCGGTGCTGACGGCGGAGGAGCTGGAGGAAGTGCGGTTAGGAGAGGGGTTGGCGGAGGTGAGGCGGACGCTGGCGGCGCTGCCGCGGCGGATGGTGCACCGGGATTTTCAGTCGCAGAACGTGATTGTGAGGGACGGGCAGGCGTGGCTGATTGATTATCAGGGATTGAGGCCGGGGCGTCCGGAGTATGATCTGGCGTCGCTGCTGTATGATCCGTATGTGAGGCTGCCGGAGGGTGAGCGGCGGGAGTTGCTGGCGTATTATGCCGGGCTGCATGGGGCCGGTGAGGCGTTCGGGAATGATGCTGGGGTGTTTGCGCGGTGTGCGTGTCAGCGGCTGATGCAGGCGCTGGGGGCGTATGGGAAGCTGGGGGTGGGTGATGGGAAGAAGGCGTTTCTGGAGCACATACCGAATGCGGTGGCGAATCTGCGGAGTGTGCTGGCGGAGTCGGGGTTGCTGCCGGAATTGGTGAGGGTGCTGGAATTGCGGCCGGGGGCCGTGGAAGCGGCAGGGGGGCCGCGGTTGGGGGCATGAGCGTGCGGCACACGCTGGTGTACCTGCTGCTAGGAGGTGCGGTGGGGTTGCTGCTGCACCGGGAGCAGGAGCGGGGGACGCTAGCGGAACTGGACGGGCGGCATCGGGACGTGCTGATGAGAGGGCCGTGGCAGTCGGGGCCGCCGCTGGTGCCGGGGCGTGGGGCGGTGGTGTTTGCGGGGCTGGATGACAAGGATCGGGCGGACCGGGTGTTTGAGGGATGGCCGCTGACGCCGGGGGATTGGCAGGTGGTGCTGCAGAATCTGAAGGGTTATGAGCCGAGGCAGGTGGTGGTGCCGATGGCGATGGGGGTGGAGCGGGCGGGAGCGGGGTTGGAGGCGGCGGCGCTGGCGTTGCCGCGGATGACTGGGGCTGTGGCGGTGTCGGCGGTGGCGGGAGGTGGTGGGAAGGGGATTCCGGGGGATTTGCCGGTGCTGCGGAGCGAGGGGGCTATTGAGCTGATTCCGGAGTGTCGGCGGATTGAAGGGGTGGCGGTGCCGGTGGCGGTGGGGACTGGGGAGATTGATCTGGGGGTGAAGGGAGAGCGATTGGCGGTGAGCGGCCCGTGGTGTCGTGTGCCGTTGCTGGCGCGGTATGGGGAATCGGTAGTGCCGACGGTGGCGCTGCGGGCGGTGCTGGCGTGGTGGGATGTTCCGGTGGAGAATGTCAGGGTGGTGCCGGGAGAGGCGATCTGGTGCGGGGAGAAGCTGAGGATTCCGATCGATGCGGCGGGTTTTCTGGAGCTGTATCTGCCGTTTACGGAGGAGCCTGAGGTGATGAATGCGGACACGTTTGCGCTGCCGCGGGAGCAGGTGGAGGCGGCGTTGCCGGCCGGAGATCCGCAGCGGCGGCTGCTAGGGTCGATGGGGGATCGACTGGTGTGGTTCGGGATGAACGATGCGGCGAGTGTGGTGCTGCGTTTGCCGGATGGGCGGCAGGTATCGAGCGGGGCGCTGACGGCGCGGGCGGTGGCGGCGATGCAGAGCGGGCGGTTTCTGAGGCCGGTGGGGAGTCGGGTGCAGTGGGGCGCGGAAGGAATGGCATTGCTGGCTGGGGTGTGGGTGCTGCACCGGAGGTGGCGCTGGGTGGTGCCTTGCTGGTTGGTGGCGGTGGTGGGGTGGATCGGTGCGGGTGTGTGGATTTACCGGGACCGGGGAGAGTGGCAGGTGTGCTGGGCTGGGTTGGGAATGCTGACGGTGGCGGCGGTGCTGGCGTTTCTGCTGCCGCGGCGCGAGCGTGTGGCGGGGCGGACGGGTGAAGCTGGGGTGGTGAAGGATGAGAAGGTGGTGGGGGCGGTGGAGGAGGTGGTGGGTGAAGGGGAAGTGGGGGTTGAAGAGAGCGAAGTTAGTGGGGCGGTGGGTGCGGGGAATGGAATGGAGCGGCGGCGTCGGCGGAGGCGGCGGGAGCGTGGTGAGCGGAAGGCGGGGGTGAGGGCGGGGACGAGGAGGAGGTGAGGGTGGGATGATTTGAGATTTGAGATTTGAAATCTGAGAGGGAGGGCTTGTGCGGAGAAGGGGGGTTGCGGGCGACTGCACCATTTGGGCGAGTCCGGTGGAGCGAATTCTGACGTTTGATGGAGTCGAGTGCGCCATGAGTACCTCCGACTCGAACACCGGGAATGTAGTGGGCAGCGCGGCACCTCGTTGCTTGGCTTTGACGATCCCTTCGGATCGCTCCTTGGCAATAAGAGCATTGAGCAGGCGGTCTATATCGTTGCCATGGCGCTCGGAAATACTGCGCTTGATGGCGCGGATTTCCGTCATGACCTCGTCGATCACTTTGGGTGGATCATCAGCCAGCTTCATTGCCGTTGAGCAGTTCCTCCGGGCTGCACATCACCGGCATGCGGTGACCCGATGCGATGATCTTCGCGCGCAACCGCTCCCTGATGTGTGGGTTCGCGATGTGCTTGAAGTTCCATGTGACAACGAAGTCGATGCGATAAACCGATGAAAGGGCTATGCTTGGCTACCAGAATCGCCACCAAGGTCGATGCAAATCGATCTTGGGTGGTTCTGGGGGTGGCTCAGGAAGGGCATCACACATAGACGCACCCAGCCGCTCAAGTGTGTTTGGATCAGTGCCACAATAACGTATGGCCTGAACACATGAACCGCAGGCTGCCTCAATCATGATTTCGAGCTCCTCGTCGGTCTCGGGCTGCTTGGAAACTCGACAGTGACGCGGGCAACCCTGACAACCTCCACGCTGAAACTCCTCGTCCCAAGTAATGTTCGCCGGGGCGGTCTTGGGAGGCAATGCGCAGATAATGCAGCTATCGACAGCAATGTAAAATGGTCCCGGAATGCTGTCGGGCTCCCGGGCGTATCTCGGCTGGACTAATGGATAATGTCGCATCGAGTCACGGGTGGCGTGTTGAAGTTGGGTGAACGTTAGAAGTGGTGGCACGGCTGCGCAGGACTCACAGGGCGAAGTGAACGAGCGACGTTATCCGCCGTTGCCACCCACGACTTGTTGGGCTCTTTCTTCATCGTGTGTAAATCGCCTGCTGGACTAAAGTCAGCAATCGCTTGATCTCGCTCTTCTCTTCGGCGGTAATAACATCCTTCGCAAACACAAGAACGTCCTTTAGAGCTGTCTCCAGTAGTCCGAAGCCATCGGTAAGTCCGTTCAGGCCGAAATACCCGGGAAGGAAATGATGGAGTGCAATGAGATTACGACGCTCGCACCAGCCATCCGCAAGTTTCTTGAGGTCACCTTGGAAGTCTGCGGTGGTCATATTGTTTTGCCGATCGTTTGAAGTGTGGCACGGCGGGAGTTAATCGTCCAGAGCGAAGCGAACTAGCCGCGTTGCCCGCCGTTGCCATCACTGGCTTGTTCGGCTTGGTTTTGATTGTCTCGCTCGATTCTCAAGGCATCGGAAATGAAGACATCGATGGAATCAAACTCGTCTCGAATCTCGTTCATCTCGTGGTCCCAGAACCGCACACCCGGATACGATCGACTCTGGGACATGACGAAGTAATTGCCGGCTCCATCCTGCCCGATGGCCCAGTCATCATCTTGCCAACCGGGAATAATCCTTCGGAGTTCCTCGTTCAGATCTGTGACGAAATTGTAATCGGTCATGAGCGCACAACGCGCATACCCATGTGGGAGAAGAGGTGTAAGCCCACACGCCCCAACGGCCTCAGCTATCCTATGCGTGTAGGTCTTCATTTCTTGGCCGAACGACCCAAGCTCAGCGACCCGGCCCGCGGGACGCCACGATTGCAACCGCGACGCCCTGGCAGGGTTCGCTGCAGCGCATGATTAGGCCACGGTGTCAGTCCCACAGTAAAAACCATCCTGTCTGGTCGTTGGAATATTCACGAGGCATCTGTGCTCCAGGCCTCTCCTCTCGATAAAACTCGGCTCGCAACTCGGTGGCCCATCTCGCAATGACTGCCTCATCAACTGGACCTGCCACGAACACACGGTCGCTGTAAGGCTCTAGCTCGCTCTCTGCATCCTCGAACTCGCCAACTGGAATCACGCAGCGACTGACTCCCGACTCCTCACTCAATCTGGTCAGTGCCGCCTGAAAGTCGGCCTTGCTGGGATGCGGCTCAAGGTTCGGTGCGAGGCAATAGTCACCTGAACACTTGGAAAAGAACTCCGTAATCGAGAGGTAAGCAACGTGACGGTATCTCGTGCCCTTGGCGCAAGGCATACACAGCCCGCCAGTCTGACTTGCTGTCGCGGGCAGAATCGTGGTGGTGCAAATGCGGCAAAGCGTTTGAGAACTCATGGTATGGTCGAGTTGCCTAACAGTGTAATTATGGCTGCGAATTCCGACTGCTTTCTGCATATTCGGGCGTCAAAAACCGCGGGTTTTCGGGATGATATCACCGAGAGGAATAGTCGTCAAACCGGGAATGCGGCTGGTGCGTTTGTGATAATGCGTGGGATCGGGCTGTGGGATAATGCGAGTTGGAATCTGGGGTGCGGGGCGGGGTAAGATTTGAGAGGCAGGGCTTGTTCGGAGAAGGGGGACTCACGCGAAGGCGCTAAGGCGCGAGGGGCTGGAGGGGAGAGAGGCGGGTAGGCGCACTCCGTGCGCAGAGAGAGCTGTAATTCTGACAGCAGTCCAGAGCCTTCGGCTGCTTGTTCGGGGAGGTCTTGTTCGGAGGGATGCTTGTTCGGAGCCTCGCGTGCCCGGGCTTGTTCGGAGGGGGGCTGGTAGGCGCACTCCGTGCGCAGAGAGAGCTGTGATTGCTCACAGCAGTCCAGAGCCTGCGGCTGCTTGTTCGGAGGGGGCTTGTTGGGAGGGGGGCTTGTTCGGTGGGGCTGGTAGGCGCACTCCGTGCGCAGAGAGAGCTGTGATTGCTCACAGCAGTCCAGAGCCT
>QQNF01000076.1 GCA_003402705.1 Verrucomicrobiota bacterium | reverse complement strand
TCCTCGCCGAAGTCTCCGTCACCTGCGCCAACCGCTCATGGACCGGCCTCTCCGCGGAAACATGGGTCCCCAAATGGCTCTCCAAACGCCCTGACACCTCATACGACGAAGACCTCCCCGACCTCTGCCGCGCCGTCTCCTCCGCCGCCTCCGCCGCCCTCCAGCCCCACCGCTCCTTCGCCGCATGGTGGCAACACCTCTACGCCGCCCAGTCCGACCTCATCTCCCCGCCAGCCATGCCCGCGCTCCTCGCACAAATGGGCACCGCCATGCTCGAACGCGCCGTCCTCCACGCCCTCACCCAAGCCTCCAACTCCACCTTCTCCTCATTCTTCTCCTCCGGCCTCTCCGGTCTCTCCCCCGCCTCTCTCCGACCAGACCTCACCGCCTCTTCGTGGGACCACTGGCTCCCCGCCCAGCCGCTCGGAACCCTAACCGTCCGCCACACGGTCGGTCTCTCCGACCCGCTCGACGCCTCCGACGCCACTTCCCCGCCCGACGACGATCTCCCCCACTCCCTCGCCGATAACATCCGCGCCTTCGACCTCACCCACTTCAAAATCAAACTCAGCGGCCACCTCGAAACCGACACCCATCGTCTCCTCCGCCTCGCCGCCCTCCTCCCGCCCCACGCCCGCTTCACACTCGACGCCAACGAAAACTTCCCCGACATCCGCGTCTTCCACGACCACTGGAACCACTGGAACGCCCAGCCCACCCTCGCCCGCTGGCTCGACCAGGGTCTCCTCTTCATCGAACAACCGCTCCACCGCGACCACTCCCTCACCGACGCCACCGGCCAGGGCCTCGCCGCATGGGACCACCACCCGCCCGTCATCATCGACGAAGCCGACGCCTCCCTCGACTCCCTCCCCCGCGCCCTCGCCCTCGGTTACTCCGGCACTAGCCACAAAAACTGCAAAGGCCTCGTCAAAGGGCTCGCCAACCTCGCCTCCACCTCCGCAGCCGGTGCCATCCTCAGCGGCGAAGACCTCTCCAACATCGGCCCCGTCGCCCTCCTCCAGGACCTCGCCGTCATGAACGCCCTCGGCATCCCTCACGTCGAACGCAACGGCCACCACTACTTCCGCGGCACCTCCATGTTCCCACCCATCACCGGCCAACACCTCATCTCCACTCTCCCCGACCTCTACGCCCCCGCCTCCCCCTCCGGAGCCGTCCTCCGCATCCACCACGGCACCCTCAACACCGCCGCCCTCAACCTCCTCCCCCTAGGCCTCCCCAACCCCACCATCCCCGCAGGCTTCTCCCCCGGCCTCCCCTCCCCCATCCCACAACCACCTCCCAGCTAGCCAGCCCCCTCACTTCCCTTTCCACTTCGCATTCCCGCTCAACATCTACGGCACCTATACTCCGCCATCAGGCACTGATGGCCCGAGTGACGCTTACCCACGATCCACTGCCCAAGGCCTTCAAGTGCACCGCTGCGCGGCGGCCGCCGTCGCGGCGCTGGCGCGGGTTCAGATCCAGCTGCCAGCCCAGTGATGTGCGGCAATCGCATGCGGGTGGGCTTCGCGCACCCAGGGCTCGTGCATGAAGTAGGGATAAAACACCCAGGGTTCGAAGACTGCGAACCGGTCCCGGTAGAGCACGCCGCTGTCGCGGCCTGCTACTGCATCTTCCATGCGCATGCTGACTGGATTCTGTGCCAGCCATTCCTGAAGCAATTGCCCTGTGCGGCGCGGGCCGGTTTCCCACAGGATGTCATTTCCCGTGAAGGCCGGGGCGGTCTTTATTTTTTCGATCCAGTGGCGGAAAAACGGGTGCCCCTGCGTGGCCCCCATAATCCCAATCGCCAACCAACCCCCATCGCGTTCGTAACCAGTGAAACCAGAGAGCCCGGCGATGATCTCGTCCAGAGGCTGGAGGCATTCAAAGTCAGTGTCGATATACACACCGCCGTATCGGTACAGTACCTCAAAGCGCAAAATGTCGGACTTCTGCGCCCATGTATCACTCTGATTATACTTCTCACGGCAGAACATCGGTGGCAGGTTGTCATCGGTCCAGAGGATAAGTTTCCAGTCTGGGTGCATGCGCCGCCAGCCCTGCATCCACGCCTGCTGTTCGGCCGGCATGGCATTAGGACCGAGCCAGATCGCATGGAAGATGCGTGGAATGACTCTGCGCTCGCCCGATGGCGGCTTTTGGGCATGGATCAATCCGTCGCCAAAGGGTTCTGCTGGCCAGTAGAGGAACCCTGCATCCATCAGCGCCCGGGGCAGCTCAGGGGAGCCTGAGGGGAGTTTCAATGTGCCGCCACTTTTCAAAATGCGCCAGCACTCACGCAGCCAACTCGGCTCAGTCGCGCACGCGGAGGATTCAGCCCGGATTTCCATCGCACTTCGCTCAGGAATCCACTGCCCGCCCTTGCCCATACGTCCATCCCAACTTCCCGGGCTCTCCGTGGAGGCCTCCAAGGACATCCATTCCGATTGGCTGTCACCGAAATGGGATACCAGCGAATTTCCGTCGTGGGTGAACTGATTTGGGCTGCCGCAGTCCAAGGGCCCCAGCCAGAATCGCCTTCCGTCCAATTCCCCCTGCTCGTCCTCACCCTCCAAAATCCGCTCAAACTCATCCTCCAGATGCTGTCGGGCCCCATCCACCAGATTCTCTGTCCAGAGCGTCTGCTGGCCATCCTGACCGTACACGGTGTAATAACGACCCTCCAAATCAGACCACGATTCCCGCTGCCTCGCTAGATTTGGGAAGCAGGCATAGGCTTTTATCTCTCGGTGCAGCCGCGCCAGAGTCAGATCAATGGAGATGAGATCCTGCCCGTTTTTCCTCGCCCGTGGGGAGAATTCTCGCAGGAGCCGCCTCATGAAGGGCCGGTTCACAGCCCACGCATGGGTAGTGGTGGCACTCTGGCACCGGACGAGCCCGGGACTGTGGGGGTATGCAGGCCAAGTATGGCAGCAGCCGAGGTAAAAGACATCCCAATCTCCCGGCAGGCGCACTTGACCGAGGCGCTCCAAGGTGTCATTCGCGAGCACGACATCATCCTCGTAGAATACCACGGCTGGCCATCCCTCCCGCAACGCCCGACGCAACAAGAGACGCACCCTCAAACCCAGGGCATAACATCCCGCCCGGTCATAACTGTGCCGGTTACGCACCTTTGTCGCTGGGATTGCCGGTGTCCGTTCCCAGGGAAGCCCCTCCCGGTCCAGTTCCCCGCCAGCCTCCCGCAGCCGCTCGGGCCGTGTGTCCAGATTGATGAGAAACGCAGGGCTGCCAGTAACAACCGCCACTGGGTTCACTGGTTCGGCGTCCGCAGGCAGGGAGACCCAGCGCGCGGGACAAATGTCCCATTCCCGGCCATTCAAAAACCGGTCAGGGTGAATGACCAATTCGGCATCCGTCAGCCACGCCGGCCACCAGCCATAGGTGCTGTTGGAAATGATGAACGCCTTGCAACCATACATCACAGGATAATCGCCCGCCGGCCCCCGCGTGCCCCAGAAGGTGAAGTCAGGCTGATTCCCAAAAACCTCCCGGCACCACCCGATGCCGTCAGACACCACGATGAAATGCGGGTTCGGAATTCGCTCCCGCACCAAGGCCACCGCCCGTCGGAAGTAGTCCGCCGTGCAGACATCATGATGCCAGTGGCTCACATCCACAAACTCACCTCTCCGAACCTGGAGGCATACGGGGGTCTTTCCTTCGGCTTCGGGAAGATACTGTGGGGGCAGGGCAAACATCCGGCGCACCTCGTCCTTCACCTCGGCGAACAGCTTCTCATTCTGAAAATAGCCGCGCAGCACTACATCCCTTTCGCCGGCGGCTGTGATAGCGTCCCGCAGACGGAGCGGCATCGCATCGGTATATCCGCTCTCATCGTCCAGACGAACCGCACTTTCGTCCGGCAGATCAGTTGAACGATCAAGGCCGAACATTTCAAGATCGAACCCACGCCCCAAACGCGCTGAGGCGTGATCCTCACCTAGAAGGAAAACTTCCCGTGCCGATGCCCTACTCAATGCCAGTCCCGCGGCGACCTGAAAAAGCTGATTTCCCAACCCGCCGTAGCAATCCACGAACAGCCTTGCATTAGCAATAACTGAAATCATGGATACTTCGAGTGTCCCTCAGTGATTTGGTTTCTTTTCAGTGATCCGGAAACGGCTTTCCAGGATCACCTTTTTTCCATATGAAGCGCGCGCTTCATTAGTGCTCATTTGTTATATAGCTTTTGAACATCCGGGATAGCCATTGGCTTAAGTCGCACAGCCAATTCAGACGAATCGAAGCCTTCGTTTATCCACCATGAATCCGGCTTTTCATCATACAGCATAAAGGTGAAGTTGTTAAGTATATTCTTGGCTTTTTCGCGCGTTGATTCAGATTCTAAATATGGGATTATCTCGGCAACAACCGAACCAATCGCACTGTTACCGGTAAGATGGTGCGCGGTTGACATCTCTAATAGCCTATGCCACCTTAATAAGGCGTCGTCAATAGCGTAAGGCAGTGAACCCGCCTCAGTGTCAATGTCTCCGGGATGCCCTTCGCAGGCTAAAGCAAAAACTTCGAAAGCAGCTCTACTCGCATGGGCATTGGGTGATTGCAGTTTGGCCAGCAAGTACTTAAACTCAACACTTCCCCCCTCTGCCGGTGATACATTTTTATCCTTCAGGCCATTCTCATTAATCCAATCCACAATCTGCGGGAACTCATCCCCCCGTTGAGCTTTAGTGGATGACTTCGGCGGCCAATTACTATCATCCGCAAAGTTGTCCAGCGCTCTTGCTTTCGCTTTTGTTTTCGCCCCTGCATTTTCACCTCCTTTCACGGTAGTTGTTATCTGGTCAAAAAATAAATAGTAACCAGTGAAGCATATTGCCGAAAAGATGCACACTAGCATCAGGCGAAACCCCCGATGGGGAAGCCAATTGGTGGTTTTATTCCTATTCATGTCTTCCGTCGGTCAAATCAAGAATAGTCGGCCCCCCGGCCGTGGAAACAGAGACCTGAAAATGGTTTGGACCGCCATTTGCCGGGGAGATTGGCCACCATGGAATTCCTGAAGGATGGGGATTTGGCGGCGGCCATGCAAGCCATACGTGCGCGCTCACGCCCGCAGAATGATTTATTCGCCAATGCTGGTACTCTCGCTTGGGGTCGATGGGATTTATTGCAACGGGATGATTCGTCATATTGGCGGCCGCCCCCAGAGTGCGGGTATATTCGGCAGTTGCGTTAGCTACGTTTCCATACGCAAAGGGCGGCAAGGCAAATGTGTTGGCTGCGTTAAATATATTTCCTCCCACACTGAATGTCCCATTGCCACCCAAATCAAAAAACCAAGCTTGCCCAACTCCAGCGGGCGAGGGAAATCCTCCGGGCACCGGATTGGCGGCCGTGTTGCTGCTTGGATTACCGCCATAACGCCACGCAACACCCCTAAACTTAGTTGGCAATTCTGCTGGAGCTGTACGCCATTCTTCCCACGCAATTGTCTGCGAAATGGGCGCACTAATGATATTCCCCCCGGCGGCTGGCCAACCGAACCCTGCCCTAATGTCCCTCTCGAAAAGAGCCTTGGCAGCAGGAGAAACCCCCAGTATCCTAGCCATTTCTCCAACTACATCCGCATAACTGGCTGTTATTTGTTTGGTATCGGTATCACTCATCGGATACCATGAACCAGAAGGAGTGCTTGCAGTCTGAGCATCCAACTCAGAGGGCAACGAAACCACAGCAGCAAGGCCAGTCGCCGACGTTTTTTTAAGAAATGTTCTCCTAGTCTGCCCAATCGGCTTTATTGCCGATTTCAGCTTGCGCTCAGCTTGACTCGGGACGATGCGGGAATCTGTCGGTCGCTTCATGATTTCCGTCGAGGCTATCACTTTTGTCCTGGGTCGCAACACAATTCTTCAGTCCGGGCCAAGATTTGTGTGATCATCGGTGAGAGGAAGCAGCCAGCAATGTGTGAACCCCAGCTTTCTGCGTGCCTGCTCATCCTTCTGAAACCACCACCGCCCGCCACTTGGCCTACACGGTTGCCCTCGACCCTGCGAAATCCTTCGGGCAGCGACTGCTCGGGAAGCTGCTGGCGAGCAGTCTGCTGCGGACGTGGTTCAGCGGGGATGTGGTGATTTTCCGCAACACACCGGAGCCCCTCTTCGCGGTGGAGCGGGCGGGGTTGAGCGAGGTCTTCATCGAGACACCGGATTTTCAGGCGCTGGCGGACCAGCAGGAGGCGTGGCGGTATAAGTTCCGGGTACGGGAGTATCTCGATGTGAGCGGGTATGACAAGGTGCTGTTCCTTGATGCGGACTGTCTGGCGCTGCGGAATCTGGATCACCTCCTTGAAGGGGATTGGGACATCCGCTGGTATCCGGAGAGCCGGAAGCTCACGGACTCGGTGTTCAACTGCTTCCTGACGGATGAGGAAATCCACCGCTGGCGCGACCGTCCGGGTGCCAACAGCGGTACGCTGGCGGTGAGGGCGGAGCTTTTTCACGACGTCATGGCCGAGTGGGAACGGATCGACCTAGGGCCGACGACGCGGACGCGGTTCTGTAGCGACCAGGGGAGCTGGAACCGGCTGCTCCTCGACACGAATCTGCGCACGAAGCGGTTCGAGCGGGGGGAGATTCAGTTCCCGCTGTGTCTGCACCCGAGTTTTCACGACTGGAAGAAGGCGGCCCTCGTTCATGCGATTGGAGGCACGCTGCGGGAGAAGATGAGGTTTCTGTGGGGGCTCTACATGCAGACCTTCTACTACGACGACCGGGGGACAATGCTGAATCTGCTGGAGGTGTGAGGGACCGTGAATGTGAACAGTTGAAAGTGAAATTCAAGACTTGCAAAACTCAATTCCAATGCAGAACGGAACGCGCGGCCGCCGGGACGGCGGCAACACTTGCTTTTCTGTGCTGAGGGCATGAAGATCGATCTAAACGAGACGCTGATGCTCTACACGAACCTAGGCCCGGCAGAGGAGCCGCGGCGCAGGGTGCTGAATGCGTTTCTGGATGAGGAAATGCCCATGGAACGGCTGGCGGCGATGGCTCCGGAGTGGGTGAAGCGGGCGCCGGCGGGACAGAGTCGGGGGAGCTACGCGGCGGGACTGACGCTGCGGACGGCATTTCGGGAAGCGCGGAAGCGGGAGGCTGAGGCGGTGCTGGTTCTCTCGGATGAGGCGGTGCCGGTGGCGGGATTCATGGAGAAACTGGCGGCGCTGAATCTGCCGGGGAATTCGGGGATGGTGCTCCTGAGTGGCGTGGCACCGGCTTCCAGTCCTGAAGTAGAAGAGCTCGGGCTGGATGCCCGAGTCACGAGCGTGCCGGCGTCCCCGTGCCAACTACTGCCGGTGCGGGAGTTCGGTGACTGGACTGCGGTGCTGGTGCGCCGGCAGGCATGGCGGAAGGTTTCGCGGCTGTTGAGGAAAGATGGCACGGGCCGGGTGGCGTGGATGCCAGGGCAGCGGTGCGTAGTGCCTAACGGACTGCTGGTGCATGCCGTGATCCCGGGGCTGGTGGAGCGGCATCTGGTGCCGGATGCAGTGCAGCCCACACCAGAAGCGAGCGGGCAGCATGCCCTGCCAAAAACTTTCCCATGAGCCCGGACCATCACATGCCACCTGTTCCCCGCCTCATCTTCCTGACATGGAAGGTGCGACAGATTCCCCGCGCCGTGCAGCGGTGCGTGGAGTCGTTTCAGCGCCGCAACCCGCACTGGACAGTGGTGATCATGTCCGATGCGGACTGTCTGAAGTGGCTGGCGGCAAAGCGACCTGCGGACCTCGCATGGTATGAGGCACTGCCAAAGGGAATCCTCAGAGCGGATGCGATGCGCCTGCTGTGGCTGCATGAGATGGGCGGGATCTATGCGGACATTGATGTGGAATGCCTCCGGCCGCTGGATGGGCTGGCGGCGATGCTGGGCTACGGTGAATGGCTGGCCCTCACCCGGGATCACCCCGTGCATGAGCGCATCCATTTCCACAACACACCGATGTGGATGAATGACTTCATGGTGGCTCGGCCCGGCGCTCCGCTCATCGGCGTGGCGCTGAAGATGCTGGCGGGCATGGTGGCGGCGGGATTCCAGTGGAACCCGCGCAATGCCGTGATGGAAACCGGGCCGGGGCTGCTGAACCGGGCGCTGACGGTCATGGGCGGACTCAAGCCGGCGGGTGTGCGCTACGTTCCATGGGAAGTGATCCATCCATTGCCCGACATGACCAATCCCTTCGAGGAAAAGGAGGCGGCGGACGCAGCGATCCGGCGGCGCACATGGCGCGGGGTGAATCCGTGGGTGGCGCACTACTGGTACCACACTTGGTGCAGCACCCGGAACATGGTTCTGGCCTACAGTGATTGCCTCTTCGCCGACCGCCACGAAGCAGCCATGGAACGGCTGGAGCCTTACCGATCACTGTTGGGCCCAAGAAGCGAAACGGTGGGCGCGGTTCTGGAGAAACTCGCGGCGCAAGACGGCCCGGTGACGCTCATCGAGCTGGGCGTGGCGCGATCCTTCATCACCGAACCGCCCCCGGGAGTGGACGGCGCCGACCCGGCGCAGTGGCAGCCGGGGCAGCCCGCCGCGTGGGATTGGGGAGCCGGGTGCTTCACACGGGTGGCGGTGGAGACGCTGGCCGGGTATGACTTTGAATATCACGGTGTCGATCCGTCGGCTGCCGCCTTGGATGTCGCGCGGACGATGCTCCGTCCCCTCACGACGGCACCGGAGGAGGCTCGCGTGCGGGCGGCTCTGGCGGAACTTCTTGACGATGGTGTGCTGGCGTGGGCGGGTCATGCGGAGACGGAACGGCGCGTGCATCTCCATGAACAGAGGGCAGCGGCATTCCTGGCAGACTTCGACGGGCAGGCGGATCTCATCTACATGGACCACGGCGAGTGCAGTGAAGAGACCGCGGCAATGCACGCCAGAGATGCGCAGATCATCATCGAGCGGGGCCTTGTGAAGGAGGGCGGCATCGTCCTAATTGATGACCACGCGCACGACCCGGAAAAGCATCTGGTGCCGAAGTCCCGGGACTCGCGCCGGATTTTTGAAGCAGCCGGTTGGATGATCGTGCTGGAAGGACGGCAGCTCCTGCTCCAGCGCCCTTACGAGGTCCCGGAATACATCCCCCGTATCCTCCACGTCTTCTGCGACAGCCGCCGCCAGAAAGCCTACCGCGCGGAAATCGCGGAGGCATGGCGGAAGCTTCACCCAGAATGGGAAGTGGAGGCATGGGATGACGACCGGGTGCGCGACTTCATCATGGGCGAGTGCCCAGCATTCCTCGAAACATTCGTCAGTTACCGCACCGATCGGCTGCGCATGGCTGCTGGGAAACTCATGGTCCTGAAAAAGCGCGGCGGCATCGCGGTGGACCCGAACCTGATGCCGCTGCGCAGTCTTGATGAGCTGCTGCCCGGGCTGGCACTGATCATGGCCGCGCGGTATCCGAGGGATCAGCCGGAATTCGCGGGCGCTGAACTGGTGCATTCCGGCTTCCTCGCGAGTTGCGCGGAGCATCCGTTCTGGGACGGGCTGGAGCATGATCTCAGGCAAAGTCAGGAGAAGCAGCCGGATACCCCTCCGGACAGTGCTTTTCTCACCGCCCGGCTCCGCGACGGGCTGCGGTTTCTCTCACCCGATAGCGAATGGCCCGAGCTGCTCGATCATCGTGCGATCGCCGCCAGCCCTGAAACCGCAAACGAAGACGCATGGCTCTCCGTCGTGCCGCACGCGACGCTTTCGCTCGATGCCGCCAGCATCGCCGCACCCGCAGAAGACGGGCAGATTTCCATCTCCGTGATGACTGTGGAACGGCCGCAGGCTTACATCCACGACACCATCGCCAGCCTGCGGAAGGAATGGACCGGGGCGCCGCCGTCCATCTTTGCCGGCTCACCGGGCAGAGCATTTCTCGACAGGTATGAGAAGGAAGGCTGTGCGGTCCACGGAACCGGCAGTGAGGACTGGGAGCGAATTCGCTCGTGGAACGTCGGCCGCAAGGCACACTGGAATTACTGGCGATGCCTGAGTTTTCCCGCGGACCAAGAATCCGTCGGCAGAATGATTTTTGAGGACGACGTGAAATTTGCGGTCGGCTGGAAAGGCAGGTTCTACCGAACGCTGGCGGCACTCTACCAATTGCACGGCCCATGCTTCGTGCTCGCACTCTATTCCGTGTTCGAACAAGAGGGAGCCGACTCACGCAAGCCGGGGCAGCTGTTCACGCCATACAACGCCCGTACCTTCATGGGAACGCAGGGAATGTTTTTTCCGGAACCCGTACGCCGCGATTTTGCTGAATACATCCGCTGCTACGGCGTGGAGGAAAATCTGATGCCCTACGATCTCCTGCTCGGGCATTACTGCGAAGAGCAGCGCATCCCCATCTATATGACCCTGCCCAGTCTGGTCCAGCATACCGGAAAGCAAACAACAGGCCAGTCCGGCGGCAGCATGATTGGCCATACGTCCCCGACCTTTGTCGAAGACCTTACAGACGGACGGCAGTGGGTCTCCCCCTGACACCCGCGGATGCCCCGAGATCCGCCGTCCGGCGAACATCCTGCCAAATACGCCGGAACCGTCCTCGGATAGCTTCATGCCGCGCCGGAAAGCGCCGTAAGCCTTTGACCCTAAAAAGGAAAACGGGCGCATCTATCTGGCACCTCACCCGTTGGTGAGAGGCTTGGCGGAGAGAACAGCGGCATCCTCAGCGTGTCTCTTCTTCATCCGTTGAGCAGTTGAACAGCTTCGGTGCCGAGACCACGGTAGCGATTCTCTCCCAAGACGTCGGCGCAGCAACTATGTCAGCAGCAGCGACCAGCGCTACGCTTCTCCCCCGGCCCACATCCCGCAGCCAACGATCAGCCCGCCCCCTCACTTCCCCTTCCCTTTCGCCTTCCCCTTCCCACTCAGCTCCTCCGCCGTCCACGGCAGCACGCGCTCCCGATTCGCCGCCCGCACCGCCGCCACCTCCGCCACCCCCACCGGCGAAGCCCCGTGCTCCCACTCGCGCCGCAGATACGTCAGGACTCCCGCAATGTCCTCGTCCGTGAGTTGCGGTAACGGCGGCATCGCCAGATTCCACGTCTTCGGCCCCACCTTCACCGGCCCCGCCAGCCCGTGCAGCACAATCCGCGCCGCCACTTCAGGCTTCCCTAACACCCATTCACTGTCCACCAGCGGCGGAGCCAGTCCGTCCAGTCCATACCCGTGCGGCTGATGACATGCCCCGCACAAGGTCCCGTAAATCACCCGTCCCTTCTCCGCCAGCGCCGTCTCCTCCGCCGTCAGCGGCTTCACCACCGGCGGCGCAGCCACCCCCGGCTTCCCCGGCCAACCCACCCGGCCCTCCACCACCGCTAGCGCTTTCCCCGCCCCACCCGTCAACGCCCCTCTCATCTTCACCAGCACCCCCGGTTCCTCTCCCACCCACACCATCTTCGCCACTTTCCCATTCCCCGCCGACCCCAATCCCTTCAACAGCGCCACCTGCACCGCATCCCCTGCCGGTCGCGACGCCGCCAGTTCCAGCATCGCCGCAAACGGCCCCGCTTTCCCCGCCGCACCCACCGCCCCAGCCAGCATCTCCCCCATCGCCGCCGCCGCCACATCCCCACCCGCCTGACCTACCAGCAGTTTCGCCAGTTCCACCTCCCGACCCCGCAACCCAGTCATCGCCGCCTCCCTCACCAGCGCCACCTCCGCACAACCCGACACCAGCAACCGCGCCAGCGCCGCATCCGTCTCCGGCAGCGACATCGCTGACAATTTCAACGCCAGATGCGCCTGCACCAGTCTGTCAGGATCCGTCATCGCCGCCAGTTCCGCCGCCATCTCCCGCCCCGCCATCCGCACCGCCGCCGCCCGAATCCGCGCCTCCCCATCCCGCATCGCCGCCACCAGCATCTCCGGCGTCACCGATCCTAACCCATCCAGCACCCACAACCCATGCAGGCGCGCCAGCGCCGGCTGTCCCTTGTCCTCCACCACCGCCTTCACCGCCGCCACCACTTCCTCCCCGCCCGTCTCCACCAGCAACCGCTGCGCCGTGTCCCGCACCCATCCATTCGCATGACCCAGCAATGCCGCCCGCTCCCGCGCCCCGACCGGCACCGTCACCGGCTTCCGCCGCTCCGCTCCCTCACGAACCACCCGCCAGATCCGCCCGCCATCCAGTGGAGCCAGCAGTTGCCGCGCCTCGATATTCGCCACCAGATAGTGTGTTAGAAAACCCGAATGCTGCAGCACGCCGCGGTACAGATCCGCAATGTACAACGCCCCGTCGGGCCCATCCACGGCCTGCACCGGCCGGAACCGCTCATCCGTCGACACCAGAAACTCCCGCCCGCGCTCCGCACTCTCCCCGCTCACCACGCCATCCTTCTCGCGCAGCACCGCCCGCTTCACCAGATTCCCCGACGGCTCCGGAATAAACGCGTTCCCACGGAAATCCGGCAACGCATCCCCGCGGTAAATCAACGCCCCGCACGCCGCCGTCGCCGACGTCAGTGACCCGTCCTCCCTCAAAGTCTTCGGCTCATAACCACGATTCACCCCCGGCGTCGGATGCCCCGGCCACACGCTCTGATCCGCAATCACCCGGTAATTCACCCCCGTCGTGCTCCGCAGCATCGGGTTCTTCACAAACGCCTCGGCCGGCAGCAGATCGCACCGCAGCAGATCCGAGTTGTAATTGAAAAACAACCGCCCCGCATCGTCCTGACACAATCCATACTGCCCGCGCCCCAGTCCGCTGTCTTTGCTCCAGACGCCTCCACGCAACTTCAGCCGCGTCCCCCATCCCGCCACCCACACCGCGTTGTCCATCGCCCACACCGGCGTGTTCGCCATGTGCTCGGGCTGCCCCGTCCGGCTCCCGAAATCATCCGCCACCGCCTCCTTCCGGTCACTCTTCCCATCCCCGTTCTCATCCTTGCAGAACCACAGCTGCGGCGGCTCACCCACCAGCACCCCTCCATTCACCGCCATCACCGCACGCGGCAGCACTAACCCATCAAGAAACACCGTCGCCTTGTCCATCCGCCCATCCCCATCCGTGTCCTCCAGCAACCGAATCCGCCCCTTCGGCTCCAGATCCTTCGCCCCCGTCACATCCTGCATGTACCCACGCATCTCCACCACATAAAGCCGCCCGCGCTCATCCCAGCTCATCGCCACCGGCGCTTCCACCAATGGCTCCGCCGCCACCAGTTCCACACGATACCCAGCCTCCACCCGAAACGCCTTCAGCGCTTCCTCCGGACTCAACGGCTTCGGCACCGGCAACTTGAACCGGATCTCCACATCCTTCGGCCCCGCATTCTTCTCATGAATCGCCACCGCAGGCACCACCATCGCCAGCAGCACTGCCAGCACTTCTGTTCTCTGTTTCACGTTCAATTTCATAGCTCCTTGAAAATTTCTCACAGCAGGCAGCACGCCAGCGCCCGATTTCAACCCCATCCCTCCCACGGTCCCGCGGATTCACCCCAATCCTTCGCGCACCATCAATACCCCTGCGTCAATACCCCCGCGGATGCCGCGCCGTAAAACCGCGCACATTCCTCGGCTTCGTGCTCCACCTCGGCCCCGCATGCCCGTTCCCGCTGTTCGACGTGTCCAACCGCAACCCGCACACCGTCATGAATACATGCCCGTCCCGCCCATACACCGTAATATACCGCCCCACCCCGCCCGTCCCATACTTCCGAAACTCCCCGCTCGTCAGCGGCGACGCCAGCAACCCGCTCGCCCTCAACACATACGACACCGACCCCGAACAATCCAATCCCCGCGACGGCCGCCCGTGCCCGCCCCCATACTGATACGGCACCTTCTGAATCCGGTTCCCCGCCGCAATCGCCGCACGCACCGCCCTCGGCACCCCCGCCGGTGCCACCGCCCGCCCGTTCACCAATGCCGCCCGATTCCCCCGGTAAACCGCCGTCGTCTTCGGTTTCGAGGCACATCCCACCGCAAGCAGGGACAGTCCAGCAGCAGCGAGCAGGCGTATCGTGAAGCGCATCATTGCCTTGCGTTTAGCCGCCTCCGCGAATCCATGCAAGCACCGCCTCGCCGCCGACCACATCCTCCAAACTTCCCCATGATCTCCCCAAAACCCTCATCCGCTCTCATCCTCGTCGGCCACGGCTCCACGCTCAATCCCGATTCCTCCCAGCCCACCCACGACCACGCCGACACCATCCGCCGCACCGGTCTCTTCTCAGAAGTCCATTGCGCCTTCTGGAAGGAAGAACCCTCCATGCGCGAGGTCCTCCGCATGGTCGATTCCCCAGAAGTCTACATCGTCCCCAACTTCATCAGCGAGGGCTACTTCACCCAGAATGTCATCCCGCGCGAATTCGGCCTCTCCGGCCGCACCACCGACCTCGGCCACACCGTCGCCCACTACACCGACCCCGTCGGCATCCACCCTTCCATGACGCGGCTCCTCCTCAAACGCGCCGCCGAAGTCGCCGAGGGCATCCCTCTCACCGACTGCAGTCTCATCATCGTCGGCCACGGCACCGGCCTCAATGACAACTCCACCAAGGCCATCAAGGACCAGGTCGAAATCATCCGCGCCATGAACTGCGGCTTCGCAGAAGTCATCGACGCCTACATGGAAGAACCACCTCTCATCGCCGACTGGGCCACTCTCACCTCCGCACCTAACGTCATCGTCGTCCCCTTCTTCATCGCCGACGGGCTCCACTCGTTCCAGGACATCCCCGTCCTCCTCGGCATGGAATCCGAACCCACCGCCGCCGCCAGCCAGATCGAGGTCTTCCGCCGCAACCCCTATCACCTCCACGGCCGCCAGATCTACTACTCCAGCGCCATCGGCACCGAACCTCTCCTCGCAGAAGTCATGCT
The DNA here is from genome assembly GCA_003402705.1 of Verrucomicrobiota bacterium. Classification (GTDB taxonomy): domain Bacteria; phylum Verrucomicrobiota; class Verrucomicrobiia; order Verrucomicrobiales; family V1-33; genus V1-33. The sequence goes on along the minus strand of QQNF01000076.1, from coordinate 3,288 downwards.
CGACCAGATCGCCGCCTTCGACACCGATCACAAACCCGCCGCCTGATCCTCCCTCATGCCCAGCTCCATCAACTCCGCTCTCGCCTCATGGCTCGCCGCCGGCGGTTCCTCCATCGGCGAAATCTCCATCACCCCGCACGGCTCAGGCTGGCAACTCCGCCACCACGCCGATTCCTCCACCGACCCCGCTTCCCTCAAACCACTCGATTCCCCGGAAGCCCTCCGCGAAATGGCCAAATGGGACGCCGCAGGCAATTACCGCCCGCTCCACTCCGCCCCCAACCTCCCCTCCGGCTGGATCGCTTCCCTCCCGGACCTCGCCTCCCTCCGCCTCGCCCTCGACTTCCTCTACCCCGCAGCCCTCGCCAACTGGCTCCGCTGGCTCGACGGCACCGCCTCCGCCTGCTCCCTGCGCGACACATTCAACCGCCAGTCCGGCATGTACCGCGTCACCGGGCTCATCCGCGACTCCGAAGCCGAATCCCTCGTCACTTCCTCCTGCCACGACGGCAATTGTCTCCGCAAGGTCATCTGGAATCTCGACGGCACCACCCCATGGGCTGGCTTCCCGCCTGACAAAACCTCCGCCCCGTCGTCCGCCCCGGAACTCGGCCAGCCCATCCCGATCCTCTGCCTCGACCTCTGCCCCATCCTCCTCGCCGCCGCCCGCGAAACCGTCAAAAAACGCATGAAATCAGAGAGCGATGCCGCCAAAGCTGCTGAAGCTCAAGCCTCACCAGCCTGATCCCCGCTCCACACACCGCCATGAACCGCCGTCATCTCCTCCGCCTCACTCCGCTCGCCGCCCTCGCCGCCTGCTCGGATCCCGCCGCCTCCTCCAAGGCCACCTCAGGCACCCCCGGCACCAAGCCGCTCATCATCGGCATGGACATGACCTACCCACCCTTCGAGTTCAAGGACGCCAAGGGCGAACCCGACGGCGTCGACGTCCGCATCGCCGAAGCCCTCGCCGCTTCCCTCAACCGCCCGCTCACCCTCGAACCGCTCCCCTTCGAAGGCCTCATCGCCGCTCTCAAATCAGGGAAAATCGACTGCGCCATCTCCGCCATGACCGCCAGCGACGACCGCCGCAAGTCCATCGACTTCTCCGATCCCTACGCCTTCACCGCCATCGCCATGCTCGTCGGTACCAAAACCCCTATCCAATCCGCCGCCGACCTCGCCAAACCTGGCACCCGCTTCACCGCCAAACTGGGCACCACCGGCGAATCCTTCGTCCGCGCCACCTACCCGGACGCACCCCTCACTTCCCTCGACGACGAAAGCGCCTGCGTCCTCGAAGTCGCTCAGGGCCGCGCCGACGCCTTCATCTACGACCAGCTCTCCATCCTGTCCTATCACCTCAAAAACAAGGACACCACCCGCGCCCTCCTCCAGCCCATCCGCGAGGAAGCATGGGCCATCGGCCTCAAAAAAGGCAACGATTCCCTCCTCACAGGCGTCAACGCCTTCCTCAAAACCTTCCGCGAATCCGGCGGCCTCGCCAAACTCGGCGACCAATACCTCGCCTCCGAAAAGAAACTCATGGAATCCATGGGCATCCCCTTCATCCTCCGCTGACACCCCCTCCGTCGCAAGCAAAGTGGCACGGGCATCTTGCCTGTGACCCCAATCCCAAATAGCAAAGTGGCACGGGCATCCTGCCTGTGACCCAATCCCAACGGGATTGCGCCCCCAAGCCCAGGGTTGGACTGCGGCACGCAGGCCTACCCTGGGTTTCCCCAAAAACACCCCCAATCCCAACGGGATTGCGTCCCCTAGCCCAAGGTTGGCCTGCGCACGAAGGCCTACCCTGGGTCCTCCGCACCACCAGATCCACAATCCCAACGGGATTGCGCCCCCTAGCCCAAGGTTGGCCTGCGCACGAAGGCCTACCCTGGGTCCTCCGCACCACCAGATCCACAATCCCAACGGGATTGCGTCCCCTAGCCCACGGTTGGCCTGCACCGCGGGCCTACCCTGGGTCCTCCACCCCAACCCTCACCCTTCCCGCCCAGCCATCACTCGCGTCCCCTCCTCCCACTTGAGCCCCCAGTCGCGCATCGCCCCCAGTACCGGAATCAACTCCCGCCCTTTCTCCGTCAGCCGGTACGCAGGATGCCTCGACCCATCCGCCGCCGCCACCTGCACCACCACACCGCTCTCCAGCAATCGCCCTAACCGGTCGCTCAGGATATTCGTCGGAATCCCCTCCGGCGACGCCGTGATCTCCTTGAACCGCTCGGCCCCCATCATCAGATCCCTCACCACCAGCAGGGTCCACCGGTCCCCCATCAGATCAAGACTGCACGCCACCGGACACGGCGAACGTCGGCCGCTCGCTCCCTTCGCCCCCTCCTTCTCCCCCACCGCTCGCTTCATGGATCTCTGATTCACTCCTCCTCGCATACACCAGAGATTTCATACTTGCAATCCACAAGCATTACGCTTTCACTTTGCAAGCATGATATCCCCTTTCCTCACCACCTACGGCCCATGGGCGCTCGTCACCGGCGCTTCCTCCGGCCTCGGCCTCGAACTCGCGAAACTCCTCGCCGCCCAGGGCTTCGATCTCCTCCTCGTCGCCCGAAACGGCACCGCCCTGTCCGCTCTCGCCACCGACCTCACGAAACAACATGGCCCCCATCGCTCGTTCATCGCCCACCCCACCGACCTCACCAGCACGGACGAAATCGAAAAACTCCTCGCCGCCACCGCCACCCTCGACATCGGCCTCGTCGTCACCGCCGCCGGCTTCGGCACCTCAGGCGACTTCACTTCCTCAGACGTACAGAACGAACTCGCCATGCTCCACGTCAACTGCCGCGCTCCCCTCCTGCTCGCTCACCACTTCGCCACCCGCCTCGCTGCCCGCCGCCGCGGCGGCATCATCTTCTTCGGCTCGCTCCTCGGATTCCAAGGCGCACCCCGCACCGCCCACTACGCCGCTACCAAAGCCTACATCCAATCCCTCGCCGAAGCACTCCACCTCGAACTGCGCCCCCACGGCGTCGCCGTCCTCGCGGCCGCCCCCGGCCCAGTCCACACCGGATTCGCCGCCCGCGCCCGCATGGTCACGACCGGAGCCGACAACCCAGCCACCGTCGCCCGCCAGACCCTCGCCGCCCTCGGCCGCCGCATGACCACAACCCCCGGCCCACGCTCCAAATTCCTCACATGGTCCCTCATGACCGCACCCCGCTCCCTCCGCATCCGCATCATCGGAAAAATCATGGCCTCCATGACACCCCCCCCCCCCCCCCCCCCCACCCCCCCCCACCCCACCCC
>QQNF01000075.1 GCA_003402705.1 Verrucomicrobiota bacterium | reverse complement strand
GGTGAAGTCGATGCTGGCGGGTTGCCGGGTGGCACTGACGGGGACGCCGGTGGAGAACCGCCTGACGGATTTGTGGAGCCTGTTTGATTTTCTGAATCCCGGGCTGCTGGGGAGTGCGGCGGATTTCGGGGCGCTAACGAAGCGACTGGAGAAGCATCCCGAGGGCATGGCTCCGCTGCGGCGGCTGGTGCAGCCGTTTATTCTGAGGCGGATGAAGACGGATCCGGGGATTGCGCCGGAGCTTCCGGCGAAGACGGAGATGCCGTCATGGTGTCTGCTGAGCCGGAGGCAGGTGGTGCTGTATCAGCGGGCGGTGAATGCGATGGCGAAGGAGCTGGCGGCGGCGGAGGATCCGGTGCAGCGGCAGGGTGTGGTGCTAGGGTCGCTGTTGCGGCTCAAGCAGATCTGCAATCATCCGAGCCTGTTCAGCGGGGATGCGGTATATGATGCGGCGGACAGCGGGAAGTTCGGGCGGCTGGCGGAGATTTGTCAGGAGATTGCGTCGCGCGGGGAGAGAGTGCTGGTGTTCACGCAGTTCCGGGAGATGACGGGGCCGCTGGCGGCGCATCTGGAGGCGGTGTGGGGGATGCCTGGTCTGGTGCTGCATGGAGGGACGCCGGTGGTGCAGCGGCAGCAGCTGGTGGAGCGGTTTCAGGCGGCTGGGGGTCCGCCATTTTTTGTGATCAGTGTGAAGGCCGGGGGGACTGGGCTGACGCTGACGGCGGCGTCGCATGTGATTCATTTTGACCGCTGGTGGAATCCGGCCGTGGAGGATCAGGCGACGGACCGGGCGTACCGGATTGGGCAGACGAGGCCGGTGATGGTGCACAAGTTCATCTGCGAGGGGACGCTCGAGGAGCGGATTGACTATCTGATCCGGGACAAGAAGCGACTGGCGACGGAGGTGCTGGAGGATCGGGATGGGTCGGCGGGGATGCTGCTGGCGATGAGTGATGAGGAGTTGCTGGGGATGGTGCAATTGCAGCGGCGGCCTGACTAATTGCGGTATAGGAGACCCTTGCGGAATCGGTGCGGCAGCGGCTTTCGGTGGAAGACACCGATGCGGTGATGGAGTTTATCCAGCATTATGTTCCACTGGAGGAATCGCAGGCCTTGCAGATTGAGGCAACCATGGATAGGATGATCAGCAACGAACCCGAACTTGCCGCCATGCCGAAACTCGTAGATCCATTCATCCAGATCGGACGCATTCATGGTCGGCAGGAGGGGTTGGTGCAGATTGCGTCGAGGCAGGTGGGGCGGAAGTTTCCGGGGGAGGCTGGGGTGCTGGTGCCGCTGGTGGGTGGGCTTGATGAGGAGCGGTTGCTGGCGTTTGGTGAGGCGCTGCTGGGGATGGAGACAGCGGAGGAGTGCCGGCGGTGGCTGGAGCGTGCGGGGGTGATAGAAGGTTAGGGTTCTGGTGGTTCGGCGGGGGGTGGCGGTTCAGGCGTCGAGGGAGTCGACGATGGTTTTGGCGTGGAGGAGGAGGATGCCGGTGATGTCGTCGGCGCTTTGTTCGCGTTCGAGTTCACCCTGCATGATGTCGTGGATGAGAGCGCTGAAGAGGGGCCATTGGCGGTAGCCGCGGGTGAAGTGGCGAGCGGAGTCGAGGAGGGATTTGTCTGATGAGTTCTGGAGCCATGCGGCGTCGAGTTGATTGCGTGCGAGGGCGGCGGCGACTGCGGAGGCAGGGATGGGGTGGTCGCTGCGGCCGGCGCGGCGGAAGGCGAGCCATGCCCATGTGCCGTAGAGGAGGAGGAAGCCGCGGTCGTCGACGGTGCTGATGGAGGATTCGGCGCGGGCGAGGAGATCGGCGAGGTGAGGTTGTTCGCGGATGAAGGCGTCGACGAGTTTTTCGGCGTGATCGTCGGAAGAGTTGTAGAGATCGTGCCATGCGTCCTGGACGGCGGCGGCGGAGACGGACTGCATGTTGGTGACGATCAGCGGGGTACGGGTGAGGGCAAGGGGAGTGGTGGGGTGGGGGCGAGGAGGAGGCGGGAGGTCATGGGCGCAGCTGAACCGAGAGCCGGAAGAGCTGTGGGGAAGTGGTGTTAGGGAGAGGGAGGGCGGATTCGATGATGTCGTTGCCGAGATCCGAGCGAGAGGAGGGGGTGCCGGGGACCGGGGACCATGAGGAGAGGTCGCTGGATGATTGGACGGAGTAGATGAGATCGGTGGCGGAGGCGAGCTGGCGGAAGATGAACTGGAGCGCGGGTGCGTCGTTGATGATGGATGGCGAGGCGGGAGGGGCGGGGTCTGATGGGGTGAGACCGGAGGCGTAGCGGAGGAGATTGGGGATTCCTTCGCCGGAGGAGTCGGCGGAGGGGCCGCTGATGGCTGGGTTGGCGAGGGATTCAGGGGAGAAGTGGGAGTGACGCCAGAGGTTGAATTCGGTGAGGGGCAGGCCGCCGGGATTGCCGGGGCTGCCGTGGGTGCCGCCGAGGGCCCATGCGGCGGGAGTGGGCGCGGCTGGGTTGGCGGGGTTGCGGAGGACGAGCGAGTGGCCGGTGCCGTCGGAGGCGGGGGCCCATGAGTCGTCGTAGGTGATGGATTGGATAACGGTGCCAGCGGCGTCGACGAGGGTGACGGTTTCGCCGGCGTTGCTGAGGTTGTCTGGGGCGTAGGGGCCGGCGGGGGTGGTGGCTGGGCCGTAGCGAGCGGAGAAGGCGGCGGGGTTGCGGGCGAGGGCGAGGCGGGCACCTGCGGGGAGGAGAGTGGTGGACTGGAAAGTGAAGCGGATGCCGTCGGTGAACTGGACGCCGGAGAGGTCGAGGGATTGGGAGCCGGTGTTGAGGAGTTCGATGAATTCGAATTCGTCGTTGTCGGTGGCGGCGGCGAGTTCTGCGGGTGAGGCGGGTTGGGCTGGGTTGTAGTGGATTTCAGAGATGCGGAGGAAGTCCCTGGCGAGTGGGGCGGGGAGGGAGTCGGTGATGGTGAGGCTGACGGAGCCGAGGAGCGTGCCGTCGCGATTGAAGGCGTCGAGGGTGATGGCGTTAGGGCCGGAGACGAGCGGGAGGTCAGCGGACCATGTGGTGGTGCCGGTCCAGCGGAAGGCGAGGGGGACGGCGCTGTTGCGGCGGTGGATGGAGGCGATGTCGAGCCAGCCGGTGCCTGCGAGGGTGGTGGAGTGAGCGGCGACGGAGAAGTCGGTGCCGCCGTTCGTGGTGATGGCGAAGGGGACGGAGGCGGGGAGCTGGGAGAGTGCGAAGGTGCGGCGTGCGGCGAGCCAGTCGACGGAGGTGGAGTAGTTATGGCTGGTGACGCTGCCGTAGTGGGTGAGCCATGACTGGACGTAGGCTGGGTCGAGGGCGGTGAGGCAAAGGTCGCGGATGTGGGCGAGGTAGGCGCGGTTGTTGGCTGGGAGGAGCGTGAGTCTGCGGAGATTGTTATTGGTGAGATTGAGTGCGGCGGTGGTGCCCTTATTCAGGAGGAAGTCCATGTCCCACGGGAGGAGGATGGCTTTGCCGGTGGTGGGGACGAAGAAGCGAGCGTTGTGAGGGAAGCCGCCGGTGAACCATGAGTCGTCGACGCCGAGGAGATTGGCGAGGGCGGTGGTGCGCATCCACTGGTCGGGGTCGATGCGGCGGTTGGTTTCTGTTTCGAAGGCGGTGCCTGTGAGGGCCATGGACTGGCACATGCCGATGAGCTGGGAGTAGTCGTCGCGTTCCTTGCCGACGCGGATGTCATAGAAGCCGCGGTAGTGTTCTTTGTCGGGGCCGAGGTCGGTGAGATCGGTCTGGTGGTGGGTGAAGGGCGTGGGGTTTTTGAAGCTTTCGGGATTCCCGTCGGTGGTGGTGGTGGGTTCGTAGGTGCCGTCGAAGTTGAAGATGGAGCCTTCGGTATCGAACTGATCGCGGGCGAAGGAGGCGTTGTAGCCGTTGAGTTGGAGGATGCAGGTGCCGGAGTAGGTGGTGGTGGGGCCGACGAGGTGGGCGAGGTCGTCGCGGGTGCAGGGGAGACCGGCGCGGTGGAAGAGGTGTTTGGCGTAGATTTCGTCAGGGCGGCGGTTGGTTGGGGCGCGGCCGGAGCGGTCGAAGCCGACGCTTTCGTAGATGCCGAGGTAGGGTTGGTCCGGGTTGAGGTCGATGTTGAAGCCCTGGTAGTCGGTGCCGTCGCGGGCGCGACCTGCGGCGCTGCCCTGGAGGCGGATGCCGACGTTGTAGAAGACATCGGTGCCGCCGACGATGAGGGTGGCGCCGGTGGTGGCGTTGCTGAGGAGATTGAGGGTTGATAGCATGGCGGCGGAGTCGGCCGGCTGCATGAGGACGCGGAATTCGCGGGCGTTGGTGGTGGCGCGCTGACCGTCGTCGGCGAGGAAGAGGGCGCGGGAGGCGGGGCCTGCGGCGGGGAGGAAGGATGTGGTGTTAGCGAGATTGCGAGCGGAGACGTGGAACTGGACGATGGTGCCTGGGGGTTGCGGGGGTATGGAGGCGGACCATGAGGTGCCGGAGAGAGACATGGGGACCTCGGTGAAGGCTGCGTCGGTGCGGTAGTGGAGCGTCAGGCTGGCGATGCCACGGGGGTCGGCGGCGTCGACGCGGATGGTGGTGGATTGGCCTGTGGTTGGGAGGACGGGTTCGTGGCGGAGATTGGCGAGGGCTGGGCCGGCGATGGAGGATTTGGGGTTGGCAGCGCCGGGGGAGCCGAGTTGTGAGGGGATGGGGAGGTCGATGATGCTGGCGATGCGGGAGTAGTAGCTGCGGATGCTGACTTTGGAGCAGCCGCTGATCCAGCGGGCGCGGAAGGAGACCTGATAGGCCTGGGCGTTGACGAGGGCGATGTTGCCGACGTAGGTGGATTCGGCGTGATTGTGATTGGTTTCTGCGGGGCCGGTGGCGGCGAGGCGGAGGACATTGCCGTTGGGGCCGTCGGAGATGATGGAGCTTTCGGCGTGGTTGCCGAGGAGACGCCATGAGGCGGTGGAGTCGAAGGAGCTATTGCGGACGAGTTCCTGGGCGGCTCCGTCGGGGTCGCGGGTGACGCGGAGGTCATCGATGAGACAGACACCGGCGTCGAGGAGGCCAAGGCGGAGTTCGTTCCAGAAAGAGGGGCCGACCTGCTGAAGGGAGGGCATGCGGTAGGAGAACGACTGCATGGAGCTGCGGGAGGATTCGTCGCTGGCGGTCCATGCGGAGGGGTGGTTGTTATCGGCGTCGGGGTCGAGGAGTTCGAGGGTGGCGCCGCCGCCGTCGGCGAGGGCGGGCCATTGGCCGCCGGTGGCATAGGAGACCTCGTCGGCGGGGTTTCCGGCGGCGTCTTTGAGGAGGATGCGTTCGCCGCTGTTGCTGAGATTGCCGGAGAAGTTGCCGAGGATGGAGATGCCGGGCCATTTGGCGGTGAGGGCTGCGGCATCGCGGGCGACGACGAGGCGAGCGCCGGGCTGGAGGATGGTGGATGGTGGGAAAGAGAAGGAGATGGCGTCGTCGAGTTGCCAGCCGGAGAGATCGACTGGGGCGGCGGAGCGGTTGAGGAGTTCGATCCATTCCTCGCTGGAGCCGGGGAAGTTGTACATGATCTCGCTGATGACGACGGCGTCGGAGAGGGAGAACGTGTTAGTTGATCCGAAGGAAGGAGAGGAGGGAGTGAGCATGCGGCCGAGGGGGTCGCGGGCTCTGGAGTTGGATCGAATGGTGACGGCGTCGGTGAGGCCGGAGCGGTCAGGGGGGAAGAGGAAGAGGTGGTTGCCGAGGGCTGGGCGGAAGCCGAGTTGGGCCTGGTCGAGAACGAGGGATTCGCCTGGGGCGAGGGAGAGGGCGGGGAGGGAGAAGCCTGTTAGTGGGGAATTGCTGTCGGCGAGGATCCAGCCGGAGGTGTCGATGGGTGATGTTCCGGTGTTAGTGAGTTCGGATTTCCAGATGGAGTCGGAAGCGCCGGAGATTTCGGTGATGCGGAGGGTGGAGGCTGCGGGTGGCTGGATGATGAGGCGGGAGTCGAGGGAAGCGCCCCAGACGATGTCAGGGGGTTGGGGGCCGTAGATTTCGAGTTCGTCGATGCAGGAACCGGAGCCGACGCCATTGCCTGGGGTGATGATGCGGATGCCGGAGGCGGAGACGGTGGGGAATTCAATGAGGTGGCGGAGGGCTGGGGAGCCTAGCGAGGCGTCGACGAAGAGAGTGCCGATGGTGGTCCATGCCGTGTTCGGGGTGGCGGCGGTGGGGTTGAGGGTGGTGGTGAACTGGATGGTGTAGAGGCCTTCGGCGCGGTCGATGAAGCTGCCGGTGTTGTCGCGGCCGAAGGCGATGCGGGTGATGGGGCGGAGGGAAGGGAAGGCGATGCCGGCGAAGGAATTGGCGGAGTTGCCGATCCACGAGTTGGGGTTGCCGTAGAGCCCGTCGTTGAGGCCGCGGATGGTGTGGGTGGGTGCGTAGGCGCCGTTGCCGACGACGTCCTTGGCGAAGGCGGTGGCGGCGAGGGCCATGTTAGCTGTTGAGGACATGGTGCCGCCGGTGTTCATGAGTTTGAAGACGGGAGGTGGCGGGGCGATGGTTGGGCCGGCTTCGAGTTCGTCGATGCAGGTGCCGTCGGCGAAGCTGTTGCCTGGGCAGTGGAGGCGGATGCCGGTGGCTTCGACTGGGGGGAAGTTATAGGCGCGGCGGATGGAGAAGGCGGAGGTGTTTGAGGGGTAGGTGACCGAGCCGATGGTGGTCCATGCGGTGGTGGCGGCGTTAGGATTGGGGACGGTGGTGTATTCGAGCGTGTAGGTCCCGGCGCAGCGGTCAGTGAACTGGCCGGTGTTGTCGCGGCCCCATGCGACGCTGCCGAGGGTGACTGGGGTGGTGCCGAAGCTGATGCCGCAGAAGGAGTTGAGGGAATTGCCGATCCATGAGGAGGCATTGCCGTAGGTGCCGTTGTTGAGACCTGCGATGGAGTGGGTGGGTGCGGCTGGGATGACGTCTCGGGCGAAGGCGGTGGCTCCGGCTCGGCGCGAGTAGTTAGTGGCCATGATGGGGCCGCCGGTCTGGACGAGCGTGAGGCCGGTGGTGGCGGCGGAGGGGACGATGAGACGGCCGGCCTGATGGACTTCCACGCTGATGGTGTTAGAGCCGATGCGGAGGACGGAGGACGGGATGGTGAGGGTGCGGGGTTCGGCGTTGCCGGTTTCCGAGGTGGCGGTGGTGGTGGCGGAGATGGTGGTGGCGGGCATGCCGGGGCGGCCGATTTCGGTGCCATTGACGTAGATGACGGCGCCGTCGTCGGCTAGGAGCTGGAGAGAGAACTGAGAGGCGGTGGGGTCGCCGGTGACGGTGAAGGATTTCTGGAAGTAGCAGGTGCCGGTGGGGTGGGAGCCTGGACTAGTTAGGACGGTGGCGATGGGTGTGGCGAAGGAGGCGTCGGAGAAACCGAGTAGGCCGGGGCCTTCGAGCCAGCCGTCGGTGCCTGGGGAGGATTCGGAGGATTGCCAGCCCTGAGGGAGGCCTGGGCTGTTGTCGAGGTAGCGCCATGGGGAGGCGAGCGGGAAGAGATTGATAGGCGGGGCGAAGCGCGGGGCTTCATTGGCGGTGCCGGGGGTGCCGCCGGACTGACGGGATACGGACCATGCGGCGGGCTGGCGGCCGGGGAGGTGGGCGTCGCGGCGGGCGAGCGTGCTGCCGGAGCCGTCGGGGCCGACGGGCCATGAGCCGGAGTCGTTGTAGGAGACCTCGTCCATGAGACGGCCGGAGAGGTCGCGGAGACGGAGGGATTCGCTGCCGTTGCTGAGGTTGCCGGACCATGGGCCGAGGACGCCGGTGATGCCGGAGGCGGACTGGAGGGCGGCGGGGTTGCTGGAGAGGACGAGGAAGCCGCCGGCTTTGAGGACGGTGCCTGTTGGGAAGGTGAAGTTAGCGCCGCCGGTGAGACGCCAGCCGGTGAGGTCGACGTCGATGCTGAGGCGGTTGCGCAGTTCGATCCATTCCGGGTCGGTGGGAGCGGCTGGGTGGTATTGGATTTCGTTGATGACGGCGGCGGCCTCGAGGGCGACGGCGTGATGGATGGCGAGTGAGGACGCAAAAGCGGTCGCGAGGACGACCGGGAGCAAGGGGGAGGGGGAGTTCATGGCGGTCTTGGGGTCATGGTGAGGGAAGGGGGGGTGGGTTGTAAATCTCCATGTGCGGTGTGATGGCGGGGGAGAAGCCTTGTCCTTGCGCTTGCGCGAGGGTGGTGAGTCCGGCATAAATCCCTGAAAAACACGCAATCATGAAAGCACTTCTGTTTCTCGTTTTTGGCGCGCTCGCGTTCTGGGGCGGCTGGACATACTATCCTAGCCTGAAGGAGGCGGCGGAGAAGGCGAAGGCTGAGCATGCGGCGCAGCTGGCGCGGATTGCGGGGAAAGAGCGGAGCAAACTACTGATGGAAGGGAAGATTGATCCGGTGACGGGGCGTGGGCGAGCGGCGGAGATGTTTGCGTCGCTGGGGAAGAAGCCGGAGGATGGCGGGGTGCAGGCGGGCGGGCCGATGCCGCCGCCGCCGTTGCCGGGGACTGGAGCCGGGCCGGGGGCGGCTGGGAGCGGAGTGGCGACGGCTCCGGCGGTGCCTGCGGCGAAGGATGAGATGGAGGGGCGTTATCCGATGCCGCAGTTCAAGGGGATCGAGGAGATCACGAAGGAGTGGACGAGTGTGCCGTCGCGGGCGTTTCCGCGGAAGGTGAAGACGAAGGTGCCGGTGATGTTTGATGTGGCGGCTGGGAAGGTGGAGTTGCCTGCGGGGTCAGATGCGCGTGCGGTGGCGATGACGCAGGGGATGTTGATTCTGATGAAGGAGGGGGATGATACTGCGAGGACGATGGTGCCGCTGGCGAACACGGACCTGAAGGAGACCCTGACAAGTCTTTACGAGAAGTTCAAGGAGTACAAGCGGAACACGGTGATCAAGCAGAGGGAGCATGCGCGGACGGTGAAGGCGAATGCGAATGGTGCGACGGAGGATCAGATGAAGCTGGCGGGGCCGAAGCCGAAGCAGGATGGGGGAGGGGTGGTGGGGCTGATGCTGGACAGCGTGCGTGCGTCGAAGTTCACGGAGCTGAAGGAATCGGCGATCACATCGTGGGGCGAGGTGAATTTCGAGATGATCGATGGGAAGCCGTACTGGACCGGGACGGTGCAGTGCATGGTGGAGAATGCGATTTTCGGGCCGCAGCCGACGGAGGTGATGGCTTTGATCCGGAATGACAAAGTGGAGAAGTGGATTTATTCCGGGTCGCGGGAGGATGTGCAGTGAGCGCGGGTGGATTTCTGCGCTTTCGGAGTGGTGGCGGGTGTGCAGTTGAGAAGGTATGCTGACGATACCGGAGGGCCCGTTTGAGGCTTATATTTTTGATTGTGACGGGACCCTTGTGGACTCGATGCCGCTGCATCTTGATGCGTGGCGAGCGGCGCTGGAGAAGCACGGGTTTGATCCGGCGGCGTTCACGTATGAGATGCATCACCGGTATGCGGGGATGCCGGGGGTGGCGATTGTCAGGGATTTGAACGAGCGGTTCGGGAGTGAGTTGGATGCGGCGGCGGTGGAGGCGGACAAGGTGGTGTGGTATCTGGCGCATCACGGGGAGGTGCGGGGGATTGAGCCGGTGGTGGCGGTGGCGCGGGCTGGGCGCGGGGTGTTGCCGATGGCGGTGGCGTCGGGGAGTGATGCGGGGATTGTGAGGGATTCGCTGAGGGCGATTGGGATTCTTGAGTGGTTTGAAACGGTGATTACGCCGGTGGATGTGGCGAGAGGGAAGCCGGCACCTGACATGTTTCTGCTGGCGGCGGAGCGGTTGGGGGTGGATCCGGAGAAGTGTCTGGTGTTTGAGGATGGGCAGCTGGGGATTGAGGCGGCGAAGGCGGCGGGGATGGCGTGGGTGTATGTGCCGACTGATTTATCTGCGGGTTGATAGGGTGCATGAAGCTGACGTACCCTGCTGAATTGCCGATCACTTCGCGCCGCGGTGAGATTGTGGAGGCGCTGCGGCGTCATCAGGTGATCGTGGTGGCTGGGGAGACGGGGAGCGGGAAGACGACGCAGTTGCCGAAGATGTGTCTGGAGGCGGGGCTGGCGGAGCGCGGGAAGATAGGGTGCACGCAGCCGCGGCGGGTGGCGGCGATGAGTATTTCGCGTCGGGTGGCGTCGGAACTGGATGTGGTGTGGGGGAGGGAGGTGGGATGCAGGATGCGGTTCAGCGATGACACGTCGCGGGAGACGGTCTTGAAGTTCATGACGGACGGGATTCTGCTGGCGGAGATCCAGGGGGACCGGGAGTTGCGGGCGTACAGTGCGATCATCATTGACGAGGCGCACGAGCGGTCGCTGAACATTGATTTTCTACTAGGTCATCTGAAGAACCTGCTGGTGAGACGACCGGAGCTGAAGCTGATCATCACGTCGGCGACGATCGACACGGGAGCGTTTTCTGCGGCGTTCGGCGATGCGCCGGTGATAGAGGTATCGGGGCGGACGTGGCCTGTGGAGATTCGTTATGAACCGCCGATGGATGATGATGGGGAAGGCGGGTGGCTGCATGGGGCGATTCGTGCGGTGGAGGATGCGGTGACGGAGCCTGAGAGTGGGGATGTGCTGGTGTTTCTGCCGACGGAGCGGGACATCCGGGATGCGCTGGATGTGCTGACGGGGAGATTGGGGTCGGGGTTTGAGGTGTTGCCGCTGTATGGGCGGATGGCTGGCGCGGATCAGCAGCGGGTGTTCAATCCGGGGGTGAGGCGGCGGGTGATATTGGCGACGAACATTGCGGAGACCTCGCTGACGCTGCCGAGGATTCGGAGGGTGATTGATGCGGGGCTGGCGAGGATCAGCCGGTACCAGCCGAGAACGAGGACGCGGCGGCTGCCGGTGGAGCCGGTGGCGCAGAGCAGTGCGAATCAGCGGGCGGGTCGGGCCGGGCGGGTGGAGGCGGGGGTGTGCATCCGGTTGTACAGTGAGGAGGATTTTCTGAAGCGGCCGTTGTTTGCGGTGCCGGAGATTCAGCGGGCGAATCTGGCGGAAGTGATTCTGCGGATGAAGGCGTTCCGGCTAGGGGAAGTGGAGACCTTTCCGTTTCTGAATCCACCGGCGGGTGCGGCGATTCGGGCGGGGTATGGGCTGTTGCATGAGTTAGGGGCGCTGGATGAGGAGAATCAGCTGCTGCCGGCTGGGCGTGAGCTGGCGCGACTGCCATTGGATCCGGTGCTGGGTCGGATGCTGCTGGAGGCGCGGCATGAGCGGGTGCTGCCGGAGTTGCTGGTGATTGCGGCTGGGTTGAGCATTCCTGATCCGCGGGAGCGGCCGGACGATGCGAAGGAGATGGCGGCGGCGGCGCATCGTGCGTTCGGGGTGCCGGGGTCGGATTTTCTGTCGTTGCTGAGGATGTGGATGGCGGCACCGCCGCCTGGTGGAAGCGGCAATGCGTTCCGGAAGTTCTGCCGGGTGAATTTTCTGTCGTTCACGCGGATGACGGAGTGGCGGGATCTGTGGAGACAGTTAGGGGATGCGGTGCTGGACGATGATGCCGATCCGCCGGCGGTGCGGGAGTTTCCTGACAAGGTGCGGGCGGAGGCGATTCACCGGTGTGTGCTGGCGGGGTTGCTGGGGCACATTGCGAAGCGTGAGGAGCGGAATGTGTACAAGGCGTCGGGGAACCGTGAGGTGCAGGTGTTTCCGGGGTCGGTGGTGCATGTGAGGCGGGAGCGGAGCGCTCCGGGGCCGAAGGTGGTGGAGGGCGGGAAGGAGAAGGGACCGGGGCAGCCGGCGTGGATCATGGCGGCGGAGATTGTGCAGACCTCGCAGTTGTTTGCGCGGACGGTGGCGGCAATTGAGCCTGAGTGGGCGATCGCGGTGGGGCCGCATCTTTGCGAGCACCGGGTGAGTGCGCCGGAGTGGGATGAGAAGGGCGGGCGGGTGACGGCGCAGGAGCGAGTGCTGATGCACGGGTTGGAGTTGCGGCGCGGGCGGATTGATTACGGGCGGGTGAGGCCGGAGGAGGCGACGGAGATATTCATCCGGGAGGCACTGATTGAGGGGCGGGCGGACATCACGCATGGGTTTGCGGCGGCGAACCGGAAGTTGCGGGACAAGCTGGAGATGGCTTTGAGTCGGGCGCGGAGTGGCGGCGTGTGGCAGGTGGCGGAGCGATTGTATGATTTTTACCGGGCGAGGCTGACGGGGATTTCGTCGGTGCATGATCTGAATCGTTATGTGAGGGCGAGCGGGGATGGGGTGCTGACGGCTGGGGAGGCGGATCTGGCGGCGGGCAAGGCGGACGATCACCATGAGAAGTTTCCTGACAGTGTGACGCTGGGGAACACGGTGCTGCCGGTGGCTTATGCGTACACGCCTGGGGAGGAACGGGATGGGGTAACGGTGCGGGTGCCGGCGGAGGCGGCGGAGCATCTGACGACCGGGCAACTGCAGTGGATGGTGCCGGGGTTGCGGGCGGAGATTGCGGGCGTGCTGCTGCGGGCGCTGCCGAAGGTGCAGCGTCGGGCGATGGAGCCATTGGAGGCGAAGATTGCGGCGGTGGCGGCGGGATTTGATCCGGGGAGGAGTGATTTTCTGAGTGCGCTGGCGGCGTTTCTAACGAGTCATTTCGGGGTGAAGGTGGCGGCGAGCGACTGGCCTGCGGGGAGCCTGCCGGATTATCTGCGGCCGCGGGTGGAGGTGGTGGACCGGCAGGGCGGGGCGGTGGTGACGAGTCGGGAGTTAGGGGAGATTCATGCGGCGGTGAAGGGGAGTAGTGCGGGATCGGATGCGTGGCGGGTGGCGGCGGAGCGGTGGGAGAAGAAGGGGTTGGTGGCTTGGACGATCGGGGATGTGCCGGAATGGGTGGCGGCGGGACAGGCGGCGGGCAGAGAGGTTAGGGCGTGGCCGGGATTGAAGAGGGATGGGGAGACGGTGGCGTTAGTGTTGTTTGGCGGGCGGGAGGAAGCGGTGGCGGCGACGCGTGAGGGAGTGCGGCGGCTGGCGGAGTTGGTGATGGCGAAGGATGTGGTGTGGCTGCGGCGGGAGTTGAAGAGCCTGACGGCGGCGGCGGCTCCGGCGAAGAAGGTGGCGAGTCTGCAGGATGCGTTGTCGGCGGTGAGTGCGCGATTGGCGGTGGCGGAGGCGACGGGATTGCCGAGTCCGGAGCAATTGCAGATGCACGCGGCGGAGCATGTGATGCGGCAGTCGTTGCGGCTGGAGCCGGAGCTGCCGCTGGAGCGGGCGAGGTTTGAGGCGATGGTGGAGCGGGCGCGGCGGGAGTGGCCGGTGATGGTGCGGCGGGTGATTGAGCTGACGCGTGCGGCGTTTGCGAAGCGTGCGGCGCTGCTGGGCGGGGGCGTGGTGTTTCCGGGGATGGAGGCTGAGTTGCGGCGGTTGCTGCCGGCGGATTTTCCGGCGCAGTTTCCGTATGAGCGTTGGCCGCATCTGGGGCGGTATCTTGAGGCGCTGGGGATGCGGGCGCAGAAGGCGAAGCTGCAGCCCGGGCGGGACAAAGAGCGGGCGGCGCTGGTGGATCGATACCGCGACTGGCTGGTGCATGTGCCTGCGGAGCAGCAGGAGGAATTCCGGTGGCTGCTGGAGGAGTACCGGGTGTCGGTGTTTGCGCAGGAGTTAGGGACTGCGGTGCCGGTTTCCGAGAAGCGGCTGGACGGGTATTACCGGACGGCGGGGTGAGATGTCAGGATGGAATGGGGCGTTTTGGCTGGCGGCAGGCGGACCAGAGGATGCCTGCGCCGCCGGCGGCGAAGATCATGGGCCACCAGAGTGTGTAGATGGGGGCCTTGGACTGGTGTTCGAGGACGGCTTCGGCGGGGTCGAGCGGATTGACGTGGCAGGTGGTGGCGAGGCCGACGGGGTATTTGCGGGTGAGGTCCTCGGCGACTTCGCGGTGGGCGGATTTGCGGGAGACCGAGGCGTCGTCCGGGTTGAGGAACGAGACCCTGCGCCATCGGGTGCCGGTTAGGGTGGTGCCATTGATGGAATACTGATAGGCGAGGAGAACGCGCCATTCCGGGGCGGCGGAGTCGGCGATGCGGAGCGGTTGGAGGTCGCTTCTGGTGATGGTGCAGGGGACGGCGGGCCACGATCGGGTTTCGATGGCGCGGCGGTAGGGGATGAAGAGGAGGGCGGTGACGGCGAGGCCGCCGGTGAGGAGGAACGCGCCGACTGCGCCTTTGATGAGGCGGGCGGCGCGGCTGGGGCCTTGAGGGTTCATGGGGTGGGGTCTGCGCCGAGCCATGTGGCCCATTTGGGGAGATCGGTGCCTGCGAGGACGAGGCAGATTTCGCCTTTGGCTGGATGCTTGCGGTAATGGTCGTGGATGGCGGAGGCGGTGCCGCGGCGGAATTCCTCGAATTTCTTGGTGAGTTCGCGGGCGACGCAGATGAGGTGGTCTGGGGCGAGGCGGGCGAGGAGTTCGAGGGTGCCGTCGATGCGGTGGGGGCTTTCGAAGAAGACGGTGGTTTCGGGGCGGGCGATGGCGGCGAGGAGGGCGCGTTCGCGCTGACCGCTTTTGACGGGGAGGAAGCCGCCGAACATGAAGGCGTCGGCAGGGAAGCCGCTGCCGATGAGTGCGGTGATGACGGCGCTGGGGCCGGGGATGACCTCGACGCGGAGGTTGGCGCGGCGGCAGGCGTTGACGAGACGCTGGCCTGGGTCGGAGACGCCAGGCATGCCTGCGTCTGAGATGTAGGCGACGGATTCGCCGGAGAGGAGGGCTTCGACCATTTCGGCGGAGCGGGAGGCCTCGTTGTGTTCGTGGATGCTGACGAGGGGTTTGCGGAGGCCGAGGTGCTGGAGGAGGATGCCGGAGTGGCGGGTGTCTTCGCAGGCCACGCGGGAAACACCGGCGAGGGTGAGCCGGGCGCGTTCGGTGATATCGGCGAGGTTGCCGATGGGTGTGGCGACGAGATAGAGCGTACCGGGCTGCACTTCCATGGAGACGGGGACCACTGGATGGGAGGGTGGGAAACGGCAAACTTCACTTTTGCGCCTGAGGCGGGAGTGGTGAAGGTGGGGGATGCCTGCCCGATCCCGATCTTCCGTTTACCAGCTTGGACTGGTTCAGATGCGCTGCAGCGAGCGTGTTGAGGACAACCTGCGCCGTGCGGAGGTGTTCATTGCCGAGGCGGTGAAGAAGGGGGCGCGGATTGTGTGTCTGCAGGAGTTGTTTGCGTCGGTGTATTTCTGTCAGAATCTGAATCCGGAGTGGTTCAAGCTTGCGGAGACGATACCTGGGCCGATGAGCGAGCGGTTCTGCAAGCTGGCGAAGAAGCTGAAGGTGGTGATTCTGCTGCCGGTGTTCGAGAAGGCTGCGCCGGGGCTGTATTTCAATTCGTGCTGTGTGATTGATGCGAACGGGGCGCTGCTGGGGGCTTACCGGAAGATGCATATTCCGCACGATCCGCAGTTTGAGGAGAAGTATTACTTTGCGCCGGGGGACCGTGGGTTCAGGGCGTGGGACACGGCGGTGGGGAGGATCGGGGTGCTGATCTGCTGGGATCAGTGGTATCCGGAGGGGGCGAGGCTGACGGCGATGCACGGTGCGGGGATTCTATTTTATCCGACGGCGATCGGGTGGATGCCGAGCGAGAAGGAAGCGCTGGGGGAGAATCAGCATCAGTCGTGGGAGATCATTCAGCGGAGTCATGCGGTGGCGAACGGGTGTTATGTGGCGGCGGTGAACCGGATCGGGCATGAAGCGCCGGCGGGCGGGCAGGGACTGGAGTTCTGGGGTCGGTCGTTTGTGGCTGGGCCGATGGGGCAACTGGTGGCGAAGGCGTCGACGGATCAGGAGGAAGTTCTGATGGCGGAGATTGACACGGACGCGATCCGGGATCAGCGCGAGTGGTGGCCGTTTCTCAGGGACCGGCGGGTGGATGTGTACGGTGACCTAACTCAACGATTTCTGGCATGATTTCTCCTCAGGCGATTATACTCAAAGCGATTCAGGCGAAGATCGATTCGGCGGGACTGGATTGGGTGCGGCTGACGGATTTCCGGCTGGATGTGACGGAGCGGCGGGTGACGGCGACGATTGAGTTGTCGGGCGAGCCTGAGCCGGTGATGTTTTCGGCGCGCTATCAATTGAATGGGGACAACACGGGGGAGGTGGTGGAGGTGCATGCGTCGAAGCGGTGGATGACGGAGGCGCTGCGACTGGGTTTGCAGCAGACTGGGGCGAAGTTTCCGCTGCCGGATGGCTGGAAGGGGAAGCTGATCCGGGCGTTGCTGTGAGGGTGAGAAGCCGGGACGTTGAGACGCGATGGAGCACGATTTTCTGCTGACGGTGGAGGCTGGGGAGGCGGGGCAGCGGCTGGACAAGTTTCTGGTGGCGCGGTTGCCGGCGTTTTCGCGGGCGCGATTGCAGGCATTGCTGAAGGAGGGAGCGATTCTGGTGAACGGGCGGGAGGCGAAGGCGAGCCGGGAGTTGTCGGCCGGGGAGGTGATTGCGGGGACGATTCCGCCGGACCGTCCGTCGGAGGCGCAGGCGCAGGATCTGCCGCTGGATGTGTTATACGAGGATGATCATGTGGCGGTGCTGAACAAGGCGTCGGGGATGGTGGTGCATCCGGCGCACGGGAACGAGGACGGGACGGTGGTGAACGCGCTGCTGCACCGGTTCGGGGCGATGAGCAGTATCGGTGGCGTGGCACGGCCGGGGATTGTGCATCGGTTGGACAAGGAGACGAGCGGTTGTCTGGTGGTGGCGCGGAATGATGCGGCGCATCATTCGCTGACTGAGCAGTTTGCGGGGCGGACGACGGGGAAGACGTATCTGGCGGTGGTGCAGGGGGTGCCGTCGCCGCGGGAGGGAACGGTGCAGAATCACATCGGGCGCGATCCGAACAATCGGCTGCGGATGGCGGTGGTGCCGGAGAACGCGGGGAAGGTGGCGGTGACGGATTACCGGGTGGAGCATGTGAGCGGAGCGGATGCGCTGGTGCGTTGCACGCTGCACACGGGGCGCACGCATCAGATCCGGGTGCACATGCGGCATCTGGGGCACCAGTTGTTAGGGGATGCGACGTATGCGAAGGTGAGCCGGCAGACGCCTTCCGGTCGTATGATGCTGCATGCGTGGCGGCTGGCGTTTGATCACCCGGTGACGGGTAAGCGGATGGAGTTTACGGCGCCGATTCCTCCGGAGTTCCGGCCGTGGCTGCCGGAGGGGGGGGTGAAGTGAGAAGTGAGAAGTGAGAAATTAGATGGGCTTGGTCGGAGGTGGTGGGATGGCGGACCACGGATTTCACGGATGGGCACGGATGGCTGGTGGAGAGAGGGCTGGGAGGCGCACTCCGTGCGTAGAGAGAGCTGTGATTCTCCCAGCAGTCCAGAGCCTGCGGCTAGCTTGTATGGAAGGGGCGGGTTCGGAGAACGCCGAGCTGGGGCTCAGCGCTCCCAGGGGCGGGTTGGGAGAGCGGGGGCGCGAAGGGCTATTGGGGAGAGGGGGGAAGTTGGGATGATGAGACGGTTGGGAGTCAGGCGAAGGGAGGCTTTTTTTCGGTTGAAGGGGGACGTGGCGAGGGTTTTCGTGTTAAGGTATTGATCCCATGAGTGCGAAAATCAGAAAGCTGCCCTTAGGGGGAACAGTGACCAGCGTTCCTATAGTGGGTCAATTGCGCGCGTACACAGTGTCGCTGACGGGGAGTTCGATGTTCTGGATTTATGACTTTCTGACGAAAGGAAGGGTTTGCGACCGGAGTCTTTTTTCTCCTAAGCAATGGAAGAAGTTTTTCTATTATGACAGTGCCGGTTTTCCGGCCGATTGGGTGGATGAGGCGCAGATTGAATTGTCTGGTGCGGAGAGAAAAAGGCCGCCGACTTGGAAAAAGTGTTTTGACTCGGAAGTGGAGAATAAGGAGGTGCCTGCTCCCTACCGGGTGACGACGCATGACTACGTGGAGTTCTACGTCGAGGAAGATCAGATCCGGAAGTATCAGGAATACGTAGTGCTCACACCCAAGGAGCTGGTGGATTATGTGAGGGCGAATCTTGAGCAATTTGAGATGATCACGCCGCGGGAGGATCAGTTGTCTTCGCCGGTGGAGGCGCTGCCGGAGGCGGCGACGTTCACACCGGGGTGTATTTATGAGATCTGGTTGTCGGGGTTGGAGGCGATGGAGATGACCGATTTGGAGGAGATCAGCGAGGAGATTGATGACGAACTCGAGGAGCACGAAGCCGGGGAAGTGATTGGGGTTGGCGGCACGGATGAGGATCATCACAACATTGCGGTGCAGTGCGAGCCGGGGATGAACAAGAAGGCTCTGGGGTGTAT
>QQNF01000074.1 GCA_003402705.1 Verrucomicrobiota bacterium | reverse complement strand
GGAATCGAAGAACGAGCTGCGGGCGGGCACGCGGGGCCGGTCGGCGCTGATGGACTGGAGGAAGGCGCGGCCGCTGGGCTCGTCCTCCAGCACGCGGGTGATGCCGAGGTGGAGCCATGAGAGGTCGGGGAGTTCGGGCAGGAACGGGCCGCGGGGCAGCGGTCGGCAATGCCGGTGAGGGGAGCGAAGAAGCGGTCGGCCAGCGGAGAATTGGAGGAATCCATAATTACCATAGGCAAAACCTTCCTAACATATCATGGATGCAAGCGGAAACACTGCTGGCGGGAAAAAAATCACCGGCCCTGCTGCCGCGGAAATGCCGGGATGGTACCTGAAAACGACCCTCGGGCAGGGACCCGGGAACCCTCGCGCCCCCTTCGAGTCAGGGCTCAGAGCGCCGGCGTCACCCACCCAAGCAGGTCAAATCCAGACTAAACACGGACACCGTTGCCCTCGGTGCCATTCAGGACGGAGCGCTCCGATTCAAGAACCTCTCGCGTCGGCGTCGAGTGCCCGGTCTCGCCTCCCTTTCTGGCCTCGCCAACCGAACGCTCTTGTCGGTGGCAGTGGCTCAACGCGGAGCAGAGTTGCGAGATGGCGAGCGGAGGACGGCGAGGAGTTGCTGGCGGCCGTCGGGGTAGGTGACGAGGGCGACGGGTTGATCGCCGAAGGCGTCGAGGAGTTCGTCGGAGCACCTCGGTGGTAGTAACGCTGCGGAGGGAAAGAGAGGGGATGGT
This sequence comes from Verrucomicrobiota bacterium, assembly GCA_003402705.1. Lineage (GTDB taxonomy): Bacteria > Verrucomicrobiota > Verrucomicrobiia > Verrucomicrobiales > V1-33 > V1-33. The sequence continues at coordinate 17,926 of QQNF01000074.1, read as the reverse complement.
GACGGCGAGGAGAACGGAGAGGAGAGGAGAGGAAGGAGGAGTTTCATGGTGAGTGGAATGGTTCCGGCAGGAACACGTCAGCCGGGTGAGAAACCCACGGAAAAAGTGGAAGAATTTCCTGTCGGTGCGGAAAGGGTAGCCCTTGAGGGTAGAGCATCGGGAGTTTAGGGAGCAAATATGAAACTTGCGCTGACAATTCTTTCGCTGACTGCCACGATGCTCCATGCTGCGATTCAGACGGAATCTGTGGTGTACAAGGACGGGGAAACGGCGTTGGAGGGATTCGTCGCGTGGGATGACAGCGTGAAGGGGGCGAGGCCGGGGGTTTTGGTGGTGCACGACTGGACCGGCTTGCAGGATTACACGAAGGAACGGGCGAAGATGCTGGCGGGCTTGGGGTATGTGGCGTTTGCGGCGGACATTTACGGCAAGGACGTGAGGCCGGCGGATCCAAAGGAATGTGCGGTGCAGTCGGGCAAGTACCGGAAGGATCTGCCGTTGTTGCGGCGGCGGGTGCTGGCGGGCCTGGAGCAATTGAAGGCGCGCAAGGAAGTGGACGGGGCGCGATTGGGGGCGATTGGTTATTGTTTCGGGGGGAGCTGCGTTCTGGAGTTGGCGAGAAGCGGTGCGGATGTCCGCGGCGTGGTCAGTTTTCACGGAGGCCTTGGAACGACGCTGCCGGCGGCACCGGGGGCGATCAAGGCGCGGATTCTGGTGTGCCATGGCGGTGCGGATGCCAATGTCGGCAAAGAAGTTCCCGGGTTTCAGGAAGAGATGAAGCAGTCGCAGGCGAAGATGGAGTTTGTGAGTTACGAGGGGGCGCTGCACGGGTTCACAAAGCCTGGACCGGCCTATCAGGAAAAGGCGGACAAGGAATCGTGGTCGGCCATGAAGCGGTTTTTCAAGGAAGTCTTCGGGAAGAAGGATTGAGGACCCGCAGGCATGTGGTCAGACGTCTTCGGAGCGTGATGCGCTAGGGTGCTGCGGGCTCGGGCACTGAGGTTTCCGGTCCTTTCCCAGGGCGCGAGATCTGCCAGAACTCGAGTTTTTCTTCGGAGGAGTAATAGGTCGTCACTTCACGAGAGGACACTAGAGGTCCGTCCTCTTATTCTCTTCCCCCTATCCTCCCCGGCCCGCCAACCTCAACCCCTTCGCAACCTCTCTCCCCGCCACCACACCCGCAGGCTCAACCGCTTTTGAGTTTGCCACCACCCCCGAAACCCGCTTCCGTCCAGCCATATGGCCACGCCGCTCATGGAATCACTCGCCGCCCTCGCCCGCCACTGGGGCGCGTCGGATCTCTACCTCGCCGAAGGCCTCCGCGCTCGCCTCAAAGTCAACGGATCATTCCACGAACCCGAGGAACCCGCCGTCTCCACCGCCGACATGGAAGCCCTCTGCAAGGTCTGCGGCGCAGACCCAGCCACCGTCCTCGACCGCGACGCCGCATGGTTCGCAGCCGACGGCACTCGCTTCCGCGTCAACCTCCACCGCCGCATGGGCCGCCTCGGCGCCGTCCTCCGCCAGATCCGCACCAACGTCTCCACCCTCGACTCCCTCGGCCTCCCGCTCGACCTCATCTCCGGCTGGCTCAACCGCCGCGCCGGCCTCATCCTCGTCACCGGCCCCACAGGCTGCGGCAAAAGCACCACCGTCGCCAGTTGCCTCGACCTTCTCGCCTCCTCTCGCCAGGGCCACATCGTCACCATCGAAGACCCGATCGAGTACCTCTTCGCCGACCGCCTCGCCTTCTTCACCCAGCGCGAAGTCGGCCTCGATACCGCTACCTACTCCTCAGGCCTCCAGAAAGCCCTCCGCCAGGCCCCGGACGTCATCTTCCTCGGCGAAATCCGCGACGGCGACTCCGCCGTCACCTGCCTCCAGGCCGCAGAAACAGGCCACCTCGTCATCTCCACTCTCCACAGCCCCAACGTCACCGAATCCCTCGACCGGCTCTCCAATCTCGTCCCCCCGGAAGACCGCGCCGTCATGCTCTCCCTCCTCTCCCATCAGATGATCGGCGTCCTCAGTCAGCGCCTCCTCCCGCGCGCCGACGGCACCGGCGTCGCCCTCATCTGCGAACACCTCGAAGTCAACGGCGCCGTCCGCGACTGGATCCGCGCCATGGACGTCCCCTCCATCGCCGATCACATCAAACGCGGCGACGAACCCGCCAACCGCGCCTTCCTCACCGCCCTCGTCGACGCCTGCAAAGAAGGCATCGTCGACTACGACACCGCCCTCGCTCACTCCGGCAACGCCTTCGAATTCAACCGCGCCCTCCGCGGCGTCAGCTGACCCTCACTTCCCCAAACCCTCTCCCACAATCCCCACACCATGGCCCGCGACATCCTCGACTACCTAGCCGCCACCCGCGAAGCCGGCGGCTCCGACCTCCACCTCGCCGCCAACGCCCCGCCCGCCGCTCGCATCGACGGCCGCCTAACACCCCTCGAAGACGTCGACCTCGACGGCAAACGCGTCCGCGAACTCATCATGGCCGTCCTAACCGACGCCCAGCGCGCCAAACTCGAAAAAGACTGGGAACTCGACTTCGCACTCGCCGTCGAAAACGTCGGCCGCTTCCGCGGCAACGCCCACTTCGCACGCACCCACGTCGAAGCCGCCTTCCGCTACATCCCAGACACGCCCCCGGAACTCGACGAGCTCGGCCACTCCCCTACTGTCGCAGACTTCTGCACCGCCAGCCAGGGCCTCGTCCTCGTCACCGGCATGACCGGCAGCGGCAAAACCACCACCCTCGCGGCCATGACTCGCCGCATCCTCGAAACCCGCTCGGCCATGATCATCACGGTCGAAGACCCTATCGAATACACCTTCGAACACCAGTTCGGCCTCATCAAACAACGCCAGATCGGCTCCGATACCCACTCCTTCCCAGCCGCTCTCCGCGCCGCCCTCCGCCAGGACGTCGACGTCCTCGTCGTCTCGGAAATGCGCGACCAGGACAGCGTCGCCGCCGCCCTAACCGCCGCCGAAACCGGCCACCTCGTCATCTCCACCCTCCACACCCGCTCCGCCACCGGAGCCCTCGACCGCATCGTCGACATCTTCCCAGCCCAGCAGCAACCCCAGATCATCACCCAGCTCGCAGGCGCTCTCCTCGGCATCATCTCCCAACGCCTCCTCCCCAGAGCCGACGCCCCCGGCCGCGTCATGGCCACCGAAGTCCTCACCGTCAACCCAGGCGTCCAGAGCGCCATCCGCGACCATCGCTTCGAACAGGTCTTCTCACTCATGCAGGTCGGCAAATCCTCAGGCATGCACACCCTCGATGACAGTCTCTTCCACCTCGCCACCAGCGGCTACCTCAGCATGGAAATTGCCCTCCAGAACGCTCGCCACCCGGACACCCTCCACGAGCAACTCAAAGACTGGCACCGCGAACAAGCACGCCTCCAGCGCTGACCCACGGCGACTCCCTTGAAAGACGATCCTCCCATCCGCCTCGTCGTCGGCCTCGGCAACCCCGGCCGCGAATACGAGCAAACCCGCCACAACGCCGGCTTCATGATCGCCGACCGCGTCGCCGCCTCCCTCGGCGCTTCATGGACTAACGAACGCAAATTCGAAGCCCATCTCGCCCGCTCCGGTTCCCTCCTCATCCTCAAACCCCAGACCTACATGAACCTCAGCGGCGTCTCCGTCAGCGCCGTCGCCCGATTCTTCCGCCTCGAACCCCCGGAAATCCTCGTCGTCTGCGATGACGTCGCCCTCCCCACAGGCCGCCTCCGCATCCGCCTCTCAGGCTCCGCAGGCGGCCAGAACGGCCTCAAATCCATCATCTCCGCCCTCGGCTCCCAGAACTTCCCCAGACTCCGCTTCGGCGTCGGCACCCCCGAACACGCCGCCCTCAGCGACCACGTCCTCGGCCGCTTCCCACCAGACGAAAAACCTCTCGTAGATAAATCGCTTGAGAATGCCGCAAATGCTGTCATCCTGTGTGCCCTTCGCGGCCTGACTGCCGCGATGAACCATTTCAATCCTTCTGAAAACAAACCCAACCGCTCGCCCCAAAAGGGCAAGAAACCTCCACTCGACTCCGGAAATGAAGCGCAAGTATGAAGGCCTCATCGTTCTCGACACCCGCGGCAAAGAAGACACTGTCGATACCATCGTCAGTAAAATCGGCCGCGATATGGAACTCGAAGGCGCTCGCCTCGAGCAAATCGACCACCTCGGGAAACGCAAGTTCCCCTACGGCAGCAAAAAACTGACCGAAGGCTACTTCGTTAACTACATCATCGAAGCAGACACCGCTTCCCTCAAAATGGTCGAAGCCAAACTCCGCCTCTCCAACGAGGTCCATCAGCAGAACTTCTTCCGCCTCGAAGCCTAACCGCTTCCTCGCAAGGAACCCACTCAACACCCAGCGGCGCTCCCTCACCGGAGCGCCGCTTCGCTTTGTACACTTCTCACCTCCAGCCCCCGCCGCCCGCAGGATTCCCACCAGAGGAAACCGCAGACACAAGAACGCACCACTCCGTGAATAAGCAGACAGACCTCTTCGCTCACAGCACAAGCAGACACAGCACAAGCAGACAGACGTCTTCGCCTCCACTTCTGCGCCTTCGCTTCGACGAACCTATCGGCCAGACCTCTTGAGACCTCTTCAACCCTGGCCGACCCCTTCCCCGCCCCCGCCTCAATCCACCTCGCTCCCCTCGCCCTCCCGCGTCTCAAAACGCATGAATTCCTTCAAAAACGTCAGCGGCACCCCGCCCGTCGGCCCGTTCCGCTGCTTCGCAATCAGCAACTCCGCCAGCCCGCTGTTCTCCGCCCGCTCCTCCTCATCCTCCGCATAATACTCCGGCCGGTACAGCAGCCCCACCACGTCCGCATCCTGCTCGATCGAACCCGATTCCCGCAAGTCCGACAGCTTCGGCTTCCCCCCACCGCGCGACTCCGGCCCCCGGTTCAACTGCGCCAGCACAATCACCGGCACATTCAACTCCTTCGCCAGCGCCTTCAAACCACTCGAAATCTCCGCAATCTCCTGCTGCCGGTTGTCCGCCGCACGTTTGCTCGTCGACCGGCACAACTGAAGATAGTCAATCGCTATCAATTCGATCCCGTACAGCTTCTTGAACCGCCGCGCCTTCGACCGCAGATCCAGAATCGACAGCGCCGGCGTGTCATCAATCACAATGTTGCTCTCCGCCAGCTGACTCGCCGCTCGCGTCATCTGCTGAAAATCCCCTTTGTTCAGAAACCGCCCGCTCGTCAGATCCCTCATGTTGATCCGCGCCCGCGCACAGATCAACCGCTGCACCAGACTGTCCGCCGTCATTTCTAACGAAAACACCGCACACGGCTTGTTCTGCTCCACCGCCACGTGCTCCACAATGTTCATCGCCAGCGACGTCTTCCCCATCGACGGCCGCGCCGCAATGATGATCATCTCACCACCCTTGAACCCACCAGTCATCTCATCCAGCCGCTGCAACCCAGTCGCCACCCCGGTGATCGCATTCGGATTCTCCGCCATCTTCTCCAAGTCATCGATCGCCTTGAACACCCGCTCCCGCATCGTCAGATTCCCCTTCTTCGTCTCCTCCGCCTCACGAATCCCCAATATCCTCGCCTCCACCTCGTCCAGCAGCGGCCCCACATTCTCCTGATCGTCAAACGCCCGCCCGATGCAGTCCGAACACGCCTTGATGATGTTCCTCAAAATCGCCTTCTGCTGCACCTGCTCCGCATAATGCGTCACATGCGCCGGACTCGGCGCCGCCGTGTAAATCTCCGTCACCGCCCCGGCCCCCCCGATCCTCCCAATCAGATCCCGGTCATACAGCACCTGCGTGATCGACACCGGATCCACCGGCTTCCCAGCATCAAACTGCCGCACTATCAGATCATACAGCGTCGCATGCGCCTCCCCGTTGAAATGGTCCGGCGACAACTTCTCCATCGCCATCCCCACCGCATAATCCGGAGCCTGCATCATGCACGACAGCACGCACCGCTCCATGTCCACCGCCGACGGCATCGCACGCCCCGGATCATACAACGCACTCGCATCCGACGGCTTCCGCTTCCCCGGCCCCTGCAGGCGCGCCCCGTCCTTGCCGCCTTCAGTCTTGCCGCCTCCACTCCCGTTGCTGCTCGTTTCTGACATCTTAAAACCATGCCCATTCACCACGCCCGAGGCAAGCGTTCACCCATCATTTCGACTGACACTTTGTGAACAATCAGCGAATAACCAGCGCACAACCCGCGCACAACCCCGCCTCCAGCTCCCCTTCCCCTCACCCCCGATCTCCGGTTGCATTCACCAGCCGCAGAGGAATGTCAAAACCCTCCCATTTTCCGCCATGAACACTCGTCTCGCCATCGTCTGCCTCGCCGCCGCTCTCGGCGGTTCCATCAGCTGCGAACAGCAGAACTACGAAGAAACCAAAAAGTTCAACCAGAGCAGCTCGCTCCACCACGGCGATAACCACGCCAAACCAGCCGCCGCACACCCCGAGGTCTCCACAGACCCGCACGCCCCGGCGAAAAAGGCCGACGCTCCGCACTGAGCGTCCCCTCCCCGCTCATCTCCGGTTCATCCTCCCGGCGGAATCATCCGCCGCAACACTTCCCGGTGCCGCCATCCCGCACCTCACCGCGTCCTCCCTTCTCCCCTCCATGAAACTCCAGCACATCGCTCTCGCCTGTCTCTGCACGCTCCTCGCGGCTGGCGTCTACCTGACCATCAAGTCCGACATGGATGCCCAGCTGGAAGAACAGAAGGCCTACAACAAACAACTCATCGAAAAGATGAGTTCCATCGAAAAACGCATCGAGGAGCAACCAGCCGCAGCCGCAGCCCCGGCCCCAGCCGTCGCCGCCGTCCCACCCGTCGTTCCCACCGTCACCGACGTCCCGGAAGCCTCCCCTCCCCCAGCCTCACCGCGCAAGGAAATCGACCCGGGCTCCCCTCCCGGAGCCACCGTCCGCTCCGGCACCGCCATCAATTCCGCAGACCCAGGCGCTGCCCCGCCAGAACTCACCCCCAATGAAATGGAGGAACGCGAACGCGACATCCTCAACAATTCCACCCCGGAAGCTGAACGCACCGCCCTCGAAACCGCTGGCGTCCCCGACGCCGCACCCAGCGGCCGCCGTCTCACCAAAACTCAGCAGCTCGTCCTCGCCCAGCCAGCCATCGCCCGCATCTCCGAAAACAAGGAAGACACCGGCTTCGTCATCATCGACCGCGGCACCCGCGCCAAACTCGTCAAAGGCGACGCCTTCGCCGTCCGCCGCGGCACCGCCATCATCGGCCGCGTCGCCATCGGCGACACCATCGAAGACGACATGGCCGTCGCCGACATCAAAAGCGTCGTCACCGGCATGCAACTCGAAGTCGGCGACGAAATCATCAAGTTCGACCAGCAGTAACCTCCCCAAGGTTCCGCCCGCATGAAACCCACGGACCCGGTCCGCCGCGAGCGCGAGGAAGCATGGATCGGGGACGCCGTCCTCAGTCTCTTCGCCAGAAACTGGATCCTCGCCTCCTCAGGCACCATGGACGCCGCGCTCTTCGCCGCCATGACCTCCAATCAGTTCCTCAGCACCATCGGCAACCCCACCACCGTCGAAAGCCGCATCGGCCGCACCTATTCCTCAGACGGCCTCGCCGCCGCCTTCACCCTCATCGAACAGGAAATCCTCCCGCGCTTCCTCGCCCAGCGCCGCAAGCACCACCCCTCGCCAGGCCGCTCCTCCTGACAAATTCATGGCCGCGGCCCCGCCGCGTCCGCACGCGCCCCCCACCCACCAATTCCCTCGCACCTCGCCCGCACCCCACCCATGGTGCGCCGCCATGCAACCCGAGGCCCATGCCGCCCACCGGCCGGAAATCGACGGCCTCCGCGCCGTCGCCGTCCTCGCCGTCCTCATCTTCCACCTCAACCGCCTCTGGCTCCCCGGCGGCTTCGCAGGCGTCGATGTCTTCTTCACGCTCTCCGGCTACCTCGTCACCGGCATCCTCCTCCGCTCCAAAGACCTCGGCACCTTCTCCCTCGCCGACTTCTGGCAACGCCGTCTCGCCCGCATCTTCCCGGCCTTCTTCGCCATGGCCGTCACCACCCTAACCGTCGCCTTCTTCCTCTACGACGACTGGGACCTCGCCTCCACCGGTGCCGCCTTCACCGCCGCCCTCTCCGCATGGGCCAATCACCACCAGCTCTCCCTCGGCGGCTACTTCTCCCTCTCCGACGACACCCAGCCGCTCCTCCACACATGGTCGCTCGCCGTCGAAGAACAATTCTACCTCCTCTTCCCGCTCTGCTTCCTCGGCCGCTCTTCTGCCTCCCCGCGCCTGCGTCTCGCCCTAACCACCACCGCCACCGTCCTCAGCTTCGCCGCCTGTCTCTGGCTCGCCTCCCGCCATCCCTCCCTCGGCTTCTACCTCCTCCCCTCCCGCGCGTGGGAACTCCTCGCCGGTTCCCTCCTCGCCATCACCCACCACCACCGTCTCCTCCCCTCACCCGCTAACCCCCAACGCTTCACCAGCGCCGGCACCGCCCTCATCTTCCTCTCCTTCCTCCTCCTCCACGAACACCAACCCTTCCCCAGCTGGCGCGCCCTCCTCCCCGTCCTCGGCACCGTCGCCGTCCTCCACGGCGGCAACGCCAGTCTCGCCGGCCGCTTCCTCGCCTCACCACTCGCCACCTACCTCGGCCGTCTCTCCTACTCCCTCTACCTCTGGCACTGGCCTGTCTTCTCCTTCATCGACTACCACTTCCTCTTCTCCTCCCCCGCGACCCGCCTCGCCCTCAAAATCCTCCTCACCTCCATCGCCGCCCTCACCTGCCACCACACCCTCGAACTCCCCCTCCGCTCCCTCCTCCGCCTCCCCAACCGCCGCCGCTTCGTCTGGCTCGCCACCGCCTCCGCCCTCCTCATCGGCATCCCCTCAGGCCTCCTCATCCGCCGCCACTTCTACAAAGACGGCACCGACTCCCCCTCCGGCATCCTCGTCATCTCCCCAGCCATCCCCAACCCCAACCGCCGCCCCATCCTCCTCATCGGCGACAGCCAGGCCACCATGTACTCCCGCGTCCTCGCAGACATCGCCAACTCCCGCGGCCAATCCCTCATCATCCTCTCCGCAGCCGGCGGCGACCCTCTCGCTCCACCTCCCAACTTCCCTCCCAGCAATCTCTGGAACCTCTGCCTCTCCACCGCACAGCGCGAACACCCCGCCACCATCGTCCTCTCCTGCCACTGGATCTACAAACTCGCCGATCACCCAACTCGTCTCTCCCGCACCCTCGTCGCCCTCGCACCACTCGCCGACCACCTCGTCGTCCTCCACCAACCCCCCATCCCTCCTCACTCAGCCTCCCGCCAAGCCATTCGCCTCGGCAGCCGCCCCCCTTTCTTCGAATCCCCAGAAGACGCCACCGCACGCCAGCGCATCGCCGATCTCGTCTCCGCCTCCGCCGGCGGCCGATTCCTCTCCATCATCGACACCGTTCCCCTCTTCACCACCCCCGACGGAGCCGTCCGCGCCTTCTCCCCAGACCTCCACCCCCTCTTCCACGACCGCGCCCACCTCTCCTCCTCCGCCGCAGCCCTCGTCCGCCCGCTCCTCGAATCCGCCTGCTCCTTCACCCCCTGACCCCACGCTTCAGCAATCCTTCATCCCCCTCTTTTACCAGCCCGCGAAAAAGAATGGTTGCCCGCTCCACCCCGTTGTTTCATTCTCCCCCCAACGATTTTCACCTACTCAGCCCATGAACGATTCCTCCGATTCCAAGTCCGCCCGCAGCGGTCGCCTCGCCCTCGGCGCCAGCGGTCTCCTCCTCGCAGCCCTCGGCATCTCCGAATCCGGTCGCCAGAACGCCAACACCTCTAACAATAGCCTCGCCGGCAAGAATGTCGCTCTCGTCCGCGACCTCTCCCACGAAAAAGAGGTCACCACGAAGCTCTCCACCGACCTCTCCGCGGCCACCACCGAGGTCTCCAAACTCAATTCCTCCGTCACCGACCTCAACACCTCGGTCACCCAGCTCAAAGGCACCGTCTCCGAACGCGACAAAGCCATCGCCGCACTCGACGAAAAACTCACCGCCGCCTCCCAGTCGCTCGCCAAAACCTCCGCTGACCTCGACGCCAGCCGCGGCCGCGAAAAAAATCTCGCCGACCAGCTCACCCTCGCCACCCGCCGCGAAACCGCTCTCAAATCAGACGTCGCCGCTGGCATGGATCGCGAAAAATCCATGAAGTCGACCATCGACAGTCTCGAAAAAGCCAAGGCCGACCTCAACGTCGCCCTCGACACCCGCGGCAAACAACTCGCAGACGCCGCCACCCGCGAAACCGACCTCAAAAAGGAACTCTCCGCCGCCGGTGAACGCGAAACCTCCATGAAAGGCAGCATGGCCGCCCTCGAAAAGGAAAAACAGGACCTCACCAACGCCATCGCCACCCGCGCCACCGAACTCAACGAACTCAAAAAAGGCCTCGAAGACCTCACCAAAGCCTACACCGAACAGCAGGCCCGCAACAATTCCCTCGCCAAATCCAACGAGGTCCTAGCCAAAGAAAAGGCCGACCTCATGTCGGCTCGCGATTCCCTCCAGAAACAAATCGACGAACTCAGCGCCCGCCTCAAGGAACTCATGGAACGCAATAAGGCCCAGCAGACCGCCATGGAACAACTCCAGAAAGAACGCGACGCCCTCGTCGCCGAACAAAAGGCCCTCACCATCCGCGCCGAACAAGCCGAACAGCAGAGTGTCCTCATCAAAACCGAACGCGACCAGTTCCACCAGATCTCCAAAGACCTCGTCGGCCGTCTCGACTCCCTCACCCGCAAAATCCGCACGCTCGAACAGGACTTCTCCTCCCTCAGCGGTGCCAGCGGCTCCGCCATCATCACCCAACCCTGACCAAAGGCCCCGGCACTCCGCCGGATCCTAACCGCGCCTTCAAGGCCATGATCCCCCGCTCGCCCCCACGGCAGCGGCCCCGGATCATGGCCTTCTTCCTGCCCGCCTCACGGCTTCTCCTTCTTCCGGAACCGCACAGGCTAACTCTCTAGCAGATCACGGACCCTCACTTCGCCGTGTCCTCCATCTCGAAAATCTTGATCTCCTCCGGCACATCCTCCCCCTTCTCCTCTCCCCCAACCTTCCCCTCCGCCGTCTCCGCCTTGCCACCCGCAGGCTTTCCCGCCCCGGTCTTTCCAGCCACCGCCTTCGCCACCTCACGCTTCACCTCCCCCTCTGGCTCCCCCGCCGGCACCTCACCACCCCCAGCCTTCCCCGCAAAACTCGCCACCAGCTCCCGCTGCCGCTCCCGATCCCCCTCCAACCGCGCCTTCTCACCACTCGACTCCGGCCACTCGCACTTCGGCACCGCTCCCGACTTCCACGACCCCACCTCCGTCCCGAACTTGAAAAACCGCACCCACACCCCCCGCAACCGATCCCGCTCCGGCTGCCCGCTGAACCCGTTCGACCGCGTCTTGTCCACCTGATGCCCCCTCGTCGCCACCTTCGCAGACTTCCCATACGCCAGCGACGGCAACTCCTCGTCCCCAGCCTTGAACATCAGCTTCCTCGCATTGAACCACGACCCGATCGGATCCACCCGGTCATCCAGAAACACCCGATAACACACCCGGATCCCGTCCACCGTGTTCAGACACCGGTTCGCCACCGTCACCTCATACCCGCGCAACCCCGGCCCTTCCTCCCCATCCGTCCGCGCCACTTCCTTCTCCGCCTCCCGACAGTCAAACCGATAGTCAATCGCCCCCGGATCCGTCGCTATCCACTGCAGAATCACCGTCTGATCCTCACGGCTGAACTGCTTCAGCGGCACCGGCACTTCCTTCTTCTCCATCCGCACCACAATGTTCGGACCCCGCGCCTTCACCAGCTCAGCCTCCATCGCCCTCCCCTTCACATCGTGAAACGTCCGGACTTCAGCACCAGCAGGCACTCCAATCGTCAGCAGCAGAAAAAGGCACTTCATAGGTCTCAATCATTCAGAATGGACGCTCCATAAAGCGGTCTCAGTTACACCTCCGCTCACCTCAATCACAAAAATCTTCAGTTGCTCCGCTGCCACAGCAGCGCCCACAGCGGATCCACCGGTCCCATCGCCATGAACGTCCGCCGCCGGTTCGTCTCCCCGGCCACCAGCCCCTTCCCAACGCGCTTCCCCATCGCCGCCGCCGCTCGCGCCGCCGCTCGCCCAGCCTCCGGCCACTGCGCAGCCACCTTCCCCAGCCGCTCCTCAATCTCAGCCTCCGGCGCTCCACTCCGCACCAGCTCCACCACCCCCAGAAACTGCTGAAACACTCCCCCCACCACCGGCTCAGCCGGCACCGGCAGCTTCACCACCACCGCCGCCAGATACGGACTGTCAGGGGCCGCACGCAAACCCGTCTCCAGCACGTCCCGCGCCTCCTTGCTCGCAGGCGCAGGAAACGTCCCAGAACGCAGCCAGCGCTCCACAATCTCCGCAATCGCCGCCGACCGCACCGGCTCCGTCTCCACCCCCGCTCCCGCCGCCACCCCAAACGCCTCCTCAAACCGCCCCACCAGCGCCGCCGCCCCAGCCCGCTCCAGCGGCCCAAGCTCAGGCTTCCCAGCAAGCGCCACCGCCGCCATCCGGTCCCGCACCTCCGTCTCCTGCACCGCATGCGCCGCCACCGCCGCCAGCAGCGCGTGCCGCGGCGACTCCTCAGCCCTCGGCTCAAGCATCTTCAGCGCTCCCCCTGCCTTCCCCCCCATCACCTGCAGCCACCCGCTCACAAACTCCCCCTCCGCCGTATCCACCACCGGCACCGCCTCCGCCAGCAACGCCCACTCTCCTGACACCCGCATCCCAAGGTACGCCCGCCGCGCCGCATCCGGCAACGCCACCATCCCAGTCTCCTCCAGCGCTCGCTCCAGGCAGTGATCCGCATCGCGCCGCCACTTCACCGCCGCCGGTGCCTCCCCTCGCTCGCTCGCCAGCAACCCAACCCCATCCAGCAGCTCCGCATCCCTCAGCCGGTTCGCAGGCGCATCCGCCGCCACCGCCGTCCGCACCACCACCATCGCCCGCCGCAGATCCGGTTCCTCCCCCTCTAGCACCTCCGTCGCCGTCCGCGCCGCCCGCCTCGACCGCTCCTCAGGACTCATCGGCCGCGCCCAGAACGGCAGCACCAGCACCCCTAACGTCACCACCGCCGCAGGCGCCGCCAGCAGCACTCGCCACCGCCTATCCTCTTTCACCAGTCGCACAGACTTCATGGCTCCCTCCTCCGTGCAATGATCCCACCCTCACGCAACTGCACGATCAGCGCCGCATGCGCCTCCTGAAACAACCCCGCAATCCCCTCCTCCGCCACCCCAGAGATCGGCGACGTCGCCAACGCAAACAACTGGATCCGAAACGCCATCGGCACATCCACAGAATCCCCAAACCGCGTCAGCAGCGTCCCCTTCAGATTGTCATTCTCAATGAACCGCCCATCCGCACTCACCGTGCTCACAATCAGAAGCGCATGCTCGTCACGCGCCCGCTGCAGATGCTGCAACGATCCATTCCCCTTCTCCCCCATCAGCGCAAGCTCCCGGCGCGACACCGACTCCCACCCAGCATTCGCATAGCACATCGTCACGTCATGCAACCCGTGAAACGGATAGTCAAGCGCCACCGCCACCGCCTCCTGACCGCGCCGAAATCGCCACACCCTGCTCAAAACCCCGTCCATCTCCACAAAACTCTTCTGATCAGGCCCCGCCTCCATCTGCTGCCATCCTCCAAGCACTGCCGGCAGCCTGAACATGTCCGGTTGCGGCAGCCCGGACGGCTGCATCCCATACAGGTCCGGAGTCCCCCCGATCCGCTTCACACCCAATGGCAGCATCGCCACCCCTAACACCCCAGCAATCCCCGCAAACGGCAGCCACCACCGCCGCGGCAACTCCGCTCCCTCCACGGCCCCCGCTCCTCCCACCAACTCCTCAGCAGGCCGCCGCGTCACCAGCACCAGCAGCTGATCCAGACTCACCACCAGCAGCAGACACACCGCGATCACCACCAATCCCACAAACTCATGCGGAAACGGGATCTTGAACAGGTCAATCCCAGTCCCCTGCAGCAGCATGCTCCCACCCGCGATCCGCGCCGTGTTGCCCGCAAACACAAACACCAGTGACAACGGCAGCGTCACCGCCAGCCACCACCACGGCCGCCGCATCCAGAGATGATAAAACACCGCAGCCGCCGCCACCGACAGCGTCGAATTGATCCCGCTGCACGCCTCCTCCACCATGATCTCCCTCACCGGCAAATCCAGAATGTTTCCGTTCCTCACATGCGGCACCCCCGCCGCATCAAGGATCCGGCTCGACATCTGCACCGCCTTCACCCGCAACCACCGCGTCAGGTTCTCCTCCATCCCGAACGGCGGCGGCAGCGTGATCCCGAACATCACCAGCGCAGGCCCGAACGCCCTGAAACGCCGCCACCCACCAGTACCCACCGCCAGCGCCGCCGCCAGCAGCCACGCACCCACCATCCCCGTCCACGGCGAATCCAATCCCGCCGCCGCCATCGTCACCACCACCGCCGGAATCAACACCGTCCACCGCACCCACCCAGCCGGCCGCGCCGGCCCAGGATCACTCTCCTGCCACGTCCGCACCGCCAGCAGCAGCCCCGCAGCAATCGCCAACGGAAAAAACTGATACGGCTCCCGCGTCCACAGGTTCCGGAAAAACCGGAACCACAACGGCGCCAGCAGCACCACCCCCACCCCAAGCGCCACCCACGGCACTGCCATCGACCGTCCCCGGGCATTTCCTTCGCTCGCTCCTGTACTCATCGGCTCTGTTCGTTGCTCTGATCACTGCACGGCACAGGACCCACCCCTCCTCCAGGCGGCTCCACCAGCGCAGGCACAGGTTCCGCCGGAATCGTCTCCGGCACCTCCTCGCGCACCGGCGCAGGAACGGGAACACGCTCAGCCTGCCGCCGCACCTCAAGTACCTTCGGCACCACCGGTACCTGTGTGCTCAATGGCCGCGCCCCCGGCTCCGCACTGTCCTCAGCCACCGCCAGCGCCCCGCGCGGCCCAGGCCGCGTCCACACCGCCCTCAGCACCTTCCCCGTCTTGTTCGAAATCGACACCGTCCCCAGCGCCACCCCATCCGCCGTCCGCATCGTCACATCCCAGATCGGATCATCACTGAACTCCCGGCACCTCAGCCGGTAATCAATCAGATCAAACCCAATCCGCGCAATCCCAGCCTCCCGGTCCGCCGCTCGAAACGCCGCCGCACTGTCCACCGTCACCTTCCCATAGTCAAAATACCCCTCCGGCACCCGCTTCGGATAATACAACTGACACGGCCTCCGGTCCTCCACCCTCGGCCCACGCACACTGTACTCACTCAATCGCGTCGGACTCGCAGGATCATGCACCACCACCGTCCACACCGACGGCGTCGGCGCCCCTCCAGTCCCTCGAATCTCCACCACATTCGTCAGCCGCGTCACCCCAGTCGCCGCCTTGAACGCCGCCACCGCCTCCATCGCCGTCGCAGGCTGCGGCCCCGCCCCGAATCGCGGCGGCACTTGCTGGGCCGCTAGCGGAAGCACCGTCAGCAGCGTGAAAAACATCAGGGGGATCTTCATGGAATTCTATCAGCTCAAGACCTTCACGCCGCACTCACACTTCCTCCGCAGCAAACGCCTCAGGCAACCCCCAGTGATTCACCTGCACCAGCGGAAACCCAGCCAGAATCTCCCGCCCGCCTTCTCCCTCCCTCAGAAACATCACCGCCCCATCCCGGCACTCCACCGCATCGGCACGCACCCACATCAGCTTCCCATTGTTCAGTTTGACTCCGTAACGTTTCATTCCAAGGAAAAATTCCGGCTGCGCCGATCACCCCACTTTCAGACCGCACCAGCCTTTGTCAACGCCGCGTGCGGCCCACTCAGCAACTCCAGCATCGCCCCCAGTACCGCCGGATCCGCCTGCCGCCGCTCATACTCCCCAGGCACCACCGACGCCCCCATCGGAATCTCCGGCCGCCGGTACTCCATCGGACTCGCAAACCCACTCCGCGCCGACATGTGAAACTCCCTCACCCCCAACCCCCGCAACCGCTCCACCAGCCCCGCTCGCATCCCCCCTCCCGCCAGCACCGCCAGCCTCCCCGCCGCCCGACGCACCAATTCCCCAATCACCCCCATCCCAACCTCCACACTCGCCTCACCACCACTCGTCAGCACCCGTGGAATCCCCAGCCCAATCAGCGTCTCAAGGCTCTCCTCCAGATCCCGACTCACATCAAACGCCCGGTGAAACGTCATGTCCATCCCGCACGCCGCACCCACCAGCCCACCCGCCGCCACCTCGTCAATCCGCCCATCCGGACACAGACACCCAAACACCACCCCATCCGCTCCCTCACCCCTCGCCACCCGCACGTCCTCCTCCATCACCCGCAACTCTCCCGCCGACACCACAAAATCCCCAGCCCGAGGCCGGATCATCACCATCAGCCGCCCCCCATACGCCGCCCGCGCCGCCCGCATAAACCCCACCGACGGCGTCGTCCCTCCCTCCACCAACCCCGCACACAACTCAATCCGATCCACCCCAGCCGCCGCACACGCCTCCACAGACGCCATGCAGTCCACACAAATCTCCAGAACCTCTCTCGTTTCCGCACTCATATCCCCCTCCCTCAACCCCGAATCCAACCCCGCACAATCGCATCCTCAAACCCCCACCCAACCACCTACCCGCCCGGCCGCGTCCTCCCCGGCCCGAAATACTTCTCGCTCCGGTACCGCAGCCACACCCGCAGCTCCTGCGGCACCCGCTCCCGCTCCTCCTCGCTCAGCCTCTCATACAAACCCATCGCCTTCTCCCGCTCCCCCCGACACGCCCCATTCCGGTGCGCCTCCCACAAACTCCTCGCCAGCCGAATCCGCCGACACGTCTCCTTAATCAGCGCCACCCCCTCCAGAGGAACCGCATCAGCCTTGCTCTTCTTTCTCATCCCCCACCCTCGCACACCCCGCCACATCACACCACCACTCCTCCAACCACCCTCCACCCCACCCTCTGCCCAGCCCAGTTAAGAAAGAAGTCTGCACCCTGTTAAGGGCCTCCCCCTTCCCAAGAGGTCTGACCATCTGCCTCCACGGCCTCCCCCTTCCCAAGAGGTCTCACCCTATTGAGAGGTTTGGACACCTGTTCGCTCGCTCCCCTCACCCTCTGGCCACCACTCTTCCACCAGCATTTACCCGTAGCCTCCGCGGCCTCCCCCTTCCCAAGAGGTCTGACCATCTGCCTCCACGGAAACTCGTCTCATCAAACCCCGGTCGCGGCCCACGCCTCTTGAAGAGGTCTCCCCTCTCGAAGAGGTCCGGTCATCTGCTTTTCCACCGGCACGTCCTCCGTTCAGAATGCCTCCTTGAGTCGGTTTCCGGAAGCGGCGGCGCATGTGCCCCTCAAGAGGTCTGGGCACATATCCGCATCCCGCACTTTTCCCAACGCACTCGAAAAGGTCCGATCTCTTATTTGCAACAATCGCTTTCCAATACCTGACAAGTCGACAGACCTCTTTAACGGAAGCGCCATTCAGAGCAGACCTCTGGACCTCTAGATTTTTAGCAGACCTCTTGGCGGATCGAGAAGTTATGGCAGCGATGTGATCTGGCTCCTTGTGAGCGGGACTCCCGCGAGAACGGGAAAATGACACTAGGCACGAAAGATCCCTTGACTTTTTATCGCCGCATGTTGAGTTTTGCCGCATCAATATATGGCCAAGCCACGCGTCTACACTGAGCCGGAGACTGAAGCCGGGGTTTACCACGTCTGTTCGCGCGTGGTGGACGGCAGGTACATCTTTGGGGAGCCCGAAAAGGAGGAATTTGTCCGCAT
>QQNF01000073.1 GCA_003402705.1 Verrucomicrobiota bacterium | reverse complement strand
GGAGAGGAGTTTGGGGAGGAGGGCGTCGCGGAGGAGTGCGAGGAGAGCGCCGGTGACGCGGAGGGATTTGGCGAAGACGGGTGAGCCGTCTGGGGCGAAGCCGACGACGATGCGGTCGAGCATGGCGCGGAGGTCGTCGAGGGATTCGGCGAGACAGAGGGAGGCCATGATTTCCGAGGCGGCGGTAATGTCGAAGCCAGTGGAGCGCTGGTTTGGGCCGGCGTTGTCGGTGACGATGCGGCGGAGGGAGCGGTCGTTGACGTCGAGGACGCGTTTCCAGAGGATGCGGTCCGGGGAGAAGGCGGCGGTGCCTTGCTGGATGGCGTTGTCGAGGACGGCGGAGAGGAGATTGTGGGCGGAGGTGATGGCGTGGAAGTCGCCGGTGAAGTGGAGGTTGATGGACTGGGCTGGCTGGACGGTGCTGCGGCCGCCGCCGGTGGCACCGCCTTTGCGGCCGAAGACTGGGCCCATGCTGGGCTGGCGGAGGGCTAGGGCGACCGAGTGGCCGGAGGCTTTGAGGCCCTGGGCGAGACCGATGGAGATGGTGGTTTTGCCTTCGCCAGCGGGGGTGGGGGTGATGGCGGAGACGAGGATGAGTTTGCCCTGGCGCGGTGGGGAGGCGAGGGCGCTGAGGGGGACTTTGGCTTTGTCGGTGCCGTAGGTGGACAGGGTTTGAGGGTCGATTCCGAGTCCGGCGGCAATGCGGGCGATGCTCATGGGGCGTGATGGTAGCGGGCGGGAGCGGGGATTCAAGGCCTGAGGAGATTTTGGAGACGGGCAGGAAAACCGGAAAAGCACGCGTTTCGGGACTTGCCGCGGTGGGCGGGAGTTTCTAGGGTCACCCGGAATTTCCCACGATCACACGCATGAATCCATCTGTCCGCACACGACTATCGCTCATGATGTTCCTCCAGTATCTGGTATGGGGCGCATGGTTTGCCACTGGGTACGCCTTTCTGACGAAGAAGATGGGGTTCACGGATGCGCAGGCGGCGAGTTGCTATGCGACGACGAATCTTGCGGCGATGATTGCGCCGTTTTTCATGGGGATGATAGCGGACCGGTTTTTTGCGGCGGAGCGGGTGCTTGGGGTGCTGCATCTGCTGGGCGCGGCCTTCATTTATTTTGCATCGCAGCAGACGACGTTTGCGGGATTTTATCCGCTGCTGCTGGCGCACACCCTGTGTTACATGCCGACGATGGCGCTGACGAATTCGGTGGCGTTTGCGCAGATGTCTAATCCAGGGAAGGAGTTTCCGGGGATTCGGGTTCTGGGGACGATTGGGTGGATTGCGGCTGGCCAGCTGGTGAGCGCGATGAAGATTGACCTCGATGTGCAGATTTTCCATGTGGCGGCGATAGCCGGGGTGGTGCTGGGGATCTTCAGTTTCCTGCTGCCGCACACGCCGCCGCGTGCGAAGGGCGAGCCTGCTTCGATTGGGAGCATTCTGGGGCTGGATGCGTTGTCGCTGATGAAGGACCGGTCGTTTGCGATTTTCATGATCGGCTCGTTCCTGATCTGCATACCGCTGGCGTTTTATTATAATCTGACGGGATCGTTTCTGGGTGACCGCGGGGTGAAGGATGTGGCGGCGACGATGAGCTGGGGTCAGATGTCGGAGATTTTCTTCATGCTGGTGTTCCCGCTATTTTTTGCGCGGCTTGGGGTGAAGTGGATGCTGGTAGCTGGGATGGTGGCGTGGGCTGGGCGGTACTTCCTGTTCGCGACGCATGCGGGGAATGGGGCGGCGCTGTGGCCGGTGTATCTGGGCGTGATCCTGCACGGTGTTTGCTATGACTTCTTCTTTGTGACTGGTCAGGTGTATGTGGACGAGCGGGCGGACGCGAAGATCCGGTCGGCGGCGCAGGGTTTCATTGCTTTTGCGACGTACGGGCTGGGGATGTTTGTGGGGTCGTACATTCAGGGGGCGGTGGCTGAGAAGTACACGACGGCCGGGGTGAAGGCGTGGGACCAGATCTGGATGGTGCCGGCGCTTGGAGCGGTGGGGGTGCTGCTGTTGTTTGTGGCGTTCTTCCGGTCGCCGGCGCGGGCGAGTGTGAAGGAGGCGGTTTGAGTGGGGTGGTGCCTCCGGCGGGGTGCCGGGGAGGTGCGAAATGAGTGAACGGAAAGCGCCTTCGAATGGTCTGAGCTGACGGTGCTGCATGCCTGAGCTGCCTTCTCGATCTACTGACGTCATTGATCCCTGCCTGTTGCTGGAAGCGTATGCGCAGGGGGTGTTTCCGATGGCGATGGAGGATGGGGAGATGGGGTGGTTTTCGCCGGATCCCCGGGGGATCATTCCGATCCGGGAGTTTCATGTGCCGCATGGGTTGAAGCGGTTGCTGAGGCGCGGGGCGTATGAGGTGCGGTTGAACACGGCGTTCACGGCGGTGATGCGCGGGTGTGCGGACCGGGAATCGACTTGGATCAACGAGTCGATTCTGCGGAGTTACGTGCGCTTGTTCGAGTTGGGGTTTGCGCATTCGGTGGAGACGTGGATGGGGCACCGTTTGGTGGGTGGGTTGTATGGGGTGGCGATCGGGGGAGCGTTTTTTGGTGAGAGCATGTTCAGCCGGGAGACTGGGGCGTCGCAGGTGGCGCTGCATGCGCTGGTGAGGCGGTTGGACGAGCGTGGGTTCACGCTGCTGGACACGCAGTGGACGACCGAGCATTTGAGTCGGTTCGGGGCGCATGAGATTGCGCGGGAGGATTATCTGAGGCGGTTGGAGCGAGCGATCCGGCTGCCGTGTCAATTTATGGAATCATGATGACATTGAGAGCAGAGATAGCGGCGCTGGGGCGGGTGCACTGGCGGGCGTTCCGGGCGCGGACGGTGGCGTCGGTGCGGGAGTCGCGGCTGATGGCGGTGACGATTGCGGTGTTTCTGACGGGGTATCTTGTTGCGGCGTACTTCATGTTCTGCCGCGGGTTGGATTATATGATTACGATACCGGGGATCGGGCTGCTGCTGACGGAGAGGATCATTTATCTATCGTATTTCTTCTTCTTTGTGATGCTGGTGTTTTCGAACTGCATCCTGCTGTATGCGAGTGTGTTTCGGGGGAAGGAGACGGCGTGGCTGCTGACGACGCCTGTGAATCCGCGGGCGGTGTTGTGCTGGAAAGTGGTGGAGTCGTTTCTGGTGAGCAGCTGGGGATTGGCGGTGCTGAGTGCGCCGCTGCTGGCGTCGGTGGGGCGGACGTTTGGGGCTGGGCCGATGTTTTACGTGAAGGTGGTGCTGCTGTATCCGTTGTTTCTGATGCTGCCGGCGATGGTGGCGTCGCTGGTGGTGCTGGGGTTGGTGCGGTGGTGGGGGCGGGGTTTGCGGTGGTTGCTGACAGGAGTGGTGCTGGTGGTGGGTTGGTGGGTGGTGCAGGGATGGCGGACGTCGCCGAATTTCGAGGAGATTGCGGCGATGACGAACCTGAACGGGGCGTTCACGAAAGTGATGGGGCATACCGAGTTGGCGATGAACCGGTTTTTGCCGAGTGCGTGGATGGCGGAGTTGATTTTGCTGTGGGCGCGGGGTTTTGACGCGCGGGGGGCATTTTTCGGGATGGTGCTGGCGAGTTGGGCGCTGATGCTGGGGTGGGTGTGTGTGGTGGTGGCGAGTCCGGCGATGTATGAGGCGTGGAATCTGAGTCAGCGGCGGAAGGCGATGAAGACGGGGCGGCGCGGGGGGACGGATGCGGCGGCGGTGGAGGCGGCGTTCCGGCGCGGGTGGGTGGGGAGACTGCCGTTTTTGAGGCGGGACACGGCGGCATTGATCCGGAAGGATTTGCGGGAATTTTCGCGGGATCCGGCGCAATGGATTCCGTGTGCGGTGGTGTTCGGGCTGCTGCTGGTGTATGCGTCGAATCTGAACCGGGCGATGGACAGTGATCCGAACCGGCCGTTGTTCCGGTTGATCCTGAGCACGTTGAATTTTGCGGTGTGCTGCCTGACGCTGTCGACGCTGACGACGCGGTTTATTTTTCCGATGTTCAGTCTGGAGGGGAGACGGTTGTGGATCCTGGGGTTGTCTCCGGTGGGATTGAGCCGGGTGTTCTGGCAGAAGTTGGGGTTGTTTGCGGTGCTGATCGGGATGGCGACGGGGGTATTGATGCTGGTGTCGGGGATCAAGTTGGGGATGTCGCGGGCTGATCTTGGCTATTACTGCGGGTCGATTGTGCTGATGGGTGGCGGGTTGACGGGGCTGGCGCTGAGTCTGGGGGCGATTTTTCCAAATTTTGTGGATCACAGTCCGGCGAAGATTGTGTCGGGGTTTGGAGGGACCCTGTGTCTGATCTTGAATTTCGTTTATATTCTGGGGTTTCTGCCGATTTTCGTGTGGCCGAGTTTGAGGGCGGCGCGGCCGGGGGAGGGGGTGGCCGGGGTGGGGGAGCACGGGTGGAATCTGGTGATTTCCGGTGTTGGGTTGGTGGTTTTGACGGTGGTGGTGGCGGGGATTCCGGTTTTTTTTGCAATACGTAAAATAAAAAGGTTGGAACTTTTAGGAAAACTGTAATACCCACAGAGGCAATCACCCAATGTGAACCTTGCATGAACCGGAAACCTGCTACCCCGACCCGCGCCACGACCAGCCGTCCGACGAGCCGCAAGGAAGCCGAGGAATTGAGACGGCAACTGCATGCGGTGACGGCGCGGCAGAATGAGTTGAAGGAGCGACTGCACCGGTTGGATGCGGTGACGACGGCGGAGCCGCCGAGGGTGTTTTCGAGTCGGCCTGTGGCTTCCGAGCGGCAGCGTGCGTGGACCTTGCCGTCGGAGGATGAAGATGAAGGGCCGCGGTACCGGAGGACGCGGATGCAGGAACGGATTGAGAAGCGCCAGCGCTCGTATCAGGCGATGGTGGCGCTGGGGCTGGTGGCGTTTGCGTTCGCGCTGGGAACTTGGTTAATTCATGAGTTGAATCGGCACGGGATTCTGTGAGGGTCAGCGGCAGTAGCCGCGGTTGAAGCCGCCGCCGTAGAAACCGCCGAAGCCACCGAAGCCGCCTGCGTGGTGTGGGTATGGGTTGCAGAAGCCGCCGTAGGGAGCGGAGTTCCATGCGACGCTGCCCCATCCGCCGCCGACCCAGCCGGCGTTCCATGGGTTGCAGACGGGAGCCTGGGCGATGACGACTGGGCGCGGGGCGACGACGACTGGTGGGCAATAGCCTCCGGCGACGGGGGCGGGCGGGCAGTAGTCGTAGTAGTAGCAACTGGAGAGGGAGGTTGCGGCGACGGTGGCGAGGGCGAGGGAGGCGAGACGTGAGGTGAGGGATTTCATGGGAGTGAGGGGGGCGATGGAATGGACGTGGCGGGGCGTCGGGTATTCATTGAGAAGGCGAGGAATTTTCGGGTGTGGAGAGGAAAGTGGCGGGGTGCCGCTTGCGGGAGGGAGGGTCGTCCACATGGTGGGAGTGATGAAAGGATTGACCCTGTGGAGTGCGCTGGCGAAAGCGGCGTGGCTGGACCAGTTGCCGCCCGAGTTGAAGAATTCGGTGATGTCGCTGTACGGGACGCGGTTGGTGTTTGGGATCCGGCGGGCGGTGCTGCGCGGGGGGGTGCAGGTGGAGGCGATGGTGGCGACGCGGGAGCGCGGGGACTGCAAAGTGTTTGTGGAGGCGACGGGGTTCGGGTTTGAGCGGATGGTGACCGAGTGCAGTTGTCCGGTGGGGAAGAACTGCAAGCATGCGTATGCGGCATTGTTAGCGGCGGTGGTGAAGGGATACCGGCCGCGGAATGATCTGCCGCAGCCGGCGGAGAGCGGGCAGTTTCTGCTGGAGGAGCCGCTGCGTGCGAGTGTGGAAGCGGTGAGCGGGGAGGAAGCGGTGCCGACGGGGCGGGCTCGGCCGGTGCTGCGGTTGATTGCGGAGTATCCGTTTACGGGTTATGTGGGATGGTACAGCGGGGTGCCGTACGGGGAGAACGTGAAGATGGCGTTGCTGGAGTTCGAGTACGATGCGGCTCCGGGGCAGCGGTTTCCGTACGGGAGCGGGAAGCGGCATCAAGGGGAATGGCAGCGGGATTTCGATTTTGAGAGGGAGGCGTCGGAGCAACTGGTGGAGGCGGGGATGGTGCGGTGCGGGGAGGCGTTGAGTTATGCGCTGAAGAGCGAGCTGAGGGATGCGTTTCTTTTTCATCCGAATCCTGCGGATGTGGGGCCATGGGTGACATTGCTGATGGAGCGGGTGCCGGGGCTGACGGCGGCGGGGTGGGTGGTTGAGACGGCGGAGAATTTTGCACTGATTGTGCTGCGGCCGGATGGTTATTACGAGGAACTGGTGGAGACCGGGCGGCGCGACTGGTTTGCGGCGGAGATCGGGTTTGAGCTGGCGGGTTGCCGGTATCAGTTGCTGCCTTTGCTGGTGAAGTTCATGGAGAAGCAGCCAGGGGCGCTGCGGCTGGAGCGGTTAGCGGCGATGGGGGATGAGGCGGTGCTGGTGCCGGTGGATGAGAATGGCGGGCTGGTGCCGGTGCCGGCGAGCCGATTGCATCGGATTCTGAGCAGCCTGACGGAATTGATCTCGGGCGGGGCGAAGCAACTGGAGGGCGGGCGGATGCCGGTGCACCGGCTGCGTGCGGCGGCGATGGCGTCGATGCCGGACAATGACGATGGGATGTTCCGGGTGACGGCGGAGCGGTTGCGGGGGCTGGCGGCGGGGCTGCGTGAGGGGTGGGAGGACAAGTCGGAGCTGCCGGCGGGGCTGGAGGCGGAGCTGCGGCCCTATCAAATAGCGGGGTGGCGGTGGCTGCGGTTTCTGTCGAAGCACAGCCTTGGCGGCGTGCTGGCGGACGACATGGGATTGGGGAAGACCCTGCAGACGCTGGCGATGGTGCTGGCGGACCGGGAGGCCGGGACGACGGAGGGACGGCCGACGCTGATTGTGTGTCCGACGAGTCTGGTATCGAACTGGCGGAGCGAGGCGAGGAAGTTCTGTCCGGCGCTGACGGTGACGGTACATCACGGGACGGGGCGGACGGATTCGGGGGAACGCCTCGGGCAGACGGATCTGGTGATCACGTCCTATCCGATTCTGGTGCGTGACGAGGCGATGTTCCGCGGGATGGAGTTTCAAGCGGTGGTGCTGGATGAGGCGCAGAACATCAAGAATCCGCGGACGCGCAATGCGGTGGCGGCGTGCGGGCTGAAGGCGTCGGCGCGGTTCTGCCTGACGGGAACGCCGATGGAGAATCATCTGGGGGAGCTGTGGTCGCTCTATCATTTTGTGCTGCCGGGATTTCTGGGGACGCGGGATCAGTTCACGTCGGCGTTCCGGACACCGATTGAGCGGTTAGGGGACAGGGAGCGGCGGGAGGCGCTGGTGCGGCGGATCGGGCCGGTGTTTCTGCGGCGGACGAAGCAGGCGGTGCTGGGGGAACTGCCGCCGAAGATCGAGACGATTCAGAGGATTCCGCTGAGTGCGGCGCAGGCGGATCTGTATGAGAGTGTGCGTGCGGCGATGGATGCGCGGGTGCATGAGGAGATTGACCGGCGCGGGATGGAGCGGAGCCGGATCATGATACTGGATGCGCTGCTGAAGCTGCGGCAGGTGTGCTGTCATCCGCAGCTGCTGAAGGTGGATGCGGCGAAGGCGGTGAAGGAGAGTGCGAAGCTGGAGGCGCTGATGGAGCTGGTGGAGCCGCTGGTGGCGGAGGGGAGGAGGATGCTAGTGTTCAGTCAGTTTGTGGAGATGCTGCAGGTGATCAGGGAGCGGCTGAAGGCGTCGGGGATTGAGCCGCTGCTGCTGACTGGGCAGACGAAGAAGCGTGGGGCGCTGGTGGAGGAGTTTCAGAAGGGGGCGTCGCCGGTGTTTCTGATTTCGCTGAAGGCGGGAGGGACGGGATTGAATCTGACAGCGGCGGACACGGTGATTCATTATGATCCGTGGTGGAATCCTGCGGCGGAGGCGCAGGCGACGGACCGGGCGCACCGGATGGGGCAGCGGAGCACGGTGTTTGTGCACAAGCTGATCTGCGAGGGGACGATCGAGGAGCGGATTCTGGAGTTGCAGCAGCGGAAGTCGGCGCTGGTGGCTGGGTTGCTGGATGCGTCGGCACCGGCGGTGGCGCTGACGGCGGAGGATCTGGAGATGCTGCTGTCGCCGATTGGCTAGAGCGGCGGTGTCAGTAGACGTCGCGGCGGTAGCGTTTGGCGTCGCGGAGTGCGGCGAGGTAGGCGTCGGCTTCTTCAGGGGAGCGGCGGCCGGCGGACATGATGGTGGCGTGGAGGGCTTTATCGACATCGACGGCCATGCGGGAGGCGTCGCCGCAGACGTAGAAGATGGCGCCGGCTTCGAGCCACTGCCAGAGATCGGCGGCTTCTTCGAGCATGCGGTGCTGGACGTAGATTTTGCGGTCCTGGTCGCGGCTGAAGGCGGTGGTGAGTTTAGTGAGGGTGCCGTCGGCGAGGAAGTCCTGCCATTCGTGTTCGTAGAAGAAGTCGGTGGCGGCGCTGATTTCGCCGAAGAAGAGCCATGCTTTGCCGCGGGCTGAGGTGGCGCGGCGTTCTTCGAGGAAGGAGCGGAATGGGGCGATGCCAGTGCCTGGGCCGCACATGATGATGGGCGTGTCGTCGTCTGGGGCGGGGAGGCGGAAGCCTTTGCCGTGGTTGATGAAGCAGGGGATGGTGGCGCCTGGGGTGATGCGTTCGGCGAGCCATGTGGAGGCGACGCCCTTGCGGTCGCGGCCGTGGCTTTGGAAGCGGACGGTGGCGACGGTGAGGTGGACCTCGTCCGGGTGGGCGCGGAGACTGCTGCTGATGGAGTAGAGGCGGATCTGGACCTTTTTGTTGAGACTGACGAATTCCTGGGGTTCGAACTTTGCGTCCGGGAAGGCGAGGAGGATGTCGAGGACATCGCGGCCGTAGAGCCATGCGTTGAGGGCGTCCTTGTTATCGGGGCCGAGGAGCGGTTCGAGGGTTGGGGCGGCGGAGGCGTCGCGGGCGGCGATGGCGGCGAGGAGTTTGCGGTCCGGGATGGTGATGGCGCAGGAAGTGGTGAGGGCGTCGCGGAGGGAGACGGGACGGCCGTCGAGGTCGTTGACTGGTTCGGAGCCGGAGAGGGCGAGGGCGGCGAGGGTTTCCTCGACGAGGGAGGGGCAGTTCTGGGGGAGGACGGCTAGGGAGTCGCCTGGTTCGTAGTGGAGCCCGCTGCCTTCGAGACTGATTTTGTAGTGGCGGGTGTCTTTGGGGGAGCCGTCGCGGGAGAGCCGCTGAGCGGAACGGAGGCGTGCGGCGCAGGGGTTCTTGCGGTTGAAGACCGGGGCTGGGGAAGACGGCTGGCTCATGGAGGGGTCACTGTAGAGGAGCAAGGTGTGGCGTGTGCAAGCGCCCGGATGAGAGAAGGGCATGAAAAAGAGGGCTCCGTTGCGGGAGCCCTCTTCGAGATTGTGGGATATGCTAACGGGCAGGGCCCTGGGAGCGATTACCAGCGGCCACCGCCGCCGCCGCCGCCACCGCCGCGCTTCCAGTCGCCACCGCCGCCGCCGCCGCCACCGCCGCCGGAACGGCCACCGCCGCCGCCGGAGCGCTTCCAGTCGCCGCCGCCGCCGCCGCCGCCGGAGCGACCGCCGCCGCCGCCGCCGTAACCGCCACGGCTACCGCCGCCGCCGCCACCGCCGTATGGGCGATCTTCTTTCGGACGGGCTTCATTGACTGCGAGCGGGCGGCCCATGAAGTCCTTGTTATTGAGTTCGTGGATGGCGGCGTCCATGGCTTCTTTGGTGGCCATGGTGACGAACGCGAAGCCACGAGGGCGGCCGGTCATGCGATCCATGACGAGGGCGGCCTCGGTGACTGGGCCGAACTGGCTGAAGAGTTCACGGAGATCAGCCTCCGAAGCGTCGAACGACAGATTACCAACGTACATTTTCATACTATTCTCTAGGTTTTGTTTATTTTCGCGGATTATTGGTCTCCGCAATGCGACCTGGCGGACATCACTTTCGAACAGGTCGATAAACACCCAGAGAGAGCTCTGAGGCGTGCCGGTGACTGACTACCTTCGGATTCATATAACCGGGCATGGAGCGGCGCAAGAGATGATTCGGGCAAAAAGCGGGAGGTGCGGCGGGGTTGGGGGGATGGGTTGGGGGCGTTAGAGGGAGACTGGGGAGAGGAGCGAGCGGAGATCGTCGTCGGAGAGCCCGTCCATGACAGGGGCGTCGTCGTCGAGGGTGGCTTCCATGAGCCCGCGTTTTTTCTGTTGGAGGAGGAGGATTTTTTCTTCGACGGTGCCTGAGGAGATGAGTTTGTAGATGGTGACTGGTCGGCTTTGGCCGATGCGGTGGGCGCGGTCGGTGGCCTGGGCTTCGACGGCAGGGTTCCACCACGGGTCGAAGTGGATGACGGTGTCTGCTTTGGTGAGGTTGAGGCCGAAGCCGCCGGCTTTCAGGCTGATGAGGAAGACCCGTTTTTCGGGATCGCGCTGGAAGGCGTCGACCTGGGCGGTGCGGTCGGCGGTTTTGCCATCGATGCGGCACCATGCGATGTCTGCGGCGGCGACGGTGGCTTCGATGAGGTCGAGCATGGAGGAGAAGGCGCTGAAGATGAGGACCGAGTGGCCGCCGTCGCGGATTTCGTCGAGGAGTTCTGCGAGGGCCTCGAGTTTACCGGAGGCGGGGTCCGGGTCATCGGATGCGGCGGGTTTGGGTGGGGAGAAGCCGGGGAGAAGACGTGGGTCGCAGCAGGTCTGGCGGAGGCGGAGGAGAGCGGTGAGCATGTGGAGACGCGCCTGGCCCTTCTGGCGTGAGTTTTCGGCGTCGATGACCTTGGCTGCGCCCTCGCGGAGGAGGCCGGCGTAGAGGTCGCGCTGGGTTGGGGTGAGGTCGCAGCGGACGATGGATTCGATTTTGGAGGGGAGGTCGCGGGCGACGTCCTGTTTGAGACGGCGGAGGAGACAGGGGGCGAGACGGCGGCGGAGACGGTCGATGACCTTGGCGGCGCTGCCTGCGGCGAGGGGGAGTTCGTAGCGTTCTTTGAAGTCGTTGCGGGGGCCGAGATAGCCGGGTCTGGCGAACTGGAGGATGGACCAGAGATCGCGGACGCTGTTTTCGACCGGGGTTCCCGTTAGGGCGATGCGGACGCGGGCGTTGAGACGGTGGGCGGCTTTGGCGGCGAGCGTGTCCGGGTTTCTGATGAAGCCGGCTTCGTCGAGAATGGCGGCGGCCCATGAGGTGGGCGGGTAGCTGGCGGCGTCGCGGGCGAGGAGCTGGAAGCTGGTGAGGACGATGGCGGCGGAGGGGATGCGTGGGAAGAGATCGGCGCGGTTAGGGCCGTGGAGGCGGAGGACGGGGAGGTCCGGGGTGAAGCGTGCGGCTTCGGCTTCCCAGTTGCCGAGGAGGGATTTGGGGCAGACGACGAGACAGGGTTGGTCAGGGAAGCGTGAGCGGAGGGCGGTGATGAGGGCGAGCGTCTGGAGGGTTTTGCCGAGACCCATTTCGTCGGCGAGGATGCCGCCGAGACTGGCGGAGGCCTGATCGAGGAGCCATTGGACCCCGGATTTCTGGTAATCGCGGAGGATATTGAAGATGGGAGCGGGGACCGAGTCGGCGGCGGGCCATGAGTCGGCGGGGGAGATGTTGAGAGGAGAGTTGAAGGATTGGGCGAGGTAGTCGAGCTGGGATTTGCGGACGCGGAAGTGGCCGGAGTGCTGGTCGGGCTGGACGTCCTGGAGGACCTCGTTGAAGTCGGCGGTTTCGTCGAGACTGATGACGGCGGTGCGGCCGTTAGGGAGTTTTTGATGGCCGGTGCCTGTGGCGAGCATGCGGGCGATGGCGGCGCGGTCGAAGACGGTGCCGCCGGAGGAGACGAACTGGAGGTCGAAGGCGAGCCAGTCCTGGCCTGAGCCTGCGGGTTTCCAGTCGGGGGCGACCCGTTCGACTTTGGAGGAAGCGGCGGCGAAGCGTGAGCCGAAGGAGACGGACCATTCGGATTTGAGGCGTTCGAGGTCACCGGCGATGAACTGGAGGATGGGGCCTTCGCCGCGGAGGATGCGTTCGTCGCCGATGATTTCGGTGAAGCCGGAGCGTTCGAGACGGCGGATGGCGGCGGCTTCCGCGGCGGCGTTTCTGGTTAGGAAAACGCCTGGTTGTGAGGGAGAGGGGATGGGGAAGCCTGAGTTGCCGGGAGCGCCGGGTGCGACGGTGGCTGGGTTGCCCTGATAGCGGCAGAGGAGACGGGCGGCGATGCGTTCGAGGGAGCCTTCGAGGGAGAGGAGGAATTCGGGCTGTGCGGGGAGGAGCCGCTGGCGGAGGAGGTCGGGGTCGCTGGCGGCGGAGTCGAGGGAGAACCATTCCTGGAGATTGCCGAGCATGGAGGCGAGCCATGCGCGGGGTTTGGAGACTGGCTGGAAGGAAGAGAGTTCTGCGAAGGCCGGGGGGATCTGGAGCGGGGCGAGGAGGGAGGCTGAGGGGAGCCAGATCCATCCGAGTGCGCCGGGGGTGGCGGCGGAAGCGGCGACGGCGCCGTCCGGCAGGGAGAGAGTTAGGGAGGCGGAGTCGGCGGGGGCCTTGGAGAGCGTGAGGGTGGGGCGGAGAGGCTCGCTGGAGATGGAGATGGGGGACTCGGTATTGCCGGAGCGGATGGAGAGCCGCGGGTGATTGGCGATGGCGGCGAGGAACGATTGGAGTTCGCGGTCAGCGCCGAGGACGAGGTGGGGAGGGACGGCTTTTTGTTTGAGGGAGGCGAGCCAGCGGAGGAAGGGCGTGTCGTGGGAAGTGTCGCCGGAGCCCTGGCCGACGGAGACGGCGAGTTTGCCGCGTTTGAGGCCGTCCATGAAGGCGGCGTTGAGGACGAAGCGGAGCGGGCCGGGAGCGGAGACGATGGGTGGTGCGGCGGGGGAGGAAGGGGAGGAGGCGGACGATTCGGATTTGGCTTCGTTGCGGCGGATGCAGGCGATGCCGACGGCGATGGAGTGTTCGCAGATGCGGCCGTCGCGCCTTGCGAGGTAGCAGGAGCAGAGGTTTTCGACATCGGTGCGGCCGATGATGCGGAGCCCGCAGGCGAGGGCTTTGCCGCCGGAGCGGACGATGCCTTTGAGGAGACCGTCGGCGTAATCGAATTCGGTGACGGCACCGGCCTGCCAGAGTGAGCGGGCGGTTTTCATGGCCTGCCAGCCGCCGATTTCCATGAGCCAGCGCTCGTTGAGTTTCATGAGACCTGCCATGCGCGGGGGATGGCTGGTGTCCATGGGTGAATTGAGGAAAGGGTTGGGGCGCGGTTTGAGGTGGAGAGGGGAGGGGTGGTGAATTTCACTTTGCGGAGGGGATGGAACGTGCACAGTGCGGACGAGCGGTCCGGGACGGGCGGCGGAAATTTTCCAATATGAGAACGATGACCCGATTGGTGCGCGTGTGCGGCTGGATGCTGGCGATGGCCTGTGGGTTTGCTGTGCCGTTGAGGGCGGAGGCTCCGGTGGTGCCGAAGTTGGTGCCTGCGAAGCCAATGCCGGCGGTGCCTGGTGGTGGATTGAAGGCGCATGAGAAGGCCGGGGGGCATTTGCTGGCGCGGCATACGGGGAAGAGCGAGGCGGATCTGATTGAGCGGCTGGAGCAGCAGCGAGGGATTCGGTCGGCGTCGTCGTTTCCTGATGCGGCGGTGGCGGAGGTGGTGGTGGGGGTGGTGATTGCGTCGCGGCAGAAGCAGATTGCGAAGTGGCTGCGGGGGGATGAGGAGCGGTTGACGCTTGATTTCACGGCGAACAAGCCTGTTGGGATCATGGTGACGCGGCGGAGCATGACGGCGGTGCCGGTGAGTTCCGTGCGGCTGGTGCTGGAACGCGCTCCTGAATTCGCGCCGCTGGGGTGGCGCATACTTACTGGATATCCACAATCATGAAGAAGCCTTATTCCGAACTGAAGAAGTACCTTGGCACGACGTTTCACCAGGACTGGTGTGATGACGGGGAGGACTGGATGGACGTGACGAACCAGTTCATGCACCGGGTGGATGAGGCGGTGCGGAAGAAAGTGATCGCGGACATTCAGCAGATCACGAAGGATTTCGAGGGTGAGGAGGAACTGGAGCATTTCTGTGCGGAGGAATGCCGGAGTGACATCTTTCCGCCTGGGCTGGCGCTGACGTACCGTGAGTGGCTGGGGATGGTGCAGGAGAAGATGGTGGGTGGGCCTAAGGGGCGGAAGCCTGCGGCGAAGAAGGCGGTCAAGAAGGCGGTCAAGAAGGCTGCGCCACCGAAGGAATGATGGCGGCGTGGGATGTGATGGTGCAGTGGCTGAGCGAGCCGTCGCAGGAGAGTTACACAACACCGCGTGGGTGGAAGCTGCTGGGTCTGGCGGGCGCGGGGATGTTTGCGGCGCGGTGGGTGCTGCAGGCGCATTACCGGAAGAAGACGGGGACGGCGGTGATGCCGACGTCGTTCTGGGTGGTGTCGCTGGTGGGAGCGGGGCTGACGACGGCGTATTTTGTGTTCGGGAAGAATGACGCGGTGGGGATTCTGCAGAATGCGCTGCCGGCGTCGGTGGCGTTTTACAATTTGTTTCAGGATCTGAAGCACCGGCGTTCACGGGGCTTGCCAAAAGGAGGCTGAATCGGCAGGTTTGGGGAGAAATCAACATCCCCCCTGATTCCGATGAGCCAGTTTCCTGACACAGCGACCGTTGCATGGATTGACGGTGTTGCCTGCGGCATGCAGCCGGGCGAGACCGTATTGAAGTTTGTGGACCGTTATAAGGGCCGCGGGCACGTGCCGACGCTTTGTGATGCGCCGCAGTTGGAGCCGTACGGGGCGTGCCGGGTGTGTTCGGTGGAAGTGGCGCTGCAGGCGGACGGGCCGCGGCGGGTGGTGGCGTCGTGTCACACGCCGATGGCGGCGGGGATGCATGTTTACACGGAGTCGGCGAAAGTGCTGCGGTTGCGCAGGAACATTGTGGAGCTGGTGCTAACGGATCACCCGCTGGATTGTCTGACGTGCGAGGTGAACGGGAACTGCGAGTTGCAGACGGTGGCGGCGAAGACGGGGGTGAGGAAAGTGCGTTATCCTGCGGGGGCGAATCATCTGGACCGGGCGAAGGACGAGTCGCATCCTTACATGACGAGTGATTTGTCGAAGTGCATCAATTGTTCGCGGTGTGTGCGGGCGTGTGATGAGATTCAGGGGCAGCATGTGCTATCGATGCACGGGCGTGGGTTTGCGGCGAGGATCATCAAGGGATTGGACACGACGTTCGAGAAGTCGCCGTGTGTGTCGTGCGGGGCGTGTGCGCAGGCGTGTCCGACGTCAGCGATCAGCGATGTGTTTCAGTCGAAGAGCATTGAGGCGACGAAGAAGACGCGGACGGTGTGTACGTATTGCGGGGTGGGTTGCAATCTGAGTGTGGCGACGAAGGGGAATGAAGTGCTGAGCATTCAGGCGCCGCTGGATTCCGAGGTGAACCATGCGCATACGTGTCTGAAGGGACGGTATGCGTTTCGGTTTGTGAAGCACCGGGACCGGTTGAGGAGCCCGCTGATCCGGCGGGACGGGAAGTTCGAGGAGGCGACGTGGGACGAGGCGTATGATTACATTGCGGCGAATCTGGGGAGGATCAAAGCGGAGCATGGCGGGAATGCGGTGGGGGGGATTTCGTCGGCGAGGTGCACGAATGAGGAGAACTATCTGATGCAGAAGTTCATCCGGACCGTGTTCGGGACTAACAACATTGATGCGTGTGCGCGGGTGTGTCACAGTCCGACGGCGTGGGGGATGCAGAAGGCGTTCGGGACGGGAGCGGCGACGAACAGTGTGATCGACCTGCAGTATACGGAGTGCATTCTGGTGATTGGGGCGAATCCGACGGAGGGGCATCCGGTGACTGGGAGCAAGATCAAGCAGCGGGCGATGAAGGGAGTGCCGCTGATCATCATTGATCCGCGGGAGATCGAGCTGGTGCCGTATGCGAAGCATCATCTTCAGTTGAGGCCGGGGACGAACGTGGCGCTGCTGGATATGTTTGCGTATTACATCTGGGAGGCAGGGAAGATTGACCGGAAGTTCATCGCGGAGCGGTGTGAGAACTGGGAGGCGTTTGAGGAAGGGTTGAGAGGGTTGGATCTGGATGAACTGGAGCGGATACACGGCGTGCCGCGGGAGCAGGTGAAGGCTGCGGCGCTGGAGTATGCGGGGGCGTCAGCGGCGATGGCGTTTCACGGGCTTGGGGTGACGGAGCACAGTCATGGATCGAAGACGGTGATGACGATTGCGGATCTGGCGATGATGACGGGGAACATTGGGAGGCCGGGGGTAGGGGTGAATCCGCTGCGTGGGCAGAACAATGTGCAGGGGGCGGCGGACATGGGGTGCCAGCCGCACCAGGGGGCTGGGTATCTGGCGGTGAACGATCCTGAGGTGCACCGTTTGTACGAAGAGTTTTACGGCGTGCATTTGTCGGATCAGATTGGGTGGAAGATTCCGCAGATGTACGAGGCGGCGCTGGCTGGGAAGCTGAAGGCGATGTGGATCATGGGAGAGGATGTGGCGCAGACAGATCCTAACACGGAGCATGTGAAGGCGGCGCTGAATGCGCTGGAGTTTCTGGTGGTGCAGGAGTTGTTCATGACCCCGACGGCGGAATTTGCGGACGTGGTGCTGCCGGCGTCGTCGTTCCTTGAGAAGAGCGGGACGTTTACGAACGGGGAGCGGCGGGTGCAGCGGGTGAATGCGGTGATTGCGCCGCTGGAGGGGACGAAGCCTGACGGCGTGATTATTGCGGAGATGATGCAGCGGATGGGCTGTGATCAGGCTGCGTACACGCCGGATGGAGTGCTGGCGGAGATTGCGGAGATTGTGCCGTTTTTCAAAGGGGCGACGTGGGAAGGTCTGACGGATCAGGGGAGACAGTGGCCGATTGCGCCCGGGAATGTGGGGACGGAGCGGCTGCATCTGGGGACGTTCAAGCGTGGGCTAGGGAAGTTTCACTTCTTTGATTTCAAGGAATCGAAGGAGATCGAGCGGCATGGCGTGGAGTATCCGTTCATTCTGACGACGGGGCGGCTGCTGGAGCATTACAATTGCGGGACGATGACGCGGCGGACGGGGAATGCGGAGATTGTGACAGGCGATACGCTGGCAATTCATCCGGAGGATGCGGCGCGGAAGGGGATTGAGGATGGGGATGAAGTGGTGGTGCGGTCGGCGCGCGGGGAGATTCCGATGCTGGCGCGGATCAGCGGGGAGGTGAAGCCGGGAGTGTTGTACTGCACCTTCCATTTTCCGGAGGTGCTAGTGAACATTGTGACGAGCAGTGAGTGTGATGAGGACACGATGTGTCCGGAGTACAAAGTGGTGGCGGTGGATATCGCGAAGGTGGGAAGCAAGGCGATGGTCGGGGCGTGAGGTGCGCGTAGCGGTGTCCTGGGCTGCACCCGCTGGGGGTGGCGGCTTCATCGCTCGTTCGACCTCGCCCACTGGACGCCGAGTGATGCGTCGGCCGTGCTTGCTGGCGAGGCCCTGACATGGTGCGAGCCGACAGGAGCGGAAGTCCGCTGCTGTCGGCTCGCGAAACCGCGAGGCGCCGCTGCTGGCGCGCGAGCGGTCAGGGGAGGGAGCCGATGGCTACTGGGTGGCGACGAGTCGACCTGAAAGCCGGGTCGAAGAGCCAGCGGTGATGGTCATGGTGACGGTGACGATGTTATTTGCATCGGGAGCGGAAGCGGAGATGGCGGTCTGGACGCCCCCGGTGTTGGACTGACCGCTTGTTTTCCATTCTGTCAGGTCGGTTGACCACTGGTAGGTGTAGGCGACATCGCTGGCGAGGGCCGGATTCAGCTGATGGCGGAAGGTGAAGGAATTCGGTGTGGCTGTGACCTGGTTGAGGCCGGCACTGGGGGTGTTCGGGTTGGTGCCGAGGACATGCTCCACGCCATTGGGGACGCCGTCGTTGTCGGAATCCGTGGTGAAACCTGTGGCTGGGG
The DNA here is from genome assembly GCA_003402705.1 of Verrucomicrobiota bacterium. Taxonomy (GTDB): domain Bacteria; phylum Verrucomicrobiota; class Verrucomicrobiia; order Verrucomicrobiales; family V1-33; genus V1-33. The sequence goes on along the minus strand of QQNF01000073.1, from coordinate 1,480 downwards.
CGTTGGCGGCCAGCCATGAGGCGTAGGTAATGTTGGATACGATCCTGATCTGGCCGGTGGAGTAGTCGAAGCGAACGCCGCCGCCGAAGTCCTGCCATGCGAGGCCTTCCGGGAGTTCGGGCAGATTGATGACGGCGAAGGTGCCAATTGGCGCGTCGATCCAGTCGAAGAGGTCGTAGCTGGCGCCGGCGACCGGGTTGAAGGCCGCAGCGGAGGTTACATCGAGGGTGCCGTCGAAAGTCATGGTTCCCGTGGTGTTCTGCACCAGTTTGTCGCTGTCGTTGCTGGCGGGGCCGAAGAGGCGCATGGCCGCTGTGGAGCCGGGCAGGAGGGTCACGCCGTTGTTGACCGTGAGGGTGCCCCTTGCGGGCGATTCGAGGGTGCGGTCGCCCGGGGCGATGGTGACATTGGAGTTGGCGGTGATGAGGCCTGTGAGGGTGCCGGTGCCGCCGAGGGTGCCTCTTGTCAGGGTGAAGTTCCGTGTGTTGGGCGCGCTGCTGTTCTGCATGAACGCCGCGGTGGCGCCATTGACGGTGATGCCGCTGGTGTTGGGGATTGTGCCGGCCCCGGAAACCGCCAGCGTGCCGCCGCTCACGGTCGTGGTGCCGGTGTAGGTGCTGGTGTTGCTCAGGATCACTGTGCCGGTGCCGTTTTTGGTCAGGCTGCCGGCCCCGGTGCCGCCGTTGACGACTGGCCCGGTGATGTTGGTGACGCCGGTTCCGGTGATGGTCTGGTTGCGTGCCGTGGCATTGTCCGTGAGCCGGACCTGGCCGGCCAGTGTCAGGTTTTTTCCGGCATCGAGACTGCTGTTGAGCGTGCGGTTGCCCCCGCCGCCGCTGGCGAAGGTGAAGTTGCCATTGATTGTCAGGTTGTGGGTGCCGTAGACCGCGCCGACGCCGCCCACCGACGCGTTGTAGGTGAGCACGACGTTGTTGGAGATCGTGCGGTCGCCGCCGACGGGCTGGATCACGGTTTCGAGGAGAGCACCGAAGGTCAGGGTTCCTGTGGCGAGACCGCCGTTGATTGCGCTGCCGAGCATGATGCCGCCGTTGTTGATGGTGGTGGCTCCGGTGGAGTTGTTGCTGCCGTTCAGGATGAGGAATCCTGAATTGACGGTGGTGGTGCCGGTGTAGGTGTTGGGTCCGGAAAGTGTCAGGATGCCGGCCCCGTTCCTGGTGAATCCGAAGCCTGTGCCGGTGACTGCTCCTGCGAATTCCGCGTCGCTGTTCAGGTTGATGACGCGGTTGGCGGTCCCGAGCTGGGTGGTGCCGGTGAAGGTGAGTTTGCCGAAGTTGGCGGGGTCGCCGAGGTTGGTGGTGGCTGCGAGGACGAGATTGTTCGGCAGGGACCGGTCGTCCATGCTGGTGGAGGAGATTGAGCCGCCGTTGACTGTCAGGGGGCCGGTTCCGAGGCCGGCGTTGTTCCCGATGGCAAGATTCCCGGTGTTGAGGGTGGTGCCGCCGGCGAAGTTGTTGGCGTT
>QQNF01000072.1 GCA_003402705.1 Verrucomicrobiota bacterium | reverse complement strand
AAGAAGCAGAAGGGGGATCTGGATCTGGAGCGGTTTGGGAGTGTGGAGGAGATGATGAAGGAACCGGAGGTGTGGCAGGCGGTGAGGGATCAGGTGATGGACGGGGCGATGCCGCCGGAGGACGGGGAGCCGATGGCGGAGCGGGAGCGGAATGTGTTATTGGGGTGGGTGCGGGAGATGCTGACGGAGGCGGCGCGGGAGCATGCGGGGGATCCGGGGCCGGTGGTGCTGCGGCGGTTGTCGAATGCGGAGTACACGTGGACCTTGCGTGACCTGACAGGAGTGCGGGGATTGGATCCGGCGCGGGAGTTTCCGGCGGACGGGGCGGCGGGCGAGGGTTTTACGAATGCGGGGGCGGCGCTGACGATGTCGCCGTCGCTGGTGACGAAGTATCTGGAGGCGGCGAAGGAAGTGGCGCAGCATGCGGCACTGCTGCCGGATGGGTTAGGGTTTTCAGAGGCGACGACGGCGCGGGACCGGACGGAGGAGAAGCTGGCGGCGATCCGGGCGTTTTACGGAAAGTACTGCGGGTCGGAGGGCGGGACGAAGGTGAACCTGCAGGGGATACAGTTTGAGACGAATGGGGGTGGGCGGCTGCCACTGGAGAAGTACATGGAGGCGGCGATTGCGGTGCGTGGCGGGGTGGCGATGCGGGTGGCGGCGGCGGGGTTGAGTGAGCGTTATCTGAAGCGACTGGCGGGAGTGTTAGGGGTGGAGGACGGGTCGCCGTGGATGGGGCCGTTGCGGGCGCGGTGGCGGGAGGCGAAGGCTGGGGAGGGAGCGGCGCTGGCGGCGATGGTGGGTCCGTGGCAGCAGACGATGTGGCAATTCACGACGGTGGGGCATATTGGGAAGCGTGATGGTCCGCGGGCGTGGCAGGTGCCGGTCGAGCCGTTTGCGGAGAGTCAGGAATTGAGGATGAAGCTGCCGGCGGCGGGAGCGGATGGGATGGTGACGGTGCGGCTGGTGGCGACGGATGCGGGGGACGGGGCGGCGGGGGATCTGGTGCATTGGACGATGCCGAGACTGGTGGCGGCGGGGCGGCCGGATCTGGCGTTGCGGGACGTCAGGGCGGCGATGGCGGGTTATGAGCGGGCGCGAGCGGCGGTCGGGCCGACGGCGGCGAAGAGCCTTGCGGCGGTGGCGGAGGCTGGGAAGGATGGGGCGAAGACCGTGGGCGAACTGGCGGCGAAGTACGGGGTGGAAGAGGGATTGCTAGGGGCGTGGCTGCGACTGACGGGGACGGGGGCGGTGGCGGAATTGATGACGGGGAAAGTGGAGAGCCAGTCGGGTGGGGTGAAGCTGAGCGGGTGGGGCGGGGCGGATGCGTTGAGTGTGATTGCGAATCCGTCGGGTGAGACCGTTAGGATTCCCGGGACGATGGGGCCGAAGAGTCTGGCGATGCACCCAGCGCCGCAGCGGGCGGCGATTGCGGCGTGGCGTGCGGCGGAGTCGGGGAAAGTGGGGGTGGCGTGGACGGTTAGGGATGCGCATCTTGATTGCGGGAACGGAGTGAGCTGGGCGCTGGAGTTGCGGCGCGGGGCGGCGCGAGTGGTGCTGGGAACGGGGGTCACGGAGGGCGGGAAGCTGGTGCAGCCTGAGGCGGTGAAGAGTCAGGAGGTCAGGGTTGGGGATTTCGTGTGTCTGGTGATCGGGCCGCGGGATGGGGAGCACACGTGTGATCTGACGGAAATCACGCTGCGGGTGACGCCGGAGGGGGGCGGGGCGGCGTGGGATATGACGGAGGAATGTGTGGCGGATCTGGCGGTGGCGAATCCGCATGCGGGGCGGGGCGGGGAAGCGGTGTGGCATTTTCTGAGTGAGCCGACGACGGGCGCGGCGGAGCGGTTGCCGGCGGCGAGTGTGCTGACGCGGTGGCTGCTGGCGTCGGATGCGGAGAAGCCGGGGCTGGCGATGGCGGTGCAGGGATTGCTGACGGGACCGGAGGTGAGCGGGGACGGGCCGGATGCGGTGCTGCGGCGGACGCTGCTAGCGCCGGGCGGGCCGTTGCTGGGAGCGGTGCTGACGGGGCCGGTGGGTGAGGTGGCGGCGGGGGATGGTGTGGGGCCTGATCCGGGAATGTTCGGGCGCGGGCCGGATGGGGAGACGGCGGAGCGGGAGAGCCTTGTGGTGCGGGCACCGTCGGTGGTGGAGGTGAAGATTCCGGCAGTGCTGGCGGCGGGTGCGGAGTTAGTGGCGGTGGCGAAACTGCATGCGGCGGCGGGTGGTGAGGGGAGTGTGCAGGTGGCGCTGACGGGGGGTGGGGAGGAAGTGGCGCGGTTGAGTGCGGGGAGACCGGTGCTGACGGCGGCGGGGAGTGCGGCGCGGGAGCGGCTGGCGGGACAGGCGGCGGCGTTCCGGGAACTGTTTCCGGCGGCGTTGTGCTATACGAAGATTGTGCCGGTGGACGAAGTGGTGACCCTGACGCTTTACTATCGAGAGGATGACCAGCTGCGGCGATTGCTGCTGAGTGAGGCGGAGAGTGCGGAGATTGACCGGTTGTGGCGCGAGCTGCATTTTGTGAGTCAGGATGCGCTGCAGTCGGTGGATGCGTATGATCAATTGTGGCAGTTTGCGACGCAGGATGCGGATCCTTCGGCGTTCGAGCCGCTGCGCGAGCCGATTCGTGCGAAGGCGGCGGCGTTTCGTGAGGAAATGAAGGCTGCGGAGCCGCGGCATGTGGAGTGGCTAGTGGGTTTTGCGCCGCGGGCGTGGCGTCGGGCGGTAAGTGCGGAGGAAGGGGAGCAGATTCGCGGGGTTTATGCGAGACTGCGGGCGGACGAAGTGCCGCATGAGGAAGCGGTGCGGCTGGTGCTGGCGCGGATCCTGACATCGCCTGCGTTTCTGTATCGCGGGGAGAAGGCGGCGGAGGGGAAAGAATCGGCTCCGGTGAGCGATGCGGAACTGGCGGTGAGATTGAGTTATTTTCTGTGGTCGTCGATGCCTGATGGCGAGCTGAGTGCGATGGCGGCGTCGGGGCGGCTGCGTGAGCCGGGAGTGCTGGGGGCGCAGGTGGAGCGGATGCTGGCGGATGGGAAGGTGGCTCGGCTGGCGGAGTATTTCGGGTGTCAGTGGCTGCACATTCGGGAGGTGGATACGATGGATGAGAAGAGTGAGCGGCATTTTCCGACGTTTGCGGCGGTGCGGGGTGCGATGAAGGAGGAGGCGGTACGGTTTTTCAGTGCGGTGTTCCGGGGGGAAGCGGCGGTGGGGGATCTGATTGATGCGGATTACACCTGGCTGAACGGGACGCTGGCGGGGCACTATGGGATTGCGGGAGTGGAAGGCGAGGAGTGGCGGCGGGTGGATGGGGTGAGGCGGTATGAGCGGGGTGGATTGCTAGGGTTTGCGGCGGTGCTGGCGAAGCAGAGCGGGGCGTCGCGGACGAGTCCGATTCTGCGTGGGAACTGGTTGTGCGAGACCCTGCTCGGGGAGCGGCTGCCGAAGCCGCCGAAGGGCGTGCCGCCGTTGCCGGAGGCTGCGCCGGAGGGATTGACGGAGCGGGCGATGACGGAGCAGCACAGCAAGGATGCGCGGTGTTCCGGGTGTCATGTGAGGATGGATCCGTATGGTTATGCGCTGGAGGGGTATGATGCGATCGGGCGGTGGCGGACGGTGGATGCGGCGGGGCTGGCGGTGACGGCGAAGACGGTGCTGCCTGACGGGACGGCGGTGGAGGGGATGGCTGGGTTGCGGGCGTGGCTGGCGGGGCCGCGGCGGGAGGCGTTTCTGCGGCAGTTTTCGAGGAAGCTGCTGGGGTATGCGCTGGGACGGGCGGTGATGCTGAGTGACGAGCCGCTGATTGAGGAGATGACGGCGGCGCTGGCGGGTGGTGACGGGAAGGCGATGACGGCGGTGCGGATGATTGTGGAGAGCCGGCAGTTCCGGGAAGTGAGGGGTCGGGCGGCGGCGGAGTGAGAGAAAAATCCGCGTGACGGGAGGGCGGTGAGAGGAGAGAGGGAGGGATGCATTCTGCCAATCCGTGGTTTCTTGTTCTGCTGGTGTCGCTCATCGGGCTGCACGTGCTGGAGACAGTGGCGACGCTGTTGAACCTGCGGCGGCTGGATCCGCGGTTGCCGGAGGAATTTGCGGGCGTGTTCAGCGAGGCGGATTATGCGAAGAGCCAGGAGTATGCGCGGGAGAGCGAGCGGTTTGATCTGATGGCGGGGACGTTCCGGCTGCTGGTGTTTCTGGGGTTCTGGCTGGGCGGAGGGTTTGCGTGGCTGGACGGGCTGGTGCGGGGGATGGCGGAGGGTGAGATTGTGAGGGGGCTGCTGGGGTTTGCGCTGATGCATGCGGGGTCGACGCTAGTGTCGCTGCCGTTTGAGGTGTACGGGACGTTCCGGATTGAGGCGAAGTACGGGTTCAACAAGACGACGCCGGGGACGTTTGCGGCGGATCAGGTGAAGGGATTGGGGCTGGCGGCGGGGATCGGGCTGCCGCTGCTGGCGCTGCTGCTGTGGATTTTTCAGCGGGTGCCGCAGGCATGGGTGTGGGCGTGGGTGGTGACGACGGTGTTCATGCTGGCGCTGCAGTTTGTGGCACCGCGGTGGCTGATGCCGTTGTTCAACAAGTTCACGCCGCTGGACGAGGGGCCGCTGCGGCGGGCGATTCTGGGGCTGGCGGAGCGGTGTGCGTTTCCGCTGCGGGATGTGTTCATCATCGATGGGAGCCGGAGGTCGACGAAGGGGAATGCGTTTTTTGCGGGGTTCGGGCGGAACAAGCGGATCGCGTTGTATGACACGCTGGTGGAGAAGCATCCGGAGCCGGAATTGCTAGCGGTGCTGGCGCATGAGATCGGGCATTTCAAGAAGCGGCATATTGTGCAGCGTCTGGTGGCGGCGGTGGTGCAGCTGGCGGTGCTGTTTCTTTGCATGGGAATGGTGCTGACGAATGCGGGGCTGGCGGAGGCGTTCGGGCTGGAGCGTCCGACGCTGTGGCTGGGGTTTGTGTTTTTCATGATTCTGTTCGAGCCGGTGCAGTTGCTGATCGGGATTGCGGGGAACGTGTGGAGCCGGCGGCATGAGTTTGAGGCGGATGCGTATGCGGCGTCGGTGACGGGCGGGCCGGAGGCGATGATGGGGGCGCTGAAGCGGCTGGCGCGGGATTCGCTGAGCAATCTGACCCCGCATCCGCTGTATGTGTTTCTGCATTATTCGCATCCGCCGATGCTGGAGCGGCTGGCGGCGTTGCGGGGTGGGGGGTGAAATAATGGGGGACACTTTTCTCTGGCGTCCCCGGCAACCCCCCTCCACGTTTCTTATTTATGCAGTGCGATGTCTGCAAACAGAACAAGGCGACGGTGTTTCTTACCCAGATAGAGAAGGGGAAGATGCAGAAGGTGAACCTGTGTGAAGCGTGTGCCCATACGAAGGGGGTGGCGGACCCGAAGGGGTTTGCGCTGGTGGAGATGCTGCACGGGTTCGGGCACGGGGAGAAGGTGGCGACGCAGCCGCAGGAGCGGACGTGTCCGAACTGCGGGATGACGCAGACGACGTTCCGGAAGACGGGGCGACTGGGGTGCGGGGCGTGCTACCAGACGTTCGGGGAAGGGATGGATCAGCTTTTGAAGGCGATGCACAAAGGGGTGCGGCATACTGGCCGGGTGCCGGCGTGGGCGAAGGTGGTGGGGCGGGACAATGACCGGGTGGAGGATTTGCGGGTGCGACTGGAGGAAGCGGTGGCTGCGGAGCGGTATGAGGAAGCGGGGCGGCTGCGTGATGAGATCCGGCAACTGACGCCGCCGGAGACGGCGGTTTGAGTTGAGTGGTTTGAAAGAAGGAGATGCCATGATGAAGTTTGCAACACTGCTGCGGAAGCCACCTGAGTGGATGCTGCTGGATGGGCCGCACCGGGATATTGTGATCACGAGCCGGGTGCGGCTGGCGCGGAATCTGGATGGTCCGGCGTTTCCGGGATTTGCGAAGAAGGAGGACCGGACGACGGTGATGCAGGAGTTGCAGCCGGTGGTGGAGGGATTGCCGGAGATGAAGGATGGGTTCAGTGAGGATCTCGGGGCGCTGGATGCGATCCGGAAGCAGGTGCTGGTGGAGAAGCATCTGATTTCGCGGGAGCAGGCGGCGAAGTCGGGCGGGAGCGCGGCGGTGATCAACCGGGATCAGTCGCTGTCGATCATGATCAACGAGGAGGATCACCTGCGGATGCAGAGTATCCGTTCGGGGCTGGATCTGCGGGTGGCGTATGCGGCGCTGGACCGTGTGGACGAGGAACTGGACGGGCTGGTGAAGTTTGCGTTTCATCCTCGGTTCGGGTATCTGACGGCGTGTCCGACGAATCTGGGGACGGGGATGAGAGCGAGTGCGATGCTGCATTTGCCGGGGCTGGTGCTGAGCGAGCAGGTGAATCAGGTGATTGCGGCGGTGAACAAGATCGGGCTGGCGGTGCGCGGGCTGTATGGCGAGGGGACGGAAGCACTAGCGAATCTGTTTCAGATTTCGAATCAGCACACGCTGGGCGAGCGGGAGGCGGAGATCATTGCGCGATTGGAGCGGGTGATCGAGCAGATCATCAATCACGAGCGGAATGCGCGGCGGAAGCTGGTGGAGGATCAGCCGCACAAGGTGCTGGACCATGTGGGACGGGCGTATGCGGCGCTGCGGTATGCGCACATTCTGGAGAGCAAGGAGGCGCTGACGCAGTTGTCGATGCTGCGGCTAGGGTCGGATCTGGGGATTCTGCCGTCGGATCTGGGTCGGACGATCGACACGCTGCTGGTGGAGATTCAGCCGGCGCACTTGCAGATCAATTCGCAGCGGAAGCTGGGGCCTGAGGAGCGTGATGTGCTGCGTGCGGAGACGCTGAGGCAGCGGTTGGCGGGGGTGCCGGAGCCGCGTCCGGAGAGTCTGCAGCCGCCGGTGGATCCGGAGCCGCCGGTGATTTGAGAGTCTGATGATTCGCGGATGCGCGGTGGAGCGGGGTGGTGTTATGGTGGGAGCATGAAACTGCTGAGCTGTCTTGTGCTGATGCTGGTGAGCGTGCTGCCGGTGTGTGGTCAGATGAGGACGTTTGCGAGTGTGAAGGGGGGAGAGATTCGGGCGGAGATCACGGGTTGCACGGATACGGTGGCGGAGTTGCGGCGGGAGGACGGGAAGCGGTTCACGGTGCCGCTGGCGACGTTGTCGGAGGCGGATCGGAAGTGGATTGCGGAGTGGCGGAAGACGCACAAGCCCTATCGGGTGCAGGTGGTGCCGTCGCAGAAGAAGGGGAACACGCGGGAGGTGAAGGAGGCGATTACGGGCACTGTGAAGGGGAATGACTGCTGGTATGTGTTAGGGGTGAAGAACACGGGGGTGCAGGCGGTGACGGGGTTGCGGCTGGAGTACATTGTTTATCCACCGGGGAATTCGGGGGCGATGCCGGTGCCTGGGTCGGTGGAGGTGGCGGAGATTGCGCCGGGGAAGACGGGTCAGGCGGCGACGGCGAAGTGTTTTGTGCCGCAGGCTAGGGAGGTGATCCGGAGCGGGTTGACTGATGCGGTGCGGCTGACGGAGAGCGGGCTGGCGGGGTTGCATCTGGAGTTGTGGATTGATGGCAAACCGGCCGGGGTGATGAAGGCAGGGACGGTGCCGGAGGATGCGGCGGCGGCGCTGGCGGCATGGCGGGAGAAGCAGACGGCTCCGGCGGCGCTGCCTGAGGGGAAGGTGCCGGAGAAGATGATCGAGAAGACGCGCTGAGTGATGGACGCTAACGGGAAGCCGGGATGCCGCGAGTGGTTGCGGCGGGTGATTTTTCAGTCTGACACGCGGGCTGGGCAGGCTTATGACGTGGTATTGCTAGTGGTGATTGCGCTGAGTGTGCTGACGGTGATGCTGGAGAGTGTGGAGGAGATCAGCGGGCCGCGACGGGGATTGTTCACGGTGCTGGAGTGGGTGTTCACGGGATTGTTCACGTTGGAGTACGCGGTGCGGCTGGCGGTGGTGGACCGTCCGGGGCGTTATGCGGGGAGTTTTCTGGGAGTGATTGATCTGGTGTCGATTCTGCCGGCGTGGCTGGAGCTGGTGCTGCCGGGGTCGCGTTTTCTGACGGTGATCCGGGTGCTGCGGCTGATGCGGATGTTCCGGGTGCTGCGGATGGCGCAGTATCTGGGAGAAGCGAGTCTGCTGCTGAATGCGCTAGGGGCGAGCCGGAGGAAGATTCTGATTTTCTTCACGGCGGTGCTGACGCTGGTGTTAGTGGAGGGGACGGCAGTGTATGTGCTGGAGAATGGGGAGAACCCGGGGTTCCGGAACATCCCGCAGGCGATTTACTGGGCGATCGTGACGATTACGACGGTGGGCTATGGAGACGTGGCTCCGGTGACGGTGGGAGGGAAGATCATGGCGTCGTTCATCATGCTGACGGGGTTTGCGATCATTGCGGTGCCGACGGGGATTGTGACGTCGGAGATCGGGCGGGAGATGCAGCGGTCGCGGGTGCGGCGGCGGTGCGCGCAGTGCGGGTGGGAGGACCACGATGTGCGGGCGCGGTACTGTCACCAGTGCGGCATCGGGCTCGAATGAACGAGGCCGATGCCGCGGGAGACGAATCACGCGAGATCGATGAGGATGGCTTCGGCGGATGCACCGGCGGTGATGGTGAGGTTGCCGGCGTCTTCGGTGGAGAGGGCGTCGCCGGCGGAGAGGGTGGTGCCGTTGACGTCGAGGGTGCCTTTGATGAGCTGGAGCCAGACGCCGTGACCGGGGCGGACGGAATGGGTGGCGGCGGCGGCGGATTGGAGGCGGATGCGATAGACTTCGGCGTCCTGATTGATGACGGCGGAACCATCGCGTCCGTCCGGGGAAATGATGAGGACGACGGGGGCGTTATCGTGTTCCGGCTGGGGATGCCACTCGGTGTAGGAAGGGGTGAGACTGCGTTCGCGGGGGAGAATCCAGATCTGGAGGAGGTGGAGGAGTTCGGTAGGCGATGGGTTGAACTCGCTGTGGGTGACGCCGCGGCCTGCGCTCATGAGCTGGATCTGGCCGGGGCGGAGTTCGCGGCCGTTGCCCATGCTGTCCTTGTGGGCGATGGCCCCGGAGACGACCCATGTGAAGATTTCCATGTCGCGGTGCGGGTGAGTGGGGAAGCCGGCGCCGGGGGCGACGCGGTCTTCGTTGATGGCGCGGAGCGAGCGGAAGCCCATGTGGGCGGGGTCGTAGTAGTCGCCGAAGCTGAAGGAATGGAGGGCGCGGAGCCAGCCGTGGTCGGCGTGGCCGCGGTCCGAGGATTTGCGAAGGGTGAGTTTCATGGTGATGGGAGGATGGGGGCGGTGTGGGAGATGTGCCAATGCTGCTTGCTTCTCAAGTTCATGCTTTGGGGTAATGAAGGTGGGGGTGTGTTTTGGGGGATGACGACGGTCAATTCATGCGGATGACGTTGGTCCTCCGTGTCAGACCGGTTCATGAGGTGAGTGCAGATCACAGGGATACTTGCATTACGGGGCCGCGGCGATGCCTCCGCAGGGTGGTGCGCAGGGGAACCAAAGAGGAGCAGGCAATCAAAGGAGGGGATTGCATTTCTGCTGGACTTTCGATGCTCCTGGACAAAAGTTCCGTGAATGCAGCTCCCGACACCAGAGATTGTTCACGAGGCCATCAGCGTGGTGCTGCTCGGGACTTTCGCACCTGCGAAATTCTCAGCGTACTGGGTCGGAGAACGGTGCGGACTCGGGAAGGATTTAGTGGACACTGCTGAGGTGCTCGTGTTTAAATCCCAAGAGCTCTCAAGGCTGAGAATTGGTCCGTATAACTTTACTTGCGATAGAGAGAGGCTCGTGATGGCGGTGGAGTCCGTGGCTTTGGAGACAGAACTTTTCGACCTTGTTATGGCAGTTCTTCGGACGGGTGAATTTTCGGAGCTTAACGCCATTGGGATCAATAGCGAATCGATTTACAAGTTGCATGATGAGGATCGCTGGCACCGAATTGGGCACACTCTTGTTCCAAAAGAGCAAGTTTGGTCAAAGTTGACTGAGAGGCCTGGAATGAGTAATGTCGAGATTTTATGGCCCAAACACACCAAATTAGGGGAGCTTGTCGAGTCAATTTCTGTGAAGCCTGCTTTCGGAAACTATAAGCCAGGAATCATCACGGGCTGCAATTTGCACTACGTCATCCCGCAAGAGACAAACCAGCACCAAAGAAGGCCATGGCAGTCCGCTTCCGAATTTGTTGACAGTGAATGGGAGTATATGAAGCGTCGTTCTAAGATTATCACAGAAACGATTCTCCGCGAAATTGATTGATCATGAATGCAACATTTTCTAGTGATTCTAAGCCTGCAGTAACTTCTCGGGATTTGTGGAGGAATCATGAGCCTCCTAAACTCCCAATCGACATCCTGATTCCATTTGACTGTGCTCCCGACGATACAAAAGTCACGTTGTTTCGTCAGGCAGGACCAAGATCTGTGGCTGCGAAGGCGCGAAATCGGGAGCCAGAGCTTGGGGTATCCGATGAAACCGTGGTATTGTTGAGTAAGTGGGAAGGATATGTTTCAGATATCGATAACGAATGTTTCACTGCTATAATGGGTGAGAATCTTGACTCTGACGAAATAGTGGCAACATTCTCAAAGACTGAGTTAAGTGAGGGTGATTTGAGGATACTAACAGTCGGTATCCCTCTTATCTGGACCATTACGAAAGAGCAGCGCAGGGGAAGTATCAAGCGGTGTTCCAGTTTGCGAATAAGAAGAATCTCCCTCCCGATGCGGGGATAGGTTTCCGCGGAACATCCCATTTATTCAAAGCGAGTGTGTGGATGTTCTGCTGCGACAGGCTCGGATTAAGTACTAGTTAGTGATATGCTTGAAGACCGACCTCCTCCTGATCAATTTGAAATTTCACTTTTCGGCCCGGGGGTTGGAGAGTGCTCCGCGATTCATCTGGGTCATGATGAATGGATGATAGTTGATTCTTTTGTCGATAAGGCAACGCGACAGCCGATTGCGAAACTATATTTGGATAAGATAGGAGTGAGTCTAAGCAAGATTAAATTAATATTAGTAACTCACTGGCACGATGATCATATCAAAGGGATAAGCGAACTCATTAAGCTATCCCCTCAAGCTCATGTATTTGTAACTAGCGCTTTTGACTCAGTAGAAGTCTTGAGCGCCATTTCTCCATGGAAGGAGTTGAGGGATTTGCATGCACTGAGTTGCCTGACTGAGTTTGAGAAAATAAAAGAGCTAGAATCTTTTCGTCCATCTTTGGCGGCTGAGGGTACGGTGCTTTACAGAAACTGCCGCGCCGCAATAGAAATTCTATCACTGTCGCCTTCAGCGCAAGGGATATTGCTAAGTGCGAGTCGACTGATAGATGTTAAGAATGAAAGATTCGCCCAGAGATTGCCAGCGTTTGGTCCGAACGATTCATCTGTAGTCGCATCTATTCGATCAGGAAGTGTTCGATTGCTACTCGGCGGGGATCTCCCGAAGGGAAGTGACGAGCACAGCGGTTGGCCCGCGGTTCTGAGTGCATCTCGGCGGTTTCAATTGGATAGGCATCATGGCTATAAAGTGGCTCATCATGGATCGAGTAATTCCGACATGGATCAGATATGGGAGAATCTCTTGGTCGAACATCCCCATGCGGCGCTCACTCCCTTCATGGCCTGCCGCAATCCGCCTCCGACTGATTCGGATGCATCGCGGTTATCGTCCAGAAATGCTCATGTGTACCTCACAAGCAGCGCGAAGGCTAAGAAGTTTGTACACCCCGATTCGGCGGTGCAACGGACAATGGCTGAGACGGCCCAATCGATCCATTGTTTACGTGATCGATCCGGGCAGGTCCGCTTCAGGGCTTGTATCAACGAACCGTTTAGCCAATGGAACGTCTCTCTCAGTGGAGATGCTCGAAAGCTGGTTGGCTGAGATGAGTAGGACTCAAATGGGAGTCCAGCGGTAGCCGATTATATTATCTGTCAATTATCTATTGTATGATGAGGAAGAAACTAAAAGAGTTTGTACGCCAAGGCGATCAGGCGGAATTAAAAGGAAACATTGACAAGATCACTCATAAATCTGATGCCGTGAGGCGATGGATTCAAGAGAACGCTGTTAGAAGCGAAGAAAGAGTAGTCTTTGAGAATTTGCTCGAATCGTCTAGGTCTTGCATCGAGATAGTGAAATCATCCATGAATATGCACATTTCCGTGCTCGCTTTGGCTGCCCGTAGCATCTTCGAGATTAACATAAGAGTCAGATCATTGACTGAGAGCAAGGAGCAGATGGCCAATTGGATATGCGAGGCCGCAATGGACAAGATCCAGATATTTGAAGGAATCCTCACTTTGGGCCATGAACCGGAAAACTCGGAAAAGGTCAATTGTCTGAAGGATGAAGTTATTCGCTTAAAAGAATTAGTTGTAAAATACGATTTACCGAAAATTAAAAGTCCGGAGAGCTCAGGTAGTCTTGCCAAGAAATTCGGACAAGAAGCTGAGCACAAGGCCTTGTACAAGCTGTTTTCGAAGCTTGTTCACCCAAGTTCTTTCTTGGTCAATGATTATTCAAATGCTTCGTCTGACCCAATTCGAGTTATTCTTCAAGTGCATTCGCAGCTTTATGCTCAAGAGACGATAAACCGTATTTTCAATACGCTTAACGTGCCTTTCGATGTTTACAAAAGGAATGGCGAAGCAATGGAGACTGTGTTTGAAACCCGAGAATGATTCCCGGCTACGGGATTCATGGCTCGAAGAACGATGAAGGCACCCCGATTCACCAGGCGATAAGGAGAGTGACTGCGGGCCATTGGCGCTGCGGGACACAGAGTTGCCAGCGCCCCATCACTGCTTCTTGACGATTCGTGTGCGGAAGAAGCGTTTGGTCTCTGTGCCGGAGTATGAGCCCGGATTGGCGGGCGTCCAGTTTACGAGGTCGCTGCTCTGTTCGAGGATGACGTCGAAGTTGCTGCCGGCTTCCTGTGGGACTTCGGCGGGTGGGCTGGCGGTGCCGATGCGAGTGACTTTGAAAGTGGCAACTTTGGTCAAGCTGATATTACCAGCACTCCAGTCGATAGTGATAGTTGCTGGTCCTGGAATTTCTAAAGGCGCGAGATTGCCGATTTCGGTTCCGAATTTATTTGAGTCTTTGGCATCCGAGGCACCGAGAAGCAGTGTCTTTCCGCGGATTGTCACTGCAAATTTGACGCCCAACGGATTCCAGGGAGAGCGATCGTCCCTCGCATTGTCATCATTATCTGCGCCGAGCTGGGCATAAACCAGCTTGGCGGATTCGCCTGCCTTCAGTTCAAGCGAATCGGTCGCGCTGTCGCCGCTGATGAGCATTTGCAGTTCCTCTGCCGAGGAAGCCGAGATTTGTGTGATGATCAGCGAGCATGCCAGTGCTCTGAGGCGGATAGTGAGGCGCATGTGTGAAGATCATCTTGGCGCGGCTTACGTCAACTGAGTATTTGTGTACGACTTTCCAGAGGTATTGGCTGGTTACCCATCGACATTTCCAGAACGATCATGATGGCTCAGTTGTTGCCGACGGCACCTTCCGCAATCGAGTTGGTGATATCGATGGGGCGTTCCGGCGTGAGACGTGAGTGGCTGCGGGAGGAGGGGTCATCCGAGGTCCCGGGGCAGCGGACTAAGCGGAGGGTTAAGCGGTATTGTGGTGTTGGCAGTCCGAAGATTGATGGAACAGGGCGGACTGCGGGGCGACGGGAGGGCCGGGTGAAGAGGGTGATTCAGGCGGGTGCGGGAATTGGGGGCGGGGGATTTGTGAGGGAGGAGCGGGGTTGATGAGATGGAGGGGACGGACGGATTGGACGGATCTGGTTGGCTTGGGTGGGGATGAGTGGGGTTTCCGGGAAGGCGTGAGGGGCGGTGGGTCTGGAACCACGAAGGTCACGAATGAACACGAATGAATTCTCGAATGGGTGGGGGTTCGGGGAACCGCGAGAGGGCACAGGGTGACAGGGCACCTGGGGTGTGATCGGTGAGTTGTCTGCGAATCAGGGGTATGCGGCGTTCCTTCAGAACGCTGGGTGGGTGTGGTGGTGTACCCAGAGCGGTGCTCTGGGCTGGTATGCGGTGTCCTGTTGGGACACGGGGTGGCGCTATCAGGTAGCGATAGGATTCCGCGCCTTCAGGAATCCGAGGCCGTCGAAATCCTTGACGTCTGACGGTCGCGAGTTCGGGCTTCCATTTCCTGGGGGATGGTGGAAGTGGTCGCTAGGAAACCTCACGTTGCCTGCCATGTCTGCCGAAACCTTTAGCGAACGATTGCCACAGAATGTTCCCGGGAAGTTCTATGTGACCGAGCAGTGTCTGGACTGTGACCTTTGCCGGGAGATTGCGCCGAGTGTGTTTCGGCGGGACGGTGAGATGGGGGTGTCCTACATTTATCGTCAGCCGGGGACGGAGGAGGAGTTGGCTGCGACGATTGAGGCAATGGATGGGTGTCCGTGCGAGGCGATTTCTTCGGATGGTGATGAGTTTGACTGGTCGGTGCTTCGGGACGCGGTGCTTCCGGCGTGGCTTCGCGGGGAGGCGTCCAAGCCGCCGTGTGAGTATTGTGCGGCGCGGGAGGTGGTGAAGCGGCCGTGGTGGAGATTCTGGTAGGGTTGGTGGACGCAGTGGAGGCGACGGGCCGCAGCAAACAGGGGGTCTTGTGATAGACTATGGATCAAAAGTGGCGAGGCCGGTGCGGGTGACTTTGTAGAAGCGTTTCGGGTTGGCTTGGGTGCTGATGGATTCGGTGAAGGGGGTGGATGTGGCGCCGGGGGTGGCGGGGATGGCGGGATTGAGGGTGGTCCATGACTGGAGATTGCTGGAGGCCTCGACTTTATAGGTTCCGCCGTCGACGCTTGACCATGTGAGGGTGACGGAGTCGGTGGCGGGGTCTATGGCGGGAGCCTGGATGGTTGGCTGGGTGTTTGGTCCGCCATTGAACATCTCGACGGCATTTGCGGGCACGGTGGCGGCGTTGCCTGCATTGGGGGTGCCGTAGTACTGTTTGCCGAGCATGTGGGGGAAGGCGGTGTTTCCGGTTCCGTCGATGGCGACGAAATAGGCGTAGGTGCCCTGGGGGAACTCCGGTGTGACGCAGGTGCGGCCGTTGTACTGATCGAGATCGAAATCGGTGCCCTGCTGGTATTTGGTGCCGGTGGACGGTGTTTTGACGATGTCGCCGAGGAAGTCATAGTCGGCGGCGTAGCGGCCGAGGGCATAGGTGGTGACGCCGCCCGGGCCTGTGGTCTGGTAGGTTGTGGCGGGCCCCCACTGGGTGGCGGTGAGCGTGACGGGATTGGCCCCTGAGGGATTGGCGACATTCCAGACGGCGGCGGCCCACTTGGGATAGGTGATGCGGCCGGTGGAGCGGAGGTCCTGGGTGCCGCTGGCTCCATTGCGCAGGACAAACCCGGTACGCATGCGGGCAATGCCGCTGGCGGCATTCGTGGCCGAGGCGTAACCATAGGGTCCGTAGATCGGATAACCGTCATAGCACCAGCCCAGAATGGGTGAGTGACGCGGACTGGCGGAGTCTTCGGTGTAAGTGTAGGTATCGGTGGTCCCTGCGTTCAGGGTACGCTTCATGCTGTCGCCCAGCTGGTAGCGCAGGGCCTTGGGTTCGGCGTGGTAATGATACTGGCCATTGTTGCCTGGCTGGTGGGCGAAGCCTGGATCAAAGGTCACCACCTCAACGGCGAGGGCATCGCGCGACCAGATGCCAGTGCTGCCCATGCCGTCGGTGCCGGTGACACTGGTGGGCACCGTGGGTGTGGCAGACTGGTTGAAGGCGAAGGCATCGCCGAGATCGTAGATCGCGACGCCATTGACCATCATGCCGATCATGCCGCCGGGGTGCCGGGTCTTGGTCGCGGCTGGTGCCGGGTTTCGGGTGATGCGGATCTGGTAATCCTTGTCCGTCGGCCAGAAGCCGAACAGTCCGCCATTGCCGGTGAACCACGGTCCCATGGTATAGGACGCGAGGCCGTTGGCATTGATGTAGACATCGGTCGTGGTGTAACGGATGCGCTGCACGTCGGCGTAGACGGGCAGCGTCTGGGCGGCACCGCCCGTGTTGTTGTTCACCACTCCGGAGGCGGGCCACGTGGTCACGGGTGTGGTGAGTGCCCCGCTTTGGATGACCCGTGCGTAGACGCCGGACTGCTGCGTGTACCATGAGGAAAGAATCGGGTCAGCCACCGCCGGTGTGGAGAATGGTATGAGTCCTGTGATGAGGTGGCGGTATTTCACTGGCGGAGGAAGGTTTTGCGTTGGCCCATTAGCGATGGACGGGCAGGAAGGCAGATTCTGTCCGGATCCGCCCGAGACAACCAGGGCCCTCTATGGGCTACGTTTTCGCGGAGCCTCACGGGATGACGTTTATCCCGCGTAGTCCGAAGAGCGGGGCGGCGGCGAGGAGGTGCTTGTCGTAGTAGGCCGGGCTCATCGGGCGTCGCGTTCCTCAGAGATGATCTGGGTGGAGTCTGTGCCTCCGCTGAAGGCACCTGTGGCGATCATGGCTTCGTATTCCGGCAAGAGCTTGCGGTTGGCCCATTTTGATTGGCCAGTTGTGGTAGGGGACGATTGTTCCTCTGCAGCGATTGCGGTCTCGATGAGGTGGATGGTTTCCTGTGTTACGGAACGCCTGTGGGCGGCGGCAAACTGCCTCAGTTTGGCGTGGAGGGCTTCGGGGAATGATTTGATGACCAGTGTTGGCATGGTAGCGAAACGGTGACTCAGGGCTTCCGTTTTGCAACTTTTGAGTTGGAGGGGGAGTTGCAGACAGCAGGGCGTTTTCCCGTGGGAACGATTCTTTAGCGTCGGAACCGGGATGCGCAGCGTTGGAATGGCGTCTGTGTGGTTTCGGAGTTGTCGGCTTCAGGTGTTCAAGGTTGGCCTGAAGAAGCGGAAGGTCGAGTGGAAAGGCCGGGATGGCGTTGTTATGGGCGTGGGACACGGACTGGAAGGTCCTTGCGCATGTTTGGTTTGGGGGACAGGAATGTCCCCTCTCCGTTGGCGGATGCTGATGTGACGAGTTTGATTGGTCGGTGTCGCGGGGTGGGTAGCTTCCGGCGTGGCTTCGCGGGGAGGTGCCCAAGCCGTCGTGCGGGCATTGCGCGGGTCCGGAGGAGTTGGAGTGACTGTGGTGGAGATTCTGGGAGACTGGGTTGCGGAGGGAGGTGAAGGGGCGAGGGTGGGGGGATGGAGTTTCATCAGATCCGGTATTTTGTGGCGGTGGCTGAGGAATTGAGTGTGTCGCGGGCGGCGGAGCGGCTGCATGTGACGCAGCCTGCGTTGAGTCGGCAGATTGGGGTGCTGGAGGGGGAGTTGGGGGTGGAGTTGTTTGAGCGGATTCGGAAGCGGATGTATTTGAGTGAGGCTGGGCGGTGGTTTCTGCCGCGGGCGAGGCAGTTGTTGTGTGATGCGGAGACGGCGGTGCAGCAGGTTAGGGAGCGGTTTGGGGCGGCGCGGCTGACGATGCGGCTGGGGTTTCTGCCGGTGTTTCTGGATGACTTGGTGGCTCCGGCGGTGCGGGAGTTCCGGCAGCGTCATGCGGGGACGCAGGTGAGTCTGTTTGAGTTGCCGCCGCGGGCGCAGCTGGATCGGTTGCGGGCGCGGAAGCTGGATGCGGCGGTGCTGGGGGAGGAGCCGGTGACGGTGGAGGTGGAGACGCTGGTGAGCCTGCTGCGGGATCAGGCGGGGCTGCAGATTCCGGAGGGGAGGTGAAGGGGGGGAGGGGGGATTGGGGGAGTGGAAAGGTGAAAAGCGAATCGGTTGCGGGCCGTTCCGGGGAGGGTGAGAATTGCTTTGCTGCTGCCTCAATGCCCATGACACCGACGATTCGATATACAGTACTGCTTTCAGCTGCCGGGATTGGCGTGGTTTCTGGTCAGGAGAAGGTGACGTATCAGGACCATGTGCGGCCGATTCTGGAGAACCGGTGTTTGAATTGTCACAATGCGGACAAGAAGAAGGGCGGGCTGGATTTGAGTACGTTTATGGCGACGATGGCCGGGGGGAGTGGCGGGGTGAGCATTGAGCCTGGGGATGCGCAGGCGAGCAAGTTGTTTCAGGTGGTGGTGCACAGTGCGGAGCCGTTCATGCCGCCGAAGAGTGACAAGATTCCGGCGGCGGAGGCGGAGGTGATTGCGAAGTGGATTGCGGGCGGGGTGCTGGAGACGGCGGCGTCGTCTGCGAAGGCGAAGAAGAAGGCGGAGTTTGCGATGAGTGCGGGTGGAACGGCTGGGAAGCCGGACGGGCCTGCGGCGATGCCTGAGCATTTGAGTCTGCAGCCGGTGGTGACGCCGGTGCGGGCGAATGCGGTGACGGCGATGGCGCACAGTCCGTGGGCACCGCTGCTGGCGCTGGCGGCTCCGAAGCAGGTGCTGCTGTATCATTCGGAGACTCGGGAACTGCTAGGCGTGCTGGCGTTTCCGGAGGGAGGATTTCCGGAGAACGTGACGTTCACGCGGAATGGGGCGCTGGTGCTGGCGAGCGGTGGGATTGGCGGGAAGAAGGGGACGGTGGCGGTGTGGGATGTGAAGACGGGGAAGCGGGTGATCACGCTAGGGGAGGAATTTGATTCGATTGCGGCGGCGGACATCACGCCGGACTATAGCAAGATTGCGATTGGGTCGCGGGAGAAGCGGGTGAAGATTTACGACACGGCGAGCGGGGCGTTGCGGAAGGAGATCAAGAAGCACACGGACTGGCTGACGGCGGTGGCGTTCAGTCCTGACGGTGTGCTGCTGGCGACGGGGGACCGGAATGGCGGGTTGTATGTGTGGGAGACGGAGACGGGCGGGGAGTTTTACAATCTGAAGGGGCATGAGAAGATGGTGGGGGCGCTGGCGTGGCGCGGGGACAGCAATCTGGTGGCGTCTGGGAGTGAGGATGGGAACTGGATCTGGTGGGAGATGGTGAATGGGACGCAGGTGAAGAAGCAGGCGAGTCATGGCGGGGTGCTGGCGCTGCATTTTGCGCCGGACGGGCGGATGGTGTCGGGCGGGCGCGACGGTCATGCTAGGATCTGGGATGCGAACGGGGCGCAGGCTAGGGATTGGGTGCCGTCGGCGGGGCAGATGGTGCTGCGGACGGTGTTCACGCAGGAAGGGAAGACGGTGGTGACGGGGGCGTGGAACGGGGAGGTCAAGGTATGGGATGCGGCGAAGGATGGGGATGCGCTAGGATTTGTGCTGTACAATCCTCCGTCGATCGAGATGCGGATTGAGCAGGTGACGAAGGAGATGGGCGGGCTGGCGGCGGCGGCGGAGAAGGCGGCGGCGGATTATGCGTTGGTGGAGAAGGTGAAGGCGGATGCGGTGGCGGTGGTGGAGGCGGCGACGAAGGCGATTGAGGAGACGACGGCGATGATGGAGGCGGGAACGAAGGCGGTTGAGGGGGCGACGGCGGAGGTGGCGAAACTGACGGAAGCGAAGAAGGGATTGGCGGTGGAGGGCGAGGCGGTGGCGAAGCGAGCGGCGGAGGCGGGTGCGGCGGTGGTTCCGGCGGCGGCGTTGCCTGCGGGAGCGGCGGGTGAGTTGAAGGAATCGATGGAGCGGGCGGCGGCGGCTGAGGCGTCGCTGGATGCGATGACGAAGGCGGTGATCGGGGCGCGGCAGAAGGGGTTGGCGGCGGCGGTGGCGCAGACCGATGCGGGGCTGGCGGCGGCGCAGGCTGCGTTGAAGCAGCAGACGGACGGGGTGGCGGCGCTGAAGGGGAAGCTGGATGTGATGAATGCGGAGCTGGTGAAGCAGCAGGCGGCGGTGGTGGAGGCTGAGAAGGCGGTGGTGGCGGCGAAGCCGGGATTGGATGCGGCGGTGGCGGCGGCGGCGGGGCCGAAGCGGGCATTGCAGTATTGGCAGGCGCAGCGGGAGAATCAGCTAGTGATTGCGCTGCGGGACGAGACGGCGGCGATGAAGGAGAAGGTGGCGGATCTGCAGGCCGAGATTCCGGCGCTGGAGGCGAGCCTGAAGGCGATTGGTGAGAAGAAGGCGGCGGTGCCTGCGCCCGCGGCGGAGGAACTGGCGAAGCTGGAGAAGCAGCTGGCGACGGAGACGGCGCGGCTGGATGAGGCGCGCAAGGAGCTGGCGGCGTTGGCTCCGCAGGTGCCGGAGAAGGAGAAGGCGGTGGAGGCGGGCTGGCAGAAGTATCTGGGGATGCTGCCGAAGTGAGGGATGGGTGGCGGCGGGCGGAGAGCGTCCGGAGTT